>NZ_BTGP01000001.1:0-557684 GCF_042854385.1 Erythrobacter sp. MTPC3
TCTGAAACGCAATGATAGCCGCGAGCGAGATTAGCGCCGCGATCAGCCCGTATTCAATCGCGGTGGCCCCGCTTTTGTCAGCAAGTAATCGTTTCAGCATTGCTATGCCCCCGTCCAAAGAATCGAGCTGTATGTGACAAGGGTTACTGAAATATATCTAGTTTTGATGATTTTCTATCCTTAGGGCTCACAGCCCTCAAAGATGTCCAAGCGTAGGTCGGAATTTATGACCGTGAAGGCCAAGCAGACTTGCAGCAAAATTGGGGAGCCAAGATACTTGCGCTGAACAGCTGTCAGGCGCCAATTCAACTAAGTATCAAACCGGGGGAATGTTCCGAGGATCAATGTCGTATGGGTCTTGGACGGTAAAGCGCACTCTCTTGTCCTGCTCTTTACCTAGTGGGCTACCGACATCGGTGGACATATGGTTACAAGCCCAATGTTTTCCTCTAAGGAAATCACACAAATAAAGAATATCGCTGCACACCGTTATATACTCGTGCACCGGGACTTCTTCTGTGAAAGCTCCCTTGTGAGCTAGTCTATTGCGGTCTTCGAAGAGTTGCTGAACTGCCTTGACATGGTTTTTCCAAGTCCCCCAATTTATATCCTCATTCTGACTGTGAAGCTCCGGTAGGTAGTCTTTGACGATTCGATATATGGGTGGTGAAGGCACGTTGATAGCAAGCCATTCGGCCTCGGGAACTTGCGATGAAATATGTGATTTCAAGCCCGTTTCTAAAGCAGATGCACACATCAGCAGCGCAGCGCGAGGATTGCGTTCAACGGTGCGCGATGCTTGATGTAACAGCGCATGGCCTAGAGGTTCCTCGACTTGGTTATCCCAGAAATATTTGAAACGAGCGGTTAAGTCAGTATTGGAACGAAGGAAAGGCGTACTCAGGCCGGTTTGCGGGTCGAATTTTTGAGGAATCAAGTGATAAAGCCGCGTCCTTGGTGTCCGCCAACCGATCCAGGTAGATAACTCGTCGAGACTTGGGACTTCCGTCAGACCTTCCCCCCACCTAAGAAGCCCTAAGAAACGGTCTGTTTCTAATTGCAATTTAGTGATGGATTCTTCTAAAAAATTGTCGATGGACTTTGGGAGCCAACGTCGACGAAATCCGACATTTGCAACAAGCCTACAATCCTTATCGATAATCTCAGTTCCGTTGATTGAAAACGGCAAATCAAACGGTAAACAAGGGTGTCGTGTGACTGCCTTGTTCCGAAGTGCCCTCACGAACTCGACGTCTGCTAGGTCAGCTTTGGCTCGAAAAGTGGTTCTAAGTTGAGTTTCCTGGAATTGCTTTCGGGGCTCTCCATTCGAAAGTCTAAATTTCAGACCAGTGTTTTTCGGGGAGAACTCGAATGGCGTTGAATCCGGTTCTGAAAAGTTCATGTACGAAAAGCTGGTTCGTAAGAGATACGAAAAGCTGGTTCGTAAGAGAAAAGTGATGTAACTCATCGATACCATCCTCCCCGTTCTTGAGCTGCCTCGTACTCAGCTAACAATCAACCCGCAGCCCGATCAATCAACTCCAATGCCGCTTTCGGATCAGCGTCCACCATGCCCAATAGTGTCCGCGCAGGTGCATCGGGTGAACGTCGATGCTGCTCCCAATCGCGCAACGTCGCGACAGGCACGCGAATTTTCGCGGCAAATTTCACTTGGCTAAGCCGCGTCTTGGCGCGGATCGCCTTAACGTCGGGGCCGGCGGCAACGCGGCCCTTGGTTGTATCTCCTTCGGCATAGGCCAAGGCATCGGCCAACCCGCCTGCAATCTTGTCGAATGCTTTTGTCATCTCGTTGAAGCCTCCTTCGCTTCGTTACGCGGTCCTCAATGACCTGCGCCTACCGTTCGCTCTGACTCTCCTTCAAAGTTGATGTCAGTTGGCGAAGCGCGTTGCGTTCGCCTTGTGTCAAATTGGCTTTTTCACCTTTGCCGAACACGGTCAGCAGAAAGACAGGAATATCGCCGCCGCCGTAGAAATAGACGACGCGATAGCCGCCGGATTTCCCTTTGCCGCGCCCGGCTAGGCGCACTTTGCGGACACCGCCGGTGCCTTGCATCACGTCACCGATTTCAGGATCGAGTGCGACAAGGTCGACGGCGGATGTCATCTCTTCCTCGCTCATCTTCGCGCCTTTAGCGGCACGCAGATAGCTTTCGGTTTCGATGACTGTCTGCATAGTGGGTTACGATATACGGCAGGGCCGTAGTAATATCAAGTGTGATTTATACGGCACTGCCTTAACCCTTGTCGAAACCATCATCAGTAAGCTTGTGAATCGTCTTAGGCACCTTCGGCTTCACCACCTTCTTCGGCTGCGGCTCCGCGTTCACCGTTTCCCTCGGCCCCTCGATCAAGTTCCGCCGCTCCGCTTCCTCGGCCTTGATCCCTTCCATATCGCGGGCCTTTAGCGCCTCGAAGCGCTGCCATGCCTCGCGCGTGTCCTCGGACAGGGCATCCCATTCGCGTTTCTTGCGCTGCTCGATCTCGGTGCGCAGTCCGTTGATCCTCGCGTCCAGCTTCTCGCGGATTTCCTCAGAGGAGGGGGCGGCGGCGGTGCGCTCTGCCTCCCACTCAGCAAACCATTTCTTGCGCAGGCGCTCCTCTTCCATCCTGCCGACGGCGTTCAGCCCTTTCGCGCGCCCTTCGGCAAAGCGTTCGGGTGCGCGGTTGCGCAGCATAAACATCAGTAGCCGGTCATTGTACCTTTTGCGCGTGCCGACCAGCTTGCCATAGGAATAGAGCGGTTCGTCCACGCCATTGAGCGCGCGGTCCATCGCCACATCCTCAATCCGCTGGACGCCCAGGTCGAGCGCGGCGGACCATGCCTCGCGAAAGCTTTCCGCGCCCGGTTGGCGGCGCAGGTAATACGCGCCGGGCTGGCTCATATCGACAGCTTTGCATGCGGCGGCGACCGATCCGGTGTCGGCCAGTGCCTCGATAAAGGCGCGCTGGCGCTGGGGCGTCCAGCCGTCGTGCCGTTTGCCTTTACGCGGGACGATGGAGAATTCGGGGATCTGGCCTGCGGCGGCGGGAAGGCGGGCGGTGCGGGGATCGGCTCTGCGGGTCATGGCGGGTCTTTTGTGGCTGGCTGGGGGAGGGGCTCTGAACCACAGAAACGCGAAGTAGGAAAACGCGCGCAACTTCACTTGGCGTTCAGGCTGGCGCTGGCTATACGGCGGTCCATGAAACGCACACTTCGCACATCGCTCACCCGCACCGCCCTGATGGGCGCGGCCATCGCCGCCACCACCGCCTGTGCAGGCGGCTCCGCTGATGAGGACGTGGCCTATGTCGCGCGGGATGTGGAGACGCTGTATGCTGAGGCGCAGCGCCGGCTGGACAAGGGCAATACGCTGTTCGCGGCCGCTTTGTTCGATGAGGTTGAGCGGCAGCACCCGTACTCGCCATGGGCACGCCGGGCGCAGCTGATGAGCGCGTTCAGCTATTACGTGGCGCGCGATTATAACAAGGCGATTGCGAACGCGCAGCGGTTCCTCTCGATCCACCCGGGTAACAAGGATGCGCCGTATGCGTATTACCTGATTGCCTTGAGCTATTACGAACAGATCAGCGACGTGAACCGCGATCAGAAGATCACCGAGCAGGCGAAAACAGCCCTGCGTGAGGTGAACCGCCGTTTCCCGCAGACCGAATACGCCGCCGATGCCCGGCTCAAGCTGGACCTGGTGGATGATCACCTTGCGGGCAAGGAGATGGAGATCGGGCGGCATTACCAGCGGTCGGGCCAATGGCTCGCCTCTGCGCTGCGATTCCGCAACGTGGTCAACAACTTTGAAACCACCAGCCACACGCCAGAAGCGCTTTATCGCCTTGTCGAAAGCAGCCTTGCGCTGGGGCTTAAGCAGGAAGCGGTAAAGTATGCCGCCGTGCTGGGCGCGAACTATCCGGGCGACGAATGGTATGAGAAAGCCTTCGAACTCGTCGATGACAATGCGAGCGGCGTCACCGTAGGCTAAGCCCGATTGCGATCTGGTGCCTGCGATTGTGGGGATTACCCTTTCCGCAGCGTGACGCGCCTCAACACTTGGGTTAAAGCTGGCGCGCAATGCTGACCCGGCTTTCCATCCGCAACATCGTCCTTATCGAAGCGCTCGATCTTGATTTCGGGCGCGGTCTGGGTGTGCTGACGGGGGAGACGGGCGCGGGCAAGTCGATCCTGCTGGATGCGCTCGGCCTGGTGCTGGGCGGCCGCGCGGAAACGGCGCTGGTCAGGGCTGGCGAGGCGAAAGCCAGTGTCACCGCAAGTTTCGAATTCGCGGCACTGCCTGCTCCGATTGCCGAGGCTCTGGATGACGCCGACATCGAGCTTGAGCCGGGAGAGCCGCTCATCATTCGCCGGCAGGTGAAAGCCGATGGCGGGTCCAAGGCGTTCATCAACGACCAACCCACCAGCGCCGGATTGCTGCGTTCGCTTGGCGCGTCGCTGGTTGAGCTTCACGGCCAGCACGATGATCGCGGCCTAGTAAATCCGCGCGGCCACAGGGCGCTGCTGGACCGGTACGCGGGCACCGACCTCACCGGTCTCGCGCGCCATTGGACCAGCTGGGCCAAGGCGGAGGCGCAGCTGGCCGAGGCGCGCGGCGAGGTTGAGCAGGCCAAGGCCGATCAGGACTTGCTGATCGCGCACCTTGCAGAACTGACCGCACTTGAACCGCAGGCGGGCGAGGAAGTCCGGCTCGCCGCTGCTCGCACCGATATGCAAAAGGCGGAGAAGCTATCCGGCGAACTCGAAGAATTGCGTCACATCTGGGAAGGGTCGGAATCGCCGCTCGCCTCGCTGCGGGTTGCCGCGCGCAAGCTCGACCGGATTGCCGGCGAGCACGCGATGCTGACCGAGGCGCTCGCCGCGCTGGATCGCGCCGTGATCGAAGCGGGCGAGGCCGAGGAAAAGCTGGAAGCCGCTGCGCAGGCATTGGTCCATGACCCCGCCGCGCTGGACGATGCGGAAACGCGCTTGTTTGAACTGCGTGCACTCGCTCGCAAGCACCGCTGCGAGGTCGATCACCTACCTGAACTGATGCGTGATATGCGCTCCCAACTGGACGCAATCGAGGGCGGCGAAGCGCAGCTCGATGCGCTCGAAGCCGCCGCCAAGGAAGCGCGCACGGCGTATCTGAAGTCGGCGCAAAAAGCGCACGATACGCGGGTCAAAGCGGCGAAGAAACTCGACAAGGCTGTGGCAGCAGAACTAGCACCGCTGAAACTGGATGCGGCGCGATTCCTGACCTCCATCGGCACCTTGCCGGAGGATAAATGGGGCGCGCACGGCATGGATGCGTGTGAATTCCTGATTTCGACCAACCCCGGCGCGGATTTCGCGCCGCTCAACAAGATCGCATCGGGAGGCGAATTGTCGCGCTTCATCCTCGCGCTGAAAGTGGCGCTGGCGGAAAAGGGCGGGGCTGCGACGATCATCTTCGATGAAATCGACCGCGGCGTCGGCGGCGCGGTGGCGAGCGCGATTGGCGAACGCCTCGCGCGCCTCGCAGCGGATGAGGGGCAGCTTCTCGCCGTCACGCACAGCCCGCAAGTCGCGGCTCGCGGTGCAACCCACTACATGATCGCCAAGGCTTCGAGCGGCACGGTGACCAAGACCAGCGTTGCCCTGCTCGATGACAGCGAGCGGCAGGAAGAGATCGCGCGGATGCTGTCAGGCGCAGAGGTTACGCCGGAGGCGAGAGCACAGGCGGATCGTTTGCTGGAAGGGGTTTGAATGATTGAGGCTTGGACCTTAGAAAGCCAATCCATTCGTTTCTTAGCTATCGCGCATCTGATCGCAGCGGGAAGCGCACTTTTTTTGCTGATCGTCCCGGCATTCGGTGTTTTGGCTCGCGTGATTATATTCATTTTTAACCCGTCTGCTATCACAGCATTCGGAGTCTGGGCTTTCGCTTGGGTTCTTTGCGGCGTCGGCGTTGCGGCAGCCAATTTTGTTTGGTCGATGGAAGCCATAAGTAAGCCGCACTGGCTGCTCATCGGCAAAGCGACAGGTCTTTCCATACTAATTCTCATGACTAGCCCACTTTGGTGGGCGGGCAACGGCTCACTGTGATTGCGGCTGCCAAAGCCCCGTCTTTTCCAGAGCGGGAGAAACCATGTCGCGTTTAACTGAAGCCGAAGCCGCGAATGAGCTGATGCGCCTTGCGCGGCAGATCGCAAAGCATGACCGGCTTTATCATGCCGAAGACACCCCTGAAATTACCGATCAGGAATACGATGCGCTCGTGCGCCGCAATGCCGAGCTTGAGGCAGCCTTTCCGCATTTGATCCGGCCAGACAGCCCCTCCCAAAAAGTCGGGCATGAGGTCGCCGCCTCGCCGCTGTCGAAGGTCACGCATGAGCAGCGCATGATGAGCCTCGACAATGCGTTCAACCGCGAGGAGGTGGAGGAATGGACGCAGCGTATCCGCCGGTTCCTCAGCCTTGCCGAAACCGATCCGGTGGCGATTACGGCTGAGGACAAGATTGACGGCCTGTCCTGCTCGCTGCGGTATGAAAATGGCAAGCTGGTTCGCGCGGCCACACGCGGGGACGGGCAGGTGGGCGAGGATGTGACGCCTAATGCGCGCCATATCGCCGATATCCCGCAGCAATTGCCTGATGGCGTGCCTGAAGTGTTCGAGGTGCGCGGCGAGGTGTACATGGCAAAAGCCGATTTTGCTGCGCTTAACGCTGCGCAGGAAAAGGACGGCGGCAAACTGTTCGCCAATCCGCGCAACGCCGCCGCCGGATCGCTGCGCCAGAAAGATGCCGGTGTGACGGCAAAGCGCCCGCTCAAATTCTGGGCCTATGGCTGGGGCGCGGCCTCCGAAGTCCCTTGCGATAGCCAGCATGCAATGATGCGCCGGATTGAAAGCTGGGGCTTCCCCCTGTCGCCGTTCCTGACCGTGACCGATGATGTCGACGCGATGATCGCGCATTACGAGGAAATCGGACGGCAGCGTCCTGATCTCGGCTATGATATTGACGGTGTGGTCTACAAGGTGGACCGGCTGGATTATCAGCAGCGGCTGGGCTTCGTCGCGAAAGCACCGCGCTGGGCGCTCGCACACAAATTCCCGGCAGAGCGCGCGCAAACCACGCTGGAGGCAATTGATATTCAGGTCGGGCGCACGGGCAAGCTGACGCCGGTTGGCAGGCTTTCACCCGTGCTGGTCGGCGGAGTAACGGTCACCAACGTGACGCTGCACAACCGTGACGAGATCGAGCGGCTGGGCGTACGCCCCGGTGACCGGATCGTGGTGCAGCGCGCGGGCGATGTTATCCCGCAAGTGGTCGAAAACCTGACGCGCGGCGAAGACCGGCCAGCCTTCGAATTCCCCGATCATTGTCCCGAATGCGGCAGTGAAGCGGTAGCTGAGGAGGGCGAAGTTGATGTGCGCTGCACCGGCGGGCTGATCTGTCCCGCCCAGCGCACGCAAAGGCTGGAGCACTTTGTCAGCCGCAAAGCTCTCGATATCGACGGGTTTGGGACCAAGACGATTGCGCAGTTCTTTGCATTGGGATGGCTTGAAAGTCCGGCTGACATCTTCCGGTTGCATAGCCGGCGCGAGGATATTCTTGCGCTGGAAGGGTGGCAGGACAAGTCTGTGGATAACCTGTTGGCTGCTGTGGATAGCAAGCGGGAACCGGACGCCGCGCGCCTGCTGTTCGGGCTGGGCATCCGGCATGTCGGCGAAGTGACCTCGCGCGATCTGTTAAAACACCTTCACACTCTCCCAGACCTGCGTCAGATCGCGGAAAAGGCGCGTGCCAATCAGGATCAGGGCGGCGACGAAGATGCAGCGGCAGAACTGACCAGCATCGATGGCATTGGCCCCAGCGTGGTCGAAGCCCTGGGCGATTTCTTCCATGAGCCGCACAACGTCGCCGTGTGGGAAGATCTGCTCGGCGAGGTTTCGCCTCCGCGTTACGAGGTAGAAACTCTGGACAGCCCCGTCGCGGGCAAGACGGTCGTCTTCACCGGCAAGCTTGAAACCATGAGCCGTGATGAGGCGAAGGCCCAGGCTGAACGGCTGGGCGCGAAGGCGGCAGGATCGGTCAGCGCCAAAACCGACCTCCTTGTTGCGGGGCCGGGTGCGGGATCGAAGCTGAAAAAGGCGCAGGAGCTCGGCATAGAAACCACAGATGAGGCGGGCTGGGCAGAAATTGTCGCCAAGGCAGGCTGAAAACGGAAACTAACCGCGCGCAAGTCGTTGGAGAGGCATGGGTTTTTCAACACGCTTCGTCACGATTTTTCTCGCAGTGTTTGGTATCGCGGCGTTTGTTGTTGCGGCATCGCTCGATCCGGCGCGAAAGGCCGACGCGCCCGCTTCGATAGAGGCGGCGATAGAACCGGCGGCGGAGGTGGTCGAAACGCCCGAAGAGCGCGCTTTTGAACAAAAGCTGGAAGAGATTGGCGCGGGCCTGTCCGGCCAGCTTGGGATTGCAGTGGTCGATGTGCGGAGCGGGCGCAGCTACGATTTCAACGGCGATGATCAGCTGCCGCAGCAAAGCGTGAGCAAGCTGTGGGTGGCAATGGCGGCGCTGGGACAAGTGGATGACGGCGAGCTGGACCTTTCCGAGCCGGTCACCATTCGGCGCGCGGACCTTACCCTGTTTTACCAGCCCATCCGCGAAATCGTGCGCGCGCGCGGCAGCTTCTCCAGCGATTACGCCGATTTGATGGAGCGTGCGATTGCCCGCAGCGATAACAGCGCCAACGACCGGTTGCTGAGGCGGGTAGGCGGGGCCGCGGCGGTTCAGGAATGGCTTGACGAAAAAGGGTTGCTGGGCATTCGTTTCGGCGCTGATGAACGGACCAAGCAGAGCGCGATTGCCGGGCTGCAATGGCGCCAGACATATTCGTATCGCAACCTCTTTTATGAAGCGCGCGATCGGGTGCCCGATGATGTGCGGCGCGGCGCGTTTGAGGGCTATCTCGCTGATCCGATTGACGGTGCATCACCGCTCGCCATTGCGCGCGCGCTGACGCTGCTCGCGCGCGGGGAGCTTTTATCGCAAAGCTCGACCGAGCGGCTCCGATCCATCCTCGCCACCACCAAAAGCGGACCGCGCAGGTTGAAAGGCGGCCTTGCCGAGGGCTGGCGCATCGAACATAAAACCGGCACAGGTCAGGTCTATGGCAGCGAGCAATCGGGATATAATGATGTGGGCGTCCTAATCTCACCCGAAGGCAGCGAATATGCTGTTGCGGTCATGATCGGGCGAACAGCCAAGCCGGTTCCCGCGCGCATGGACATGATGCAGGCTGTGACGCGGGCTGTGATCGAGTTTGATGAGCGCCGCTCTGCGCCCGCAAAACTGGCCGCAAGCTGATGGATTTGCTGCGCGAGCTAAACCCTCAGGCGGTTCGAATTGCGGATATGTTAAAGGCTCGCGGTGAAATGATAGCCGTGGCTGACGGGGCAACCGGCGGGCTGATCGCGGCCACTTTGCTGACGGTGCCGGGGGCTCTCAAATTCTATGTTGGCGGCGGGATCGTCTATTCGTTCAAGGCGCGTGATGTGCTGTTTGACCTGCCGCGCGGGGCGTATGAAGGGATGCGCTCCGTCACAGAAGAATACGCGCTGCTTCAGGCGCGCGCGATCCGGGAGCGACTGGGCGCGGACTGGGGCATCGCCGAAAGCGGGTCCGCCGGGTCGAGCAAACATCCGATGGGCGTCGCATCGGGCCGCAGCATCGCCGCGATCGCCGGGCCGCAATCGGAAAAGACCGCCATCACCGAAACGGCCAGCGATGACCGGATCAGCAATATGGCGGCCTTTACCCGAAACGCGCTCAATCTGCTGGAAAGCGCGCTTTCACAGTCAGCTTAATCGTTGGGCATGATATAAACTTCGCGCACGGCAGCGGTTTTTGGCTGGGCGAGAGCATAAACCACGGCGTTTGCGACATCTTCGGGCTGGATTTTCGTCGGCTTTGGCTCGTCGAAAAATGCGGTGTCCACCATGCCCGGTGCGATGATTGTCGCGCGGCCGCCCCATTCACGCATTTCTTCGGCAAGGTTTTCGCCGAAGCCGTGCACGAACCACTTCGTCGCAGAGTAAACTGATCCCTTGAACGTGTCGCGGCCAGCTTTCGATCCGGTCACGACGAAATGCCCTTTGGTCTTCTTCAGGTGAGGGATCGCGGCGTGGGCGGCATAAAGCACGGCGAGGATATTGACGTGGATCATGTCGTGCCATTCATCGGGATCGCCATTTTCGATACCGGCATTTTCAACGCCCATGCCTGCATTGGCGTAAACCGCATCAACGCCGCCGAAATGAGCCGCAGTTTTCTCAAGCGCATCGGTAATCTCTTCGCGCTTCGTCACGTCGCATGGCAGCGCGATCGCTGCATCCCCGATTTCGCCTGCGATCTTTTCAAGCTTGTCGGTTGAGCGTGCGCACAGCGCCACGTTCCAGCCCGCCTCGGCGGCGGCTCTGGCAGTGGCCGCTCCTATGCCCGATGATGCGCCTGTGATGAGAAGTGTTTTCGCCATGTTGTCGGTGTCCCTTTTTTTGAGTGGATGTTTGTCCAATCAAGCGATGACGCCGGAGCTCGTTCCGAGAAACAGGGCCTCTAGTCCTTTGCCAGGTCGGGCACCCATTTCATCACTCCGCCGGGCAGCGGGGTCCATCTACCGGTCGCTATCCCAGCCCCGGCCAGCCTGTCACTGGTCCATTGATTGCAGGTGTTGAACAGGTGATATGTGCCGAGAGCATCGTAAAACACATCGTGCCGCCCATAACCGCCATAGGTTTGCCGCCCGCTGACAGGGGCGATCTGGTCGATGATGCCTTGCGACAGCGCCCGGTATTCTGCCCGGCTGATGCGCATCGGGCGAAAATCCTCGGCCGGGGCAGGGCGCACATACCATGCGATATGCATCAGTCCGTCGCCGCCTTTTAACGCGTTCAGGCCGACCGCCGGGTCAAGATCGCTCCACGTCGGGGTCTCCAGAAAGAAAGATCGCTCGCCCCAGCTGACCGCAACATGGGTATAGGGTCTATCTGGCGCAGCGGTATCACCCAAATCGAAATGCGCGCGCCAATCCTGACCGTCCATGACGACCGGCATGACGATTTCGGTGTGGATACCGTTTTCGCCGATAAATATCTCAATGCCACCGTCTTCCGCTTCGCTCCAATCGGAGTTGCGCGGCAGGGATGAACCGATCCACGCCGACAGCAGAAACGCAGCGATGGGAAGCAGGATTACCAGCGCAGCCGCCCCGGCAACGCGGCGCGGCCATTTGCGTTTAGCGCACACTGCGCCGCCTGAACCACAATATCGCCCAATCCCCGCGCTGCAGACGGGCGGTGAGGCGAAAGCCTGCACGGCGATAGGCCCGCTTTACCGCGCGCTCCTGCTCGCCTGCCAACAATCCCGCCAGCAGCACGCTGCCCTTGGCAGAGACGGACGCCGCAAAATCGGGCGCGAGTTCGACCAATGGCCCGGCAAGGATATTGGCAATCAACAGGTCATACGGACCGCGCGCCACCAGCAGCGGATCATCCATCCCGTCTGCGATCACCATCGTCATGGCTCCCGCTTTCGCGCCCAGCTTCATCGAATTGAGCGCAGCGTTGTCGGCAACAACACCGGCACAGACAGGGTCGATGTCCGATGCCGTGCACTTTGCCCCGGGCCACAATTTCATCGCGGCAAAGCCGAGCAGCCCGGTTCCCGTGCCGATATCGGCAAGGTTGCGGAAATGCGCGCCGCTCGATTTCATTGCGCCCAGCATTTCCAGACAACCCGCGGTTGTTTCGTGCTGACCCGTGCCAAACGCCTGACTGGCGGGGATCGCAAAATTGATCGCGTCCTCAATCGGCGGAAAATCGGGCGTGTGGATGTAAAACCGGCCCGCGCTGATCGGCGGCGTGCCCTGCTGGCTTAGGGTTAGCCAGTCTTCATCGGGCAGTTTTTCCGAGGTGATTTTTGGCGCCTTGCCATCGAACAGCGCTGCAATAGCCTGGGTCTGGGCGGCGGCGGGTTTGTGCGGATACCATCCTTCGAGCACCCATTCTTGAGGGCGATCCTCGTCAATCTCGCGCCCTGAAATTACAAGGTCGTAATCCCATTCCTCGATCTCGTCATGGGCGAGCAGTGCGGCCTGAACGGTTTTCTTGGGCGCGAATGCAGAGAGTTTCCATGCGCTGGTCATTCTGCAGGCTCCGCAGATTCGTCAGTCAGACGTCTGTCTAACCGCTCCATGATCTGGGTCGCATATTCGGAGCAATCCATGCCGCCTACCAGCTTGCCGGCGCGCATCCTTGCGATCATCCGGCTCGCCGAGGGGTGGGGCGTCATCAGCACATCGCAGTCGATCGCAGCGAGGCGGGAAAGCCCTTTGCGGTAATTCGCCAGATAGGCCGGGTGATCGGAAAACCTGTAGCTATCGCTGCTTACGGGAGACAGGCTGTCGGCATAGACTATGGTTTTACAGTCATCTTCTTCGCAGCTTTGCCATCGCCATGACAAAGCGCCCGGCGTATGCCCCGGCGTGGCGATGGCTGTCACCGTTATGTTGCCAAGGGTTTCGGTCTCGCCGCTCTCGATATGACGCTCCGGCACGACTGGGTGCATCGGATCATGCATCCCGTATTGCGGATCTTCGGGATGATCCTGCCCGGTGAAAAAGACGGCTGCCGCCGGTTTTGAAGCAATCAGCTTGCCGCCCGTCAATTCAGCGGTTTTGGCCATCCCGCCGACATGGTCGAAATGTTCATGGCTGTATAGCAACAGTTCGATGTCCTGCGGATCGACGCCGAGGGTGCGGATGTTCGCGATCACCGCATCTGCTCCGGTCTCGGTCCCGGTATCAATCAGGACATGCCCTGCATCGCCCCGAATAAGGATCGCAGAGATGCCGCAGGTGCCGACATAATAGGTGTCGCCGTGCACTTTGAAGGGCGGGGCAGGCTTATCCCATTCATCCCATGCCTTACACGTATCGATAAACGCCTTCTGGTCATCAGCTAGCGGTGCCTCACGGGGATCATTAGCGAATGCTGCTGAGCAGCCAGCCAGGACTGCGGCGGCCAGCAGTGCAGAGAATTTAACGGACAAAGCTCGCTCCGTTCGCGTCGATCACTGCGCCCGTCATGCTGGCCGGTGCGTCCAGTGCGCAGAATTCTATGATGCGCGCAATTTCCTCAGGCTCGGCCACGCGGCCCAGCGGAATATCGGCGAGCAGCCCGTCGCCGCCGCGGCTGGTCAGGTAATCGCCGGCCATGCTGGTGTCGGTAAAGCCGGGCGTGATTGCAAAGCTCAAGATGCCTTCGCTCGCATAGGCGCGCGCGATGGATTTGTGCATCGCGACCATTCCCCCTTTGGCCGCTGCGTAATGCCAGTGCGCGGGCGAATCGCCGCGATACGCCGCGCGGCTTGCGACATGTATCAAGCGTCCCGGCGCACCGGTTTCTTGCCAATGGCGCACGGCAAACCGGCTAAGCTGCGCTGCGGCTGTGAGGTTTATGCGAAGCGTATCCTCCCACGCGTCCAGCCATTCAATGTCGGAGCGGTCGATAGAGTTGGCATCGAACAGACCGGCATTGTTGACCACCGCGCTGATTGCCCCGCCGGAACGCTCCATCGCCTGCTCCCACAAGGCATGTGCGGAACCGGGATCGCTGAAATCAGCAGCGATCTCGCCGTCCCCATTGCCAGACGTGCTGTGACCGATCACATCTGCGCCGCGCGCGGTGAGGGTATGACATGCCGCAGCGCCGATCCCGCGGCTCGATCCGGTGACCAAAATGAAGCTCATGGCATCCTTTATCCTAAACTTTGCAAGGCACTGTCCAGAACTTTGCAAGCGAGCATGCAGCCTCACGGCTTGCCTCATGCGACAGGACCGCTAAGAACGCCCGAGAAGAACACGTTCTAACGGGATAGCCATGAACCAAAGACCGCTTTCACCTCACCTCCAGATCTGGCGGTGGGGCCCTCATATGCTGGTATCGATCCTGCACCGCGCGACCGGCGACGGATTGGCGCTGGTCGGGCTGGCGGTTCTTGTCTGGTGGCTGGGCGCGATTGCGAGCGGGCCAGAGGCGTATGAAAGCTTCACGTTCTTTATGACGACACCGCTCGGTTACATCCTGATGATCGGGCTGTCCTGGGCGTTTTTTACCCATTTGATGAGCGGGCTGCGCCACCTCGTGCTGGATATCGGCGCGGGGTATGAGCTTAACACCAACCGCTTCTGGTCGATGGCCTCGCCAATTCTTGCAATCATTCTGACGGCTGCCCTTTGGGCAATCGTGCTGCTGGGTTGAGGGGAGCGAGCATGGGTAACGGCACTTCCATCGGCCGCGTTCGCGGTTTGGGCGCTTCTCACGAAGGCGCGCATCACTGGCTGGTTCACCGCTTTACCGCGGTCACCAACCTTGTCCTTATGACATGGCTCATTGTCAGCTTTGTGCTGCTTGGCGATTACAGCCATGAAACAGTGACCACGTGGCTGTCGCAGCCGATTTCGTCGGTGGCAATGATCCTGCTTGTCATTAGCCTGTTCTGGCACGCCCGCATGGGCCTGCAGGTTCTGATCGAGGATTACGTCCACAATTACGGCACCAAATTCGCGCTTCTTTCAGCGCTCAACATTGCAGTTATCGGCGGCGGCGCATTCAGTGCGTTCAGCGTCGCCTCGCTCGCATTCGGAGGTCAGGCCTGATGGCTACCGCAGCATCGAACAATAATGGCGCCGGTTTGAAAGGCGCTTACAAGATTACCGACCACACCTATGACGTGATCGTAGTGGGCGCAGGCGGTTCCGGCCTGCGCGCAACCATGGGCTCTGCCGAGGCGGGCCTGCGCACTGCCAACATCTCAAAGGTTTTCCCGACCCGTTCGCACACCGTAGCGGCACAGGGCGGCATCGCGGCGAGCCTTGGTAACAACACGCCCGATCACTGGTCCTGGCATATGTACGACACCGTGAAAGGTGCCGATTGGCTGGGCGATCAGGATGCGATCGAATACCTCGCCCGCGAGGCGCCTCAGGCCGTTTACGAGCTTGAACATGCAGGTGTGCCGTTCTCCCGCAACGAAGACGGCACAATCTACCAGCGCCCATTCGGCGGTCACATGCAGAACATGGGCGCAGGTCCGCCCGTGCAGCGCACCTGCGCGGCGGCTGACCGCACCGGTCACGCAATGCTTCACGCGCTGTATCAGCAGAGCCTGAAATACGATGCAGACTTCTTCATCGAATATTTCGCGCTCGACCTGATCATGTCCGAAGAGGGCGGCGTAAAGAAATGCGTCGGCGTGATCGCGATGTGCCTTGATGACGGCACGATCCACCGGTTCCGCGCTCAGTCCGTTGTGCTGGCGACGGGCGGATATGGCCGCTGCTATTTCACCGCTACCTCTGCCCACACCTGCACCGGCGATGGCGGCGGCATGGTGCTGCGCGCGGGCCTGCCGATGCAGGACATGGAATTTGTCCAGTTTCACCCGACCGGCATTTACGGCGCGGGCGTCCTCATCACCGAAGGCGCGCGCGGCGAGGGCGGGTATCTTACCAATTCCGAAGGCGAACGCTTTATGGAGCGGTATGCGCCTAGCGCGAAAGACCTCGCCTCGCGCGATGTTGTTAGCCGTTCGATGGCGCTCGAAATGCGCGAAGGGCGCGGACAGGGGCCAGAGGGGGATCATATCCACCTTCACCTCGATCATATCGATCCAAAGGTTCTGGCCGAGCGTCTGCCGGGCATTACGGAAAGCGGCAAGATTTTCGCCGGTGTCGATCTGACGCGCGAGGCGCTGCCGGTCACGCCAACGGTTCACTACAATATGGGCGGCATTCCGTGCAATTATCACGGACAGGTCGTGACTATCGGCCCTGACGGCGATCCCGACTTTGTGGTTCCGGGCCTCTATGCGGTTGGCGAAGCTGCCTGCGTTTCGGTTCACGGCGCAAACCGTCTCGGCTCGAACTCGCTGATTGACCTGGTGGTGTTTGGCCGTGCAACCGGCATTCACCTTAAGGAAAACCTCAAGGCCGGCGCCAGCCAGCCCGAATTGCCGACCGATAGCGCGGACTTTGCTTTGGGCCGTCTCGACCATTTCCGTTACGCGCAGGGCGGATCGCCGACTGCTGCTATTCGCTCCGACATGCAGAAAGCCATGCAGGCCCACGCAGCGGTGTTCCGCGATACGAAACTGATGGACGAAGGCGTGCAGAAGCTCGCCGACCAGAACAAGCGGATGGAGGACATTCATGTCACCGACCAATCGCTCATCTGGAACAGCGATCTTATCGAAACGCTCGAACTCGACAACCTGATGGCGCAGGCCAATGTCACAATGGCATCGGCAGCCAACCGGAAGGAAAGCCGCGGCGCGCACGCGCATGAGGATTTCCCGGATCGCAATGACGCCGAATGGATGAAGCACACCGCAGCCTGGTTTGAAGGGTGGGGCGGCAATGGCGGTTCGATCAACATCGATTATCGCCCTGTCCACGAATACACGCTGACAGAAGACGCGACCTATATCGAACCAAAAGCGCGCGTTTACTGATCCGATTGGCGCTGTTTCTGCGCCGTCAGCTACAACACACTTTCAAACTATACATGCCGGGCCGGAGTTTTCTCTGGCCCGGTTGTGTATCGTGCCAGCTGGATTTGTGGTGCGTTCGCCAATTGGCCCCGTCGCTGGCGCGCGCCGCGCGCTTTCATGCTCTGTTCATTCGGTATAGCAGACCTTCAAACGCACAGATCAAAAAGGGGAGACCGTACATATGTTGATGTCAGCCTTTACCGCACTTGCAGTGGCGGCTTCTCCGCCAGCCATCGTCGGCTCTTTCGGCGGTTATGATGAACGCAACGATCCCGGAACCCGGTGGGAGCGGTTTGATCTGGTTTTGACCAACACCGGCACCGACACTCAGACAGTCTCGCTTTGCCCGGCCGATGCCGACATGGTCCTGCAAAACCACCGCGCATCCACGCGCAATGCATTCGCAATAAAGTTTGATGATGAGGCATGGTCGTTCAGCTGCGATGAGCAGGAACTGGCTGCTGGCGAAAGCACGACCGTCGGCATGTTCTTCCGTCCGGGTGATGAAACAGGACCATCGCGCAAGATCGAAGTCGCAACCAGCGTTGGAAATTTCATTCTGGGATAAGCGGTATCGAGGCGCCGGTCGTCCAGATAACGCGGAATATGCGGCACGATAACCGCGCTTGACCATTGGCTCGCCCGCAGGCAGCTTCACGCAATGATCAAACGCGTGTGCATCGGTCTATCGCTCATTTCGTTTCTGGCGCTTCCCGCCGGTTCGCAAGAGCGTAAAGAAGGCGTCCACCAGCCACCCGAACACACCGCCCCTTTCCCGAACCTCGCGATCGGAAAAAACCGCCGCGAAGCCGCGCAAAGTTTCGAACTTGCGCCCCAGCTTGAACGCGGTGTGCCCGCGCGCGAAATGTTGGAGCAGTCGCGGCGGCTAGACCGGGCGCTTGGTCAGATCGCGCCGCAGCAACCGGGCCGCATCGATGCCTATGTTCTTACGGTCGCGCTAGACAGCGATCCCGTTTTCGCGCGCGAGGCGCGAGAGGCAGGAGAGGTGTTGTCGCGTAGATATGGCGGCAAGGGCCGGACACTAACGCTGGCAGGGCCGGACGGGGTGCGCGATGATCTGCCGCGCGGGTCGATCCGATCACTGATCCTTGGCCTCGCTCATATTGCAGAGGTGATGGACCCTGATGAAGATGTGCTGGTGATATACACCACCAGTCACGGCGCGAAGATCGGGTTGGTGAACCATTACGGCGATAGCGAATACGGCATATTTTCGCCAAAGCGGATGAAATCTGTTTTCGAAGAGCTGGGGATCAAACGGCGGCTGCTGATCATCAGTGCCTGCTATTCCGGGGTGTTCATCCCAGAACTTTCCAGCCCCGACACTGCTATTTTGACAGCGGCAGCAGCTCAGCGGACATCATTCGGGTGTGAGGCGGAAAATGACTGGACGTTTTACGGGGATGCGCTGATCAATCGCGCGCTCAGGAAACCACAACCGCTTGCCGATGCTGCGAAAGAGGCGACGCGGCAAATCGCCAGTTGGGAGGCTAGCCGGGGGCTGACGGCATCACTGCCGCAGATTTCTGTCGGCGCGGATGCTGGTGATTGGCTTGACCAACTCGAAGCCCGTATGCCGCAGGTGGCCACCGCGCCCGTTGGCAGGCCATCCATCGGCCAATAGCCGCAAAAGCGATGCCTATTCTGCTGATCCGCTCACCCGGCGCACATCGATAATTGTCACAGGGTCTGCCAGCATCTGCCCTTTCATCCAGCCTTCGCCCTTATCGGGATCGGTCGGTGCGGCATGGATCGCTTTTACCACATCCATGCCGTCCGTAACGAAGCCGAATACGGCATAGCCGTTTTGCCAGATGGGATCTTCGGATTGCGGTTTTGCGTCCAGTCCCGTCTGGTTTTCCACCATGATCGAGAAATCGCCGTTCGCGGTTCCCGGCTCCCCCATCGCCATGGATAGCGCGCCGTTCGTATGGCTTAATCCGGTGGTGCTAGTCGGTTCGTGCTGGATACCGGGGAGGACGCGTGCGGGATCCCACTGCGTTCCGCCCTGTATCAATCCATTGGGGCGTGGTTCGCGGTTTAGCGACATGGCGCGGTAAAAGACTGTGCCGTCAAAGCGATCCTCATCTGCGTAGCGCAGGAAATTTGTAGCAGTGATGGGCGCGCGCTCGGTTTCCAGCGCGACAATTATGTTGCCCATGTTCGTTTCAATCACAACGCTGACGGTCTGCGGAGCTAACATCTCGTCCGTTCCTGTCGCAGGGTTTGGCGCATCAGGGCTTTGCGCGCCTTGCGCGGTTTCATCCGGCTCGCTCTCTGGCGGAAGGCTAGATTGTGCAGCGAAGAGGGAGGCGGCTGTGAGTGTCGAAATCCATGTCATTCGACCTTTGTGATAGGTCGCTGGCAGAAGAACAAGGGGGTGGGTGACGCATTCATCTGGGCTTAATGTTTACAAGCGTAGTCGGTATGACTACAGGTGTAATCAGGAAGTTGGGAGGCCGTCTTGAGCAAGTCGTCAGACAATTCACCCGAGCGCATTAGCGAGGCTGAGCATGCCGTTATGGAGGTGCTGTGGGATCGCGGATCGATTAGCGCGGCTGAGGTTTGCGCTGCCGTTTGCGGACAGCGCGGGTGGAGCCTGCCGACAGTCAAGACACTGCTTTCGCGGCTCGTCCAGAAGCAGGCGATTGAGACGCAGCCCGATGGGCGGCGCTTCCTATACAGCCCCATTATAAAGCGGTCCGAATATGTCGGCGGCGAATCCCGCAGGCTGGTCGACAAATTGTTCGGGGGCAGGGCGGCCTCACTGGTCGCTCACCTCGCCGAATCCGAAGCGTTGAGCGAGGACGATCTGATTGAGATCGAAGCTCTGCTGAAGGAGCTGAAACAATGACCGCCTGGCTGTTTGATACGCTCGTCTGGACTGCGGCATTGATTGCGCTGGTCCTCATAATCAGACGTCCGGTTGCGCGTTGGTTCGGCCCGCAGATCGCCTATGCACTATGGATGCTTCCCGCGCTCAGACTGCTCATGCCCGGCATCACCCTGCCGCATTGGCTCGCACCTGATGATCCGGCCACAATTACCGACACCACGAACTATCAGATGATCCTTGATCAGGGTTCCGATGCTCCAGTTGCGACACTCGGCAGCGGCGGTTCAAGCCTTGAGGCAGGATCGGCAGCGTCTCTTCCATCCGCATCGATTACCCCGACATCCCTGCTAGAGGCAGCCCCATGGGTTGAGCTTGGATTCGCGGTGTGGCTGGCGGGCGCTGCCATTTTTCTCTGGCACCGGTTCAGCACTTATTTCGACTTGCGGCGCGAACTGCTTGCCGATGCGCGCGAGGTGGGCCGGTCTGGCCGGATCAGGCTGATCGAAACGGGCGGTACGAAAGCGCCTTTGGCGTTCGGTGTGATCGATCCAGTCGTGGCTTTGCCGAGCGGTTTCATGGCGCAGGACGACCGCGTTGCCCGCGATCTGGCGCTCGCGCATGAATTGTCGCATCACCGCGCGAATGACTTGCTGATCAATATCGCCGTGCAGCCGCTGTTCGCGATCCACTGGTTCAACCCGCTTGGCCGGTATGGCTGGTTGGCGCTGCGCCGTGATCAGGAGGCGGCCTGCGATGCCCGCGTCATTTCCGAGCAGCCTGAAAAAGAGCGCGCAGCCTACGCCAACCTTATCGCCACAACCGCAGCAGGCCCCAATCTCGCGCTTGCCGCGCCGATGGCCTGTCCGGTGCTTGGCGATAAGTCGATCATCCACAGGTTAAGGAACCTCAATATGTCCGATACATCCAACACCCGCCGTATGGCCGGGCGCTTTATGGTTGGTGCCGCAATCATCGCGCTGCCTCTTACCGCATCGGTGAGCTATGCTGAAAACAGCGCACCGGAGCCGCCAGCTGCACCGCAAGTCAGCGTGACCGCACCTGCGCCCCCAGCGCCGCCTGCACCGCCAACGCCCGTGGGTCCGTCAGTAGCGCCGCCTCTCCCTCCGGTTCCGCCAGCGGCTCCGGCAGTGCAGGCGATGGTTGCGGTCGATCCCGATATCGAGATTGAGCGAGACGAAAACCGCCAGACCGTCGTTCATGTCGTCCAAGACTTTGAGGAAAGCGGCGATAGGAAAACCACGAACAAGGTGCAGACAGTAAAGGTCGTGAATCACGGCAAAAAGATGAGTCAGGAAGAGATGGACGCTCTCATCGCCGAGCTGCGCGAAGATCTTGCCGAGGCTGACCGCGAAGTGAAACTGGCCATGAAAGAGGTTGAAAAGGCCGTAGTGGAAATTCGGACCTCGCAGGCCGAAACAGGGCGCACCATCGTAAAAATGGAATGCCATGGCGACTCAGGTGAGGTCGCCTTTTTTGAAGAGCGTGATGGAAAACCCGACAAGGTCTATATTTGCCAAAGCCGGGTATTGGCGCACGCGCTGACCGGATTGAAAGAGGCCCGCAAAGCGATTGCCAAGAACGCGGAGATCACCGGTGATATGCGCGAGAACGTTCTAGAGGAACTCGACGAGCAAATCGAAAGCTGGACTGCGGCCCAAAATCAAAGCTGATTTGAAAAGATTAGTTTCCTCACAAAATAGGGCCGGAGCGATTTGATCGCTCCGGCCCTTTTGTTTCCAGTTGAACTTTCCAAAAGCCCGATCAACTCATGTCAAAATACACATCACAGGCGCTGTCATCGGCGCTTTGCATTCCGCGCCGGAGCGCGTTCATGCGTTGTTGGCTGGTGCCGTGGGTGAACCCTTCGGGATTGATCCGCTGACCCGCACGGCGCTGCAAGGTGTCATCGCCGATGGCGCTTGCGGCTTGCAGGCCTTCTTCCATATCGCCGCGCTCGATCAGGTTGCGGTTTTTGCCCGCCCAGACCCCGGCATAGCAATCCGCCTGAAGCTCCATACGAACCTGCAGGTCATTCGCCTGCGAAGGACTACGCTGTTGCAAGCTGCGGACCTGCGCGGCGAGCCCTGTCAGGTTCTGGATGTGATGGCCGTATTCATGCGCGATTACGTAAAGCCGCGCGAAATCCCCGCCCGTGCCGGACATTTGCGCAAGCTGGTCGTAAAAGCCGGTGTCGATGTAAATGCCCATGTCGGCAGGGCAGTAAAACGGGCCTGAGGCCGAGCTGGCGCTGCCGCATCCATTGGTGGCGACGGTGCCGCTGGTGAACAGGGCAAGCACCGGTTCTTCAAACGGAATTCCGGCCCGCTGGAATTCGGGTGCCCAAGTTTCGTTGAGGCTTTGCAGGGCGCTGCACGCTTCGTTCGCGAACTGGCCGCGATTGCAGATTTCTGCCTCGCTGAGGTCGCTTTGCTGGCTGGGGGCAGAGGTTTGCTGCTGCGCCCCCTCAATCATGCCGATGGTCTGCATCGGGTCCACGCCGAATACCACCGCACCGATCAGCGCGATCACGATCGTCCCGCAGCCGAGACCTCCCGCCCGGCGCATTCCGCCGCCTCCACCAGATGAACGAACTTTGATTTTGGAGGTGTCGAACGGATTTAGGCGCATTGATCGGGTCCCCTGTATTCCCATTTTGAAGCTGGCCGCCGCCATGTCCAAAAATACTGGACAGCCAGCACGCTAGCAGCGAAAGCCTGATGGTCTAACAATTCACGGACTTTACCGATGTTCCTCGAAGGCAAACACGCACTTATCACCGGCTCAACTTCGGGCATTGGACTGGCGATTGCCCGCGCTTTGCGTGCAGAAGGCGCGGAGATCATTCTCAACGGGCTGGGCGAGGCCGATGAAATTGCGAAGCTACAGGAAGAGCTTGGCGCGCGGTTCAATGGTGCCAATCTGCTGGATGCAGATGCCATCGAAAACATGATGGCGGAAATCGGCCCGGTTGATATTCTTGTCAACAATGCAGGAATGCAGCACGTATCCCCGGTTGAGGACTTTCCGGTCGACAAATGGAATGCGATCATCGCCCTGAACCTGACAGCGGCGTTTCACACATCGCGCCTCGCCGTGCCGGGTATGAAAGCGTCGGGCTGGGGCCGCATCATCAACACCGCCAGCGCACATTCGCTGACGGCATCTCCGTTCAAAAGCGCCTATAACGCCAGCAAACATGCAATTGCTGGTTTTACCAAAACGATTGCACTGGAGCTTGCGCAAAGCGGTGTGACGGCAAACTGCATCAGTCCGGGCTATGTCTGGACCCCGCTGATCGAGGGTCAAATCCCCGACACGATGGCGGCGCGCGGACTTTCACGCGAAGAAGTGATCAACGACGTTCTGCTGGCAAAACAGCCGAACAAGAAATTCGTCCAGCCCGAAGAGGTGGGCGCATTGGCTGTATTCCTGTGCCGCGAAGAAGCAGGCAATGTCACCGGCGCGAACTGGAGCATCGACGGGGGATGGACTGCCGAATGACGATAAAACGGGGGGCGATCGCGCTGGCTTTGGCTGGCAGTACTATTCTGGCAGGGTGCGGGGGCGCGCCGCTGGCCAGTGTTCCGGCGTCCGAACGCGCGCAGATCGAACTGGCGCTGATGCGCGATATCGCGGTGCTTGCCAGTGATGAGTTTGGCGGCCGTCAGCCCGGCACGATGGGCGAAGGGCGCACGGTCGATTTTATTATCAAGAACTTGCAGGATGCGGGACTGACGTCAGGCACGAACGATCCCGGCAGCGCATGGCGCGCGCCTGTCGATCTGCTGCGAACAAAACCATCGGGCAGCCGCCTGATGATTCAGCAGGGAGAGACTGAGAGCGAGCTTGCCGGAGCAGTGGCTTTTACTCTGCGAAAACGCGAACTGATCAATGACGCGGAGCTGGTTTTCGTTGGAAAGCTATCAGACGAGGTTCCGTCCGAACTTGTTACCGGACAGGTCATTGTAATGCTGGGCGAACCCGGTGTCAGTCCGCAGCGGCGTACCGTGCTGTTCGACAAAAACCCGGCAGCGATCATCACTGTGGTCGAAGACGATGATGCAATCGCAAACGTAAACCGGGCCTATGGCCGGGAACGACTGTCGCTCGCTAGCGAGGCTGAAACCTCTTTAACCGCTTTTGCCTCGCAAGCCGCGATAGCTAATGTGCTAGGCGCGGACAATTGGGCGGAATTGCTAGCCTCAGCCGAAGACGGTGCGTTCCAGCCAATTGCGCTCAACGCGACGGTTTCGATCGAGGCGACAACGCAGCGGACGGAATTCACAAGCTACAATGTGATTGGAAAACTGCCCGGAACACGGCCCAATTCGGGTGCGGTTCTTTTGCTGGGGCATTGGGATCATTTTGGAGAATGCGGCGACGACGGGGATGAGGACCGCATTTGCAACGGCGCGGTCGACAATGCCAGCGGCATAGCCGCCATGTTGGAACTGACACGGCGGTTGTCTGCCACAGGGCCGTATGACCGCGATATTTACGTTCTTGCGACCAGCGCGGAGGAATCGGGTTTGCTGGGGGCTAAAGCGTTTATCGAGAATCCGCCCATTCCCACCGGCTCCATCGTGGCGGCGTTTAACTTCGATTCGGTGGCTATCGCGCCTGCGGGCAGCGCAGTCGGTTTTATCGGGGAAGGGCGCACCCCGCTCGATCCGGTAATCATTGATGTGCTGAACAAGTCCAACCGGACACTGGGCGACCGCGAATTTGCCGCGCAGTTTATCCAGCGCCAGGATGGTTGGGCGCTGCTGGAAGGGGGCGTGCCGGCGGTATTTTTGAGCACAGCTTTTGGGTCTGAGATTGTTACTGGTCCTTATCTTTCGACGCATTATCACCGCGCCAGTGACGAGCTGGACAAAATCGAGCTGGGCGGCGCGATTGACGACCTGCTTTTGCATGAGGAATTGGTGCGCCGGATCGTAGATACCTCGCAATATATGCCACCTGCGGCACCATAAGCGGTCATAACCCGCCAAATTGGCGGCGCGTGGGCCTAGCGTTCGGGCGAAAGCGCGCCTAAATGGGCCGCCACGAATCCGCACATAGTGGATCGACACGCGGTTAACATGGAAAGTGGCGCATATGGACATCCCTCTTGGTCTAACATTTGATGATGTCCTGCTGCGTCCGGCGCAAAGCAGTGTGCTGCCAAGCATGGCGGACACGAAAACCCAGCTGACGCGCGATATCGCCTTGAACATCCCGATCCTGTCGGCCGCGATGGACACCGTGACAGAAGCGGACATGGCGATTGCGATGGCGCAGATGGGCGGCATCGGCGTTCTTCATCGCAACCTTGAACTGCCCGATCAGTGCGCGGCGGTGCGCACGGTAAAACGCTATGAAAGCGGGATGGTCGTTAATCCAATCACCATCAGCCCGGATGCCAATCTGGGCGATGCGCAGGCGCTGATGGATCAGCACCGGATCAGCGGCATTCCGGTAACAGACACGGGCGGTCGACTGGTTGGCATTCTTACCAACCGCGACGTGCGCTTTGCCGAAAATCCCGCGCAGCCAGTTCGCGAACTGATGACGACCGATAATCTAGCCGTGGTCCCTATCGGCACTTCACAAGAGGACGCCCGGCGGCTCTTGCATCAGCGCCGGATTGAAAAGCTGCTGGTGGTCGATGACGATTACAAATGTATCGGCCTGATCACAGTCAAAGATATCGAAAAGGCGGTCAATTATCCCAGCGCCACCAAAGACAGCGCAGGCCGCCTCCGCGTGGCGGCAGCGACCACGGTGGGGGACAAGGGGTTTGAACGGTCAGAGGCGCTGATCGATGCAGAGGTCGACGTGGTCATCATCGACACCGCCCACGGTCATAACAAAGACGTGGCCCGCGCGGTTGAACGCGTGAAGAAGCTGTCAAATTCCGTGCAGGTCGTCGCGGGTAATGTCGCAACGGCAGAGGCCACACGCGCGCTTATCGATGCAGGTGCAGACGCGGTGAAAGTCGGCATCGGGCCAGGCTCGATCTGCACCACCCGCGTGGTCGCAGGAGTCGGCGTGCCCCAGCTAACCGCGATTATGGATAGCGCGTCCGAAGCAATTAAATCGGGCGTTCCGATTATCGCGGATGGCGGACTGCGCACCAGCGGCGATGCGGCAAAAGCTCTTGCCGCAGGAGCGAGCACGGTGATGGTCGGATCGATGCTGGCCGGAACGGCCGAAAGCCCGGGCGAGGTCTTCCTTTACCAGGGCCGCAGTTACAAGGCGTATCGCGGTATGGGCAGTGTCGGCGCGATGGCGCGCGGCAGCGCGGACCGGTATTTTCAGCAGGACGTATCCGCGATGAAACTGGTGCCAGAGGGGATCGAGGGACAGGTTCCATTCAAAGGACCCGCATCGAATGTGGTTCACCAGCTTGTTGGCGGGGTAAAGGCGGCAATGGGCTATACCGGCTCTGCCACAATCGAGGATCTGCGCAAGAATGCAAAGTTCGTTCGGATCACCAATGCGGGCCTGTCCGAGAGCCACGTTCACGATGTCGCGATCACCCGCGAAGCTCCGAATTACCCGACGCGATAAGGCGATCAGATGGTAGAATTTATCCCCGTCATGCTGTTCATCCTTGGCTGGCATCCCGACCGGCCCGGTGAGCTTGACCTCCAGAGGCCCGAAATCCTGTTCGCATCGGTCGAGGAATGCATGGCAGAAGGTTCCAAGATGGCAGCGGCCATGACCGCCGCAGCGTCGGACAAGAGCGGTGCGCAGTACCAGGCGCGCTGTATGCCGGTACCCAGCTCGCAAGAGTTTGAAAACGCATGGCAAGACGCCATTAAGCCGGCGGAATGACGCCCGCTGCGCGCGTCCAGGCGGCCATCGAACTGCTTGATGAAACGATCGAGGCAGCAAAGCGCGAAGGCGCCCCTGCCGACCGGCTGATTGCAAAATATTTCAAACAGCGCCGCTACGCCGGATCGAAAGATCGGCGGGCGGTTCGCGAACTGGTATACCGCGCCATTCGTCATTGCGGCGAGATGCCCAAGACCGGGCGCGCGGCAATGCTGGGCCTCGCCAATTCGGATGAAACGCTCAAAATGCTTTTCACAGGCGAAGGTCACGGGCCAAAACCGATTGGCGAGAATGAGGTCGCAGCGGAGCCCGGGACCGCACCATCATGGCTAATGGAAGAGCTGGCGAAATCCGGCATTTCCGGCGAAGCAGCGCAGGCTCTGCTAGGACGCGCGCCGCTCGATATTCGGGTCAATACGCTGAAAGCCGAGCGCGATGGCCTTGTTCTGCCGGAGCCCGGCGAAATTCTCGCCGCGCCGCAGGCTGTGCGGCTGCCGGCGGGGACTTCGGTCGAGCAGTGGGAAGAATACCGCAGCGGAAAGATCGAGGTGCAGGACCACGGCAGCCAGCTGGCCTGCATGGCCGCCGCAGCAAAGCCCGGTGAAACGGTAATTGATCTGTGTGCAGGGGCGGGCGGAAAGACGCTGTCGCTGGCGGCGGCAATGCAGAATGAAGGCCGCCTGATCGCCAGCGATACCGATCGCGGCCGCCTGTCGAAACTCGCACCCCGCGCAGAGCGGGCAGGCGCGGGGATTATCGAGCCTAAATTGATGAACCCGGGCGCAGAGATGGACGCGCTCGAAGAATTTCACGCTGGCGCTGATCTGGTGCTGGTCGATGCGCCGTGTTCGGGCACAGGCACATGGCGGCGCAAGCCAGAGGCCAAATGGCGGCTCACGCCGGCACAATTGGCAAAATACGGCGAATTGCAGGACATGCTGCTCGATATTGCGTCAAAGCTGACCAAACCGGGCGGACGCATTGCGTTCATAACCTGCTCTCTGCTGGATGCGGAGGGCGCGGACCGGGTCGCTGCATTTCTGGAGAGAAATCCCGGCTGGAGCGCCGAGGAAGCCGATATTCCGCTGGGAACGCCCCGCGCAAAGGGTCTGCGCCTCGATCCGTTCCAGCATGATACGGACGGGTTTTTTGTCGCCATCCTGCGTTCAGCGTGATAGCCCTATGACCTATGGACAAGCCAACATCTGACCGGCTTATTGCAATCAAGGATCAATTTATGCGTTTTGCGCCTGCTGCTGCTGCTTTGTCGCTGTTCCTGGCTACAACGGCGAGTGTGACAAGCGCGCAAGACCCCGAAGTTGATCCGCGCGCTGCATCCTTGGTTATGGAAGGGCGCGCATTGCTTGCCGCTGGTGATACGCAGGCGGCGATTGACGCATTCGAGGCGGCGCTGGCGGTTGATCCGGGTTACACACCGATTTTCATCGAACTGGCCGAAGCGGCCCGGCGCGACGGGCTTCAGGGCAAGGCGATCGGATTTTACCGGGAGGCGCTGATGCGCGATCCCGATAATTTTGCGGCGATTTCAGGCGAGGGCGCGGCTCTGGTTGAAAAGGGCGCGCTGGAGAAAGCGAAACGTAATCTCGCGCGGCTTGAAAGTCTGTGCGGGTCAAGCTGTCCTGAAACAGTTTCGCTGCAGGGGGTGATAGCTGCCGGTCCGCCTGCGAGGCTGGCCGCCGAAACCGCAGAAGCCGGTCCGGCGAGCAACTGACTTCGCACACAATTTCAACAGAAAGCCTGCACATCGATGCTGACGCTTCACCATCTTGAATATTCGCAAAGCTTTCGCATCCTCTGGCTGCTTGAGGCGCTGGACGCCGAATACGAGCTGAAATGCTACGATCGGGACCCGGAAAGCAATCTGGCTCCCGACGATTACAAGGCGCTCTCTCCGCTTGGGACCGCGCCGGTTGTGACCGATGGCGATCTGGTGCTGGCGGAAAGCAACGCGATCATCGACTACGTTCTGGACGCGCATCCGGGTAGCGGTCTGCGTCCCGCCGCAGGCCACCCCGACCGCGCGCGCCACCTGTTTTGGTTTCACGCGGCGCAAGGTTCCCTTATGTCGGCGCAGGGCATTGCGATGGTTCTGACCTTGCTTGAAAGCCGTTCGCCATGGCCGATAAGCGCGTTGCTCAAGGCGGTCTTTGGCCAGGTTCGCAAGATTTTCCTTAATCCGCGCCTCGATGCCTTGTTCGATTTGATGGAAGAGGATTTGGGCAAGAAGCCATTCTTTGGCGGCGATAATCTGACCGGCGCGGATATCACCTTGGTTTACCCGATGTACGCTGCGCGGGACAAAGGGACGTTTGACGGCAAATATCCCAACGTGTCGGCCTGGTTCGACCGGATTGAAAAGCTCCCATCGTTCATCGCTGCAAGGGCGAAGGATAATCGCCCGCGCATCACGTTCCGGTTCGATGATTAAGCCATCAGATTAGCGGCAGAAACTGCTTCACAAGGGCGGTGTAAACGCCGCGTTTGAAAGGAATAATCAGATCGGGAAGGGCCTCCGGCTCTACCCATTGATATGCGCGAAACTCCGCCGGATCGTGCGCCTCAAGATTGATTGCGGCATCGTCACCTTTGAACCGGCCAAGATACCAGTGCTGTATCTGCCCGCGATATTTGCCTTTCCACACATTGCCGACAAGATCGAGCGGCAGGTCATAATGCAGCGGCTCTGAAGCAGGCGCAACAACATCGACCAGTTCGGGACCGATGCCGGTTTCCTCCTCCAGTTCGCGAAGGGCCGCTGTGTGCGGGTCCTCGCCCGGATCAATGCCGCCTTGGGGCATTTGCCAATATCCGTGCGCCTTCGGGTTAATGCGCTCACCAACGAACACGCGCCGCTCGCTGTTCACCAGCATAAAACCTGCACAGGGACGATAGGGAAGGGTCGCCGGATCAAGGTCCATCTCAATTATCTCCCAGCATGAATTTCATCGCCGCAATGACGCGTTCCAGATCGGCCTGAGTGCTGGGCACGGCCTGACGGATATTGGTGAAGGAATGCGTGATGCCCTTCATCTCGATAAAGGTGAAATCAGCGCCAGCATCGGCCAGTGCCTTGGCGTAATCGCGCCCGGAATCGCGGATCGGATCAAGGCTGGCGGTGACGAGGACGGTGGGCGGTGCGGTTGTATGATCGCCCAGGATGGGAAAGCCGCGCGCGTCGTTTCGGTCGGCCTGATAAGCCGCATCGAAAAACTCCATCGACGACTGTGTGAGAATAAAGCCGTCGCTAAACTCGGCGATGCTTGCCGAATTCTCTGCCTCACTGGCCAGTGGGAAGATCGGCACTTGCAGGACGATGGGCACATCGGCGGGATTGGCTGCGAGCTGCTGGCCGATGACAATGGTCGCAGTGCCGCCGGCGCTGTCTCCGATCGGGATAAGACCTGTTGCAGGGCGGCCCAGCGCCTCTGGTGAAGCCGCAATCCAGCGCGCCGCCGCCTCGCAATCTTCGACCGCGGCGGGGTAGGGTGCCTCGGGCGCGCAGCGATAATCGACTGCAACCAGCGGCAAATCCATCAAGGCAGCAATCTCCGTGCAAAGACTGTGATGGGTCTCAAGGTCGCCGATGACAAAGCCGCCACCGTGGAAAAACGTGATGACAGGGCCGGGCTCCCGGTCCTCGCGTGGATCATACAGGCGCAGCGGAATATCGCCCGCCGGACCGGGGCACATAAGGTCGCGGATCACGGCGAGATCGCGGGCGGGCCTATCCGCCATCGCGTGAAGCGCGACATAGGATGCGCGCGCATCCTCCAGCGTCATGTCAGCAATTTTTGGCCCGTCCATCGCGGCAAGCGCATCCAAAAATGCTTTCATATCGGGGCGGATATAGGGGGATTGGTCGGTCATTGGCTGGTCTCTCTCTCACTGGTTGCAAGCGCGATAGGGCGTGTGGGCTGCGATTTCCACTCGCTTTGGTAACCTGCCCGGATTAGGCGGGCGAAATGGACAACCTCACCCACAGCCTCGTCGGCGCAGTGCTGGGCCAGACCGGCCTCAAAAAGAAAACCGGCCTTGCAATGCCCGCGCTGATTATCGGAGCGAACCTGCCCGATGTGGATGCGGCGTGTTTCTTCTGGCTGGAGGGGACAGAGCATTTGGGTTTTCGGCGCGGAATTACGCACGGCCCGCCTGCGCTGGTGCTGTTGCCGCTTGTTCTTGCGGGCCTGCTGTGGGCGTTCGACCGCTGGCAGACAAAGCGCGGCAAACGGCCGGACGGGCGGGTTCCGGTGCATTTTGGCTGGCTGTTTGCGCTGAGTTTTATCGGCTGCCTTACACATCCAGCGCTCGACTGGCTGAATGTGTATGGCATCCGGTTTCTTGAGCCGTTTTCCTCGCAATGGTTTTACGGCGATACGCTGTTTATCATTGATGTGTGGCTGTGGGCGATGCTGATCGTTTCGGTCTGGTGGTCGCTGCGCGCGGAAAAGCGCAGCAAATCGTGGCGCTGGCCTGCATTCGGCGGTCTCGCTGCTGCGCTTTTGTATATCGGCGGTAACCTTTTCTGGTCAATTGGCAGCGCCGCCAGCTTTTCGATCAGCAACAAAGGCATAGCTTTCCCGGCAGAGACCTTGATCGCCTCCCCGGTCCCGTTCTGGCCGCAGGATCGCGAGATCATCGCCGGGCGCAAGAATGATTACTACATCGTGCCTGCGGGGGTTGAACCGGTGCGTGAAAATGCGATGCCAGTCACCGATCAGCGTTGCGCATGGCCTGAACTGGAACCGCTGCGTGCCGTAAACTCACAGCTCGACGCCTTCCTCTTTTGGTCCCGTACGCCGTTTGCGACACGCGCCGATGATGGCTCGGTAGTCCTCAGCGATGCCCGTTTCTACGATCCGCGCGCCCGTGACCGATTCTCTATCGCGCTGCCTGATGTCAAATGCGAGGAACCTGATCCCCAGTGACGCGCTTCACTCAGCATGAGTGATCCACAAATCGTTTGGTTACGGCGCGATCTGCGCTTGGCTGATAATCCCGCGCTATACGCCGCTGCTGCCAGTGGCCCGGTCGTCTGCGTTTATGTCCTCGACGATGAAGCCGCAGGGCATCACGCCTATGGCGGCGCTTCGCGGTGGTGGCTGCATCATTCGCTAGACAGCCTTTCAAAAAGCCTGGGCCAGCGCAACGCAAAACTAATCCTGCGGCGCGGTGATGCGGTGGAGGAATTGACCACCGTTGCCAATGCTGTCGGCGCGAAGACCATCCATGCAAACCGCCACTACGAACCGTGGTGGCGCAAGGCGCAGGGCAATCTTGCTGACGAGCTGGACCTGCAATTGCACGACGGGATCTATCTGTTCCCTGCCGGTCACGTCACGACCGGATCGGGCGACCCATACAAGATCTACACCCCGTTTTATAAAGCGATGCGCCAGCAATTTCCTCCGCGCGATACCCTGCCGGTGCCTGAGACGATCTCCTCGCCAGACAGTTGGCCTGCCAGCGATGATCTATCCGACTGGAACCTGCTCCCGACAAAGCCGGACTGGTCCGGCGGGCTCTCCGATTTCTGGAACGTTGGCGAAGACGCCGCCCATCAACGCCTCTCGGAATGGGAGGACGATGTTTCCGATTACGAAGACCAGCGCAATCTGCCCAGCGTCGATGGTTCATCCCGGATGTCGCCGCACCTGCATTTCGGCGAGATTTCCCCAGTCCAGGTCTGGTATGCCCTGAAGCATAAACGCTCAGATGGCTGGCAAAGCTATGAAAGCGAAATCGTCTGGCGGGATTATGCCGCCAATGTGATCTGCCAGTTTCCCGCCTACGCGAGCGAGAATTATCGCGAAGACTACGACAAGCTGAAATGGCGTGATCCAGACAGCGATGACAAAGCGGCCAAAGACCTCAAGAAATGGCAGAAGGGCAAAACCGGCTATCCGATCGTCGATGCCGGAATGCGCCAGCTTTACCAGACCGGATGGATGCACAACCGCGTCCGCATGATCACCGCCAGTTTCCTCATCAAACATCTGCTGATCGACTGGCGCAAAGGTGAGCAGTGGTTTTGGGATTGCCTATGCGATGCAGATTACGGGTCGAATTCGGTCAACTGGCAATGGAATTCTGGCACCGGGGTCGATTCCAACATGTTCAGCCGGATCATGGCGCCGCTCACGCAGTCGGAGAAATTCGACGCCGCAGCCTATATCCGCGAATACGTGCCCGAATTGTCCGATTTGGACGCGCCCTACATCCACGATCCCGAAGAGCATGGCTGCCTGCCCAAGGCATATCCAGCCAAAATAATCGCGCACCGGGACGGGCGTGAACGGGCGCTGGATGCGTACAAGGCCATGAAAGACGGGTAGGTTTGGCCCAACCGGCTTGCCCCGCGCTCCGGGTAACGATTAAGAGAGCGGCATGAACGCACAAGGGGCAAGGCACGAAGGGATGAGAGGAGAACCGCTGCTGAGCGGCGGGGCGCGTTTTGCGCCGCATCCCGGTCTGCTGTCCCGGCTATTCGCTCCCGGTTTTCGCACTATGGTTGACCGCGTCGATAGCGGGCTGGCGGCAGGCTCTCTCACGGCTCATCTGCCCGATGGCACGATGCGTGTTCTGGGCGGGCGCAGCCCCGGCTTCGATGTGGAGATATGGCTGAAAGACTGGCGTGCATTGCTGCGCCTTGCGACCGGCGGTTCGGTCGGCTGGTATCAGGCATACGAGGCAGGAGAGTGGGAGGCTGATAACCACGCGCACCTGTTTGCGCTGTTCGGCGCGAATGCTCGCACGCTTGGCGATACGGCGCGAAGTTCTGGCGCAGTCCGGCTTGCGGCAAAGCTGGCGCATCGGTTCAACCGCAATGACCGCGCCGGATCAGCGCGAAACATTTCTGCGCATTATGACCTCGGAAATGACTTTTACGCACCGTGGCTGGGTGAAACCATGTCGTATTCCAGCGCCCTGTTTCGCGCTGCAGAACAATCGCTAGACGCCGCACAAATCGCGAAAATGGCAGCAATCGCAGACCGCGTTGATCTTGCATCCGGGGGCAGGGCGCTTGAGATCGGATGCGGGTGGGGCTCTCAGGCGTTGCAGATGGCGAGCAGCGACAATGTCCACGTTGATGCCATCAGCCTGTCTAATGAACAGTTGGAATGGTGCAGCGCTGCGGCTTCCGATCCGCGGCGCGATATTATCGGAAGTGTCGATTTCCGCAGGCAGGATTACCGCGATGTGGGTCTGGACCGCGCTGGCGAGTATGACGGGATCGTCAGTGTCGAAATGGTCGAGGCACTGGGCCGCGAATATTGGGGCGATTTCATGGATTGCGTCGCCAGGAATTTGAAACCAGGCGGACGCGCGGCAATCCAGTATATCTCGATGAATGACGATCTGTTCGCAAGCTATGCTGCTGCGCCCGATTTCATCCAGGCATATGTGTTTCCCGGCGGCTTGCTCATCAAATCGTCCGAGTTTCGTGAGCTTGCCGCGAACCGCGGATTAAGCTGGAACGATCAGACAAATTTCGGTGCGGATTACGCGGCAACCTTGCGCATGTGGCGCGAGCGGTTTGACGACGCTGTGGCTAGATCGCAGCTACCCTCCGGCTTTGATGACCGGTTTATCAGGCTGTGGCGTTATTATCTGTCATATTGCGAGGGCGGATTTCTGGCTGGCAATATCGATGTGCATCAGGTGACACTGTTTAAAGACTAATCGTGCATTTTTCGGGAGAGTGATTGAAATGACAATTCGAGCAAAGGCGCTAGCCGGCATCGCGGCACTGGCTCTTGCGTCGTGCACCGGCACGGTAAGCCCTGATTTTGCACCCGCTTCCGCCCCTCTTGAAAGCGTTTCTCTCACCGCGCCGCCTGAACGTGACCAGTCGGAGCTTCAGGTCCTTTTCTGGAATGCCGAGCAGCGTTCCGTGCGCTTTCGCGATATGGAAAGCTGGTTTGCCGGCCACGAAGTTCCCGCCGCATCGACGTCGCGGGTTTTGCCCGAAGGAGAGCCTTTCAGCGCGGAAATTCAGGCCGATATCGCGAAATTGATGGCAGAAACCAATGCGGCCGGTGTCATGGTACTGCAGGATGGCAAGGTCCGGTATGAAAATTATGGGCTAGGGCTGGGCGCAGAGGATCGCTGGACCAGTTTCTCCGTCGCGAAAAGCTTTACCTCCACTTTGCTGGGCGCAGCAATTGCTGACGGGTTCATCGCGAGCCTCGATGATCCGGTAACGGTCTATATTCCCGAGCTAGCCGGCTCGGCCTACGATGGGGTCACGGTGCGTCAGATCGCAACCATGACGAGCGGCGCGGCGTGGAATGAAAACTATTCCGATCCGGCAAGCGATGTGGCGCAGATGAACCGCTATGTCCTTGAATACGGCCCGGAGGCGATCGTCGCGCAGATGAAAACGCTCCAGCGCGAAGCGGAGCCGGGCGAGAAATGGGTCTACAAAACCGGAGAGACCAATTTGATCGGTTTGCTGGTAGAAAACGCAGTCGGACTGCCACTGGCTGAATACGCCCAGACAAAAATTGTTGAGCCTGCCGGGTTTGAAGGGGGCATGTTCTGGATGGTTGATCCGCGCGGCGGAAATATCGGCGGATGTTGCCTGTCCCTGCGCCTGTCGGATTACGCCCGCATGGGGCAATTCGCGCTGGAAGGCGGGGAGGGGGTCGTGCCCGAAGGCTGGTTTGCGCAAGCAGGCGATTCGCAGGTCGATTTCGGCGATAGCGGCTTTGGCTATGGCTATCAGTGGTGGACCTATCCCAGCAATTCGTACGGCGCGCAGGGCATATTCGGTCAAGCCATAACGCTAGTGCCGGAGAAAAACCTGGTATTTGCCATCATCAGCAATTGGCCGCAGGCAACATCATCCGATTACCGCGGTGACGCACGGGCTGTGGTGCAAAAAATCGTAAGCGGCGGAGGCTGATTGGCGGCGTCAAAGCCGATTTCAGCCAACCCCAACTTTAGATTGCGGTGCGGTAGATGCCGGTGCTGCTGTAACGCTGCAGAATGTTATCATGCACGATCGGGCTGAGCAGTTCGGTGAACGCGCAGCCGACGATGCAGTTGTCCCACCACACAACCTCTGACTGAAGCGATTCGAGGCCGGGAAGGGTCAGCCAGCAGACTTGCCCTTCGTGCATCCGGTTAATCGAAGCTGCGGAAAAGCCCGAGATCGAAAGATCGTGGACCACACTTTGAAAAGCGCGGCCGCCAGAGGCCCGCAACGTGGCGGGAATGGTCAGTTTGGTGCGCGGTGCACAGCGATCTTCCTGTGCGGCAACCCGGTATGTGTCATGTTCGCTCGGCATAGCCTTACAAAACCCCGTTTAATCAGCGTGTGGTCTCTTCGCCGCATGGTCGTGTGTCTTGGTCAAACACCTGCATCGGCCCGCGACCCTTTACGCTGTCTTTCACATTATGGTTAACGCGGCGTTATTGTGAACCTATAGCAGAATTCCGGGAAAAGTGTGTGGGTTATCCCTCGACCCGTTCGCGGTGACCTGTCGGGAAGTCCTCCTGCAGCAAGGCGACAATCCGTTCGGCTACTTTCTCCGGCGGCTTCACCGTCTCCGGTTTCTCACCCGGATAGGCGCGAGCGCGCATTTCTGTGCGGGTGGCGCCGGGATCTACAATGGCCACACGCAAATTGCCCAGTTTTTCAACTTCGTCGGCATAGGTGAGCAAGAGATTGTCGAACGCGGCCTTGGTCGAACCATATGCGCCCCAGAAAGCGCGCGGCGATGCGCCCACGCTGCTGGTCAATCCGATGATGCGCCCGTTTTCCGCACGGCGCAGCATGCTGTCAAACGCCGACAACATGGCCTGGGTCGAGATGATGTTGGTGGTGAGAGCCTGCGTGAACTGTTTTGGATCGACCTGTGAAATCGGTGTAAGCTCTGGCAGATAAGCTGCTGAAAGGCATAGAATATCAAGCGTTTCCCAGCGGCCCGCAATTGCCCCTGCCAGCCGCGCGATAGCGTCCGCTTCGGTCAGGTCGAGCGGCGCGATGGTTGATGTGCCGCCAGCGGCATGGATTTTGTCCTCCACCTCCTCCAGCGCCTTCACCTTGCGGGCGACGAGAATGACGTGGGCTCCGGCCTCAGCCAGCGCGATGGCGGTTGCGGCGCCAATTCCCCGGCTCGCGCCGGTAACTAGGGCGGTCTGCCCGGCAAAAGTTTTCATATCTGTCATGGATCAGGCAGCCTTGGGGTCGGCAAAGGGCAATTCGGCGGATTTCGGTTCGCTTTCACCGTGATCGGTGAGCGAAGTGGGATAATCGCCAGTGAAACACGCATCGCAGAATTGCGGGCATTTGTTGTCGCGCCCCTTCGATCCGACAGCGCGGTAAAGACCGTCGATTGAAATAAAGGCGAGGCTGTCTGCCTTTATGAAGTCGCGCATCGGTTCAACGTCCATACGCGCGGCGAGCAGTTTGGATCGTTCCGGCGTATCCACGCCGTAGAAACAGCTGTGAGCGGTTGGCGGGCTGGCGACGCGGAAATGCACTTCGCTGGCCCCGGCTTCGCGCATCATCTCGACGATCTTCATCGACGTCGTGCCGCGCACGATAGAATCGTCGATCAGGACGATCCGCTTGCCCGCAACCAGTCCGCGATTGGCGTTGTGCTTGCGCTTTACGCCCGAATGCCGCGCGCTATCGGATGGCTGTATGAAGGTCCGGCCGACATAGTGCGAGCGGATAATGCCCAATTCAAATGGCACGCCGGATTGCTGCGCATACCCGATTGCCGCGGGCACCCCGCTGTCCGGGACAGGGACAACCAAATCGACATCGCACGGTGCCTCGATGGCAAGCTCGCTGCCTATGGCTTTGCGTGCTTCGTAAACGCTTTGTCCGGCAAAGATGCTGTCGGGCCGGCTGAAATAAACGTGTTCGAAAATGCAGGGACGCGGTGCGGTGCGGCCAAAGGGGTGCACGCTTTTGACCTCGCCTGCGAAATCGACCTGCAACATTTCGCCCGGTTCGACTTCGCGGATCAATTCAGCACCGATCACGTCGAAAGCCACGCTTTCGCTGGCGAACACGACCGCGTCGCCCATCCGGCCCATGACCAGCGGGCGAATGCCCAGCGGATCGCGGCAGGCAATCATGCCCTCTGGCGTCATGACGATCAGGGCATAGGCCCCTTCGACCAGGCGAAGCGCGTCGATTAACCGGTCGGCGATGGTGGGATAACGGCTTGTCGCGACGAGATGGATGATCACCTCGGTGTCGGAGGTCGATTGGAAGATCGACCCCTTGTTCACCAAATCCTTGCGCAATGTCTGGGCGTTGGAGATGTTGCCATTGTGCGCCACGGCAAAGCCGCCGCTGGCAAGTTCCGCATAAAGCGGCTGCACATTGCGCAGGCCCGCGCCGCCGGTTGTCGAATACCGCACATGACCCGCAGCCATATGGCCGGGCAGTTCCGCTATCGCTTCTGATGAAGAGAAGTTTTCGGCAACGTGGCCCAGTCCACGGCGGGAGAAAAACTCCGTTCCGTCAAAACTGGTGATGCCGACGGCTTCCTGACCGCGGTGCTGCAATGCGTGCAGGCCCAACGCGGTCGCTGCAGACGCATCTGCCGCGTTGATCGCGCCGAAGACGCCGCATTCCTCGCGCAATTTATCGCCATCTGCATCAAGATAGGGATGAGTAAGGTTGGAGAGCGCATTTGCCATAGCCAGACCTGTCCGCTGAGCTGCTCGGGAAGAGTGGCCGCTCAATGACCGTGTTACGGATCAATTACAAGGGTAGTGAGGTGTCATTTGCCCTCATTTTTGCCTGAGCTGGTGCGTTTGTCGCATGGGCGGCGGGCCGTGCCTGCGGCTGTTACTCACAATATCAGCCAACAACCGGATTGTGCGAGGCTGCGCCGCCGCCTACAGGCTGCGTTCAGAAGCAACAGGTCAGCCCAGCTAAAGCATGCTTACACCTTTCGAATGGATGATTGCCAAACGGTACCTTTGGCCGGGTAAGGGTGAGGCTTTTATTGCTCTCGTCGCCGGGATTTCCGTCGGTGTCGTAATGCTGTCCGTCGCTATGCTGGTGCTCGTGATGAGCGTGATGGGCGGTTTCCGCACGGAAATGCTGGACAAGTTTGCCGGGCTAAACGGGCACGCGGTCATTCAGGGATACGGCGGCTCGCTCGACAATTGGGAGGGCACGCTAGAACAGGTCCGCGCTACCGAGGGCGTTGTCAGCGCATCTCCGCTGATCGAGCAGGCCCTCGTTGCGAGCTACAATGGCCGCACTGTTCCCATCTTCGTTCGCGGCAACACGCCGGAGGATATCGCAGAGTTGCAGGATAAAGTGCTGCTGGGCGACCTCAGCGGTCTGCAACCGGATGCGCGCAAAGTCGCCATCGGTTCGCGCCTTGCCGCGAATATTGGCGCGCGGGTTGGCGATACGCTGACCGTCATCAATCCGCAGGGCCGTGTGACGCCGTTTGGCACGTCCTGGCGGCAGGTGGGTTACGAGATCGAGGCGATTTTCGAGATCGGCCTGTATGATTTTGACGAGACATTCGTGATCATGCCGATGGAAGACGCGCAGACCCTGCTTCTGCGCGGCGATACAATCGGATTGATCGAGGTCACGGTGACCGATCCCGACAATGTCGGAGACATTCTGGAGCCGGTGAAGGCATCGCTAACCGGCAGGGCGCAGATCGCCGACTGGAAACAGATCAACTCCACCCTGTTCGAGGCGCTGGAGGTTGAGCGTGTGGCAATGGCGTTTGTCCTCAGCTTCATGGTGATCGTTGCGTGTTTCAATATTCTGTCCAGCCTGGTGATGCTGGTGAGAGCCAAAACGCGCGATATTGCAATCATGCGCACAATGGGCGCGACGCGGCGCAGCCTTCTAAAGATTTTCGTGACCACCGGCACCACGATTGGCACGCTTGGCACGGTCGCAGGGCTGATTTTGGGTTTCACTCTGCTGTATTTCCGCAATCCGATTGTCGACGCTGTCGCATTTGTGACCGGCGTTGAGATCTGGGACCCCAGCGTGCGGTTCCTGACATCGCTGCCGGTGCGCGTCGATCCGTGGGAGATTATTGGAATTTCAGCACTGGGTATCGTGCTGAGCTTCCTTGCGACGCTTTACCCGGCATTAAAGGCGTCGGGCACCGATCCTGTGCAGGTGCTTCGCTATGAATAGTGGCGGGCCAATCGTTGCGCTGCGCGATCTGCGTCGCAGCTTTGAACAGGGCGGCCAGCGCATTGATGTGCTGCGAGGGGTCAATCTGGACATCCAGCCGGGAGAGATCGTCGCACTGCTTGGCCCGTCGGGATCAGGCAAATCGACCATGCTACAAGCTGTCGGACTGCTCGAAGGCGGTTTTGAAGGCGGGATCGAGATTGCGGGCGAGGCAGCAGAGCAATTGGCCACCGACCAGCGCACCCGCCTTCGCCGCGAACATTTGGGGTTTGTATACCAATTCCACCACTTGCTCCCCGATTTCAACGCGACCGAAAATGTCGTCATGCCGCAGATGATTGCAGGCACTGACCGGGAGGCGGCGCTGGAACGCGCGACCAGCCTTCTTTCCAGCCTAGGTCTGGGCCACAGGCTAACCCACCGGCCAAGCCAGCTTTCCGGCGGTGAGCAGCAGCGTGTCGCAGTCGCTCGCGCTCTTGCCAACCAGCCGACTTTGGTGCTGGCCGATGAACCCACCGGCAACCTTGATGAAACAACCGCTGATACGGTGCTGGGCCAGTTTGTGGAGCTTGTTCGTGGAGAAGGGAGCGCGGCACTGGTTGCGACGCATAATGAGCGCCTCGCCGCGCGCATGGACCGTGTAGTTCGCCTGCATGACGGAGTGTTGCAATAGCGCCGGACCTTTCCCGTTATTGGCTCGTTATGAGTTGAAAGGAGAAACAAATGTCTGACCACCCAAGCACTTATAAAGGCACCCCTCTGCAAACGGGTAGCCACGCATGGGAAGACCGTGCAGCGCTTCACCGGGCGGATGACGGTGACGGTGTATTCGATGCAATGAAATCGATCAGGCGCGGGACTTTCGCAGAGATGATCCGGCATATCGCCATGTTGCCCGAAGACGAACGCTCGCAATATGTCATCGAGAAAGCGGGCGACCGCGAATATTCCGCTGCCGAAGCTGTCGAGCTTTCCAAACACGACGATTTTCCCGAAAGCTGATGCGCGCCCTCTGCTGACTGGCAAAGGGGTCGACGCACGATGTCACAACGTGGCAAATGGACAGCGATAGACTCTAAGGCGCAAAACTGCGCTGCTGATCAATTCATAGGCTGGGACTGCGCATGACCACTATTGGCGATTTCACTGTTACGACCAATCGCGGTGAGGAGCTGGATCTCTCGGAGAAAAAGGGCAAGGTGCTGCTGGTGGTCAACACCGCCAGCAAATGCGGCTTTACCCCGCAATATGACGGGCTGGAAAAGCTGTTTCAGCAGTTCAAGGACAAGGATTTCGAAGTTCTCGGCTTTCCCTGCAACCAGTTTGGCGGACAGGAACCGGGCAATGCCGACGAAATTGCGGAATTCTGCAAGGTGAATTTCGGCGTCACTTTTCCGCTGATGGAAAAGGTCGATGTGAACGGCCCCGATGCCTCCCCGCTGTTCGACTGGATGAAGTCGGAAAAGAAGGGCCTGATGGGTTCCACCTCGATCAAATGGAACTTCACCAAATTCCTGATCGACCGCGATGGCAAGGTGGTGAAGCGGTATGGCCCGCAAGACACGCCCAAGCTGATTGCCAAGGATATCGCCAAGCTGGTCTGACTTCTCCGCAGGCTTTTGCCTTCCTGTGGAGAATTAGGAGAGACGGACGCTTCCGATTCCGCGCCAAATTCCTAAATTGACCGGATGCCATTTGCTCCGTTCATTCCGCTGCGTGTCCTGTCATCCTATTCGATGCTCGAAGGGGCGATCGACCCCAAGGGTATTGCGAAGCTGGCGAAGGAGCGCGGCTTTCCTGCCATCGCGATCTGCGACCGTAACGGGCTGTACGGCGCAGTCATGTTCGCAGGCGGCTGCAAAAGTGAAGGCGTGCAGCCGATTATCGGCGCGCTGCTGGGCGTTGCGCGCGATGCAGATGGTAAGCAGGTCGATTACCTGCCGCTCTATGCGCAGGATGAGGCGGGATACGATAATCTGTGCCACCTCGTTTCTAAAGCGCATCTGGATCGACCGCTGGAGCTTGAGCCGCATGTCGCTTTGCGCGATCTGGAAGGGCACACCGACGGACTGATCGCATTGACCGGTGCGGGGGAAGGCGCGCTCACCCGCCTGCTGGCCGAAGGGCAGGGACCGGCGGCGGAGGCGCTGTGCGGCCGGCTGCAAACCCTTTTCCCGCAGCGGCTTTACATTGAGCTGGCGCGCGGCGGCGATACCGCCTGCGAGCGGGCGGAAGATGCGCTGATCAACATGGCATATGCGCGCGACATTCCTCTGGTTGCCACCAATCCTGCAAACTTCGCCGAACCGCATATGTACAAGGCGCATGATGCCATGCTGTGCATTGCCAATTCGACTTATATCGAGAACGAGGACCGCCCGCGTTCCAACCCGCAAAACTTCGTCAAATCCGCGCCGATGATGGAAGAGCTGTTCGCCGACCTGCCAGAAGCTATCGCGAACACCGTCGTCATCGCGCAACGCTGCGCATTCGCGCCGCCGTATCGCGACCCAATCCTGCCGAGCCTCGCTGGCGATCTGGAAGGCGAGGCCAAGATGCTGGCCGAACAATCGAAAGCAGGTTTAGAGGCGCGGCTCGATCCATATGGCGAAATGTCAGAGGAAGAGCGTAAGGTCTATTTCGACCGGCTCGATTATGAAATCGGGATCATCGTGGGCATGGGTTTCCCCGGATACTTCCTGATCGTTGCCGATTTCATCAAATGGGCGAAGGATCAGGGCATTCCGGTCGGCCCGGGCCGCGGATCGGGCGCGGGCTCAATTGTCGCTTGGGCGCTGACGATCACCGATCTTGATCCGATCCAGTTGGGGCTGCTGTTTGAACGCTTCCTAAACCCGGAACGTGTGTCGATGCCAGATTTCGATATCGACTTCTGCGAAACGCGGCGCGGCGAAGTGATCCGCTATGTTCAGCAGAAATACGGGGCGGATCACGTCGCGCAGATCATCACATTCGGAAAGCTGAAAGCGCGCGCCGTGCTGCGCGATTGCGGGCGCATTTTGCAGATGAGTTACGGGCAGGTGGACCGGCTCACCAAAATGGTCCCGAACCACCCCACCGATCCTTGGACATTGCCCCGCGCGCTGAATGGTGCTGCCGATTTCAAGAAGGAATACACCAACGATAACGAGGTCAAGCGGCTGGTTGATCTCGCGATGCAGCTTGAGGGATTGCCGCGAAATTCATCGACCCACGCGGCAGGGGTGGTGATTGGTGACCGCCCGCTGGCCAAACTGGTGCCGCTATACCGCGATCCGCGATCCGACATGCCGGTGACGCAGTATGACATGAAACATGTCGAAAGCAGCGGTCTGGTGAAGTTCGACTTCCTCGGCCTGAAAACACTTTCGGTCTTACGCAAGGCGACCGATCTGCTGGAACTGCGGGGGATCGAGATTGATCTGGGGCAGCTGCCGCTGGATGATACCGGCGTTTATGACCTCATGCAGGATGGTAACACGGTCGGCGTGTTCCAGCTGGAATCCGAAGGAATGCGCCGCACGCTGAAAGCGGTGAAGCCGTCCAATTTCGGCGACATCATCGCGCTCGTATCGCTCTATCGTCCCGGCCCGATGGACAACATTCCGCTGTTCGGTCAGCGCAAGGCGGGTGAAGTGCCGATCGAATACCCCCACCCGAAACTCGAAGGTATTCTGGCCGAAACCTACGGCATTTTTGTTTATCAGGAACAGGTCATGCAGGCCGCGCAGATCCTCGCTGGATATTCGCTCGGCGATGCCGACCTTTTGCGCCGTGCGATGGGCAAGAAAGTTCAGGCGGAGATGGACGTCCAGCGCGTCCGCTTTGTCGAAGGCTGTAAGGATGTTTCGGGCATCGAGAAAAAGCAGGCGAACGAACTGTTCGATTTGATCGACAAATTCGCAGGCTATGGCTTCAACAAATCCCACGCCGCCGCCTACGCCTTGCTCGCCTATCAGACGGCATGGCTGAAAGCGCATTATCCCGAAGAGTTTTACGCTGCATCGATGTGCTTTGACCTGCACCAGTCGGAAAAGCTCAATGCGTTCGTCGACGATGCCCGCCGTTACCGTGCGCCCGGCGTTAAGGAAAGCGAGGGCGGGGTGGCCGTTCTCGCGCCTGATATCAATCGTTCCGAGGCGCGCTTCACCGTTGAACAGACCGATGACGGATACGGCGTGCGCTATGCCCTGGCAGGGATCCGCAATGTCGGTGAAAAAGCGATGGAAGCGATCGTTGCAGAGCGAGAGACGAAAGGGCCGTTTGAAAGCCTCAAGGACTTCTTCGACCGCCTGCCGCAGGGATCGATGAACCGGCGCCAGCTTGAAGGATTGATCTGCGCAGGTGCGCTCGACTGTCTTGAGCCCAATCGCGCCTTGCTGTTCGCCAATGCCGACATGCTGCTGGCGATTGCGGACGCTGCGATGCGCGAACGATCGAGCGGGCAGGCGGCCTTGTTTGGCGGAGAAAACGCGCCTGAGGAAGAATTGCGCTTGCAACCGGCAGAAGATTGGTCGCGCGCAGACCGCATGGCGAAAGAGCGCGAAAATTTCGGATTTTATTTCTCGGCCCATCCCGTGCAGCAATTCCGCGATGTGGCATCGGCACAGGGCGCGCGTACGTATCAAAGCCTGATGGAAGCAGGCGCGCCCTCCGGCGGACGAGGGAGCGCGGTCGTCGCCGCGATGGTCGAAGGCGTGAATAAGGGTCGGACCAAACGCGGCGCTGAATTCATTCGCGCCGATTTTTCCGACACGTCCGGCCAGTTCACGGCTGCTTGCTTTGAAGAATCGCTTGTTGCGAACTTTGAACGCTGGGCGGAAAGCGGGGAATGTCTGCTCCTGACCGTGGAGCTGGATTCGCCCAATCCCGGCGAGCCGCCCCGTCTGACCGTGCGCGGGGCAAGGCCGCTCGCAGCGGTAAGCGGCAGCATGGCGATGCGCCTGCGTGCTGATGTTCTGAGTGTTCAGGCGCTGACTGATTTAAAACTGGAGCTTGCCACCGGAGACAACGCGCCGGGCGAGGTTTTGCTGCGCCTGATGCTGGGCAATGATGGCGAGGCGACCATGCGGCTCGGCACCAATTTCATCCTGAGCGGTGAACTGGCCGAACGGCTGGCCGAAATCGAGGGATTGGAGAATGTCGAACTTGCCCCGCAAAGAGGTCGGGCCAATCTGAAACTTGTCGCATAACCCGCTGTTCGGTCACCTGTTGTCCGCAAGCTGCAGCCCAGCAATGCCCTAACCGATTGCATTGATCTTCTCTCATCGGCATGAATGGTGCCGGAGAAGGCCTTTGGCCCAAAAGAGATGGAGAGAGAGTGATGATCGGAACCAGACTGGGTGCGATGCAGGAATGGTCCATGCGGATCACCAGCGTAATCGACCACGCCGCGCGTGAAGCCGGGACGCGCGAGATTGTAACGCGCTGGGCTGATGGCAGCGAAACACGCACAGACTGGTCCGGCATTCGCCGCGATGCGCTGAAAATGGCGCAGGCATTGCAGGGGCTGGGGCTAAAGCCGGGTGACAAGGTCGCAAGCCTCGCCATGAACCATTCGCGCCACCTCGTCAGCTGGTACGGTGTCGCGGGCATGGGGGGCGTGCTGCATACCGTGAACCCGCGCCTGTTCGACGATCAGCTGGAATATATCGTCAATCATGCCGAGGATAAGGTGCTGTGTTACGACGCGGCTTTCCAGCCCATCGTCGACCGGATGAAGTCCCGCTGGACCACGGTTGAACACTACATCTGCTATGACAGCGGTGAACATTCGCCCGCATTCGAAGACTGGATTGGTGAACAGAACGGCGAGTTTGAATGGGTGACGGGAGACGAAACCGACCCCTGCATGATCTGTTACACATCGGGCACCACCGGCAATCCGAAAGGTGTGCAGTACGAACACCGATCGACCATGATGCACGCGCTTGCCGGGCTGCAACCTGCCGCGTTCAACTTCTCCAGTGCATCGGTCATGCTTCCGGTTGTCCCGATGTTCCACGCGGCCAGCTGGGGGCTGCCCTATGCTGGGGCGATGGCGGGTATCAAGTTCGTGTTTTCCGCCGTGAACGATCCTGCGGTGCTGCACGAATTGATGCTGCGCGAAAAGGTTACCGACAGCGCAGGCGTGCCGACCGTCTGGCTTGCGCATTTCCAGTATTGCGATGCCGAGGGGCTGGACCTTCCTCCACTGAAAGCCGCGACCATTGGCGGTTCTGCTTGCCCGAAATTCATGATCGAGCGGTTGATGAAAAACGGCACCCGCGTGCAGCACGCATGGGGCATGACCGAAACCTCTCCCATCGGCACCGTGGGCGGACCGACCTGGGATTGGGACGAGCTTTCGTTCGAGGAAAAGGTCGAAAAAACCGCAATGCAAGGACGCCCGATTTTCGGCGTGGAACTGCGCACCGTCGACCTTGACGATATGGCGAGCGAATTGCCGCGTGATGGGAAGACCTCGGGCGCGCTGCAAATCCGCGGGCCATGGATTATCAAGCGGTATTTCAAGGCAGAGAAAGACGCGGTGAACAACGAAGGCTGGTTCGACACAGGCGATGTCGGCATCATCCATCCCGATGGCACGCTGCAACTGACCGACCGGACCAAGGATGTGATCAAATCAGGCGGCGAATGGATCAGCTCGGTCGAGCTCGAAAACGCCGCCGTTGGCCATGCCGGTGTCGCTGAGGCCGCCTGCGTCGGAATGCCGCACCCCAAGTGGGACGAACGCCCGGTCCTGTTCGTCGTGAAAAACGCAGGATCGCAGGTGAGCGCGGGCGAGATCATCGACCATCTCAAACCGCTGGTCGCAAAGTGGTGGTTGCCCGACGCGGTCGAATTTGTGGACGACATTCCGCACACCGCCACGGGAAAGATTTCAAAGAAAGACCTGCGCGAACGCTTTGCGGAATACAGGCTGGGGGAATAGCTGGTGGCCAAGGTTTATATCGATCCATCGCCGACCAATTTTCAGGCGTTCAAGGATCTGCCGCGGGACGAGCCGATCCACATGCTCAACCTGCTGCGATACCGCGATCACGCCGAATATCCCGAAGGTCACGCTCTGCATGGCAATGGCTGGACGGGCAGGCGCGCTTATGAAGAATACGGCAAGACATCCGGCCAGATCTTCAAACGTGTCGGCGGCACTATTGTGTGGCGGGGCGCTTTCCAGACGATGGTCACCGGACCAGAGCCGGACGATAAGGTCTGGCACGACGGCTTCGTTGCGCAATACCCCAATTCAGGCGCATTTTTTGAAATGATAAAGGATGCCGATTACCAGCAGGCGGTGGTCAATCGGACCGCGGCACTGCTCGACAGCCGATTGATGCGGTTCGCACCGGGTGAAACCGGCGGGGGATTCGGGTGAACGGCGTCCTGTGAGGGTGCTCTTGCCCAGTCAGGACCGAATTAAGCGTTCGGGTTGAGGAACTCAGCGACAGCTCTTCGCACATAATGTGGCGCGCTATCGAGACCTTCGATTGGATCGCCGACCGAGACCGACTTTGGGCTAACTCGTTTCATACGCCATTTTGGAAATGCGCGCTCTTCGACTTGTTTCCGCGAGAGGATATTTACCTGCTTGTGTCGCGGGTCGCCCGAAATCCTATCGAAAAGTGCATCGATTGATACCTCAGGTCCCTCAATGAGCTGGAAAAAACTGTCGCCGGAATAAATCAGAAAACCGGTCAGCTCGTCGCGCAAATTGTTCCGCGAGGAAGTCTCGATGATTTTGAAGATATCCCCCGAAGTCAGCTCCTGTGCCGCTTGGCTCGTATAGGTCAGTTGGATCACTGGCTGTCTCCTCTTGGGTGCCGCGTTAACCCAATTGCCTTACCAAATTGTTATGGGAGATAGCGGAACGGAAGCGGCGATCAGAACAGCCGCATTTGCCCGCCGGTTTCAGGCGGTCTGAATTGCGAACAATCAAGCTCGAATTTTGCGCCCGCGATCCCCGCTCTCTTGCATGCGAGGCGGAAGCGGGCGCGTAGCAGGTCGGCCCAAACGCCGCTCGGCTTCATCCGGGTAAAGAAATCGGGATCGTTATCGCGGCCTCCGCGAATTGATCGAACGATACTCATGACCTTGCCGGCGCGGTCGGGATAGTGGACGTCCAGCCACTCACGAAACAGCGGCGCAACCTCATGCGGCAGGCGAAGCGGTATCCAGCCCGCGCTGGTGACGCCAATAGCCCCGGCTCGCTCAACGATGCCCTCCATATATTCATCGGTGATGGCCGGGATTATGGGCGAGACCGAACAATGCACAGGAACATTGGCACCAACCAGTTTTTCCAGCGCCTTCAGACGTTTGGCAGGCGCAGCGCAGCGCGGTTCTAGGCGGGATGACAGCTTTGGATCGAGCGTCGTCACTGAAATCGCAACAGCCACCAGATTGCGGTGCGCCATTTCCGCCAGCAGGTCGATGTCCTGCATCACGCGGTCCGATTTCGTGGTGATCGTGACAGGATGGCGCGCTTCGAGGCACACTTTCAGGATCTCGTGCGTGATGCGGTAATCGCGTTCGATTGGCTGATATGGATCGGTGTTTGTTCCTAGCGCAATCGGGGCAGGGCGGTATTTCGGTTTCGCCAGAGTCTCTCGAAGAAGCCGCGCCGCATCCGGTTTGGCAAACAGCTTCGTTTCAAAATCGAGACCGGGTGACAGATCGTGATAGGCATGGGTTGGCCGGGCAAAGCAATAAATGCAGCCATGCTCGCACCCGCGATAGGCGTTGATTGACCGGTCAAAGGGGATGTCGGGCGATTTGTTGAAGCTTACGATCGTCTTGGGATGTTCTTCAGTTACGGTCGTGCGCAACTTTACCGGCGGGCCGTCCTCTCCCTGTGCCAGAGCAGTCATGTGATCGCGCCAATCGCCGTCCGCCTGGCGCTGGGCCAAGCCAAAGTGCGCTGACACGTCCGCCGAAGCGGCGCCTCTGCCAGATTGTGCATCGGGGTGTTCACGCGTTCTCATCGGCGAGAACATACAAAGAACAAACCTGCGAGGAAAGCCTTATTTCTCTTTCAGGCGCGGCATCAAATCTACAAAATTGCAGGGACGGTTCCGGTTGTCGAGCTGTTCGGCCAGAATGCCGTCCCAGCCATCCTTAACCGCTCCGTTCGATCCCGGCAGCGCGAACAGATATGTTCCGCGCGCAACAATGGCGCAGGCGCGCGACTGGACGGTGCTTGTGCCGATGGTTTTGAAACTGAGCCACCGGAACAATTCGCCAAATCCGGGAATTTCGCGCCCGCCTTTGATCATGGACAGCGCCTCTGGCGTAACATCGCGGCCTGTCAGGCCAGTCCCGCCGGTACTGACAACGGCATCGACTGCGGGATCATCTATCCATGTTTCAAGCTGGGCGGCGAGCAGCTTTGCGTCATCCTTGATGATCATCCGCTGTGCCAGAGTATGGCCAGCCGCTTCGATCCGGTCAGCCAGAATGTCGCCGGACGTGTCATCTTCAGCCGTGCGGGTGTCGGATACTGTCAGGACGGCAATGTTGATCGGCGTGAATGATCTGCTCTCGTCGATCGCCATATGCGCGCTCCTTCATCGTTCGAGATAGGCAGATCGTGATGTAGCCATGTCGGGGAAGGCTGGCCAGAGCCCCTGCGCCAGCGCGCGCCGACTGGGGCTGGGAACGCCCGCTGTACGCTCGTACATCCAGTAATTGCGCATCACGATGGCGACGTAGCCGCGCGTCTCCCAATAGGGGATTGATTCCATATAAAGCAGCGGGTCATTCTGATCGCGAATTTCCGAATTCCAGCGCGTAATCGGGCTTAGGCCGGCATTGTATGCGGCCATGATTTTTAGCAGCTTTCCTTCGGTCGCGGCGCTGTCGCGCAGCATTTCCAGATTACGCTGGCCGAATGACAGGTTCACCTCGGGATCGTTGAGGTTCACGTAGGATGCACTCATCTCCAGACGCGGTGCGTGCTGCCTCACCGTGATCGGCGTGATCTGCATCAGCCCGCGAGCATTCGCCGGACTTACGGCAGAGGTGCGGAAATTGGACTCCTGCAAGGCGTGGGCAAAGGCGAGGGCGGGATCGACCCGCCAGCCGGTCGTGGGTTTCCAGCGCGCAACGGGAAAACGCAGCGCACGGTCGCTGCTGGTGCCGCGCGGGGCGTTATGCGCCATGAACAGCTGCGTTGATGGCAGGCCAAGCTCGCGCGCCAACCGGGCCAGTGCATCATAATCTCCGGGGCTGCCGACGCGCGCCTGATGGCGCAGCACTTCGTCAGCAAGCCCGGGCCGGTCAATCTCGACCAGAGCCGCTGCGATCTGCACGTTGTAAATGTCGTTGATGCTCGACCAGTCACCATCCGAAAACGGCTGCGGCATCGCCGATGCAGGCAGGTTCATGCCAAGCTGTTCGGCGGCGAGCATACCGTACATTGTCTCTTCGTATCGGGCTGCAGCGGCCAGATGATCCTGCGCTTCGCCGGGCTTGCGGCAGCGAATGAGAGCGCGGTGCGCCCAGTAATGCGCCGCTGCGGTCAATTCGACATTGGTGGACCGGGCCGCTGTATTGGCGAAGGAAACGGCCGAAGCATCGCACTGGCCCAGCCGCCATGCTGCAAGACCCGCGACCCATTCACCCTCCGCAACCCAGGGTCCCGACCCTTCGGCAACGGTCGCAGCCAATTGGAGCGCGGAGAAATCATCATTCTCGATGTAATAGCTCCACGCCACACGCTGCCGCCATTCAGCGCGCGCCTGCGGGCTAAGGTTGTCGTCAACCTCCATCAGGATCGCATGGGCACCTGCCGGATCATCATTCTTGATCCGGTCAAGAATGTCAGAGCGGGTCTGCGAGCTGATCGACGCATCGACGGTGGAGCGCGGCAATATCCGTTTTGGGGCCTCTGGTTGCCGACTGAACGGCTGGGCGCTGGGCAGGCGCGGCATTTGCGCCAGGCCGCGTGTTTCGCCCATCCGCCCGAGCTGCGCGCTTTGCGGCAGGTGGACGCCCAATTCAAACCACTCTGAAATCTGTTCCGCACTGACTGCCGGGCTGTTGGCGTCGGTGTAAAATTCAGCGAGGGCAATTTGGTAGAGGACTGAATCCTGATTGCGTTGCAGCAAATCTTCTACGCGGTCCCATTCTTCGCGGTCAATGGCGCGAAAGACATCGCGGAAATGCTGACGCTCTTCATCGGAAAGGACGCGTGGCAATTGCGCGGTGTTCTGTGTCTGGGCGTTGTAATGGGCTGCCATGCTCTGGCTCTGGGCGGATGCACCGGACGCCGGGGCCATCATGGAAACAGCGGCAAGACCGGCCGCCCCCAGATATGCCCGCATCATCGAATTTACTGCGCTGACCACTCGATCCATCTCCGCCAAAACCGCGATTTGAGCCGCGGCATGGACATCATGCTGTCCAGGCCTTCACTCACCAATACGGGAATGCCTGAAGGTGCATGGTTGATTTCCGGTAAAGATGGAGCGCCTTGCGCCTGATCGTGGCCAATAAGCGGCAGGATGCCGCTGCCCAGCGCGATGATACGCTTTGGCTGGGCAAGTTGGATGTGCAGCGATGTCACCGCATCCATCCCGCCTGCCGCGATCGTGGGGGTATCGGCCATTGGCGTATGCCGGGGCAGGGCGGAGGAAATATACGCGCTGTCCGGCGCAATCCCCATCGCCGCCATCATATTGGCAAGCAGCGCGCCTTGCGGACCGCTGAGCAGGGTTTCCCGGTCTGCTTCTTCGGGATCGACGACAAGGAACATGGTATCCGCATTTGCATTACCGCGCGGGGCGATCCGGCCGCGCGGGCCAACGCCGTCCAGGCCCGGCGCTTCCATCCAGAAAGTATGGAAATCAGCAAGCGAAGCCGGCGGCGAATCGCCCAAAAGATCGGCTCTTGCAATTTTTGATGCAGCCGGTCTGTCGTTTTCAACATTCCCCGCTGCGCCGCTGGCGCCGGGATGGGAACTGTTTATCGCTGCATCCGGCTGGGCAGACGCAGCATCTTCGCTGCCCGTCCAAACCGTAGCGTCATCAGCAAAATCGAGGTCCACACCCGCATCGCGCCACCAATCCATGGCGGCTAACAGATCACGGGTCAGAGATGGGGGCTCGGCGTTCATCCTAATGATTGCAGGTCTTGACTGCGAAGACCCCAGTTAGCAAGTGGAATGCAAAGGAAATGCGGGCGTAATGCCGCGTGAAAAACTCAGGATAGAAAAGCCCATGTCCGAACGTGAATCAATGCCATGTGATGTCGTTATCGTCGGCGGAGGCCCAGCTGGCCTTTCCGCTGCGATCCGGCTGAAACAGATCAATGAAGAACTTGAGGTCGTGGTCCTTGAAAAAGGGTCGGAAATCGGTGCGCACATTCTGTCGGGCGCTGTGGTCGATCCGAAGGCGCTGGATGAGTTGTTCCCTGACTGGCGCGACATGGATTGTCCAATGGCGGAAACACCGGTCACCGATAACTTGCACTGGGTGCTTACCAAAAACGGGAAGAGCTCGCTGCCGCATTTCATCATGCCGCCGCTGATGAGCAATGACGGCTGCTATACCGGATCGCTTGGCAATATGACGCGCTGGCTGGGTGAGCAGGCCGAAGGTCTGGGCGTGATGGTGTTCCCCGGCTTCCCTGTTAATGAAGTTATGTTTGACGATGATGGCAATGTTCGCGGCGTTATCACGCAGGACATGGGCATTGCCGCCGATGGCTCGAAAAAGCCGGATTACCAGCCGGGTATGGAAATCGAGGCGAAATACACGCTTTTTGCCGAAGGCGCACGCGGTTCGCTGACCAAAGAGATGAAGGCAAAATTCGATCTGGAAGCGAATTGCCAGCCGCAGGTATACGGCCTCGGCATCAAGGAATTGTGGGACATTGAGCCGGGCAAGCACGTGCTGGGCCGTGTGATCCACACGCAGGGCTGGCCGCTAACCGAAAGCGATAGCTGGGGCGGGGGTTTCCTATACCATCAGGCCAATGGTCAGGTTGCGCTCGGTTTCGTCACCGCGCTCGACTACAAGAACCCGTGGGTTTCACCCTATCAGGAATTCCAGCGGTGGAAGCAGCACCCTGCAATCCGCGAATATCTCGAAGGCGGAAAGCGGGTCGCATATGGCGCGCGCGCTATCAACGAGGGCGGCTGGCAATCGGTGCCAAAACTCTCCTTCCCAGGAGGCGCGCTGATCGGCTGTGCGGCTGGGTTCGTCAACGTCCCGCGCATCAAGGGCAGCCATACCGCCATGAAAAGCGGGATGCTGGCAGCCGAAAGCATTACGGCGGCAGTGGCCGCGGGTCATGAGAAGACCGAGCTTTCCGATTATGACACGGCCGTGCGGTCAAGCTGGATCGCGGACGAGCTGAAAGTGGTGCAAAACGCAGAACCTGCCGTGGCGAAGTATGGCGGCGATATCGGAACGGCGCTTGCCGGGATCGACATGTGGATGCGCACGCTGAAAATCGGCCTGCCAATTTCGATGAAGCACCACGCTGATTATACGATGACGGGCCGCGCCGATCTTTATCCGAAGATCGATTATCCGAAACCCGATGGCGAGATCAGTTTCGACCGGCTTACCAATGTTGCCTACAGCTACACCAACCATGCGGAGGACCAGCCGGTTCACCTGCAGGTCGAAGACATGGCCCTGCAAGAGAACAGCGAACTCGTAGTGTTCGGCGGCCCATCGGCCCGGTATTGCCCGGCAGGGGTATACGAGTGGGTGAATGAAGACGGTGCCGATCCGAAGTTCGTGATCAACGCGCAAAACTGCGTTCACTGCAAAACTTGCGACATCAAAGACCCGAACCAGAACATCAACTGGGTCACACCCGAAGGTGGCGGCGGACCTAACTATCCGAACATGTGACGCCTGAATTGGCGACCACCGAAACTGCATACGCAAAAATCAACCTCGCGCTGCACGTCCGCAGGCGGCGGGATGATGGCTTTCATGAGCTTGAGACGTTATTCGCTTTTGTCGATGCGGGTGACACGCTTACGGCGCGCGCTGGGTCGCAGGACCGGGTGAATACGATTGGCGAGTTTGGGGGCGGGATCGACAATCCGTTCGATAATCTCGTGTCAAAGGCGCTCGGCCTCCTTCCGCGCGAAGGCGGCCTCGACATAACGCTTGAGAAAAACCTGCCGGTCGCAGCTGGCCTTGGCGGAGGGTCGGCTGATGCGGGCGCATTGTTCCGTATAGTCGAGCAGACGCACGGTCTGCCTTACGATTGGCACGAACGTGCTGCAAAACTGGGTGCGGATGTGCCGTGCTGTGTGCGCAGCGAAACCGTGGTCGGCCGCGGCACCGGAACCCAGCTTGAACCGATTGAGAGCGATCTGGGCGGAATGGCCGTGCTGCTCGTCAATCCGCGTGTTCCGCTTGCGACAGGTCCGGTTTTCAAAGCGTGGGACGGCAAGGATCGCGGCGCTCTGCCAGAGGGAAATGCGCGCGAGGTCGCCGCGGCAGGCCGTAACGATCTGCGCGAACCGGCTATCGAAATCTGCCCTGAGATCGCCGACATCCTTGGTGCATTACAGAGCACGGACCCCTTTCAGTTTGAAATGTCAGGCTCAGGCGCCACATGTTTTGCATTGTTTGAGGGAACCACCGCGCGCGATGAAGCGGCGGCGCGGATTGCTGAACAGCATCCGGGTTGGTGGCAGATGACAGGGAAACTGCGATGATCGATGGACTGCCATATCGCCGGGTCGGCGAGCCAAGGCATGGCGGCATCGTGTGCGTCGCGGACCATGCCTCAAACCACGTGCCAGACACGGTCCCGCTGGGCATTGCGCCCGATCTGCTGAACAACCATGTCGCGGTCGATATCGGCGTGCAAGGCGTGGCCGAACGCATGGCGCGACGCCACGGTATCCCTGCGCATCTCGCCAGCGTCAGCCGGCTGGTGGTCGATCTTCACCGGGAGGAGGATCATCCCGATGTCGTGCCGACGGAAAGCGACGGGCATCTGATCCCCGGCAATATCGGCGCCGATGTCGAGGGGCGTCTTTCAACCTATTACCGGCCTTATCACGAAGCCTTGGCCGCGTGGCTGGATGAAACCGCACCTGATCTGATCATCTCGCTCCACAGCTTCACGCCAAAGCTGGAGACAGGCGGCGAACAAAGGCCGTGGGAGATCGCGCTGCTGTACAATCAGGATGACCGCGCCGCGCGCCACGCCATTCGCCTGTTTGGGGAGCTGGGCCTGAATGTCGGCGATAATGAGCCGTATTCGGGCACGGAACTGAATGCGACGATGAACCGCCATGCTGAGGCGCATGGCCGCCCGTATTGCGCGATCGAAGTCCGGCAGGATTTGATTACGACCCGCGCAGAACAATCGCGTTTTGCTGCAATCATCGCAGACGTATGCGGAAGGGTTGCGCTCGCGCTCGACTAACGGCAGTGCTGTTTCCCGAAACCTAGAATACGGGAAACATTATGTCTTCGTCCTTCGACAAATCGAACCTGCCCAGCCGCCACGTATCGGTCGGGCCGGAGCGAGCGCCGCATCGCTCATATTACTATGCGATGGGCATGACGGAGGAAGAAATTGCGCGCCCGTTCGTCGCGGTGGCCAGCGCCGGCAATGACAGCGCACCGTGCAACACCACGCTCGATCCGCAGGCGAATATCTGCCGCGAAGGTGTGATCGAGGGCGGGGGAACGCCGCGCCGGTTTAACACGATCACCGTCACCGATGGCATCGCGATGGGCCACCAGGGTATGAAAAGCTCGCTCGTCAGCCGCGAGGTTATTGCGGATTCCGTTGAATTGTCGGTGCGCGGGCACTGCTATGATGCGCTGGTCGGTTTTGCGGGCTGCGACAAAAGCCTTCCCGGCATGATGATGTCGATGCTGCGGCTGAACGTGCCCTCGATATTTGTCTATGGCGGCTCGATCTTGCCCGGCACGCATCATGGCAAGGACGTGACAGTGGTCGATGTGTTCGAGGCTGTGGGCCAGCACGCGGCGGGCAACTGCCCTCTGCAAGAGCTGATCGCACTGGAAAAAGTCGCGTGTCCCGGCCACGGCGCATGTGGCGGCCAGTTCACTGCAAACACGATGGCGTGCGTGGGTGAGGCCATCGGATTATCATTGCCAAACAGCAACATGTCGCCTGCGCCATATAAATCGCGCGAGGACATTGCACGCGCCGCGGGGCGACAAGTAATGAAGCTGCTGGAGATCAATTTGCGCCCGCGCGACATTTGCACCAAAGCTGCTTTCGAAAACGCTGCGCGGGTCGTTGCGGCAACCGGCGGATCGACCAATGCGGCGCTGCATCTGCCCGCAATGGCGAGCGAGGCTGGCATTGATTTCGACCTGTTTGATGTCGCCGAAATCTTCAAATCGACGCCCTATATCGCCGACCTGAAACCGGGCGGCAAATACGTGGCAAAAGACATGCACGAGGCGGGCGGCGTCTACATGGGAATGAAAACGCTGCTGGATGGCGGTTTCCTAGATCCCAATCCGATCACCGTCACGGGTAAAACGCTGGGCGAAAATATCGAAGAGATTACATGGAACCCCGATCAAAAGGTGTTCTACGATGTCAAATCTCCGATCACTCCGACCGGCGGCGTTGTTGGGCTGAAAGGTTCGCTCGCACCGGACGGGGCAATTGTTAAGGTTGCAGGGATGGAGCGGTTGCAATTTACCGGCCCCGCGCGCGTCTTCGATTGCGAAGAAGACGCCTTCGCCGCTGTGGAAGCCCGCGATATTGCAGAAGGCTGCGTTATTGTGATCCGTTATGAAGGGCCAAAGGGCGGACCGGGAATGCGCGAAATGCTTGCCACGACAGCCGCTCTTTACGGGCAGGGCATGGGCGAGAAAGTCGCGCTGATTACAGACGGACGATTTTCGGGGGCAACCCGCGGTTTCTGCATCGGCCATGTGGGACCAGAAGCATCCGATGGAGGCCCGATTGCGCTGGTCGAGGATGGCGACACCATCAGCATCGATGCAGAGGCGGGAACAATCAACCTCGACATTGATGAGACCACCCTGGCGGCCCGGAGCGAGGCGTGGCAGCCGCGCTCGAACGATTACCAATCGGGTGCGCTGTGGCGCTATGCCCAGAATGTCGGCCCGGCGAGCAAGGGCGCACTGACTCATCCGGGCGCGAAAAGCGAAACGCATGTTTTTGCGGATATCTAGCAGCCTTGCTCTGGCGCTTATGGCCGGTGCTTGCGGTCAGGAAGCGCCCGAACCCGTGGGCGAAGAGATCGACTGCGCAATCGGCACTGGCGCGGATTTTTCGCCGGTCTGCACGCTCGAACGGACAGTGATTGACGGTGCTGACGTTTTTGTCGTTCACCATCCCGATGGCGGCTTTCGCCTGTTCGCGTTTGACGAAGGCGGCATTCGTTCAGTTGATGGAGCGGCAGAGGTCCGGGTTAACGTCGATGCCGATCCCGCCATGCGCGTAGTCGAATTCTCCGTCGCGCAGGATCGCTACCGGATACCGGCTGAACCTTCTCCGGGCGCGTGATGCAAAGCGATCAGATCCTCACCGTCGTCCAGATGCAGGCTGCCGAGCAGGCGCTTTTTGAAGCTGGCGCGGGCGCCGATGAACTGATGGAGATCGCCGCAGGTGGAGCGGCGGAATGGATCAGGCGCATCGCGGCGGGACGATCCATCACCGTCCTGTGTGGACCCGGCAATAATGGCGGGGATGGCTATGTGATCGCGCGGCGAATGCGCGAATTCGGAAACCGCGTTCAGATTGTCGCGCCCATTCAGCCCAAGACAAAAGCGGCCAAAACTGCCCGCGAAAAATGGGGCGGGGCGGTCTCTACGTCTGGCGGCGAGATCACAGGCGAGGTGTTTGTCGATTGCCTGTTCGGTTCAGGCATGAACAGGCCGCTGTCGGGCGAACACGCTTTGTTGATCCGCGATCTGGCTGACCGTCACGGAATACGAATTGCTGTAGATGTTCCCGCCGGTATCGAAAGCGACAGCGGCGCTTTGCTGGGTGAGCGGCTACCCGAATTCGATGTGACGCTGGCGTTGGGCGCTTGGAAATTCGCGCATTGGTCCTTGCCCGCCCGCGCTCTTATGGGGTCGCTGCGGCTTGTGCCAATCGGTGTTGACGTAGTGGAAGGGGCTGCGCGCCTGATAACTATGCCGCGCCTTGATGCTCCGCCGGTGGACGCTCACAAATACACCAGAGGGCTGGCAGCGGTTGTGGGCGGCGAAATGCCCGGCGCAGCGGTGCTTGCATGTTCGGCCGCCCAGCACGCGGGCGCAGGATATGTGAAGCTTCTAAGCGAAGACGACACTGGGCGCGGGGCTGATATCGTGCTCGATAAAAGCCCCCTGCCAAACGCACTCAGCGACAGCAGGATCGACGCCGTTCTGATTGGCCCGGGGCTTGGCCGCAGCGATGCGGCTGCCAGCCGGTTGGCGGCGGTCTTGCAAGCAGCAGATAACGCCGTTCTTGATGCAGATGCGCTTCAGCTACTCAGTGCAAACGCAGTTCAATCCGGCAAATCCATTTTGGCCACCCCGCATGATGGCGAGCTTGAGACGTTGTGCCGGACATTCGCGGTTATTGGCGAGGGCAGACGCGCTCGGGCGCTCGCTTTGGCCAAGGCCAGCGGGATGGTCGTTTGCGCAAAGGGGCCGGACACCGTTGTGGCCGCGCCGGATGGGCGGATCGCACTCGCGCCGCCCGCGCCCAGCTGGCTGTCAGTCGCTGGCAGCGGCGATGTCCTGGCCGGTATAGCTATCAGCCGGATGGCGGCAGGACGCATTGCATTCGATGCGGCGTGTGAGGCTGTCTGGCTTCATGGCGAAGCGGCGCGGCGAACAAAAGCGCCCTTTACCGCATCGGAGCTATCGCAATCAGTCGGATCGGCCTACGGCGCGTGCCTGTGAGCACAGATCAAGAAATAGTCCGCCTCGCCGCTAAGGGTGACGGCATCACAGCCGATGGCCGCCATCAGAGCGGTGCGTTGCCGGGCGATATCTTGGGCGAGGACGGAATAGCTGCCAAGGGCCCTCATCATGTCACTCCGCCGTGCCGCCATTTCGGCAAATGCGGCGGTTGCCAACTGCAACACGCGGATGAAACCGTGTTGGCGAATTTCGTGCGTGATCGGGTTGTCAATTCTGCTCTGGGCCAAGGATTGGAAATAGGGGAGCTGCTGCCCGAATATCTCTCTCCGCCGGCATCGCGTCGCCGCGCAACGCTTCACGCAATGCGCACGCATAAGGGCGCGATTGTGGGATACCGCGAAGCAGGCTCGCACAAGATTGTCGATCTGGCCGAATGTCACGTGATCGACCCTAGGATCGCGGCGCTTGTGCCCCCTTTGCGGGCGTTTGTGGCGCGCTTTGGTCCGCGTAAAGGGGCCGTGGATATCCAGCTGACGCTCTGCGATCAGGGCGTCGATGTGGGCATCACCAACCTTGTCCTCGAAGGGCTTGAGCCAACCGAAGCTTCGCTTGACCTGGCGCGCGAGCATGGCTTTGCGCGGCTGACGTTGGATCAGGGGTACGGCGCGGAAACGGTGTGGGAGCCGGAGCCGGTAACTGTGACCATGTCTGGTGTCCCCGTCGGGATGCCTGCAGGATCATTCCTTCAGGCCACCCCTGATGCAGAGCAACGCATGATAGCCGACGCGCAGGAGTGGATGGCTGATGCGAATATCGCGCTCGATCTCTTCGCAGGCCTTGGCACGTTTGCATTTGCGCTCAGACAGGGGCGCAAAATGCTGGTGGTCGAGGCGGATCAGGCAGCGCATCTGGCATCGAAAGATGCGGCGGGCAGGGCAGGCGGCACTTTGTTCACGATGCACCGCGACCTGTTTCGCAACCCATTGGACGCAGCGGAGTTGAGCAGATTCGATGCGGCCCTGCTTGACCCGCCAAGGGCAGGCGCGCGCACGCAAATCGCGCAAATTGCAGCGAGCGATCTGGCCCGTGTTGTCTATGTCAGCTGCAATCCGTCAAGCTGGGCACGCGATGCGGCGCAATTGGCGGAGGCCGGGTTCAAGCTGACAAAGCTTCGGCCAATCGGGCAGTTCAGGTGGTCAACCCATGTGGAGCTGATCAGCCTGCTGGAACGATAGCGTCACGTACGCAACGCGGCCAGAATCTGCTCCTCAAGCCATTGGCGTTCTTCCGGTTTTGCATAGGCGTGGCCAGCACCGGCGCATCGGGCAATTCGCGGGTCCGTACTGTCCCAATTGGCGTTGAAAACCTGTGCGGTCCGGTCTGCTTCCGCGAGCAGGAACCGCACGCTGCCCTCAAATTGTGCCAGACCAGATCGCATTGTGTCTGCTAGCTTGGTTGGCGCGGTGTCCTTGCGGAATGTCCGCGCAATCCCCCGCGCCAGTTTGCCAAGATTGACCTCGCCTTTGGCCAGCCGGGCAAGCTCTCGCGGGTTTTTCAGCTTCGCAGCGTAGCGCGCCCGTATGGATGCAGGCGGGGGCAAGGATGTATCACCTGCCTCCTTTCCCGGTTGATCATCCATGGTCCACGGATTTGAAAGGACCAGTCCATCGAAACCGATCCCTCCCGATAGCATCAGTGCGCTTGCCGCATCGCAATTGCCGAATGCCAAAACACGCTTCATTTGAGGGGCCATTGCGCGGAATGCCTCTAGCGCGGCCTCGATATCGCGTGCGCTTTTTGTGAAGCCACGGTTTTCGCCTTCGCTGTCGCCCACGCCGCGACGGTCGAAACGGAAAACAGGAAAACCCTTGGCCGCGATGGCCGCCGCCAGTTTTGCCTGCCCTGAAAATGCGCCCGACCTGATTTCATTGCCGCCGCTGACGATAAGCAGCCCGGACGTGCCCGGCGCAGTGTCGAGCGATCCTGCCAGTTTCAGACGGCCGCACCCGAATTGAAAATGGAGGCGGCTCATCCGGCGAATGCCAAATCAGCGCAGATTGCCTGTGCGAGTGCACCGCTCTGGTCCGCATCATCATCCGGCTCTGCGCGGAGCCACAGGGCTTTTCCGCCCAATTCTGAATGGTCGATAGTTTTCAAGGCGGGCGACGCAGGGGAAACGGCAGTTTCAAGCTGCCTGAACATCTCTGCGCTCATGTCCCAGCCTGCCAAAGTGGTTCCGTCTCGTCGGGCTTCCCGCGTGATTGCTTCGCTGGATTCCGTTTCGCCAGCTTCTTTCGACGCAATCATGCGGGCCCGGATGAGCGTTTTCAGAAGAGCTGCACCAGTGGTCGGTGCGTAGAGCCAGCCTGGCAGGCCGGTGTCCGCAATCAGACCGCCCCCGCGCAAAGCCAGAACATGCGTTGCGGCCACCGCGTCCAACGCTGCGCTGGCCGCCTCATTCCAAAATGCAATCGTCTGGGCGGCCAAAGGAGCAGTGCTTTCATTCATTCCCGGCAGGTCCGGCAGAAACGTGTCGATGCCCTGTGCGTCCAGCTGGCGCATCACTTCGCAGGTGAACCGGCGCAGCTTGTTTGCCTCATCGAACAGCGCCGGGAGGACCAGAACGCGGACATCGCGTTTGCTATCGAATGATACAATCAGTTCTTCGCTGTGCTTTGCATCGGCGAGCGGGGCGTTCCAGGTGCCTATCATGGGGCCGGGAAACTCCGCGGCATTCAATCGGCGATTATCTTGGCTTCGGCAAAGGCCAGCAGACCGCCATAGGTTTCCAGCATTTCGCCGTCGACATCATCATCGTCGATCACGATGTCCATGCGGTCTTCCATTTCGGTGAGCAGACCCGCGACTGCCATTGAATCCAGCTCGGGCAGATGCCCAAACAGGCCGGTATCAGCATCAAAAGTGGCTGCATCGTCAGGATCGATGCCCAGTACGTCGACCAGAATGGATTTAAGAGCGCGGTCGATACCGGCGCGGCTCATACCCAGACCGGGTGAACCTGCTGCGCTGGCATGGGTGCCTGGCGCGGGGCCAGTTTCAGGTTGTTCGATGTCGACCGGGTCGGTGCTCATCTCAATCATCCCACAATTCGGGCAGTGCGCCTGCGCTTTTTTCGCCCAGTGCGCGCCGCCCCTCTTCCTTAGGGACGCGGCCTTAGCCAGCCGTATGCCTGCGTGCAAGGTTATGTCGTGCGTGCGATCAGCCCGCGAAGCCGTGATTTTGCGAGCGCCGGCCAACTGCGCGGCGCGCGCGGGTTCAGGCAATCAATGCGGTATCGCGGGCGGGTTTTGTCCATCCAGTCCGCCTTGTATCGCTCATCCCCAGTGCCAAAGTCGATGGTTTCCACCTGGTCTGTATCAATAGCGAATTCAAACATTGCGGCGCTGAGGACAGTGCCTGCTGATAGATGCTTGTGCTCTTCAAGATGGGCCAGTTTGTGGATGAACGCGGTGCCTGCCTCGACGGTCCAGAATTGTGCAGCAATCGCTTTCCCATCCGCAAAAGCCCGGCCCAGCCGCATTCGACCCGCCGCCGCCTCTGCCTGCGCGAATGCACGCAGCATAGCAGGCTGATCTTCGGCCGGTTTCCAGCTTTTGCGGTAGATATGTTCGTAGTCGGTCCACGCCGCCGCGTCCCATTCACGGGTAAGCCGGGTCACCACCTTGCTGGATTTCCGTTTTAACGTTGTGCGCAATTGCCCCGGACGGGATGCCCAGTATTGCGCGAAATTTCTCCCGTCGACGGGCAGGAAATGGTTCGTGTCACTAACCTTCATAGACGTATGCCATCCGGCTTTGCGAAAAGCATCGAAGAGATGCGCCGCCGAACCATCCTCATCCGGGACGGGTTCGAATGTCACGCGGTGGCCGTGGTCTTTGAGGGTGTGCGCCAGTCGCTCCAGCCGCTGTGCAACATCGCCGTGCGGGGAGTGCTGCGGTCGCCAGATGAAACTGTACCAGTTTCGCAATGATGTGAGGTGCCCGTCGCGGCCGGTCAGGGCCAAGGCGGTTTCGCCGTCATCGTCGCTGGCAGTGATGATCTGCGGCTCTAGTCCGGTTGCGCCCAGCATCTCAAACCATTCGGGCCGGTCGAACGGTGCGGCGCAATGCGTATCAACCACGCGCAAGGGTGAAGCTTGCAAAGCGTCGGCGTTATCGTGATATCTCGCCTGACTCACAAAAGTATGCTCCAGCGGAATTTCATGACGTCCAGTCAAACCTCTCTCGACCCAAAGCCGCGCCCGCTGGACCACCTTGCCGAATTGGCGGGCGAGGGCGGTTATGGCGAGCGGCCTGCTTTGGTTCTGCGCAGCGGAGTGCTTAACCATGAGGAGTTAAGACTGCGTGTCGATAGACTGGCCGGGTGGCTGGCGCGCGAATTGCCGCGAAAAGGCAGCCGGGTGGCAAGCTGGGCAGCCAAAGGCGAGCTTACGTGCCTGATGCCGCTGGCCGCAGCGCGCGCAGGATTGGTCCACGTCCCAATCAATCCGCTTCTGAAACGGGCGCAGGCCGCGCACATTCTGGCTGACAGCGGATCGGTCATGCTGATCGGTAACAAAGCGCGTCTCGCATCGCTCGAAACTGCCGACGCGCCGGCATCATGCGCAATCGTAGAAGAGAGTGAGGCGCTGTTTGCCGCATACGAAGCCGCAATTGAGATCGGCCCATCGGCCGCTGACCCTGATGATCTAACTGCGATCTTGTACACCAGCGGATCAACCGGGCGTCCGAAGGGCGTGATGTTGAGCCACGCGAACCTCTGGCTCGGCGCGGTAAGCGTGTCCCATTATCTCAAATTGGCGCAGGACGACGTGGCATTGGCAGTTTTGCCGCTTTCCTTCGATTACGGGCAGAACCAGTTGCTATCGACCTGGTATGCTAGCGGGAGCGTGGTGCCGCTCGATTTCCTGTTTCCGCGCGATGTGGCAAAAGCTTGCGCCAAACATTCGGTTACGACGCTGGCTGCGGTGCCGCCGCTATGGGTCCAGCTCACCGAACTTGAGTGGCCGGCAGAGGCAAGTTCGCCGCTGCGGCGATTGACCAATAGCGGGGGTGCGTTGACGAATGAGCTCGTAGAGCGTCTGCGCGGCATTTTTACCGAAGCCGATATTTATCCGATGTACGGCCTGACCGAGGCATTTCGTTCCACGTACCTTGACCCTAACCTTGTGGAAAAACACCCGCTTTCAATGGGTAAGGCGATACCCTTCGCAGAAATTCTCGTCATTACGGACGATGGAGAGGTGGCCGGACCGGGCGTGGAGGGCGAGCTGGTGCATTGCGGGCCGCTGGTGGCGCAGGGATATTGGCAAGATCCCAAAAGGACTGCGGAGCGGTTCAAACCTGCTCCCACTTCTTCGCGCTATGGCGGGACTGCAGTCTGGTCGGGCGACAGGGTGAAGCGGGATGAGAACGACCTGCTTTATTTCGTGGGCCGCCGCGATGCCATGATCAAAAGCTCGGGCAACCGGATAAGCCCGCAGGAAATCGAGGAAGCGGCCATCAAAAGCGAATTCGTGCATGAGGCAGTAGCACTCGGCCTGCCCGATGAACGGTTGGGCCATGCGGTGCATCTGGTTGTGCGAGGGGACGCAGGCTCGCCCCAGCGCGATGATTTTGCAAAGATGCTCAAACGGGAATTGCCAGGGTTCATGCAGCCCCACGCGATCCACTGGCGCAATGCGATGCCGCTCAACCCCAATGGAAAGATTGACCGGACAGCGTTGCTGCGCGAATTGAACGCCGAGATCAAAGCCGGGGGCGAGCAGTGAAACCCAAACCAATCGGACCCATTCCCCCCGGCTATCACGCTTTGGGCGGCGAGCTTGCCATTGGCGGGCGAACTGCCAGCGATCTGGTCGCGGAGGCAGGCGGAACGCCGCTTTTCGTGTATTCGCGCGCACTCATCGATGCGCGCATCGCTGATCTACGCGCTGCATTGCCCCAGCGGATCGGTATCAATTACGCGATCAAGGCCAATCCGCATGCCGATGTTATCCGGCATATGGAGGGATTGGTTGACGGGTTCGATATCGCATCAGGCGGAGAGCTTGCGCTAGCAACCAAGGCCGGGCTGGACCCGGCGCGGATCAGCTTTGCCGGGCCGGGGAAGCGCGATGATGAACTGGAGGCTGCCATTGCAGCAGGCGTAACGCTCAATTGCGAATCCGAAGGCGAGGGCCGCAGGGCTATCGCAATCGGCCAGCGGCTATCCATAGCGCCGCGAATTGCGATCCGCGTAAACCCCGATTTCGAGCTCAAGGGATCGGGAATGAAGATGGGCGGCGGCGCCAAACCTTTCGGCGTCGATGCGGACAAGGTGTCCGATCTTGCACGGTTCCTGATGGGGGAGGGCGTCACATGGCGCGGGCTGCACATCTTCACAGGCAGTCAGGCGCTTAGCGCAGACGCTATCATAGAAGCGCAGAATAACGTTCTGAATTTGGCTGATGAATTATCAAACGAAATTGGCGAGGCTTTGCCAAAACTCAATATGGGCGGCGGTTTTGGTGTGCCGTATTTTCCCGGAGACGAGCCCGTCGATCTAAACGCAATCGGCGAAGCGTTGCATGGCCGCATGGCTGATCTGCCAGACAGCCTTGCCAAGACCGATTTGTGCCTTGAACTGGGCCGATACCTCGTGGGGGAAGCGGGCGTGTATCTATGCCGCGTTATCGACCGCAAGGAAAGCCACGGGATGACCTATCTGGTCACCGATGGCGGGCTGCACCATCAGCTTGCCGCGTCTGGCAATTTCGGAACCGTGGTGCGCCGAAATTACCCGATTGCTATTGCCAACCGCTATGACACCGGCCCGGAAGAGGTCGTCAATGTCGTCGGCTGCCTGTGCACCCCGCTCGACAGACTGGCTGACAAGGCCGAAATGCCGCGCGGCCAAGTTGGTGATATCGTTGCGGTCTTCTGCGCTGGAGCATACGGGGCGACCGCGTCGCCATCCGCTTTTCTTGGTCATGGGCCTGCCGCAGAAGTGCTGGTTTAGTGCGCCGTTAACCCATCGCCACTGGGCTATCCCTTAGTGGGACACTGCCGCCGATCCGCCTGTATTCCTAACAGTATGTTCACCAATTTGCGTCACTGAAGCCACGTCATTCGCGTCGCCCGGTGCAGCAGGTCGCTCCTGCAATCCTTCGCTGGTCGCTGCGTCTTTCAGGCCAAGGAAACAAATTGATGAAAATGTCGCCGCCTCTCTCCCGCATTGCCTGCATCGCGCTTTCCCCGTTTGCGCTGGCCGCCTGCACTGCGGGCGGGCCAGAACTTCCGCCAGCGACCTATTCATCCGCACCCGAAGCGCCGAGCGAGGCCTATATCATTGGTCCGCTTGATGAAATTACGGTGCATGTGTGGCGCAATCCTGAATTGAGTGCGGAGAAAATCCAGGTCCGCCCCGATGGCCGGATTACCATGCCGCTGGTGCGTGACATGACCGCCGTGGGCAAAACACCGACCCAGCTGCAGACCGATATCAGCGCCGAGCTTGAACAATATATCGAGCAGCCGATCGTGTCGGTAATCGTCAACGAATTCGTCAGCACGTTTGAACAGCAAATCCGCATCGTCGGCTCTACCGATCAACCTGCATCTCTGCCGTTTCGAGCGAATATGACCGTGCTGGACGCGATGATCGCCGTTGGCGGGCTGGGTGAATTTGCCGCGGGCAACAGCGCCAAATTGCTGCGTTACGAAGGGCCGGACCGCGCGCAGAAGGAATACCGGCTGCGCTTGTCAGACCTGCTGAAACGCGGCGACAGCAGCGCCAATGTCATGCTGAAACCGGGTGATGTCATCATCATCCCGGAAAGCAGGTTTTAAGGACCTGACCGGCAAATGACCGAACTTTTCGAAGAACTGCGTACTGCCATGTATTCGGTCTGGCATCGCCGCTGGACCGCTGCCGCTGTTGCGTGGGGTGTGTGCCTGCTGGGCTGGCTCGCCGTGGCCATGGTGCCCAATTCGTACGAATCGCGGGCGCGTATTTACGTCGATGTAGATGACGTGCTGTCCGAACAGCTTGGCTATGCCGGGGACGGACGCGAAGAGATCATGCGCGTGCGCCAGACGTTGGTCAGCACGAAAAACCTGAAGAAAGTCATCAGCTCGACAAAGCTGGGCGAAGAAGTGACCGAGGCGACCCAGATGGACGCAGCGGTTGCCGACCTTGCCGAGCGGGTGCAAGTGACCAGCCAGCAGGACAACCTGTTCGAAATCGTCGCGACAGTCGGCAAAAGCGATCTTTCCGACGCTGAAAATGCCGTTCTGGCACGCAATGTCGTTCAAAAATTGCTGGATATATTCCGTGAAGAACACATCTCGGGCAACCGGGCAGACATTAACAAGGCGATCGCGGAACTCGACGACCAGCTTGATGAGCGAAAGGTCGAACTCGAAGCAGCCGAGGAGCGCCGCCTCGCATTCGAGTCGCAATACCCCGAACTGATCGGCGGTTCCGCTTCGCTCGCTACGAAAATTCAGCAGGCGCGCACCGAATTGCGCGATGTGGATGCCGATCTTGCCGCATCGACAAGCGCGCTTGCAGCGGTGAACGGTCAGCTCGCCAGTACGCCCCGCACCATCGTAAGCGGGCAGAATGCCGTTGGGCCAAGGGCTGCCCTGATGCAGGCGCAGTCGCAGCTGGCCGAATTGCGTGCGCGGGGGCTTAAAGACGAACACCCCGATGTCCGGTCAACCCTTAGACAGGTGGCGATCCTGCAGGATCAAGTCGATGACGCAGGCCCGAATGCGCAGGGCGGCACACCGAACCCTGCCCATTCCTCGCTGCTTGCCATTCGCGCCGACCGTCAGGCGAGCGTCCAGTCGCTTCAGGCGCGCAGGGCCGCGCTCCAATCGCAAGTTGCCTCGCTTATGGCGAGCCAGGCGACCGAACCCGAAGTCGCCGCAGAGGCCAACCGGATCAGCCGCGATTACGAGGTCTTGCGCAAGAACTACGAAGACCGGCTTCAGGATCGCGAGGAAATCCGCACGCGCGGAAATGTCGTGGACGAAACGAGCCAGTACAAATTCGACCTGATCGACCCGCCGGTCGTCCCGCAAAAGCCCGCCGCACCAAACCGTCCGCTGTTGCTGTTTGGCGTTCTGATCGCCGGTATCGGTGCTGGGATCGGTGCGGCTTATGCAATGGGTCAGCTTAAATCGACATTCGCGACCGCCCAGAAACTTGAACGGACCGCTGACTTGCCGGTGATCGGTTCGATTTCGCTGACAGTCTCCGAGGCAGCGCGCGCGCTGGAGCAAAAACGGCTGAAGCAATTCGCCGGGATCAGCGCAGGGCTGTTTGCGATGTTCTTCATCCTGCTTGCGATCGAGATCATCTCGGTCGGGACGCTGGCATAGGAGGCTGACAGGATGACCGATCAAAGCAAAATTGACCGCAAGGTTGCGAAGCGCGTTTCACTGATCGAGCGCGCGAACGATGCCTTCGGCCTGCGAAACCTTGGCCCGGCCAGCGTGCCGTCGGAATTGCCCGAGACACGGACGCGCCAGCCAAAAGCCGTGGTGGAACCGGCGCTCACACCAGAGCCAGCACCCAGTTCCGAAAAACCTGCGGACGCCGCGCCCCCGCAGAAACCCGAACTTCCGCCGGTTGCGCTGTCCGGGCCGTTGCAGGCTATCGACCGCGATCGCCTACGCGAGGCTGGCCTGATCGTGCCTGAAGACCCGGTGAGCGCGCTGCTGGAGGAATTCAGGATCGTAAAGCGCGATCTGATTGCTGATGCCCGCGCGGTCCGCGATGCGCGCCAACGCCGCATTCTGATGTCGTCTCCGCACACGGGTGAGGGCAAAACGTATTGCGCAGTCAATCTGGCAATTGCTCTCGCAGCGGAAAACGATGTCGAGGTATTACTGGTCGATGCCGACGTGATCCGGCCCTCTGCGGCGCGACGGTTAGGCATAGAGGCCGAATGCGGATTGATGGATGCCTTGGCGAACCCTGATATCCGCCCGGAAACGCTCGCGGTGAAAACCGATATTGACGGGTTGTTCGTGCTGCCCGCCGGCACGACTGGCCCGCGCGATGCCGAATTGCTTGCGAGCGAGCGGACCGGTGAAATCCTTTCGCGCCTTACTCGCGGTGCGCCCAATCGCTTCGTCATTTTCGACACGCCGCCCGCGCTCGCCGCGTCACCAGCGGCTGAGCTGGCCGCGCATGTGGGGCAGGCGGTTCTGGTGGTGCGCGCTGACGAGACCAGCCGGGCCGCGCTAGATGATGCACGGCAATTGCTCTCTGCCTGCCCGAACATGAAGCTGCTTTTGAATGCGGCGCGTTTTAGCCCGACTGGACGTCAGTTTGGCGAATATTACGGCGCTGCCGAGCTTTGAAATCGCTGCTGCGTCTTGGCGTCCTCATAGGACTTTGCGCCGGGGTTCTCCCCGCATCCGCGCTCGCCCAGCAAGGCAGCGGGGACGAGCGTAGTGTGCGTATCGCGCCCTATATCGAGGTAAGCCAGGTTCTTTCGGCGGAACTTTCACCCGGCGATGATCTGGTAACTTTCACGCAAATTGCCGCAGGTGTCGATCTCAACCGTCAAGGCCGCAGCAGCGGCGCATCGGTATCTGTGCGGTATGAGCGCAATATCGGTTACGGCGACAGGGTCGATACCGATACGATCAGCGGAATTGCCCGCGGCTCTCTCTCCGTAATACCGCGCACTATTACCTTCGAAGCGGGCGCTCTCGCGAGCAGAACGCGCATTGACGGCGGCGGGGCCGTGTCAGCCAATCCGCTCGCCAGCGAAGACGCATCCAGCCAGATCTACAGCCTGTTCGCCGGTCCAACTTTGACTGCACAGGTCGGAGATGTCGGCGTAACCGGCCTTGCGCGGATCGGGTATAACCGGTTTGAAACCGGCAACGCAGTCCTTGATGCACAGGGCAGCCCCATTGACATATTCGATGACAGCACGAGCTATACCGGCCAGATCAAGGCGGCAACGCGCGCAGGCCAGCCGCTGCCAGTTGGGCTGGCGGCGACTGCAGGTTTTTATCAGGAAGACATCTCCAACCTAGACCAGCGCGTGCGCGACGTGTTTGTGCGCGGTGACGTGACGATACCGCTTAGCCCTACATTCGCTGTTATGGGCGGGGCCGGATACGAAGATGTCGAAGTATCAAGCCGCGATGCGCTGCGCGATGTGAACGGCGATCCTGTGGTGGGAACTGGCGGCAGGCTGGTTACAGACAGTTCCGAACCCCGCAGGATCGCGTTCGAGGTTGATGGCTTGCTATGGGATGTCGGGGTCATGTGGCGGCCCAGTTCACGCACATCGCTGTCAGCCAGCGTGGGAGAGCGTTACGGCTCAACGACTTATTACGGCAACTTCAGCTACGCCCCCGATCGGCGCAGCGCGCTGAATATCTCTGTTTATGATGCGGTTTCCGGCTTTGGCGGGCAATTGGGCAATTCTCTGGCCGGGTTGTCGAGCGACTTTTCGGCTGTTCGCAACCCTGTCACCGGGGACTTTACCGGGCTGGTAACAGGTGCGGACGGGTCGAGCCTTGTCAATTCGCTCGGATCGGTCCGCTCGGCCGCATTTCGCGGGCAGGGCGTGAATGCCAGCTATCAGCGCCGGATCGGGCGACTGACCGCTGCTATCGGAGCCGGTTATGACCGGCGCGAGTTCATCGGCGCAGAAGGAACGGTGCTCGAAATCGCAGACGGCATCGTCGATGAAACCTATTACCTCAATGGCGGCGTTTCCCGCCAGCTTGGCGAGCGCGCCAGCATCGCCGCCAGCGCATATATCAATTGGTTTGACACCAATGCTGGCGCCAGCGGCGCAACCGGTTTCGGCGCGGCAGCCGCCTACAATCGCCGCATCACCGACCGACTTTCCGCACGGGCCGCCATTGCGGTCGATTATCTCGATAGTGAATTCACCGCTGAAGACTTTGCAGTCGCCACCGCGCTGCTTGGTCTGCGCTATGACTTTTGATGCACGGAGCTGAACCGATGTACGAACAATTTTATGGCTTTACCGGACGCCCTTTCCAGCTGACACCGGACCCCGCGTTTTATTTTGAAAGCGCCACCCATCAAAAGGCGATGTCGTATCTCGGCTATGGGCTCAATCAGGGTGAGGGCTTCATCGTCATCACGGGCGAGGTTGGGGCGGGTAAATCCACGCTGGTCGGCCTGTTGATGCAGCGGGTCGACCCGGCGCAGCTAACGGTCGCGCATATCGTCACATCGGCGCTGGACGGACAGGAAATTGTCCACGTGGTCGCGCAATCATTCGGCATCGAAATCGAAGGCAAGGATAAAGCGAGCGCGCTCGGCGCGATTGAACGCTTCCTGCAGGACGAGGCGCGCGCTGGCCGCCGCTGCCTGCTGATCGTCGATGAATGCCAGTCGCTCGACATTTCCGCGCTGGAAGAGCTGCGGATGCTTTCAAACTTCCAGCTCGGTTCGCACCCGCTGTTGCAAAGCCTGCTGCTGGGCCAGCCGGAGTTTCGCGCAATGGTCGCAAAACATCCCGATCTGGACCAGTTGCGCCAGCGGATCATCGCCTCGCATCATCTTGAGCCGCTGGATGAAAGCGAGCTTGAAGATTATGTCACGCACCGTCTGCGCCATGTCGGATGGGATGAACGCCCGTCATTCGAGGATGGTCTGCTCAATTCGCTTTATGAACAGACATGGGGCATTCCGCGCCGCGTCAACCAGGTGATGAACCGCCTGCTGCTGCTCTCGGCCATTGAGGAAAGCGAAGCTGTCACAGCCGAAATGTTGCAGGCAGTGATTGATGAAATGTCGTTCGAGACAGAACACGGATCGGAAGCGGTGCCAGATCCGCTGCCTGCATCCTCGCCCGAAGTGACGCCAACCGCGCATGACACTCCGGTCGCATCGCTCCACCAGATCAACATGGATGCAGCCGAGCCTGCCGAAACGCAGGACGTGGACAGTGTCCCTGCGAGCGAAGTCGCCGATATGTTGGCCCAGCGCGATGCGCGCACAGCAGAACTCGAAGCGGCCATCGCAGAATTGCAGGCCGCAAAGTCAGCGCCGATCCTAGATGTCGACCTGGACGAGGATTCCAAAGCGAAGGTCGACGAGGTTCTTGGACGGATGGAGGCCCGGCTTGAAGAGCAGGAGCAGTCTTTGCGCCATGTGCTGACCATGCTGATCGAATGGCTTGAGGATGACAACACGCGTGAGGCAGCCTGATCATGGCAGCCAGTCTTCCTGATCAATCCGGTGATGCAAAGATCACGAATGGCCTTTCGGTCGATGTCGAAGACTGGTTTCAGGTCGGCGCATTCGAGAACGTGATTGATCGCAGCGACTGGGACGGGATCGCGACGCGCGTGGAAGGCAATGTCGCGCGCATTCTCGACCTATTTGCAGAGGCCGGTGTCAGCGCGACGTTCTTTACCCTGGGCTGGATCGCAGAGCGGCACCCGGCGCTGATCCGGCGCATTGCCGAGGCCGGTCATGAGATCGCCAGCCACGGTTACGACCATGCGCGTGTGTTCAATCTGGGCCATGCAAAGTTCGCCAGCGACATTCGTAAAGCCCGGATCATTCTGGAAGATTGCAGCGGACAGCAGGTCACGGGATACCGTGCGCCCAGCTTTTCCATTGACCGGCGCACGCCGTGGGCATTCGAAGAATTGGCCGAGCAGGGCTACAGCTATTCATCCAGCGTCGCGCCCATCGCGCACGATCATTACGGATGGCCCGAAGCGCCCCGGTTTGCATTTCGCCCGCTTGCGAATAGCGATTTCATTGAAATTCCGGTTACCACTGCAATGCTGGGCGGCCGGCGGGTCGCAGCAGGTGGGGGCGGATTTTTCCGGGTCCTTCCTTACGCTTTTTCGCGCTGGGCCATTGCGCAGGTGAACGAGAAAGATCGCCGTCCAGCAGTCTTTTATTTCCATCCGTGGGAGGTGGATCCCGGCCAGCCTCGTATGAAACATGCGCCCATGCGATCCAAACTTCGGCACTATACGGGTCTCGACAAGATGGCCGGGAAACTGGGCGATCTTGTCGGCGAATTTGCCTGGGGCCGGATGGATAACATCGCGCAGCAGCAATCTGGCCATGCGCCGCTTTGGACTGGCGACACTGAACCGGCGGAAACGCTTGCGGCATGAACGCGCCTGCCGCCTTGAACACGGACGCGCAGCTGGTTGACCTTGGTGATGCGCGAATGGCGGAACGGATCGACACATTTGTCGAACGAAAGGGCGCGAGCCTGTTTCACCGCCCCGCATGGCTTCGTGCGGTCGAAAAGGGCACCGGGCAGCGTGCATCAGGTTTTGTGACCCGCCAATACGGCGCAATTACCGGTTGGCTCCCGCTAACCGAAGTGCGTTCTGTGTTGTTTGGCAAGGCGCTGGTTTCATCCGGTTTCGGAGTGGGCGGAGGTATCCTTGCCGATACAGGCGATGCGATAGAAAAGGTGGCATGCGCGGCGCAGGCATACGCGCAGGACCACGGTTTTTCAGCGATAGAGGTGCGCGGCGGATCTTTGCCCGATCACTGGCAGCAATGGGATGACAGGCATGCCGGGTTCGAGCGTGCGCTGGCCGATACGGACGAAAATCAGTTGCAGGCGATCCCGCGTAAAGCGCGCGCCGAAATTCGCAAATCGCTTAAAAACGATCTTGAAATCCGCATCGGTTCAGCGCCGGATGATCTCGCGGCGCATTACGCTGTCTACAGCGAAAGTGTTCGCAATCTGGGCACGCCGGTCTTTCCAAAATCGCTGTTTGAGGCGATGCTGGCGGAGTTTCCTGATGCGGCGGATATTCTGACTGTCTGCAAAGAGGGGACGCCAGTATCCTCGGTATTCTCATTCTATCACGGCGGCGCGGTCATGCCGTTCTGGGGCGGCGGCACCGTGCAGGCGCGCAGCGAACGCGCGAATGAACGCATGTACTATGAATTGATGCTTCACGCCCGTCGCAAGGGGATGAAAGTGTTCGATTTCGGGCGGTCGAAAACGGGCAGCGGGCCTTATAACTTTAAGAAAAACTGGGGTTTTGACCCCGTCCCGCTCGTCTATGGGGAATGGGTCGCAGGCGGCGGGCAGGGCCGCGACATTGACCCGACCAGCGATGCATACAGCCGCAAAATCGACCTGTGGAAGAAGCTTCCCCTGCCGATAGCCAATACAATCGGGCCGTGGATCGCGCGCGGTCTGGCGTGATGGGATCGGAGATGCAGAACATCCTCTTCCTCGCGCATCGCGTGCCGTTCCCTCCCAATCGCGGAGACAAAATTCGCGCGCATCATCTGCTGCGCAAGTTGGCCGGACTGGGGCGCGTGCATGTCGGGTGTTTTGCTGAAACCGATGAAGATCGCTCGGGCGCGCTAGAACTCGGTGCGGTCGCAGACAGCTTCACCATCGTAGACCGTACAAAGCCTTTGGCGCTGGCGGGCGCTCAGGCGATAGCCTCCGGCAAACCAGTCAGTCTAACGGCGTTTCACAGCGCAAAGCTAGCCCAATGGGTGCGCAAAACGATTTCCGACAAGGCCATCGACACCATTGTCGTTTTTTCAGGGCAGATGGGCCAATATGTGCCCGATGACTTTACGGGCCGGGTGGTGATCGACCTGTGCGATGTCGATAGCGCCAAATTCGGCAATTACGCTGATGCCGGGGACCGCGTTTGGCTCAACCGGAGAGAGGCCCGGCTGCTTGCCGCCGAAGAGGAGCGTTTGACGCGGCGCGCGGATGCGACTTTGCTGATTACTAAGCAAGAGGCTGATCTGCTGCGGTCGCGTCTGTCGTCGCTGGCGCACACGAACATTCAGGTGATGGGCAACGGGATCGACGCGGAGTTCTTTGATCCTTCGTCAATCGCAGCGGAGCCAGGCATTGCCGCGCGGCCCGGACCGCATTTCGTTTTTACCGGGCAAATGGACTACCGACCAAACGAACAGGCGGCGGTGTGGGTCGCAAAGACCGTGCTGCCGCTCATCCGCGAAACTTTGGCGAGCGCAGAATTTCATGTCGTCGGCAGGAACCCGACAGCCGCACTTTTGGAATTTGATCGCAAAAACGGCGTCACGGTCTGGGGCGAGGTGCCCGATGTCAGACCATATATCGCCGCCGCCGATTGCGTGCTCGCGCCGCTGATGATCGCGCGCGGTGTGCAAAACAAAGTGCTGGAAGCGATGGCGATGCGCCGTCCGGTCGTGCTCACGGCCGAAGCGGCAACCGGAATTGCGGCGCAAGACGGACAGCACTGGCATATCGCACCAAGCGTGGCGGAAGAATTTGCTGCAGCCGCTGTGGAAATGGCGAGTGACTGCGGAGCACAAATCGCAATGGGCTTAGCCGCGCGCGAGTTTGTTATCGAGCATCACGCATGGGCTGCAATGCTTGAACCGCTGGACCGGTTGATCCGATCCGGCGGTGCAGAGGTTCGCAATGCAGCCTGACCTTTCGGCCCCGCAGCAGGACTGGCATTTTGAAAATGCCGCAACCCATATCCCAGCCGCATGGCATGCGCCGCTTGGGACTATTGTCGCCGCAATACTGGCTATCGGCATCGTCATGAGCCGCGAATGGGGCGAGATGTTTCACCAGTGGTGGAATATCGACACCTACACCCATATCCTGCTCGTTCCGGTCATCATTTTCTGGCTTGTCTGGGTGCAGCGGCGCGAGCTTGCTCAGGCGGTCCCCAAACCATATTTGCCCGGCTTAGGATTGGTTCTGGCTGCAATCGGGCTTTGGCTGGCTGGCCGTTACACCGGCATCAATCTTTTGGCCCATGCAGGGGCCGTTGGCGCGATGCAAGGCGTGGTTGTCGCGGTTTTGGGTGTGCGTGTGTCGGTCCTGCTCGCCTTACCCATAGTCTTTGCCGCGTTTCTGGTGCCGTTTGGCGACGAGCTTATTCCTGCATTGCAGATGGTCACCGCCAAAATCGCGATTGCGCTGACACATGCCAGCGGCATCCCTGCGATCGTTGACGGTATCTATATTGAAACGCCGATCGGCCTGTTCATCGTGGCTGAGGCGTGTTCAGGAGTGAAGTTCCTTATCGCGATGGTTACGCTGGCGGTGCTTGTCTGCTTTACCCGATTTGAAAGCTGGTCGCGGCGCATCGGTTTTATGGCGGCCGCAATCATCATTCCGATTATCGCCAACGGCGTGCGCGCGTGGGGCACGATCTTCATCGCGCAAAGTCAGGGCGTCGAATTTGCTGCCGGGTTTGATCATATCTTTTATGGCTGGATTTTCTTTGCGCTGGTCGTCGCAGTCCTGCTTGCAGGGGCGTGGCAATTCTTTGAACGTGAGCCTGAGGAATATGGCTGGCGGCTCCACGAATTGCAGGACTGGCAGTGGCTGGCGCGCATAGAAATGCGCGCCCCGACAGCCGCTGCGATGGGAGGTGCTCTGGCTGCGATCATCCTAGCTGCGGCCCTGATGGCGATCATTGTCGCTCCTGCAGGCGCAGGCTAAGCCGCAAAACTTCTATGTGCGGAATTGCCGGTATCTTTCATGCGGAAACGCCCAAGCCGGTCGATCCTGTCCGGGTTGAGCGCATGTGCGAGGCGATGGTTCACCGCGGGCCGGACGGTTCGGGTGTGTGGACAGATCATGGCATAGGGCTGGGCCACCGGCGTCTCTCCATTATCGATATCGAGGGCTCCCCGCAGCCCATGCATTCCGCCGATGGCCGCGCGGTAATCGCTTTCAACGGAGAGATTTACAATTTCCGTGAGCTGCGAAGCGAGCTTCAGGCGGCGGGTTTCAAATTCCACACCGATGGCGACACAGAAGTAATTCTGGCCGCATGGCAACGCTGGGGCACGGGGTGTCTTGACCGGTTGGACGGCATGTTTGCCTTCGCATTGTATGACTTGGATAAACGCCAATTGCTGCTCGCCCGCGACCGCTTTGGGGTAAAGCCGCTGTTTATGGCGCGCCTTTCCGACGGCAGCCTTGCATTCGCTTCGGAATTGAAAGGTTTGCTGGCGCACCCGCTGCTGCGCCGGAAAGTCGATCCGGCTGCAATCGATAGCTATCTCGCATTCGGGTATGTGCCCGATACGCGGTCGATCCTGTCCGGGGTTGAAAAGCTTCCCGCTGGTCATTTCCTGCTGCTGGAGCAAGGCAAGAGGCCGGAGGGGGCGAAGCAGTGGTGGGATATCGATTTCAGCCAGAGAGAAAGCGGCAGCGAGGCGGACCTGTCGGCGCAATTGGTGCATCTCCTGCGCGAAGCGGTGCGCTCCCGCATGGTTTCTGACGTGCCGCTTGGCGCGTTTCTTTCCGGCGGTGTCGATTCCAGCAGCGTGGTTGCGTTGATGAGCGAAAACAGCGCCGATCCGGTGCGAACTTGCTCCATCGGTTTCGATGTCGATGCCTTGGATGAAACGGGTTACGCACGCGCCATCGCCCAGCGATACGGCACAGATCATACCGCCCGGACCGTAAGCCGTGACGATTTCGGTGAAGCGCAGCGACTCGCCGCGATGTTTGATGAACCATTCGCCGATGCCTCTGCCTTGCCCACGTGGCGCGTATGCCAGCTGGCGCGCGAACAGGTAACTGTCGCGCTATCGGGTGACGGCGCCGATGAAGCGTTCGCGGGATATCGCAGGCAGGTTTTTCATTACAACGAAGACCGCGTGCGCTCAGTCATTCCATCGGCCATCCGTCAGCCGCTTTTTGGCGGGCTGGGTTCAATCTGGCCCAAGGCAGATTGGGCGCCGCAGACGCTTAGAGCGAAATCGACTTTGCTTGCCTTGGCCGCAGATTCTGACCACGCATATGCGGACGCGCTCAGCGTGTCGGATGCGCAAAGGCGGCATTCGTTTTATTCCCCAGCCATGCAAGGCAAGCTGTCCGGATTTCAGGCGGAGCAGGAACTGATCGCGATAATGCGCAGCGCGCCTGCTCGAAGCGGGCTGGACCGGGCGCAATATGCCGATCTCAAATTCTGGCTGCCGGGCGGAATTTTAACGAAGGTAGATAGAACGAGCATGGCTGTCAGCCTGGAGGCCCGCGAGCCGTTATTGGATCACCGCTTGGTCGAATTTGCTGCGCGCCTGCCTGAAAAAATGCGTGTGAACGGGCGCACGGGCAAATATCTGCTCAAGAAATCAATGGAGCGTTATCTGCCGCAAGACATTCTGTATCGCCCGAAACAGGGTTTCGTCACACCGATTGCAGAATGGTTTCGTGGCCCCTTGGCAGGCGAGGCGAGGTCCATCGCCAGCGGAACGGTTCTGGGGCAGACAGGCTGGTTCGATACGGGCAAATTGACCGGCCTTGCAGATGACCACATTGCCGGGATCAGCGACAATTCCCGGGTGCTCTGGCAATTGTTGATGCTCGAAAAATCTCTGAAGCACATGGAAATATCAGAATAGCTTTGGCGCAACAATCGGCGACAATCTGACGCTTCGTGCACCATTCTGAGACTCCGCAATGCAAATTAAAGTAAATATCTGATTGCCAAGCGACTCCGGGGTCGCCTACTCTCATGTCAAATGGAGCCAAATGGCCGTTCGAGTGCTGGAGGGGGTAAAACACGCCAGCAAAATGCGGGTCGACTCGGAGTGTGCATATGGATAGTGGCGCTAGCAGGGCGGTACCATTGACCGCCGATCAGGAATTGTTCGTTGAAAGCGCCGTTCATTCGGCCATCCCAGAGGAGCTTCTGGAGCTTCGGGAACTCGACGTTCTTTATGAAGATAAGACTGCAACTCTCTGGACCTACATGAGTCCACAGGGCAGGCCCAGCTTCACCCCGGCGATGCTCAATGATTTTGAAAGCTGGCAGCGATTGATTGGCGAGGGATTTGGCCCTGATAAGGTGCCACTCAAATACCTGGTCCTTGGCAGCCGGAGTGACGACGTTTTTTGCTTTGGCGGCGATCTTCATTTGTTTCAGCGGCTGATCCGCGAACGTGATCGTGACGGTTTGGTAAATTATGGTCACCGCTGCTGCGCGATACTCGATCGTAATATCCGAACCCTCGAAATTCCGATGCTTACTATCGGTATGGTGCAAGGCGCCGCTCTTGGCGGCGGGTTTGAGGCGTTGCTGTCATTCGACTACATCGTCGCAGAACGCCAGGCGACTTTCGGGCTCCCGGAAATCATGTTCGGTCTGTATCCCGGTATGGGAGCACACGCCTTGCTTGCCCGCAAACTTGGAAGTGCGATGGCCGACCGGATCATCGTTTCAAACGAGACGTTTACGGCCCAGCAGATGTATGATCTGGGGATTGTGCACGCTTTGGCGGAGCCGGGCGACGGTTTGAATGCCACGCGAAGCTTCATCAAGAAAGCCGAGCGGCGTCATGCGGGATTGGTGGGATCACGGCGCGCGATGAAGGAAGTCTGGCAGTTGAAACTGGCTGAACTTAACAAGATCACGGAAATGTGGGCCGACACCGCGCTTCAATTGCGGGAGCAGGATTTGAAGGTGATGAACCGGCTTGTGGCGGCGCAGGCACGTCTTGCCGAACGCATTGCCGCTGCCTGACGTTCAGTAATCCGCCCCGTGGCCCAGTGCGAGATATTCGTCGCTCTGCATTTCGTTAAGCCGGCTTACCGTGCGCTGAAATTCGAAGCTGCCGTCGCCGGCGGTGTACAATTGGTCCGGCGCGGCTGCGGCCGTGGCAAACAGCTTTACCCGGTGTTCGTATAGCGCGTCGATCAGCGTAACGAACCGTGCCGCTTCGTTGCGGCTGTCGGGGCCCATCAGCGGAATTCCGACGATGATGACGGTGTGAAATGCCTGCGCAATGGCCAGATAATCAGGTGCCCCGCGAGCCTCTGCGCACAGCCGTTTGAAACTGAAAACCCCGACGCCTTTAAGCGATTTGGGGACATGCATCGTCCGTTTTGCGCCAATTGCGAGCTCTTCCGATGGGACATGCTCTGCATCCTCCGGCGCAAAGTCGGTCAGGCGGAAGAACGCCTCACGCACCTTTTCTGTCGCTTCATCGCCCAGCGGTGTGTGCCAAGTCGCCAGATCGCCAATCCGGTCAAGCCGGTAATCGGTCGGCCCGTTCAAAGGCAAAACGTCCATCTCCCCGTCGATCAGGTCGATAAACGGCAGGAAATGCTCTCGGTTCAGTCCATCTTTGTAAAGATCGTGCGGCGGCCTGTTAGACGTTGTTACGATGGTCACGCCCTGCTCGCATATCAGCTGGCTGAACAGGCGGCTCATGATCATCGCATCAGCTGAATTGTTGACCACCATCTCATCAAAGGCGAGACAGCGCACGTCTTGCGCAATGGCTTCGGCGACGGGCGGGATGGGATCGCCGGATACCGATTTGCGCGCCTCTCGCATGGCTGCGTGGACGTCTTGCATGAAGGCGTGGAAATGAGTGCGGCGCTTTTCGTTTATGGTCAGCGTGCTGTGGAACAGGTCCATCAGCATCGACTTTCCGCGCCCGACGCCGCCCCACATATAGACGCCTTGCGGACGCTCTTTCTTGCGGCCGAAAAGTTGTCCCAGCAGCCCGCCGGGCGCATCAGCTTCCAGCTCTTTTTGCAGGGTGTCGAGCCGAATTGCCGCCCGGCGCTGGTCCGGGTCTGCCCTAAGCTCGCCCGAGGCAATCAGCTTCTCGTAGCGCGCCAGCATTCCGCTCATGCCGGTAGATCACGCGGCAGCGCCTTCATCTTGCGCACAATGCCGGAATAGCTGGTCACTATATCATCGCCTTGCACGCATTCGCCGCGTAGGAACAGCATTCGGCCCGTTTCGCGCACGATCTCGGTCACGGCGTCGAGAGGTCTTTCCGGGTCGCCAGCACCGACGAACTGCGTCGATAGCTCAACCGTGACCGATGGCCCGGCATTCCCGCTGCCGATCACATGCATGGCCGCGAACAGCGCGATGTCGATCAGACCCAGCGTGGCCGCCCCGTGGATGTTGTCGCCGAGGTTTGTGTGGCGCCGTTCTGGGAACATACGCAGACGGCATCGGTCGCCTTCGCCGCGGACCCTTAATTCGCCGAGCACTGCCGTGTTGTAGCGGGTGCGGTCTTTGAGGTTCCAGCTATACCAGCCTTCCTCCCCGTCTGCTTCCGCAGCGGACAGGGGCCGGTAATCGAATGGCACACCGGGTTCGCTCATAAGCTTAAGCCCGCCGGAGCGATCAGATCGCGCGTTCGGCCATCATCTTCTTGGTTTCGGCGATTGCCTTTGCCGGGCTAAGACCCTTGGGGCAGACATTCGCGCAGTTCATGATGGTGTGGCAGCGATACAGGCGGAACGGATCTTCAAGCGCATCGAGACGCTCTCCCGTCATTTCATCGCGGCTATCGGCCAGCCAGCGGTATGCCTGAAGCAAGATCGCCGGACCCAGGAACTTGTCCGAATTCCACCAGTATGACGGACACGCTGTCGAGCAACATGCACACAGGATGCACTCATAAAGACCATCGAGCTGTTCGCGCTGCTGCGGCGTCTGCAGGCGCTCTTTACCCGAAGGCGTGGTGCTGACGGTTTGCAGCCATGGCTGGATCGAGGCGTATTGCGCGTAAAAGTGGGTGAAGTCCGGGACCAGATCCTTGATCACGTCCATGTGCGGCAGAGGCGTGATGCGAATCTCGCCCTTCAGGTCTTCGATTGCTGTGGTACAGGCGAGCCCGTTCTTGCCATTCATGTTCATCGCGCAGGAGCCGCAAATGCCCTCGCGGCAGGACCGGCGGAAGGTGAGGGTGGTGTCGACCTCGTTCTTGATCTTGAACAGTGCGTCGAGAACCATCGGGCCGCAATCGTCGAGGTCCAACTCGAACTTGTCATAGCGCGGGTTCTTGCCCGTGTCGGGATCGTAGCGATACACCTTGAACGATTTCAGACGCTTGCCGCCCTCGGCCTTGTGGACCTTGCCATCTTTTCGGATGGTCGAGTTCTTGGGGAGGGTGAAAGTCGCCATGTCAGTGTAATCCCATTTCTACTTGCCACCTATCTAGCGTCTTGGCCGCAGGGCGCAAGAGAGCCGGTGTTGCAGCGTTTGGGATAGCTGTTGAATGGCTGACACCATCCACAGCGCGCAGAGACATGGACCGCATGTTACACGGTCCTGGGGCTAAATTCGTCGCGACCCTTTTGATGCTTATGAAAGCGGACGATTTGTGGAACCATAAGACCATTGCCCCGCTCTATTGCCTATGGATGAAGTAGGAAAACCAGGCATCACCGCACCGCGCACTGCGGCTATATTCGGCAGCACTGGCGGAATTGGCCGGGCCTTGTGCGAAAGGCTTTCCGATTTGGGGTGCAAGACGATCTATGCGGGATCGCGCGATGGTAAATTACCAAAATTGCCCGGCTCTGTCCCTTTCGCTTTTGATCTGACCGATGAGAGCACAATAGAGGCCGCCGCATCCCTGATGAAGGACAATCCGCCCACATGGGTAATCGCGGCGACCGGCGTGCTGACGTTGCCGGACGGAACCGGACCTGAGCGGACTTACAAGCGGCTCGATCCAGCCGCGATGGCGCAGGTGTTTGCACTCAACACGATTGGCCCTGCGATCATCGCCAAACATATGCTGCCCCTGATGCCGCGCGACGAGGCATTCGTTTTCGCAGCCCTGAGCGCGCGGGTCGGCTCCATTTCCGATAACGGACTAGGCGGATGGCACTCCTACCGCGCGTCGAAAGCCGCGCTAAACATGCTGATCAAGAATTTCGCGCTTGAAACGGGCCGAACCCATAAAAACGGTTCCGTAATCGGCCTCCACCCCGGCACGGTGGACAGCGCGCTGTCGGAGCCATTCCAGACAAACCTTCCCGATGGCCAGTTGACCGAACCAAACGAGGCGGCAGATAATCTGTTGAGGGTGCTCGCAGGGCTCAGGGCGGAAGATAGCGGAAAGGTGTTCGATTTTGCTGGGAAAATTGTTCCGGCCTGAGGGTTTTGGAATGAATTGGGTTGGGGTGACTATGACCGTTTACGACCCAATTACGGACGTTCCAGCATTGCGCTCTGTGCTTTCGAATCGTACGCTCTCGGAAGCCGCGAGAATGAGGTGAATGCGTGAAGAATTCTGTATGGTTCACAATACTGGCTGGGCTGTTGCTAACATCCCAGCCAGCAGCTGCGAAACCGACTCTAGAGAACTATTTTGAGTGCAGAACCAAAGACGGCGTAGCGCTATCTGAAGTGATCGCATTTAAGGAGGATTATGAAGCAGCAGCGCGGGCTGCTGGTTTCGAAGGATACAACGTCAAAGTAATGATCCCAATTTATCATGAAAAAATGGGTGGTGGTAGGTTCACTTGGTATGGTTCCTACTTGAACTACGAGGTTTGGGCCGAAGTTAATAAGTGGTTTGGTCAATCTGAATGGCCAGCGCGCTTCTATGCAATTGTGGACTGCAAGAGTTCATCTTTTTGGCGTGCAATTGATTAAGCTAATGACACTCACACTTCTGACTCCCATGGTCAGCGTCCGCTTCCACCCCCAATGCCAGACGTCGGAAACGCTCCAAATTCTCCTGACAGGCTTCAAATCAGCCCGTGCCGCCTGAGCCCCTCTGCCAGCAGTGTCTCGATCAGGTCTGATTGCGACCATCCCGCCATTTTGGCCGCGACGCCGAAAACCTTTTGCGACCACAAATTGCAGTTGAGGTTCAGCTCCAGAAAAGTGATCTCGCCGGTCGCTTCGTTCACACGGAATTCGAAACGGCCGTAATCAAACGGGCGATACTCTTCCCACACCATGCGGGTGAGTTCTTGAATGCGCGCCACCATTTCCGTTTTTTCGAATGGGTCTAGCGAGTATTTCTGACTGCGATCGACCAGATCGCGTTTCTCGTAATAGGTGCGTAGGTGCGATGGATCGGATTGGCGGAAGATCAGCATCGGCAGGATTTGCGGCTCGCCATTGATTGTCACCACCGGAACTTCGACGTCGCTTCCTTCGAGGAAGGGCTCAACAATCGCATCCTGTCCGCCGTTTGAGGGGTCTTCGTGGATACGTATTACCGCTTTTTCCACGCCTTCCCAGTCGTAGGCATCCTCTACGCCCCAACTGGCCGACGAATTGTTCGGTTTGATCACATAGCGGGCGGCTTTCGGGCATTTGTCCTGCCTGACCGGAGCGCCTTTTCTATACACCGCCCAAGGCGCAGTCGGCACGCCGGCATCAGCGGCGGAGCGTTTGGCCAGGTGCTTGTCATCCGACAGCCCGCGCAAGATCGGGTTCGCGCCCAGATACGCAATCCCTGCACGCTCACATAAAAGCGGCGGCAGCATTTCGGAATTGAAGAAACCGGCCCGGTTCAGCAGGGGGAACACAAAATCAATGCCCTCGGGCGGGTCGAACAAAATCTCATGCGTTTCCGACAGCGTGAGGCGTAACCCGAGCCCCTCTAGCACCTCACGCATTTCGCGGTGATACATGGCGTGATTGCCGTCCTGCGGGTGAATCTCACCCTCCCACAGAGCATTCTTCGCGATAAACAGGATGTTAAGCCGTTCCTTCGCACTTTCCGGAATGCGAAGCGGCTGTAAATCGGGATGGATTGTTGTGTCGTGCATGGTCAAAACGGCTCAATCTGGTAAGCCGCGCCCATAGGCTGCGCGTTTCGGGTGCGCCAGCGCAATTTTTGTTTTGCTGTCGTCGCGGCGGCCTTGATACGGGATTGTCACAAGATTTCGAAAGCACAAACTCTGCCGCCGCTCAATCGCCCGTTGCCGGGTATTGATTTCGGGCCCGCTGAATTGCGTCTGATTGATGCACTGTCCTCTGGCGGGGACGCAAGGATCACTCTCGCGCCGGAAACCGGGCTAAACAAGTATCTGTCGGCCCCGCATCCGCGCGATATCGCCGCGTATTCATCGTCCACGGTCAGCGATATTTCGCGCGCTGCGTTCGAGCATTTGCTGGACCAGCCACCGGTTCAAAATGCGGCTGATTACGGCCGCGTTCTCGACGGGATCAGGCACCGGGTGCGCAGGGAATGTGGACTGCCGGGTGATACGCAAATCGTCTTCGCGGCGTCTGGGACCGATCTTGAATATGTCGCTCTGGCGGCAACCATCGGCAAAGCGGCGAAGGGCGTTCACAATATTTTGCTGGGCGCAGACGAGATTGGCAGCGGCTGCATACATTCCGCCAACGGAGCATACTTTGCAAACGAAACGGCTCTAGGTATTCCGGTTGAGCCAGCGGACCATGTGGCGGGGTGCGGCCCTGTCAGCATGGTCGATGTGCCGGTCAGATGCGGGGAAGGGGTGGCGCGCACCAGCGAGGCAATCAGCGCCGCGATACGCGCTGAAATCCGCACAGCACAGGCGGCACACAAACATGCACTGGTGCACGGGGTCCACGGGTCCAAGACTGGCCTGGTGCTGCCATCACTCGCCGATATCGACGCCATGCGCGCGGAGTTTGCGGGCGATGTGACTTTCGTGATCGACGCGTGTCAGGCGCGGATCACCAGCGGCGCATTAGGCGAATATGTGAAGCGGGATTGCATAGTCCTGCTCACAGGTTCGAAATTCGTCGGCGCACCGCCGTTCAGCGGTTTCGCCCTGGTACCGCAGTCGCAGGTCGATGGCGCGGCGAATTTGCCGAGCGGTTTTGCGACCATATTCAATCGCGCAGAGTGGCCGCATAGCTGGCCAGGCCGCGAGTGTTTGCCCGGCGGCTGCAACGCGTCGCTCGCTTTGCGGTTGGAGGCGGCGATTTTCGAGATCGAGCGGTTCCAGCGTCTGCCGGTCAGGAAGGTGAAAGCCATTCTCGACACGTTCGAAGAGTGTCTGGAGGATGCGGTGATCACGCCGCTGGGTGTCCAGCGTGTGCTGCCCCACGCAATCGGCATGGAGGCCGCGCAGTCGCAGCGGCCGATTGAAATGCGCACGCTTATGACGCTCGATCTGAGTGTTCTCCCCGGCCTCGCGACCTTTGATGAAGCACAGGGCGTTCACCGCCGTCTCGCACTCGAAGCGGGCATCCGCCTGGGCCAGCCTGTGAAGTGCGTGCGCATCGCCTCTGGCTGGGGCGGAACTTTGCGGATCGGCCTAAGTATGCCTCTGATCAGCCGGTTCGCGGCGATGACGATCGCCGATGCACGCGCGATCATGCTGCGCGACTTCACCGCCATCGCGGACTGGCTGCGCAATCTCTAATATCTTGGCAGCGCCGCTTTTTGGGGTAGACTGATCCGCTGGTTCAGCTTGGGAGAGTGCGCTGGTGGGAGTTCGTGATTGGTATGATGCGCACATAATGCCGCGCCTTGTGACCTGCGCTTGCAGCCAGGGTCAGGTGATGAAGCGGCGCGCGCAATTGATCCCGCTGGCACAAGGTGACGTATTCGAGCTTGGCTGCGGAGGCGGGATCAACCAGCAATTCTATGAAGCGGGTGCGATCACCAGTTACGCCGGGATAGACCCGCATGGGGGCCTGCTAAACGATGCGCGCGAAGCGGCACAGGCCAAAGGCTGGCCCGCCGATATTCGCCAGGGCGTGGGCGAGGATATCCCATTCCCGGCAGGTTTTTTTGATTCTGTAGTTTGCACGTTCACCCTCTGCTCTGTCGAGGATCCAAAACAGGTGCTGTCCGAAATGCGCCGCATTTTGCGTCCGGGGGGAAAGGCGCTGTTCCTTGAGCATGGGCGTGCGCCGGATGCCGGCATAGCGAAATGGCAGGACCGTATCGAACCTGTCTGGAAAAGGATGGCCGGCGGATGCCATCTGACGCGGCCCATAGGGTCGGCTTTCAGAGGTGCCGGGTTTGAGGTCGATCCGCTAGGGCAGGGGTATCTGCCCAAAGCGCCCAGATTTGCAGGCTGGAACGAATGGGGCGTGGCGCGCAAGCCGGGGATCTGATTACCCCTTTTGGCCTGCGCGCCTGTTGCCCGTGATTTAATACGCCGCCAGTTACTTACTCACCGAAAGTGCGCTGCCACCAGCCGCGTTTTTTGTTGCCCGATGGCGCCTCTGACGAATCGTCATCAGTGCCAGCCGCTGGTGCCGATGGTTCGGGTGCCGCAGTGGCTTCGGGAGCTAGCGTATCCTGCGCAGCCGCTTCAGGCTCGGCCTCGGCTTTAGGTTTAGCCTTGGCGCGTGATTTACGCTTCGGCTTTTCCGCAGCAGGGGTTTCAGATGCTTCACCTTGAGGCTCGGCTTCTTCGGCCTTTTTCTTGCGCGGCGCACGTTTGCGTTTCGGCTTTTCTTCGGCAGGCGCCTCTTCTGCTGCATCCGCTTCGGTCGCGGGATCATTCGCCGCTGGTGAAGGCTCGTCGGCCTTTTTCTTGCGCAGTGCACGCTTGCGCTTGGGCTTTTCTTCGGCCGGTTGTTCCGCGGCTTCTTCCTCTGCCGCCATAGCGCCTGCGGTCTCGGGTGCATCGTCCGGTCCGGCGATAACGGCCATGTCGTCCTTCACCTGTTCGGACACCTCTTCGAGGTTTTCCGCATCGGTTTCGCTCACCGTTTCATCGCCCGATTTTCGCCGACCACGCCCGCCGCGCCGGCGGCGACGCTTTGGTTTGTCATCGCCGTCATCATCAGAGCTGTGATCGTCGGATGACGAATTCTCGTCCGAGGAATCGTCACCGTCATTGTCGTTTGTTTCCGCGCCATTTTCGTCGCGCTTCTTGCCGCGTCCACGGCCACCGCGCCGGCGGCGGCGACGTTTCTTGCGTGGTTGACCATCCTCGTCAGTTTCGTGATCGCGGCTTTCGTCTTCGCCGTTTTCCTCTTCGGGAAGATCATCATCGTCATCATCATCATCGACGATGGGATCGAATTTCGGCGCATGTGTTGGGCGCGGTCCCGCACTTGATGCGGTCATTTTCGCGCCTTCGTCCTCACCCTCGGGTGAAACCTCGACTGTGACGCCGTAACGCTGCTCAATCTCGACCAGCTCGCCGCGCTTTTCATTGAGCATATAAATCGCCGCTTCGGTGCTGGCGGCGAGTTTGATGATCGTGCCTTTACCCTTGGCTGCTTCGTCTTCGATCAGGCGAAGCGCGGACAGGCCTGCGGACGATGCCGTGCGGACCAGGCCGGTGCCATCGCAATGCGGGCATTCGCGCGTGGTCGCTTCAAGCACACCTGTGCGCAGGCGCTGACGGCTCATTTCCATGAGGCCAAAGCTGGAGATGCGGCCAACCTGAATGCGGGCACGATCGTTCTTCAACGCATCTTTCATGCACTTTTCGACTTTGCGGACGTTGGAATTGTATTCCATGTCGATGAAGTCGATCACGACCAGACCGGCCATATCGCGAAGGCGCAGCTGGCGGGCGATTTCCCGAGCAGCTTCCAGATTTGTGTGGAGCGCGGTCTGTTCGATGCCGTGTTCTTTAGTCGATCGGCCCGAGTTGATGTCGATAGAAACCAGCGCCTCGGTCGGATTGATGATCAGATAGCCGCCCGATTTCAGCTGCACCATCGGATCATACATCGCGCGGAGCTGATCCTCTGCGCCGTAACGCTGGAACAGGGGCACCGGGTCATTATACGCCTTCACCCGCCGTGCGTGGCTGGGCATCAGCATCTTCATGAAAGCTTTGGCGGATTTGTAGCCGTCCTCGCCTTCGACGATGACTTCCTCAATCTCTCGGTTGTAGATGTCGCGGATCGCGCGTTTTATCAGGTCACTGTCCGAATGGACCAGGCTGGGCGCGGTAGAGGCGAGGGTGGTCTGGCGAATGTCGTCCCACAGCCGCGCCAGATAATCGAAATCACGTTTGATCTCGGTCTTGGTACGGCTGATGCCTGCGGTGCGGACGATCAGGCCCATAGTTTTAGGCAGGGAAAGATCGGATACGACCTGTTTCAGGCGTTTACGGTCGCTGCTTGAATTGATTTTACGGCTGATGCCGCCGCCATGCGAACTGTTCGGCATGAGCACGGTGTAACGGCCAGCGAGGCTGAGATAGGTGGTCAGGGCGGCGCCTTTATTGCCGCGCTCTTCCTTTACAACCTGGACCAGCAGGACCTGACGGCGATTGATAACGTCCTGTATCTTGTATCGGCGGCGCAGGGCCATCCGTTTGGCGCGAACTTCATCGACTTCCTTGGCGCGGCTGCGGCCTTTGTTGCCGCCTTTGCCACCGCGACCACCTTTGCCCTGACGGCGGCCACGACCACGTCCGCGGCCGCGTCCACGGCGCGGATTGTCGTCGCCGTCGTCATCGGAGGACTTTTCGCCGTCTTCGTTGTCGTCCCCATCGGAATCATCGTCGCCATCGTCTTCATCATCGGAATCGTCGTCGTCCGATGTGCCGTCTTCGATGGTTGAAACCTTATCCTTGTCAGACGTGTCGACCTCTTCAAGCCCGTCTTCGGCGAGGTCTTCTGCAAGAGCTTCGGCGCTTTCATCCTCGGCATCGTATTCGTCGCCGGGGGTGATGCCGTCTTCTTCTTCGGCATCGCGCAAACGCGCTTCTTCTTCGGCGGCTTCGGCTTCTTCGGCCAAAAGCGCTTCGCGATCCGATTGCGGGATCTGGTAATAATCGGGATGAATTTCGCTGAAAGCGAGGAACCCGTGCCGGTTTCCGCCGAAATCGACGAAAGCGGCCTGCAATGATGGTTCTACCCTTGTAACTTTCGCGAGGTAGATGTTGCCTTTGATCTGCTTGTGTTCAGCAGATTCAAAGTCGAATTCCTCAATCCGGTTGCCTTTGAGGACCGCCACTCGGGTTTCTTCCGAGTGGCGCGCATCGATTAGCATGCGCGTTGCCATTAGTTATTCTCCAAACGCCCGCTCGCGCGGCCAGTGGCTCGCGGTGTGGGCGTGTATGCTGTGATGTGAAAACGCGCTGTTTGAGCGCGACGATTGTTGCTGCCGCATCTCGCCGTGTTACCGAGGAGCCTGCGATATTCGTGTCTGCTGTGAGAGAGTTGCGGAAAAACTCCGCGTTCTGGCTCGCACGTTCGCCAGCGCCGGATGGGCCCTGCGAATCTATCTGCGAGGAGAAACGTCTCGTCACTGCATCAACCTGTTGTGGTTCTTTGCGGTGGATGACCGGGCGAACCTGCGAGAGAAACATCACTGCCACGCAATAGTTAACGCAGCGGCAGTCAAGGTTTCAGTAATATACGACTAGCACCGTGGGTTTCGTCCCGCAACTCTATTGCGCTTTGTTCGCGCAACATCCTAAGCACTGCAAGCAATGAGCATTCGCACGCTCCTAATCATCCTATTCGCTGTGCCCGCCATACTGCTGGGGACGGCCTTTGCGCTTGGCCTGAAAATCCCGGTGCCGGCATTGGGCCGCGAATATGTTCTCAGTTTTCTGATCGATGAAAGCACTCCTGAATTCCAGCTGCCCGGCGTCGAGGGGCCAACCGATCGCAGCCGTCCGCTGGTCGTGATCGATGCCGGTCACGGGGGCCGCGATTACGGTGCGGTAGGGGGCGAGGTGCTGGAAAAGGATGTTGTGCTCGCCATTGCGCAAGGTGTGCGGGATGCGCTGATCGATGCAGGGGGCATTAGAGTTGCGATGACGCGGGACGGGGATGAACTGGTCCCTCTCGATTACCGTCCGGAAATGGCGCGCCAGCTGGAGGCTGACCTGTTCCTGTCGATACACGCCGATTCCGCGGGTGAATTCGGCAATGTTTCAGGTGCAAGCATATATACCCTCTCTACCGAGGCATCGAGCGAGGCGGCAGCCCGCTTTGCCGCGCGGGAGAATCAGGCCGATCGTGTGAACGGCCTCCAGATCGAGGACCAAAGCGAAGAGGTCAGCGCGATCCTTGTCGAATTGTCGCAGGCACGCACGCAGGACGATGCAGCCGAGTTTGCGTCCCTGATCACTCGGGAGGGCGAAAACCAAATCGTTTTCCATCCCACCGCGCGCCGATCTGCAAACCTCGCTGTTCTGGTCGCGCCCGATGTTCCCTCGGTCCTGTTTGAAAGCGGGTTTATCACCAACGAAGAAGACCGTGCGCGCCTCACCACCGAAGAGGGTCAGGCAAATTTCGCGAATGTCCTCGCGCAGGCAATAAGGGTATATTTCGCACGGCGGGCCGATCCTTGATCTGCGCGCTAACCGGGCATTAAGGCGCGGCCTTGCACACCGCCGCGCACTTTGTTCAAACACGCTAGCAGGGCGGGGTGACCCGTGCTAATCGGCCCGAATAATGACTGACGCTCCATCCTCGATGAACTTCGCGCAATATGTTCGCTATCGCTTCAACCGCGATTTGAGCGGCGCTGGCGCATGGTTTTTGGAGAAATGGCGCGGCAGCTTCCTGTTCAAGGCTATTGCGGTTTTCATCGGCCTTTGCATCGTGGGGTGGGTGGCGCTGTTTGTATGGCTTGCGCGCGATTTGCCAGAGGCGTCTTCGCTGCTGGAGTATGAAACGCCGCTGCCCACCGTCGTGCGCGGTATCGACGGCGAAATCGTGCATTCCTATGCCCGTGAACGCCGCGTGCAGTTGCAATACCCGGATTATCCGGAAAATCTGGTCGGCGCGTATCTGTCTGCCGAAGACAAGACATTTTTCAGCCATGGCGGCGTCGATCTGACGGGCACTGCCAATGCCGTGGTCGATTATGTCACGAAATATGGCTCGGGCGACCGGGCCGTAGGCGGCTCCACCATTACGCAGCAATTGGCGAAAATCCTGCTGCTGGGCGATGAATATTCGGTCACGCGCAAGCTCAAGGAAATGATCCTGGCCAGCCGCATCGAAGAGGTTCTGTCCAAACAGGAAATCCTTGAGCTTTACCTCAATGAAATCCCGCTGGGCCGCAGGTCATTCGGGGTGCAGGCCGCATCGCGCGCCTATTTTGACAAGGATGTGGGCGAGCTGGATTTGCATGAAATGGCGTTCCTAGCGATCCTGCCAAAGGCGCCGGAACGCTATGGCCGGTCCGGGCAGGAACAGGCCGCACTTGCCCGCCGTGACTTCGTTCTCAGCCAGATGGAAGCGAACGGCTATATTTCCGCCGCAGAGCGCGACACCGCATCCGCCATGCCGCTGGGCCTTGTGCGCCAACGCACCCAGCGTTCTGCCGATGCAGGGTATTTTCTCGAAGAAGTTCGCCGGCAGCTCATTGCCGATTTCGGCGAAACTGCCGAGGATGGCGGCAACAGCGTCTATGCTGGCGGATTGTGGGTCCGCACATCGTTGGACGTCGAGTTGCAGGAATCGGCTCGTAACGCCCTGCGCAACGGGTTGATGCGTTACCAGCGCGGGCGCGGTTGGTCGGGCGCGATTGCAACAATCGACGTGAGTGAGGGCAATTGGGCAAGCCAGCTTGCCAGCTCTTATCTCTCTGTCAATTACGAGGATTGGCGCGTTGGCGTCGTAACGCAGCGCAGCAGATCAAGCGCGACGATCGGATTTTCTAATGGCGACGAAGCGCCGCTTTCCGGCCTTCCCAACTCGCTAAAGGCTGGCGATGTCATCACCGTCAGTCCGCAAGGGTCAGGTTTCAAGTTAGAGAGCGTTCCGGGCGTTTCCGGCGGTTTCCTCGCACAGTCGGTTCAAACCGGGCGCATTCTTGCCATGCAAGGCGGTTTCGATCACCGCTTGTCAGATTTCAACCGTGCCACACAGGCGCAGCGTCAGCCCGGCTCCACGATCAAACCATTCGTCTACGCCGCTGGCCTTGATAACGGCCTCACACCGGCCAGCGAAGTGCCCGATCAGGAATTCTGTGTCTGGCAGGGCGCGCGTTTGGGCAATAAGTGCTTTTCAAACTTTGGCGGCAGCCGCGGCGGCGGGGTCTACCCGATGCGTTTCGGGCTTGAGCAGAGCCGCAATCTCATGACTGTTCACATCGCATCCGAAGCGGGCATGGACAAGGTCGTCGACACTTTCAGAAAGGTCGGCATCGGCGATCACCAGCCATTCTACGCATCGGCGCTGGGATCGGGCGACACGACGGTCGAAAATATGGTCAACGCCTACGCCGCGCTCGCCAATCACGGGCGGCTGCATGAACCATCGGTAATCGACTACGTGCAGGACCGGCGCGGCAAGGTGATCTGGCGCGCGGATAAGCGGCAGTGTCAAGGCTGCAATATGCCCGAATGGGACGGCGAACCCATGCCTCGTCCCGGCGCAATGGGCCGTGAGGCGATGGACCCGCGCACCGCGTTTCAGGTCGTCCACATGCTCGAAGGTGTCGTGACACGCGGCACTGCCACCCGCCTGCGCGATCTTGAACTGCCGCTGTTCGGCAAGACCGGAACGACCACTGGCCCGACAAACGCCTGGTTCGTCGGCGGTTCGCCAGAAATCGTGGCAGGCGTTTACATCGGATACGACACGCCCCGCAATTTGGGCGGGTATGTGCAGGGCGGCAACACAGCCGCGCCGATCTTCAAAGACTTTGTTATAAATAGCCGCGACCGCTGGAGCGATGATCCCGCTGTTGCGCCGCCGGGTGTGCGCATGGTGCGTGTAGACCGCCGCACGGGTAAGCGCGTGTTCGACGGATGGCCATCGGGCGATCCGAAAAGCGCAATCATCTGGGAGGCGTTCAAGCCGGATACCGAACCGGATCGCTCAACCCGTCAGGACGAGATCGCTGCAAAACGTGAGGAAATCCTCCAGCTTATCAGGACCGCGCGGGCTGGCGGTTCGGGCCGGAACGAAGGTTCAAGCTTTGACCAGCCAAGCGATTTTGTCGAGGAAAGTGGCGGGATTTATTGATCCGGCTTCACCAACCGCTGTCACGAAAGACTGGACTGCTATGAACATCGCCTCACGCCCTATCGCTGCCGCCGCGTTGCTGCTTGCCGGGATCGCATCGCCTGCGTTGGCAGAGCTGCCCGCGGGCGAACGTGCACCTGTTTTCACAGCGAAGGCTGCGATGGCGGGTGAGGAATTCGGATTTTCCCTTCGCGCCGCTTTGGCCAAGGGGGCGGTTGTCCTCTATTTCTACCCCAAGGCTTTCACAAAAGGCTGCACGCTAGAGGCAAACGCATTTGCCGATGCGATGCCGCAATTCCGGGCCGCCGGCGCCAGCGTAATCGGCATGTCGGGCGATGATATTGAAACGCTCAAACGGTTCAGCCGCGAAGAATGCCGCGATGCCTTTCCTGTGGGTACGGCGAGCGCGCGCCTGATCGAAGCGTATGACGTCGCACTCGGGCAGGGCGACCTTGCCAGCCGCACGTCCTATGTCATCGCGCCCGATGGCCGGATTGCCTATGTCTATTCCAGCGGCGATTACCGCGAGCACGTGTCGCGCACGCTTGCCGCGGTCAAATCAATCTCCAAATAGGCTGCAAGGCGGGGAGACACCCGCCGCGATGCTTTACAATCGCTGCCTCCGCGTTAAGCGGTAGGCCAAATCGAGATTTGAAGGATAGTCTATGCGGGCCGAGGCCCAAGCCAATATCGACCGGATCGAGGCCGCTCTCGACCTGGTTCGCCAATCGCTCGATTGGGACCGCGCGCTGCGCCGTCTTGATGAGCTGGATGCGCGCGTTCAGGACCCGACCTTGTGGGACAATCCAAAAGAAGCGCAGGCTATCAGCCGAGAGCAGAAAACGCTGGAGACAGCAGTAAACACCGTGCGCGAAATCTCTGCCGAGATGGCCGATGCAGTTGAGTTCATCGAAATGGGCGATGCGGAGGGCGAGGAAAGCATCGTCAACGATGGTCTCGCCAGCCTTGAAAGGCTCGCCAAACGTGCCGATGCGGACAAGGTCCAGGCGCTGTTATCGGGAGAGGCTGATCCGAACGACACCTATCTTGAAATCCACGCTGGCGCTGGCGGCACGGAAAGCCAGGACTGGGCGGAAATGCTCTTTCGCATGTATGGCCGCTGGGCTGAACGGCGCGGGTTCAAGATCGAAACGGTCGAATATCAGGCAGGCGATCAGGCTGGGATCAAGTCTGCCACATTGCTGATCAAGGGCGACGGCGCCTACGGGTATTCAAAGACCGAAAGCGGCGTGCACCGGCTCGTGCGGATCAGCCCGTATGACAGCGCCGCGAAACGCCACACAAGCTTTTCCAGCGTCTGGGTGTATCCCGTCATCGACGATGACATCGAGATCGAGATTGATCCCTCCGACCTCAAGATCGACACCTACCGCGCATCGGGCGCAGGCGGTCAGCACGTCAACACCACCGATTCCGCCGTGCGCATCACCCACCAGCCAACCGGCATTGTGGTCGCGAGCCAGAATGATCGCAGCCAGCACAAAAACCGCGCCACCGCGATGAATATGCTGAAAGCGCGCCTGTTCGAGCGGGAAATGGCCGAAAGAGAAGCGGCCGCGGGCAGCGAGTATCAGGAAAAAAGCGATATTGGCTGGGGCCATCAAATCCGTTCCTATGTCCTGCAGCCGTATCAGATGGTGAAGGATCTGCGCACCGGCGTGACCTCCAGTTCGCCTGACAAAGTGCTCGACGGTGAGATTGACGAGTTTATTTCTGCCGCCCTCGCGCAGCGCGTGACCGGGGAGACGGTCGAGATCGAGGACGTGGAATAATGCGCGCCGGGACTGCTTTGTTGGCGGCAATGGCGGTGCTGATCGCTGGCTGCGACCAGTTCGCGCCTGCGCCGGAGCGCCCGGCAACCGCGCTCGAATTTCCTGAACCGGACAGGCCCGTTGCCGAGGTTGTCTCAAACCAGTTTTCAAACGAAGACGCGCGTGACGAGCGCAACGAAGCGCAGGTGGTCATGGACCTCGCCGATATCGAGGAAGGCACAACAGTCGCTGATATCGGTGCGGGAGAGGGATATTACACCGTCCGCCTTGCCCAGCGCGTTGGCAGCGATGGCCGCGTCTTGGCGCAGGATATCAGCCGGGATGCGCTGGAAAGGCTGGGGCGCCGGGTCGAACGCGAGAGGCTCGAAAACATCTCGATCAAATTGGGCCGCGCAGACGATCCGCAATTGCCGACCGACAGTTTCGACCGCATTTTCCTCGTGCATATGTATCACGAAGTGACAGAGCCATACGCCTTTCTATGGCGGCTTTGGCCTGCGCTGGCAGAAAACGGCCAGATCATTGTCGTTGACGTCGACAGACCGACTGACAGGCACGGCATTCCGCCCAAATTGCTCTTTTGTGAATTCGGCGCGGTGGGTTTCCGGCTTGTAGAATTTATCGAGCGTCCCGATATCCGTGGATATTTCGCTCGGTTTGAACGCGGAGAGTCCCGTTCCGAGCCCGAGGCAATCGAGGCTTGCAGCAACGGGTAGATATTCCGGTTTCATTCCGCGACCGACATTGACTGTCCGGTTCGCAACCCTAAGGGTCAACATCAAATTTCGCGCTGTGATTTGCGCGTAGGGGAGTTATTCATTGTTCAAGGGACTTAGCCCGATCATGTATGGCGGGCGCGAAGTGTGGCCTGTTATCGAGGGCGGCAAGGGCGTTTCGGCGACCAATCACGAAAGCTCCGGCGCGTGGGCGGCGGCAGGCGGTATCGGCACAGTTTCTGCGGTGAACGCAGACAGTTACGACGAAAACGGCGATCCGATCCCGCAGGTCTACCCGCAGGCGACCCGGCTGGAACGTCATCAGCAGCTTATCCAGTATGCTATCGATGGCGCTACGACGCAGGTCAAAAAAGCGTATGAAATCGCTAACGGCAAGGGCGCGATCAACATCAATGTGCTGTGGGAAATGGGCGGCGCGCCTGAAGTTCTTGAGGGCGTGCTCTCCAATTGCAAAGGCATGATCACAGGCGTGACCTGCGGCGCAGGCATGCCATATAAACTGGCGGAGATCGCCGAGCGGCACAATGTCCACTACCTGCCGATTGTGAGTTCGGGCCGTGCGTTTCGCGCGCTTTGGAAGCGAAGCTACAAAAACGTGCCGCATCTGATGGCGGCGGTCGTTTACGAAGACCCTTGGCTGGCAGGCGGGCATAACGGCCTGTCCAACGCCGAAGACCCGACCAAACCGGAAGATCCGTATCCGCGCGTCAAAACCTTGCGCGAAATGATGCGCAAGGAAGGCGTCAGCGATGATGTGCCTATCGTGATGGCAGGCGGTGTCTGGCATCTGCGTGAATGGAATGACTGGATCGACAATCCCGAGCTTGGCAAGATTGCGTTTCAGTTTGGCACCCGGCCCCTTTTGACGAAGGAAAGCCCGATCCCGCAGGTCTGGAAAGACATGCTGCGCACGGTTGAGCCGGGCGATGTCCTGCTGCACAAATTCTCTCCCACCGGGTTCTATTCCAGCGCCGTGAAAACGCCGTTCCTCTATGACCTGATGCACCGCAGCGAACGCCAGATCCCGTTCTTCAAACGCGGCGAGGAAGAGGGGACCGTGCAGCTTGGCGAAGAGGGCAAGGCGCGCTCTTTCTGGGTGATGCCTGAGGACAAGGTGAAAGCTGACGCCTGGATGCGGGCAGGGCACACAGAGCCACTTAAAACTCCGGACGGCACCATCGTCTTCGTCGAACCTGATGCGCGCGACACAATCCGTAAAGACCAGCAGGACTGCATGGGCTGCCTGTCGCACTGCCAGTTTTCCAGCTGGAAGGATCACGACGATTACACGACTGGCCGGCTCGCTGATCCGCGCAGTTTCTGTATCCAGAAAACGCTGCAGGATATCGCACACGGCGGTCACCCGGATGACAATCTCGCCTTTGCCGGACATGCGGCTTATAAATTCAAGCAGGATCCGTTCTACTCGAACAATTACACACCCAGTGTGGGCGAACTGGTCGAGCGGATTTTGACCGGAGACTGATCCACTGGGGCCAGGCGAACTCTCTGATGCCGAAATAGAGCGGCGTCTGCCCCTTTGGGTGGTTCTATCCGATCTGTTTCTTGATACGGAGCCAACGCCGCAGCTGTACCAGCATATTGCCCGCACTGCGCGTGCCGGCAGCTTTTCCAATGCGGAAGTCGAGGCAATTTTTCGAGAGGATGTCGCACCGGCATTTTACAGAAATCTGCTAGACGTAGCAGGAGAGTGGGTTGGCTGGCCCGAAGATGTAGTTCGAGAGTGGATTTTGCGCTACCGCGAGCGGGCAATGCATAGAGCGGCGAGCCGGCTCTTGATGGGCAAATTTATAACGGAACAGTGGGTTCAAATCGAGGCAGCTCTGGCAAACTAGTGTGGCCTGATTTCCCGAGCTGCGCCATTTGACGCGTTAGCGCACCAATGCGGTCAGAACCTGATCGGGTGGACGATGTCCGTCAGCCCAGAACCGAATATTGGCGATAACTTTTTCGCCGGAGGCCTCGCGGCCCTCGGCGGTTGCACTGCCGATATGCGGCAGGGTCATTACGTTGGGATGTTGGAGCAGCCGTTCGTCCACGTGCGGCTCGTTCGGATAGACATCCAGCCCGGCCCCAACAAGTTTGCCCGAATACAGTGCCGCAATCATCGCTTCCTGATCAATCAGTTCGCCGCGCGCGGTGTTGATGATGCTCGCGCCGTCTTTCATCAACGCGATGCGACGTTCATCAATCATGCCGCGCGTTTCCTCGCTTAACGGGCAGTGCAGCGTCAAAATGTCCGCTTCTGCGACCAGATCGTCCAGCGAACCGACATACCGCGCGCCCAGCATTTGTTCGAGCGCGCCGGGAAGCGGTTTGCGGTTGTAGTAAATGACCTCCAGCCCGAATGCGCGGGCACGGTGCGCGACGGCCTGACCGATGCGGCCCATGCCGACAATGCCCAGCACCTTGCCGCCGAGTTTTCTTCCCAGCAGGCCGGATGGCGCCCATCCTGTCCATTCGCCCCTGCGCACCAGCGAGGTGCCTTCACGAATGCGGCGAGGCACACCGATAATGCCAGCCATCGCAAGATCGGCTGTGTCTTCTGTGAACACACCCGGCGTATTGGTGACCATGATCTTTCGAGCAGCGGCAGCGGAAAGGTCGATATGTTCCGTGCCCGCACCAAAGTTGGCAATCAGGCGCAGGCGGTCGCTGGCAGCCGCAATCATTTCGCCATCAATACGGTCGGTCACTGCCGGGACGAGCACATCACAGTCTTGCATCGCCGCGACCAACTGATCGCGCGTCATCGGCGTGTCTTCGGTGTTCAGCACAGCCTCGTAAAGCTCGCTCATCCGCGCTTCGACGCTGGGCATCAGGTGGCGGGTCACAACCACTTTGGGTTTGCCAGAGGGGAAATGCGGCGGTGTGTGTGTAGCGGCCATGAAAGCGGGCTAGGGCCACAGGGGCAGGGCGGTCAAGATGCTGGCGGCACTGCCCCTATCAAAGATATCGTTTGCAAACAGTTTTACACGCTTGAAGCGTGCGCCAATGGGGCGCTATCTACGCATCATGACCGCGCTCCGATCAATCACTGGCTTCTGTCTGACTGCGATGTGTGCGCTTGCCGTTTTGACGATGGCCACCGCGCCCAGTCCGGCGAAAGCGCAATTGCGCGAAGTGCCCTATTGGGCGGCGCTCAGGTTTGACCGGGTGTTCATGCGCGTTGGGCCAAGCCAGGAATACAAGATCGACTGGGTGTACAAGCGGAAGGGACTGCCGGTTAAAGTGGTCCGGGTGCGTGAAAGCTGGCGGCTTGTCGAAGATCCGGAGGGCGTGCGCGGTTGGATTGCCTCCAGCCAACTGACGCCGACACGCGGCACAGTGGTAATTGGCGAAGGTGCTATTGAACTGCGCGAATCTGCCGATCGGGGATCAGCCCTCCGGTGGCGAGCGGAACCGGGTGTGGTGGCAAAACTGCTGCGCTGCCGAGAAGACCGTTGCGAGATCGACGTGACCGGCCGCGTTGGCTGGGTCGATCAGGATCGGCTGTGGGGCGCGGGAGAGCCTTAAAGCGAGCCTTCTGCGAGAGTTTTGGCAACAATTATTCAAGCAAATTTTTGTTGCCGCATTTCCGGTAACTGCCAACAAACGTCAGGCAATAGGCTTCAAGCACATTAAAACGATGGGATCTTATGAGCCAGTCGAACCAAATGCGCTGTCCGCATTTCCGGCATTTCAGAAGCAACATGAAGCCAAATACTGCGAAGCCACCAAAAAAACCGATAATCCAACCGTAATGAAAATCGTCCTTATCGCCGAAATTTACTACAAGCGGCGCCGCCAAGAGAAAAGCGATGATTAAGTAGGGTAACGCAAAAAGAATCTTGGGCATTTGACTAGTTGCCCTTAAACTAATTCCACAGCCACTGCGGTGGCCTCTCCGCCGCCGATGCACAGACTGGCGACCCCGCGCGTCTTGCCCTGCTGTTTAAGCGCGTTGAGCAGGGTCACGATGATCCGCGTTCCCGACGCTCCGATGGGATGGCCCAGCGCAGTTGCGCCGCCGTTTACGTTGATCTTGGCATGATCGATACCAATGTCTTTCATCGCGAACATTGCGACACAGGCAAAGGCTTCGTTCACTTCCCAAAGCTCCACATCGTCAACGCTCCATCCGGCATTTTTGAGCACTTTTTCGATGGCTCCAACGGGGGCGATGGTGAAGTCTTTGGGTTCGCGTGCGTGCGCTGCCATGGCAACGATTTTCGCAAAAGGCTCAGCCCCCTTTTCCTTGGCAACGCTCTCGCGGGTGAGCACGACGGCGGCAGCGCCATCTGAAATTGAACTTGATGTCGCAGCGGTGATGGTGCCGTCCTTGGCAAATGCCGCGCGCAGGGTCGGGATTTTATCCGGACGGCCGCGGCCGGGCTGTTCGTCAGTATCGACAGTCACGTCGCCTTTGCGGGTGGAATAGCTGACCGGGACAACTTCATCGGCGAACGCGCCGCTTTCGATGGCGGCATTTGCACGGCGCAGCGATTCGATGGAGTATTCGTCCATATTCTCGCGCGTCAGCTGATATTCGTTGGCTGTGTCCTGCGCGAAAGTGCCCATTGCGCGGCCTTCTTCGTAAGCATCCTCCAACCCGTCGAGGAACATATGATCATATGCGGTATCGTGGCCGATCCTCGCGCCAGAGCGGTGCTTTTTAAGCAGATAGGGCGCGTTCGTCATGCTCTCCATGCCGCCTGCGACAACCATGTCGATCGTTCCGCTCGCCAGCGCCTCTGCGCCCATGATGACGGTCTGCATGCCGCTGCCGCACACCTTGTTTACGGTGGTTGCCTGAACTGATTCTGGCAGGCCGCCCTTGATCACCGCCTGGCGCGCCGGAGCCTGACCCAGACCGGCAGGCAGCACGCAGCCCATGTAAGCGCGGTCGAAATCCTCACCCGCAATACCGGACCGTTCAACCGCTGCCTTCACCGCAGTTGCACCAAGGTCAGTGGCCGAGACATCGGACAGGGCGCCCTGCATCCCGCCCATCGGAGTGCGGGCATAGGAAAGGATCACAATCGGGTCGGCGGCGGAAAACTGGGTCATTTATCGGCTCCTGAAGGGAGGTGAATGGTTGCCGCGTGATGTAATGAAGCGCTGCGATGAATTCAAACCGAATTGGCCTGCAAAACAGGCACGCTTGCAAGTGCCGCGTCTTTCAATCACACAGGATGGCAAAACAAAACTGACATTCCGGGAGCAGACCATGGCCGACGATCGCCGCGAAGAACTCGAAGCCCTTTTGAAATTGCAGCGCGATGCCTTCACCGCATCCCGGCCAGAATCAATGGCGATGCGCAAGGACAGGATCAAACGCGCCATGTCCCTGCTGAAGGAGCACGCGGAAAACCTGTGCAAGGCGATGAGCGCCGATTTCGGCAATCGCGCTATCGAACAAAGTATGCTGACCGATATCGCCGGGACAGTGGGCGCAGGGAAACACGCGCTTAAGAATATGGATAAATGGGCCAAGCCGGATAAGCGCCCGGTTCAATTTCCGCTGGCCTTGCTCGGCGCGAAAGCTGAGGTTCGCTATGAACCCAAAGGCGTGATCGGCATCCTCAGCCCGTGGAATTTCCCTGTAAACCTGGCGTTTTCGCCGCTGATGCAAGTTCTGGCAGCTGGCAATCGCGCTATGATCAAGCCGAGCGAATTTACCGAGCGGACAAGTCTGTTGATGGCGGAACTGGTGGAGGAGTACTTCACCTCTGACGAGGTCGCTGTCGTCACCGGCGGACCTGAAGTCGCCGCGGCGTTTTCCTCGCTGCCATTCGATCATCTGGTTTTCACCGGCTCGACCGAAACGGGCCGCAGGGTGATGCAGGCGGCAGCCGAAAACCTTGTGCCTGTGACACTCGAGCTGGGCGGAAAGTCGCCGGTTATAATGGGCCGTAGCGCCGATTTTGAAAAAGCGGGTGAGCGCATTGCGCTGGGCAAGATGATGAATGCCGGGCAAATCTGCCTGTCGCCGGATTACATGATCGTTCCCGAAGATAAGCAGGATGAAGCGGTCGCGGGTGTCTCCAACGGTGTCAGCAATATGTATCCGACCCTGCTCGACAATGATGACTATGCGTCCATCGTATCCGACCGGCATTTTGAACGGCTTCAGGGTCTAGTCGAAGATGCGCGCGAAAAAGGCGCCGAGGTGATCGAGGTCAATCCCGGCAACGAGGATTTCTCGAACGCGAACCAGCGCAAGATGCCGCTCAACATCATCAAGAACGTCAACGACGACATGAAGGTGATGCAGGAGGAAATCTTTGGCCCCGTCCTGCCGGTCATGACGTACAAAGCGGTCGATCAGGCGGTCGATTACGTCAATGAACATGATCGCCCGCTCGGCCTGTACTATTTCGGCGATGAAAAGGCGGAGCAAGAGCGTGTGCTCTCCCGCACGATCTCCGGCGGTGTCACGACCAATGACGTGATCTTCCATGTGTCGATGGAGGATTTGCCATTTGGCGGTGTCGGTCCATCAGGCATGGGCAGCTATCACGCGGTCGAGGGTTTCCGCGAATTCAGCCACGCGCGCGCTGTTTATCAGCAGCCAAAGATCGATGTTGCCAAGCTGGGCGGTTTCAAACCGCCATATGGCAAGGGCACGCGCAAGGCCGCTGCCGGGATGATGAAATAAGGCAAAACGCGCGAGGCCGATCTGCCGTTCGCTTTTATGCAACAATAATGCGCTGATTTGCCCGAGTCGCACCCTTGCGCGGCCGAAACGACACGCCTAGACGCGGGCGCTAGGGATAAATTAACTTGGAAATCGCTGTGATCGATCTCAGCCAGTATCTGCCGATACTGATCTTTATTGTCATCGCCTTTGGCCTGTCGGTGCTGTTCGTGTTTCTGCCGATGGGCGTCTCGCGTCTTACCGGCTCGCACAACCCGGATGCCGATAAGCTCAGCGAATATGAATGCGGCTTTCCCGCGTTCGAGGATGCGCGCAGTCAGTTTGATGTGCGGTTTTACCTGGTCGCGATCAGTTTCATCATCTTCGACCTTGAGGCAGCGTTCCTGTTTCCGTGGGCCGTCAGCCTTGGCGAAACACAGTGGGTTGGCTGGATCGGTATGATGACGTTCCTGTTCATCCTCGCCGTTGGCCTTGCATATGAATGGAAGAAAGGAGCTCTGGACTGGGAATGAGCAACTCGCAGAACTCCACGATCATCACCCCTCCGACCGCGCCGATCAGCGCGGCAGAGGCGGCTGCAACCATGCCTACCGCAAAAGGCGGCGAAGTTCGCACGCCTGACGCAGATTATTTCAACGCGCTCCAGACAGAAGTGAACGACAAGGGTTTCCTGGTCACATCGACTGAGGACGTATTCCAGTGGGCCCGCACGGGGTCGCTGTGGTGGATGACGTTCGGCCTTGCCTGCTGCGCGGTCGAGATGATCCACGCCAACATGCCGCGTTATGACATGGAGCGGTTTGGCGCTGCTCCGCGCGCATCGCCGCGCCAGTCGGACCTGATGATTGTCGCAGGCACGCTGTGCAACAAAATGGCTCCGGCGCTGCGCAAGGTTTATGACCAGATGTCCGATCCGAAATATGTGATCAGCATGGGCAGCTGCGCCAATGGCGGCGGTTACTACCACTATTCCTACAGTGTCGTTCGCGGCTGCGACCGGATTGTGCCGGTCGATATTTACGTGCCCGGTTGCCCTCCCACGGCTGAGGCGCTGCTGTACGGCGTCATGCAATTGCAGCGGAAAATTCGCCGCACAGGGACGATTGAGCGGTAATCATGGCTGTCCACCACTCCGCCCCGAAATACGCCTCAAACTCAGGCGTGATCGACGAGCTTAGCGAAAGCATCAGCGTCTGGGTTCTCGACGCGCAGGAGAAGCATGGTGAAATCATATTCACCGTGCAGCGCGGCGCAATCGAGGATGTTCTGCGCACGCTGCGCGATGAACACAAATACCAGCAATTGATGGAAATTGCGGGCGCCGATTACCCAGACCGCGCCGAGCGGTTCGAATGTGTTTACATGCTCCTGTCGCTCACCAAGAACCACCGCGTCATCGTGAAGTGTTCGACGGATGAGAACACACCCGTTCCGACCGTCACCACGCTTTGGCCTAATGCCGGGTGGCTGGAGCGCGAAGTGTTCGACATGTACGGCGTGACGTTTGCGGGTAACAAGGATCTGCGCCGCATCCTCACCGATTACGGGTTCGAAGGGCATCCTTTCCGCAAGGATTTCCCGATGACCGGCTATACCGAATTGCGTTATTCCGAGGAGGAAAAGCGCGTCGTTTACGAGCCTGTGGAACTGCCGCAGGATATGCGCACATTCGATTTCCTCTCGCCGTGGGAAGGCTCTGATTATGTGCTGCCCGGTGACGAAAAGGCTGATGGTCCGCCAGACGTGGACAAGCCAAAGGTAACCGAAAGCCCGGCTGACACGGGCGCGGGCGCAAAAGCCGAAGAGAATGCCGCCGAAGGAACCGATGCCGTGCCGCCCGACATGGTCGAGGTGGAAATCGAAACCGATGAGAAGGGGGCCGAGTAAAACCAATGCAACTGGAAGAATCCCCCACCACCGACGGCAACGTCATCACGAATTACACGATCAATTTCGGTCCGCAGCATCCGGCTGCTCACGGCGTTCTGCGCATGATCATGGAGCTGGACGGCGAAGTGATCGAGCGGATCGACCCGCATGTCGGCCTGCTTCATCGCGGAACCGAAAAATTGATCGAGCAGAAGACCTATTTGCAGGCGTTGCCGTATTTCGACCGCCTCGATTACTGCTCGCCGCTGTGTCAGGAGCACTCGTATGTGCTCGCGATTGAGAAGCTGCTAAATCTCGAAGTGCCGGAGCGCGCGCAGTACCTACGCGTGCTGTTCGCCGAGCTGACGCGCATTTCCAACCACATGCTCAACATGGGCGCGCACGTTCTTGACGTCGGCGCGTTCACGCCGAACCTGTGGATCATGGATCTGCGTGAAGATTGCATGAACTTCTTCGAGCGGGCGTCGGGTGCGCGGATGCATTCGGCGTGGTTCCGTCCGGGCGGTGTGCATCAGGATGTGCCGGAAAAGCTGCTCGTCGATATCGGCGACTGGCTCGACAACCGGTTTTTCCAGCTGTTCGACGATGCGATGAGCCTTGTCATGGACAACCGCATTTTCAAACAGCGCAACGTCGATATCGCCGTGGTCAGCCGCGAGGATGCGGTGGCATGGGGCTTTAGCGGGCCGATGATCCGCGCCGCCGGCATTCCGTGGGATCTGCGCAAATCGCAGCCTTATGATGTATATGACCGCATGGAATTCGACATTCCGGTTGGGACCAATTCGGACTGCTATGACCGTTTCATGGTGCGCGTGAAAGAAGTTCGCGAAAGCGCTAAGATCATCAAACAGTGCCTGCGCGATATGCCTGAGGGGCCGGTCGCCAGCAGCGACAATAAGATCGTACCTCCCAAACGCGGCGAAATGAAGCAGTCAATGGAAAGCCTGATCCACCACTTCAAGCTGTACACCGAGGGCTTCCACGTGCCCGAAGGTGAAGTCTACGTCGCCACGGAAAGCCCCAAGGGTGAATTCGGCGTCTATCTCGTAAGCGACGGGACCAACAAGCCATATCGCTGCAAAATCCGACCGACTGCGTTCAGCCATCTCCAGGCGATGGATTTCATGGCGAAGGGCCACATGCTGCCAGACGCGACCGCCATTTTGGGTGCGATCGATGTGGTGTTCGGGGAGTGTGACCGGTGAGTAAGTTGAAAAAGAATGTCGCAATCATTGCCGCTACAAGCGCACTTTTACCGGCAGCATATTGGGGTGGATACGAAATTGGCTATCTCTTAGGGGCGAGCAATGGCTGATCGTACTCCCGCACCAGACACGCCAGAACTCCGCGAACGCTGGGGCAAATTCGCGTGGTCGAAAGCCAACAAGGTGAAGGCGGATTACCACATCGCGAAATACCCCGAAGGCCGTCAGAAATCGGCGGTGATGCCGCTGCTCGATCTCGCCCAGCGTCAAGTTGGCGAAGAGACAGATACGCAGGGCTGGCTGCCAATGCCGGTGATCGAATATGTCGCCGATTATCTCGATATGCCTGCCATCCGCGTGCTCGAAGTGGCAACGTTCTATTTCATGTACAACATGAAGCCGGTCGGCAAATTCCACGTGCAGGTCTGCGGCACGACGCCGTGCATGCTGCGCGGATCGGACGACATCATTTCTGCGTGCAAATCGCGCGGCATGAAGAAGGGTGAAGTGTCCGAGGATGGCCTCTGGACCCTCACCGAAGTGGAGTGCATGGGCAATTGCGCCACCGCGCCGATGGTCCAGATCAACGATGACAATTACGAAGATTTGACCGTCGAACGGCTCGACGCGGTTCTGGATATGCTTGCCAAGGGTGAGCAGCCCAAATCCGGCACGCAGGAGCCTGGCCGCCACACTTCTGAGCCATCTGGCGGGCCAACCACGCTTACAGAAATGGTCGATGCGAACCACGATTATCGGGGTGAGTGGTAGGCCGTGGATATTCTTGCGATCATCGTTGCTCTCGCGCTCGCCTTCATCGCTTACAAGGTGCTGATGGGCCTGATGCGGGTTGGTGTGATCGTGCTGATCGCGGCCATTTTGGCCGGAATGTATCAGCAGGGAGTGTTCGCATGAACGGCGCTGTCATTGCTCTTGCGATGGCCGGACTGGTCGGATTTTTCGCCGGGGCGTATCTCGCCGCGACGGGCGAGCGTCCGGTTGGGATCGCCTTGATGGGAATGGGATTAATTTTTCAGGTGCTGTGTCTGCGCCAATTGAAAATGGCTAAAACGAAGGATGACCGCGATGCTGGCTGACAAGGACCGCATCTTTACCAATGTCTACGGCTTTCAAGACTGGGGTCTGAAAGCTGCGCAAGCGCGCGGCGATTGGGACGGGACGAAAGCCCTCATTGAGCGGGGCAATGACTCAATCATCGAAGAGATGAAAGCATCCGGCCTACGCGGACGGGGCGGGGCGGGTTTCCCCACCGGCCTCAAGTGGTCATTCATGCCAAAAGAGAGCAAGGATGGCCGCCCGAGCTTCCTCGTCATCAATGCCGACGAGTCCGAGCCTGGATCATGCAAGGACCGCGAGATCATCCGGCACGATCCGCACAAGCTGATCGAAGGCGCGTTGATCGCAGGCTTCGCGATGCGCGCGCGCGCTGCATACATCTACATTCGCGGCGAATACATCCGTGAGGCTGAAACGCTCCAGTCGGCGATCGACGAGGCGTATGACGCTGGACTGATTGGCAAGAATGCCAGCGGCACCGGCTACGATTTCGATGTATTCATGCACCGCGGGGCGGGCGCCTATATTTGCGGCGAAGAAACCGCGATGATCGAAAGCCTTGAAGGTAAAAAGGGCCAACCACGCCTTAAACCGCCATTCCCGGCAGGCGCGGGCCTGTATGGCTGCCCCACCACGGTCAACAATGTGGAATCAATTGCGGTCGTGCCGACAATCCTGCGGCGCGGTGCGTCTTGGTTCTCCAGTTTTGGCCGGGAGGGCAATCACGGGACCAAGCTGTTCCAGATCTCCGGTCATGTCCAAAAGCCGTGCGTTGTCGAAGAAGAGATGAGCATCCCGTTCGAGGAGCTGATCGAGAAGCATTGCGGCGGCATTCGCGGCGGGTGGGACAATCTGCTCGCGGTGATTCCCGGCGGATCGTCGGTTCCGTTGGTTCCGGCTGACCAAATCCGCAGTGCGCCGATGGATTTCGACGGGCTGAAAGAACTTGGCAGCGGCCTTGGCACGGCGGCGGTTATCGTGATGGACAAATCCACCGATATCGTCCGCGCGATCAGCCGCATCTCGTATTTCTACAAACATGAAAGCTGCGGCCAGTGCACCCCGTGCCGCGAAGGCACAGGCTGGATGTGGCGCATGATGGAGCGCCTGCGCACCGGCAATGCGGCCATCGAGGAAATCGATATGTTGCATGAAGTGACCAAACAGGTCGAAGGCCACACGATCTGCGCGCTCGGCGATGCAGCAGCATGGCCAATCCAGGGCCTTATCCGCCATTTCCGTCCCGAACTGGAAAAGCGCATCCACGAGCACAATGCACAGTTTGCAGAGGCAGCCGAATAATGCCTAAAGTCACCGTAGACGGCGAAGAAATCGAAGTCCCAGCAGGCGCGACTGTCCTTCAGGCTTGCGAGCTTGCGGGGAAGGAAATCCCGCGTTTCTGCTATCACGAACGGCTCAGCATCGCGGGCAATTGCCGCATGTGTCTGGTCGAGGTGAAGCCGGGCCCGCCAAAGCCGCAGGCAAGTTGCGCGCTGCCCGCTGCCGACAATCAGGAAATTCGCACCGACACGCCGATGGTCAAAAAGGCCCGCGAAGGTGTGATGGAATTTCTTCTCATCAATCACCCGCTCGATTGCCCGATTTGCGATCAAGGCGGTGAATGCGATTTGCAGGATCAGGCCGTCGCTTATGGCCGCGGAGATTCTCGCTACACCGCGAACAAGCGGGCTGTGACCGAGAAATATATGGGCCCGCTGATCAAAACGATCATGACCCGCTGCATCCACTGCACACGCTGCGTGCGCTTTTCTGAAGAGATCGCGGGCGTGGACGAAATCGGCGCGCTGTATCGCGGCGAGGACATGCAGATCACGACCTATCTCGAACAGGCCGCCGCGCACGAACTTAGCGCGAATGTGATCGACCTGTGCCCCGTCGGTGCGCTCACGTCGCGGCCCTATGCGTTTGAAGCGCGTCCATGGGAATTGAAGCGCACCCTCAGTATCGATGTCTCCGACGCGGTTGGCGCCAATATCTCGCTCCATTCGAAGGGCCGCGAAGTCATGCGTGCGCTCCCGCGCATCAATGATGACGTCAACGAGGAATGGCTTTCGGATAAAGGCCGCTATCAGGTCGATGGTCTGTCAAAGCGCCGTCTGGACAAGGTGTTCATGCGGAAAGGCGGCAAACTCGCTCCTGCTTCATGGAACGAGGCTTTTGACGCCATTGCAGCGCAGCTTGGCTCCAAGAAATCGTCGATTGCTGCCGTCGCTGGCGACATGGTTGACTGCGAAACGATGTTTGCCGCCAAAACCTTGCTGAAGACATGTGGCTCTACGCAGATCGAAGCGCGCCAGACCGGCATGACCTACGACGTAAGTAATATTGCTGCAGTCAATTTCAACTCGACGCTCAGCGGGATTGAAACGGCTGATGCAATCCTGATCGTCGGCAGCCATATCCGCTGGGAAGCGGCACTGGTGAATGCGCGCCTTCGCAAGGCTGTGAAGGGCGGGGCGAAGGTGTTCGTGGTCGGCCCTGAATGGGAAACGACGTATCCGGCGCAGTTCCTTGGCCAAGACCTCACGGTGTTGAACCGCATACCTAAAGCTTTGGGCGATGCGATGAAAGCGGCGGAGCGTCCGGCGGTCATTCTTGGCGGGGCAGCCTTGGCGAGCGGTGCGCTTGCGCCTGCGCTGAAACTGATCGACAAATTCAAGCTGGTTCGTGATGGATGGAATGGCTTTAACGTGCTGCACATGAGCGCGGCGCGCATGGGTTCGCTGATGCTCGGTTTCACAGTCGAAGGCGGCATGGCCGACCTGGCAGCCAAAGCACCCAAAGTGCTCCTGAGCCTGGGTGCGGACGAGATGGATTACGAACCGTTCACGGACAGTCTGAAAGTCTATATCGGCCACCACGGCGATGTCGGCGCACATGCTGCGGACATTATCCTGCCAGCGGCCAGTTATGCCGAGAAAGACGGCACCTACGTCAACACCGAAGGCCGCGTGCAATTTGCTGAAAAGGCCGTGTTTGCACCCGGAGATGCGCGTGAGGACTGGACGATCCTTCGCGCGCTGGCCGATGCGCTGGGTGTGAATGTCGGTTTCGACAGCTTTGAAGAACTGCAAGGCAAGATGATCGCCGAAGTGCCCGCACTGGGCGGAGAGGGTCTCGCGGACTATGGCGCGCTTCCAAATGCGGACAGCAGCGCGAAAGCGGAAGGCACCATCAGCGCATATCCGATTGCTGACTTCTACCTTACCAACCCGATCGCCCGCGCCAGTGCAGTGATGCAGCAATGTTCGGATGAGCTGCTTCATGCGGACGAAATCAGGGAGGCTGCGGAGTGACCGAGCTTCCTATCCTCCTTCGCAGGCTACCCTATGCCTTTTACACGCTCGCATTGCTGATGGGGCTTTGGCGGGTCTTCAACGAGTTGAGCATGGTCGAGGCGAGCTATACCTACGCCGGCGCGATCGGAGGGCTTGAAAGCGCCCGTTTTGTCTCGCGTTCAGCCGCCATCTATTGGGGTTTTGCGGAAGCTGCATACCTGATCTCGAGCGGCGCTTTCCTTCACGTTCTCATCGCAATTTATGACAAGATGAAAGGTCCGGCAGAGTGACCGAATTCTTCCAAGACCTCGGAATGTCCTATGAATGGGCATGGACCGTCGCGACGCTGACCGGGATCATCACAATCTCGCTGCTGGTCATGTTCTCGGTCGCGATGGTGATCTATGTCGACCGTAAGGTGCTGGGCGCAATCATGTTGCGGCGCGGGCCCAATGTGGTGGGACCGTTTGGGCTGCTGCAAAGTTTTGCCGACGGGCTAAAGGTCTTCCTGCAGGAAACCATCATTCCGAGCGCCGCGAACAAGGGTATTTTCCTGCTCGCGCCGATCATCACCTTTACCGTCGCCCTCGCCGCGTGGGCAGTGATCCCGTTTGCCGATGGCGTCGTGGTGTCTGACATCAATGTTGGCCTGCTCTATATTCTCGCGATCAGCTCGCTTGGCGTATACGGCGTGGTGATGAGCGGTTGGGCGTCCAACTCCAAGTACCCGTTCTTCTCCGCCATGCGCGCCGCTGCCCAGATGATCTCTTACGAGGTGTCCATCGGCTTTGTTCTGGTGTGCGTCGTGTTGTGGACGAAGTCGTTCAATATGAGCGATATCGTGCTGGCCCAGAAAGGCTTTGGCCTTGGCTTCATCAACGCGCATTTCGTTCATCCGCTGCTGTTCCCGATGTTTGTAGTGTTCTTTATCTCTGCGCTGGCAGAAACCGCGCGCGCGCCGTTCGACCTGACCGAGGCGGAATCTGAACTCGTCGCCGGGTATCAGACCGAATATTCTAGCATGAGCTTCGCGCTGTTCTGGCTCGGTGAATATGCCAACATCCTGCTGATGTGTTCGCTGTGCACGATCCTGTTCATGGGCGGGTGGCTGCCTCCGGTCGAATGGGCGCCGCTGTATTGGGTGCCGGGGATCGTGTGGTTCCTGCTCAAGACCTTCATGTTCTTCTTCATGTTCAGCTGGATCTGGGCGACCGTGCCGCGTTACCGCTATGACCAGCTGATGCGGCTTGGCTGGAAAGTGTTTCTCCCAATGAGCCTGATCTTCGTCGTACTTATCTCTGGCTACCTTATGGCCACAGGGCATTTCTCATGACCACCGCAACCCAGCTCTTAAAATCGTTCACCCTCTGGGAATTTCTCAAGGCTCATGCGCTGACCTTGAAGTATTTCTTCAAGCCCAAGCTGACGATCAACTATCCGTTCGAAAAATCGCCGCTTAGCCCGCGGTTTCGCGGTGAACATGCGCTGCGCCGCTATCCCAATGGCGAGGAACGCTGCATCGCGTGCAAGCTGTGCGAGGCCGTTTGCCCTGCGCAGGCGATTACCATCGAGAGCGAACCGCGCGAAGACGGCAGCCGCCGCACGACGCGTTACGACATCGACATGACCAAGTGCATTTATTGCGGTTTCTGTCAGGAGGCCTGCCCGGTTGATGCCGTGGTTGAGGGTCCAAACTTTGAATACGCCACCGAAACCCGCGAGGAACTGCTTTATGACAAGGCAAAACTGCTCGCGAATGGTGACAAATGGGAACGGGCCATCGCTGCCAATCTTGAAGCCGACGCACCCTATCGTTAAGGGCGCCGGTGACCGGGACGCACGCGGGACGGAAAAACAGGGATCATGATTCAAACATTAGCCTTTTACCTGTTCGCAGGTCTTGTCATCGCGAGCGCGGTCATGGTCATCATGTCGCGCAATCCGGTGCATAGCGTGCTGTGGCTGATCCTCAGCTTTTTCAACGCGGCGGGCCTCATGGTCCTTGTCGGCGCGGAGTTCATCGCGATGCTGCTTGTCATCGTCTATGTCGGCGCGGTCGCGGTGCTGTTCCTGTTTGTGGTGATGATGCTCGACATCGATTTTGCCGCAATGCGTGCAGGCTTCATCAGAAATTTCCCGCTCGGCATTGCCATTGCGGTCATCCTGCTGGCGGAATTGCTATTGGGCGTCGGCGCATACAATGCGGGCGGGCTGGAGCTGGGCACGCCTGATGGTGCAGCGGCGCAGGGCGTCGCCCAAAACAATATCGAGGCTATCGGCGGACTGCTCTACGGCCGCTACATACTGCTGTTCGAGATTGCTGGCATCATCCTGCTCGTCGCCATGATCGGTGCGATTGTCCTGACATTCCAACCGCCAAAAGCGGGTGCGCGCGGCCGTCAGGATATCGGCAAGCAGATCGCACGCCGCCCTGAAGAGGCTACAGTCATGAAGAACCCGGAAACCGGGCAAGGGGTCGAATTGTGATCGGAATTGAACACTATCTGGTCGTGGGTGCGATCCTGTTTGTGCTTGGCGTGCTGGGGATATTCCTCAACCGCAAGAATGTGATCGTCATCCTGATGGCGATCGAGCTGATCCTGCTCGCGGTGAACATCAACCTGGTCGCGTTCAGCGCGTTCATGAACGATCTGGTCGGACAGGTCTTCGCGATGCTCGTGCTCACCGTCGCCGCTGCCGAAGCGGCCATCGGGCTCGCCATTCTAGTCATCTATTTCCGGGGCCGCGGCACTATCGCGGTCGATGATGTAAACCGGATGAAGGGATAAGCACCGGTGCAGACCCAAATCCTCATCATCGTATTCTTGCCCCTGCTCGCGTCAATCGTGGCCGGGCTGATGAATAAGAATGCGCCGAGCGTCTTTGCCAAGTCGATCACCACTGGCGCGCTGTTTGTTTCAGCGGCGCTTAGCTGGCCAATTTTTCTCGCGTTTCTGACTGGCAGCGCGACGGCGGAGGTCGTGCCGGTGCTCAAATGGGTGCAGTCGGGCGACATGAGTTTCGACTGGGCGCTACGGGTCGATACGCTAACCGCAATCATGCTGGTCGTGATCAATTCGGTGTCCGCGCTCGTCCACCTCTATTCGTGGGGTTATATGGAGGAAGACCCGGATCAGCCGCGTTTCTTCGCGTATCTGTCGCTATTCACATTCGCGATGCTGATGCTGGTTACCGCCGACAACCTTGTCCAGATGTTCTTTGGCTGGGAAGGGGTGGGCCTTGCCTCTTACCTGCTGATCGGTTTCTGGTTCAGGAAACCGACCGCCGGAGCGGCCGCGATCAAAGCTTTCGTGGTCAACCGCGTCGGCGATCTTGGGTTCATGCTGGGGATTTTCGGTACATTCCTGGTTTTCCAGACGACTTCGATCCCTGAAATCCTCGAAGCTGCGCCCGCCATGTCCGGCAGCACAATCGGCTTCCTCGGGATGCGCCTCTACACGATGGATATCCTGTGCATCCTGCTGTTCATCGGTGCGATGGGTAAGTCTGCGCAGCTTTTCCTGCACACCTGGCTGCCAGACGCGATGGAGGGGCCGACCCCGGTCTCCGCACTGATCCACGCTGCGACGATGGTCACGGCAGGCGTATTCATGGTCTGCCGCCTGTCACCCATGTTTGAAACCGCGCCAACCGCACTTGCGATTGTAACGGTAGTAGGGGCGGCGACCTGCTTCTTCGCGGCAACGATTGGAACGACGCAATGGGATATCAAACGCGTGATTGCGTATTCGACCTGTTCGCAGCTCGGTTACATGTTCTTCGCTGCCGGGGTTGGCGCTTACGGCGTCGCCATGTTCCACCTGTTCACGCACGCATTTTTCAAAGCGCTGCTGTTCCTAGGCGCAGGCTCGGTCATTCATTCGATGCACCACGAACAGGACATGCGGTATTATGGCGGCCTGCGTAAGAAAATCCCGTTGACGTTTTTTGCGATGCTGGCAGGGACGCTCGCGATCACGGGGCTGGGCGTCTATCACCTTGGCGTCGGTTTTGCCGGGTTCTGGTCGAAAGATGCTGTGCTTGAAGTGGCCTTTGCGCGCGGGACAGATATTTCGGTCATGGCGTTTTGGCTGGGCGTGGTCGCGGCGTTGCTGACGAGCTTTTACAGTTGGCGTCTCATGTTCCTCACATTCTGGGGCAAGCCGCGCTGGATCGAGAGCGAGCATATCCAGCATTCTGTCCACAAGACACCGGCAGAGGCTGGCGAGGACACGACGGGCGGATATCACCCGCATGAAAGCCCAGTTTCCATGCTCATTCCGCTGGTCCTGCTGACAGTCGGCGCGATTGCTGCGGGGCAGGTGTTCGCGCCAAGTTTCCTCGACGATGCAGCGTTCTGGGCTGGGTCAATCTTCTACAACGAGAACCTCATCAGCGCCATGCACGCCGTGCCGTACTGGGTGAAATATTCGGCGTTGATCGTCATGATCATCGGGTTCGTCGCAGCATATGTTGCTTACATAGCCAAGCCTGAAATTCCCGCGAAGTTCGTTGCCGCCGTTCCGTGGTTGCACCGCTTTGTCTACAACAAATGGTACTTTGACGAGCTGTATGACCGCATCTTCGTCAAGCCTGCTTTCTGGCTGGGCCGCCAGTTCTGGAAGCTGGGCGATATCGGCACCATCGACCGCTTCGGTCCCAACGGCATCGCATGGGTGGTGGAGCGCAGCTCTGGCGCCGCCAAGTCGATCCAGTCGGGCTATCTCTACACATACGCTCTGATCATGCTGCTCGGCCTGATCGCGGCGATTACCTGGGTTCTGCTGTAATGGACGGCTTTCCGATCCTCACAACGATGATGCTGGTGCCGCTCGTTGGCGCGGTTCTGTGCCTTTTTACTGGCGGCGCTGCTGCGCGCGGCATCGCACTCGCGGCTACGCTGGCAACCTTTGCGCTGGGCGTGCTTCTGTGGGTCAATTACGAAATTGGCGGCACGCAGTGGCAGTTTACCGAGCGGGCGGAACTGTTTGAGGGGTTTTCCTACGCCCTCGGCATCGACGGTATTTCGTTGATGCTCATCATGCTCAGCGTGTTCCTGATGCCGATCTGTGTGCTGGCCAGCTGGACTTCGATTACGAAGCGCGTTGGCGAATACATGAGCGCATTCCTGTTTATGGAAGTGCTGATGATCGGCGTTTTTGCGGCACAGGATTTGTTCCTGTTCTACATTTTCTTCGAAGCTGGCCTGATCCCGATGTATCTGATCATCGGCGTGTGGGGCGGCGATAATCGCATCTATGCGAGCTACAAATTTTTCCTCTACACCCTGCTCGGATCGGTTTTAATGCTGATCGCGATGTTCTGGATGGTGGCGGAGGCCGGCACGTCCGACATTCCAACGCTGATGCAGTACGATTTCCCGGCGGCGGCGCAGACCTGGCTGTTCCTCGCTTTTTTCGCGAGTTTCGCGGTGAAGATGCCGATGTGGCCGGTTCACACCTGGCTGCCCGACGCGCACGTTCAGGCGCCGACAGCCGGGTCTGTTATTCTCGCGGGCGTGCTGCTGAAACTGGGCGGATACGGTTTCATCCGGTTCAGCCTGCCAATGTTTCCCGAGGCAAGCGGTGAGCTGGCATGGATCATCTTCGCGCTGTCGATGGTCGCGGTGGTCTACACATCTTTGGTCGCGCTGGTTCAGCAGGATATGAAAAAGCTGATTGCCTATTCGTCGGTCGCTCACATGGCGCTGGTGACGGCGGGTCTGTTCGCCTTCAACATTCAGGGGCTTGAAGGCGCGATGATGATCATGCTTGGCCATGGTCTCGTATCGGGCGCGCTGTTCCTGTGCGTGGGTGTGATCTACGACCGGCTGCACACGCGCGAGATCGACCGATATGGCGGCCTCTCGATCAATATGCCGTATTACGCGCTGTTCTTCCTGCTGTTCACGATGGCCAGCGTCGGTCTGCCAGGCACAAGCAACTTTATCGGCGAATTCCTCGCCTTGGCCGGGATCTACCAGACGTCCACATGGGTCGCATTCGTCTGTACCACCGGCATCATTCTGGGCGCTGCTTACATGCTGTATCTTTATCGCCGCGTTGCCTTTGGCGTGCAGAAGAATGAAGACGCAGCCGCAATGCCGGATATCAGCGCGCGCGAATGGGCCATGATGGCACCAATCGCCGCAGCCGTGCTGTGGATGGGTGTTTACCCGGAAAGCTTCCTCGCCCCGATGCGGGCCGATATCGCTGCGCTCGATGCGCGGATCGCATCCGCTGCGCCGGCAGATGACAGCCAGCTGAAAAGCGGACCTCCACGCGCCGAGGCGGCGAATGCTATCGCCTACGAAGCGTATGAAGGGGGAGAGCACTAATGGATTTTGCAGCCTCTTTCGCGCTGATCGCGCCTGAATTGCTGTTGACTGCTGCGGGCCTCGCCCTGCTGATGGTCGCTGCGTTTGCCGGCGATAAAGCTGCCCGCTTTGTTTCGATTGCTGCGGTTACCGTGCTGTTCGGAGCGGGCTTCATGCTTGTCCCCGGACTGCATTTTGGAACCGACGGTCCGGAAACCTTTGCTTTCGGCGGGTTGATGCAGATCGACAGTTTTGCTCTGTTTGCCAAGGCGTTGATCTATCTCGCGGCGATTGCCTGTCTGATGGTGGCGCCTGCGTTCTTCAACAGCGCCGCTGCGGGGCAAGAGCGGGGGCTTCGCGCAGAATACCCGATCCTCGTTCTGTTCTCTGTGCTCGGCATGAGCATCATGGTTTCGGCCAATGATTTCATGACGCTGTATCTGGGGCTCGAATTGAACAGCCTTGCGTCGTACGTCCTCGCCGCCATCCTGCGGCGCGACACACGGTCTGCCGAGGCTGGCCTTAAATACTTCGTACTTGGCGCGCTTGCCTCAGGCATCCTGCTTTACGGGATGAGCCTGCTCTACGGCTTTACCGGCGGCACCGACTTCGCAACCGTGCGAGCAGGACTTACAGGCGAGCTGGCAACAGGCGCTTTGTTCGGCCTCATTTTCGTGCTGGCCGGGCTCGCTTTCAAGATTGCTGCTGTGCCGTTCCATATGTGGACCCCGGACGTGTACGAAGGCGCTCCGACGCCGGTCACGGCGTTCTTTGCCACTGCGCCAAAGGTTGCGGCCGTCGCTTTGACCGCGCGGGTGGTGTTCGAGGTGTTCGGCACTCAGGTTCTCGCTTGGCAGCAGATCGTGATGTTCACCGCGCTGGCATCCATCGTATTTGGCGCGCTTGGTGCGATCGGTCAGGAAAACCTGAAACGGCTTCTTGCCTATTCGTCGATCAACAATGTCGGCTTCATCCTGCTCGGTCTGGCAGTTGCAAACGAGGCGGGGGCCAGCGCGATGCTCGTTTACCTCTTCATCTATGTCGCCATGAGCATTGGTGCTTTTGTTGCGCTGTTGATGCTGCGCAGCGAAGATGGCGAGCTGTTTGAAACCTTCGCGGACATCAGCGGGCTTTCCGTGACGAAACCGGCGATTGCATGGTGCCTGCTGCTGACGATGTTCAGTCTGGCAGGAATTCCGCCGCTGCTCGGCTTTTACAGCAAGTTTGTGGTGTTCCAGGCGACGGTCGAGGCAGGCCTTATCGCATTCGGCGCTATCGCCATCGCGGCGAGTGTCATTGGCGCGTTCTATTACATCAAGTTTGTGAAGGTGATGTTCTTCGATGAGCCCGCCGATGTCGTCAAAGGCAAGAGCGGCGCGGCGCATTGGGTGCTGCTGTTCCTGACGGCCGTGATTATCTCACCGCTTGGATACCTGCTCACGCCGTCGCTCACCGATCTTGCCGATAAGGCGGCAGCTGCGCTGTTCATGGCGGTTTGACGAACACACCCTCAATCGAAGTTGTCGAGGAAACCGGCTCCACCAACGCAGATTTGCTGGACCGGTTGAGATCCGGCGAGACCCTCCGTGAGGGTTATTGGCTGCGAGCGGACAGGCAAACGAGTGGTCGTGGCAGATTGGCCCGGCATTGGGAGAGCCCCAAGGGCAATCTGCATTGCAGCACGGTCGTTAATCTAGGCGTCAGTGGCCCTGCACCCGCAACCTTGTCTTTTGCCGCTAGCCTCGCGGTGTTCGATGCGGTGAAAAGATGCTTGTTCGACCACACACCGATGATGTTGAAATGGCCTAATGACTTGATGGTGAGCGAGGCCAAAATTGCTGGAATTCTGCTCGAGAGGTACGGCAATTCTGTCGTTGTCGGGATTGGTATCAACGTTTCACACGCCCCGGATATTCCCAATCGCAAAACAACGCACATCGCTTTTGAAAATGGCAAGTTTGCGAATGGTCCGCAATCGGTTCTGGAAACGCTCGTGCCTGAATTCGCCAAACGGCTGAAACAGTGGCGCGAATGCCCGCTATCCGAAGTGTTGTTGGATTGGGCATTTCGCGGCCATCGCTTCAATGACCGGCTGACCGTTACGACATCCGACGGTAAGGCCACTTATGGAGCATATTGTGGGATAACCGGTGACGGGGGCCTGCGATTCAAGCCTTTGGGTGGACACGAATGTGTTATCCACGCGGGCGATGTCTCGCTTTTGTGGGAAGATGAAGAGGTAGAAACATAATGCTGCTGGCTGCCGATGTCGGGAACACCAATGTTGTATTCGCCCTGTTCGAACCGGACGGCGGGGGCGGTTTTAAGACCCGCGCACGCTGGCGCATCGCCACCGATCCGCGCAGGACAGGTGATGAATATGCGGTCTGGCTTCTCCAATTGCTCGCCATTGAGGATGTCCCGCGCGAGGATATTACGCAGATCGTCTATGCATCGGTCGTACCGCGCGCTGACCATAACCTTTCAGTGCTCGCGCAAAAGTATTTCGGCATCACTCCGATGAAAGCTGGTGAGGGCAAGGCGGCCTGGCAATTTGAGATCGACGTCGATCAACCCAGTTCACTCGGAGCGGACCGCGCCTTGAATATCCTCGCCGCGCACCACAAATATGGCGGAGACCTGATTGTTATCGATTTCGGCACCGCGACCAAATTCGAAGCGATTGATTTCAACGGAACTTACAAGGGCGGCTCCATCGCGCCGGGCATCAACCTGTCGCTGGACGCGCTCGTTGGCAAGACTGCCAAATTGCCGCGGATCGCAATCCGCGCGCCAGGATCCAAGAGCGTGATTGGCCGCAATACAGAGGACCAGATGCTGATCGGTGTTTTCTGGGGCTATGTCGCCATGATGGAAGGCATTGTCGAACGCATGAAAAGCGAAATCGGGCGCCCGGCAAAAGTCGTTGCGACTGGCGGCCTCGCCATCCTGTTCGACGATGCGACAGAAATTTTCGATTACGTCGATGCCGATCTCACGATCGAAGGGCTCGCCATCCTGGCGAAGCAGGCATCGCAATAATATCACTCAAATACAAAGCACTAAACAACCTAAGTGAAAAAGAACTTCAAACCTGAAAACGAACTTCTCTTCCTTGCCCTCGGTGGTTCGGGAGAGATTGGCATGAACGTCAACCTATACGGATGTGACGGCAAATGGCTCATGGTCGATCTAGGCATGACCTTTTCCGGCAATGAATATCCCGGAGTTGATCTGGTTTTTGCAGACCTGGATTTTATCGAGGAGCGCCGCCGCGATTTGCTCGGCATTGTGCTCACCCACGCGCACGAAGATCACATCGGCGCGGTCCCGTATTTTGCCGATGAACTTGGCGTGCCGCTGTATGCAACGCCGTTCACCGCTGATCTGGTCGCTCGAAAGCTGGAAGAGGCCGGACTGCTCGGCAAGGTCAAACTGAATATTATCGAGGAAGATCACGGACAGATCAATATCGGTCCGTTCTCCGTCGAATACCTGCCGCTTGCACACTCCATTGCGGAGGGCAACGCGCTGCTGATCGACACGTCATATGGCCGCATATTCCATACCGGTGACTGGAAATTGGACGAAGAGCCTATCATTGGCGAACCCACCACCGAAGAAGAACTGCGTGAGATTGGCGCAGAGGGCGTGCATGCGCTCGTCTGCGATTCCACCAATGTGTTCAATCCGAACCCGTCCGGCAGCGAAGGCGCCGTCCATCGGGCGCTGATGGAGGAGGTTGCACGGCACAGCGGTAAACGCGTGCTTGTCACGACGTTCGCCAGCAATGTCGCACGCCTGCAGACCCTTGGCGAAGTGGCGCGTGAAACCGGGCGGCAGGTTTGTGTGGCCGGACGATCACTCGACCGCATTATCGAGGTGGCGCAGGATAACGGGTATCTGGAAGATTTTCCGCCTACCGTCGATTTCAACACCGCCATGCGGCTGCCCCGCGGAGAGGTGATCATCCTCGCCACAGGCGGGCAGGGCGAGCCGCGTGCTGCTTTGTCCCGCATTGCCGACCAGAACCATCAAATCGACCTAGCGAGCGGTGATGTTGTCCTGTTTTCGTCGCGGCAAATTCCGGGCAATGAAATCGCCATTGGTAAAATCCAGAATATGCTCGCTGCGCGCGGTATCACCATGGTGACCGACAGGCAGGCGGGTATCCACGTATCCGGCCATCCCGGGCGGCCCGAACTCGAAGCACTTTACAGCTGGCTCAAACCGGAGGTGCTCATCCCTGTGCATGGAGAGATCCGGCACATGCGAGAGCAGGCGAAGGTGGGTAAAGAGGCCGGGATCCCGCACAATGTCGTTCAGAAAAACGGCGATATCGTGCGTCTCGCTCCTGGTGAGCCGGGCGTGATTGCGCAGGTTCGCAATGGCCGGCTTGTTCTGGATGGCGACATCATTGCCCCGGCGGATGGTGAATCCATCACAATGCGCCGCCGGATCGCGCAAGAGGGCGCGATGGTCGTTGTCCTCCAGCGCGGCGAAGCGCCTGCTATCGAGGCGTTCGGTCTGCCGCTTGATGAAGACATGCCGGACTTCATCGCGGAGGCGCAGGACGATATCCTGAAAGCCATCGGCAAGCTGAAAGGCCGCGATGCGCAGGACCCTGCAAAAGTGCATGAGGCTGCGCGCGTTACCGCACGCCGTGCCGCACGGCGCTGGGCTGGCAAAAGCCCGCAGGTGCGGGTCGTCATGCCGGGCCGGGCGAGGGAAGGGCGCCGCTAATGGGTTGGACCTCGATCCTCGCGATCTATTTTCTGTTCTGGGTGATGACCGCATTTGTCATGTTGCCATTCGGGGTGCGGACGGCAGACGAGGAAGGGATCGAGAAAGTCCCGGGCCAGGCAGAAAGTGCGCCAGTCAATTTCCGGCCCCGAAAGATCGCAATCGGCGCGACATTAATCGCTGCGGTCTTGACGAGCGCGTTCGTTCTTAATTTTGAATACGGTTGGGTGAGCGTCGATATGCTCGACATTCTGCCCAAACCGCCGGAGAGCGCCGCGCGCTGATTGCAGCGACCCTGTTCAGCTGCGGAACCGCTCGATCGCCTGCGCCAGAACGACATACAGCTTGCCCATATCCGACCCCAGCATGGTCACGCCAAGTGCGTTACCGTTGTGGGTGGAGAGCATAGACCGCAGCATCGCTTCGAAATCGTGGATGTAGCGTGAAACGTTGCCTTTAAATTCGGGGTCGCGCTGGTAAAGATCGGCGATCTCGCGAGCTTCGCCATTGTCGATCAGGCGCACTGCCCGCCGGGTAAAGATACCGCGATCGCCCTTAAGATACGCATCCCATGCCGTGTCGGTCACGTCATTCGACAAAGCGGCGGTGATGTCGATTGCGTTGGAATTGAGGTTATCCGTAATCAGCGCCATTCGCCGTGAGAAGTCGTTGTTGACCTGTTCTTCGGCCAATTCATGCGCGCGGGCGACCCGATGTTCCAGATTGCCTGTAAGCTCATTCACCTTCACTAGCTGATCGCGCAATTGCACTGCTGCTTCGCGGCCGACGCCGGACGCGTGAGCAGCCGCCTGTTCCAGCGCACCGATGGTTTCGGCGCTTTGCGAGCGAAGAGACCGTTCCAGCGCCTCGACCGCTTCTGAACTGATATCGCCTGCCAACGCGCCAATCTTTTCGCGCGCGCCTTCGTCGAGTGCAGCGAAGGCAGAGCGCGTGGCGCTTTCCAGCCCGGTCAACGCTTCGCGCAAAGTCGCCTGTGTTTCCTCACCGAATGCCTCCCCTTCTTCGGTTAGGCGGGCAAAGCCTGATCGAAGGCCATTTAGCTTGGCGAGTGCATCTTCGGATTGTTCAGATAGCTTGGACTGCAACGCATCAATCGAGACATCGGTTTCAGCGATCGTTTCGCGTGTTTTCAGCAGATAATCGGAAAGCTCCGTTGTCTGCTGGCTGGTCCTAAACATGACACTGTTGAGAGAGGCAGCCCGTTCCTCGACCTTGCGCAGATCATTTGCCGCTGTGCCGATGGCTGCTGGCAGATCCTCTCCTGCATGGAGCGCGCCAGAGCGGATGATCTCAAGCAATCGGATGCCGGATTCTGTAAGTTCGGCAATCTGTTTTTCGGTGTCCGCCAAGGCGGTGCGTTTTTCGCCGAGCTGGTGATCGAGTTCGGCCATCCCTTCGCCGAGTTTCGCGCGGGTCAGCTCGCCATGTTCTCCAATTTGCCCGATCAAGGCGCCAAGGCTATCTAGCTGATCGGCCATTTCCTGACTGTGCGCGACAAGCTTCGCTGTTTCAGCGGTTTGCGCCTCGCGTCGTTCGGCAATTGCCTCGTCCAGGTCTGCCAGGCGCTGGGCCAGCACTTCGCTCGCCTGTGTTTCGCGCGTTTCAAACGTGGCCTGACGGCGCTCCATCTCCTCCATGAAACGCTGATCGCGCTGCGCCAGGGTATCGTCGAAGCGCGTGGCCTCCGCATTCAGCTCCTCGACACGCAGACGCGCGGCTGACATCGCTTTCTGGTCGAGCTTATCGAGCGCTTCAACGGTGCTGCCGACCTCTTCATAGAGCCGGTCTTTCGCAGCGTGCATTTGTTCCATCGCACCGATTTCCGCCTCTCGAAGTTTGCCCGATACGGCTTTAACCTCGGACTGAAGCACCGTGATGCGATCGTTCAGAGCAGCAATCGCCTGTTCCTCCGCTTCGCCGATCTCACCGCGATATTCATCGGCCTGCACCTTGAGCGTTTCGAACCTACCGGAAACAAGCCCTTCGATCTGCCCGAGCTGCGTTTCAAAGCCTGTAAGCGTATCGCCTACGCGGCTGCCAAGGGCGGCAACCTGATTTTCGCTTGCTTTGCCAAACTCGTTCAGGCGTTCAAAACCGGCGATCAGCTTGTCCAGCTGGTCATGCGCGGTACGGCCAGCATTGCCCACCTGATTGGACACGTCGCGCGCGGAATTGGCCACCACTGGCAAATCGTCGCGAAGTTTGGTCATGTTGCTGAGCGCGGTATCGCTGGCGCTGCCAATGCGGTCGACCTGAGAGCCGTTCGTCTTGATCAAATCCTGGAGCTCAGAGGCGTGCGCAGAAATTTTCTCGCTGGCCATCCGGCCAAGCGACTCCAATTCTAGCGACTGGGCGCTGAGAAATTCGCGCGCCAGGCTGAGTTCGCGATTGACCACGTTCAGGCGGTCTTCCAACTGGCTGCTTTCGCGGCTGAGCAATGCCGCCGTGTTGGCGAACCGGTTCGCCTCTGAACGCGAATTGCGCATCGCGATCAGCCAGATGATCCCCACCAGCAAAACCGGCACGGACCAGTCGATGATCCAGCGCGTCCATTGCGCAGGCGCCGCGCTTGCCGCGTTGAGCAGTTCATCACGCATCGCCCAACCGTAAAGTGCGGTCCATGCTGCAACTGTAACAACAGCGATTGCGGGCCATATCCAGTCAAACCGCTGCTGCTGATACGCTGGATTATCCGGGTATTCTTCCTCGTAGGTGGCGAATCCCTCGGCGGGTTCAGCTACCAGATCGGGCTCCGTTTCCTCGGCATATTCTTCCAGCGACAGGACGTCATCTTCAGAAACCTTCTTGCTGGAATTGGCGGACATGCCAACGGCGCGAATGATGTGGTTTTTCCCGTTCATTCCGGGAAGATACCACAGGTTGGATCAGGATAAACCCCGCTTTAACTCCGATTGTCCTATGTCTGGCAGCATGGCTTATGAAACCGGCGCACTTGATTCGACATTGGCAGCGGCGGCGGGAGATGATCCCGTCCTTATGCGCGAGCTGCGCGGCGCATTCTACGAAAGTGTGGGCAAACAGCTCGATTTGCTGAAACGTTCGCGCTGCGATGGCAATTGGCACGTTGCGGCAATGCGGTTGAAAGGTCTCGCCGCCAGTTTCCATTCCGAAGACCTGCTAAACGCAGCAGAGAATGCCCTCAGCAGTGCGCCGGGCGAACCCGCAGCAATTCGCGAGATCGAGTCGGTTCTGGCCCGCTTCGCCGCTTGAGCAGATCGCTGGCTCGCAGAAAATAGCGGTAAATCACCGCCGCACTCCTTGATGAAGGCAGCGTAAGGCGGGTAGCGATAACGCAGATCGGAAAAGGACCGTCTGCGTGATCACAGCCATATTGTCTGCTCGGAAGATGACCGCTGATGGCGGTCTACGTGCCGGACTAAAGATGGGCGGCCGGTCGGTTTTGGCGTGGCAGACCCAAGTCATGCGTTCGCTTGGCTGTGAGCGGTTTATCTGCCTCTGCGACAGTCTACCAAAGGAGGTTGCAGACGTGCAGCTTTCCATCGAGGCAAGCGGTCACGAATTTCACGCAGTCCGGTCTTCACTGCAATTCGTCTCTTTGCTGCGCGCAGACGATGTCGCGGTGGTGATGCTGGATGGGCTGATGCCGCAAGAGGCGGTTTGCCATGACATGCTGGTCGGAAAAACCGGACTCAGACGAGCGATCCTGACCATCCCTGCCGATCATCCCCTAGCAGAGGCTCACCCAGAGGATTTCGAGCGGATAGATGCCCAGCGCAATTGGGGCGGCATTGCCGTAATGCGCGCGGTTCACGCGCAAAAACTTGCCGAGATGCCGCCGGATGTCGAGATTATGTCGCTTCTGCTGCGGTTGGGATTGCAGGCACGCTGCGACACAGTCCCGGTCCCAGCGGATGCGCTGACAAACGGCGACTGGCTGCTGGCCAATAGCGAACGCGCCATAGCCAGCCGCCAGAGTGCCCTGATCGCACGCAATGCCGCAGCGGCGCCGATTATCGCGCCACTCGATGCAATAGCTGCGAAAGTCGCGACAATGCTTGCGCCAAAAGGGATGAGCCAGGATTACGCGCTCATCGCGGGATTATCGGCGCTGACCCTGTTTGCAGGTGGCGCGATTTTCGCATGGTTTGGCTATGCGATTGCGGCTCTTTTTACCGGTGCTGTTGCTGCATTGCTCGCTTCATTCGCAATCTCTTGGAAAGAGTTGAAGTCCGCACTCTTGGGTGAGGGTAGGGATGAACGAAATACCATAATAATCAGATATATATTGGCAGCTATTGCCACAGTATTGCTCACTCTTTCCCTCATGGCATATGGCCAGAACAGCGCTGTTCTCGCGCTTGCGCCGCTGTTGTCCGGTCTGGCTCTGCTCGCCGGAACGGGCCGGCGATCAAGGCTAGCCGCGTTTTGGGGTGATACCGCGTTCCATCTGGCGATACTGGGGGTGTGCGCAGCTTTCGGTTTACTGGCGGAAGGTATGGCGGTGCTTGCACTGGGGGCTATGTCCGCTTTGATGCTGCGCTCCTTTCGCAACTGAGCTAACGCGCCCTTAACCAAGCCTGTGCAAAGGCGGTTCAATGGGCAAGATGGCGACCGATAAAAATAATTCACACGCTGGTGCAGAGGCTCGGATTCCCGCAGTGGAAGCCGCGCTGAAAGACGCGCTTGTCCGCGGCGACCGCGCCTTGAGCGGGGTTCCGCCTGTGCTCTCGCATATGCTGGCGACATCGGGGCAATCACTGGTCAGCGATGCCATCGTTGCCAAGATACGCGGGATGCTAGGTTCATTGGCAGAGCAGCTGCTCGCTGCGCGCAGCACGGCAGGCCGACAGCCGGTGGAACCGCGCGAGATCGACCATTTATCAGACCGGCTCGCCAATGACAGCGCGGTGCTGAGCTATTGTTATGCCCTGGCGATGGAAGGCCAGCTCGCCGAAAGGCTGGAGCAGCGCACATCAATTGACCCCATCCTAAGCCCGCTTTTGCAAGAGCTGATCGCGTCCGATGACGCATCCACGGCGGAACTCGCGATGTCCGCACTCGCCGCACAATCGCGGTTTGTGCAGAACCAGCGGCGCATGGACCTCGCGCTGACCGAATTGCCAGCCGATTTGTTTCATACCGTCCTCAAACGCTGGGAGGTGCATGATCGCAGCGATCCCGCGATTGCCCCGGCTATAAAGCGCCTAAAGGCCAGCTATGATGAAGGGGCGGGCCGCATCGGGCTGCTGGCCCGGCTGACCGCTTCGATGCGGGGAGGGATCCTTGCCGGGCTCGATCTGGAGCATGCCGGGTTCGCCATGTTTGTCAGCGCCCTGGCGCGGCTTAGCAATCAGCCGCGCGAACTCGCCATCCTTGCCTGCCATGAACATCAGGCCGTTAGGCTCGCGCTTAGCCTGCGGGCCGCGGGGCTGGATGCTGCGACAATCGAACGCCAGTTTGTGGCTCTTGAGCCGGCAGGCCGCCTTCCCAGTGATATCGGCGCAATTGCCCCAGAACGGGCCAGTGCCATGCTTAGCAATTCCAATACGCGGAATGCTGGGTGACTGGGCTGGTTATGGAGCGCCAGAAATCCTCCCTTGCCGCGCGGGGCATCACCGACGATCGCGACCGGCTGATAAGCGCGGACGAGGCACTCGCGCAATTGCAGGAGGATTGCGGCGGCACCGTGCCCGGCGCGCTGGCGGTACCGGAGCTGCGCGCCATCGTGCGACAGGGGCGCGAAATGGGCCTCAAGGTGGCAAGGGAATTCAGCGCATTTGACGGCGCAGACATAGTTTCGGGCTTCGTTCGGGTTCATCCGATCGACAGCGATGCAGGTGGCGGCTGCGAATTGCTGGTCGATAACTGGCAGCGCACACCCAGCGAGCAGGCAAGCACCAAGGAATTGGCAGAACGGCTCGATTCCATTGACCGGGCTGCGGCTGAAATTACGGCGCGGCTTGATGCGGATCAGCGGGTTCAATTGTTAAGCGCAGTCGCACCCGATGCGCAGCAGTTGGAAAAGGATGTTGCCGCGTCGGCGAGCAAGAACTGGATCGACTTTGTGACGCTGCGCGACGTAGCCCACCAACAGCCGCTCCACTGGCGGTTGCTGGATGGAGTGCATTGCACCGTTCCCGGTTCGGACCGCCAATGGCGCGTCCGGTTGCTACCTATGGGGTCACAGTCGCGTGAGCCAGTCGGATTTGAGTTGCTGCTGGTTGCCGATGAGCCGTTGCTTACTCCAATCGCCCAGCAGGGTGATGCGGAAGAGGCAGGCTATTCACGGTTGATGGGAAGCACGCTGACACCGGTCCTTCGCCAACCGGTTGCGCGGATCATCGCAAACGCGGAGACCATACGCGCAAAGCTCGCCGGGCCGCTGCGCAGCGAATACAGCGATTATGCCGGAAACATCGCGGCAGCCGGGCAGCACCTGTCCGCCATGCTCGATGATCTGGTCGATCTGGACGTAGTCGAATCGCCTGATTTCACGACTGCGAGTGAGAAAGTGGATCTGGGTGACGCTGCGCGAAAAGCTGCCGGTATCCTCGGCGTTCGGGCGCAGGCGAGGTCGATTGCGCTTGATCTGCCGGGAGAGGGCGAGGCAATTTTTGCCCGCGCCGAAGTGCGGCGAGTCCTGCAAATCCTCATTAATTTGATCGGTAATGCGATTGCCTATTCCCCGGAAGGCAGCACGGTTAGCGTAGCCGTACATCAGCAAGGCGATGGACAGGTTGCGTTGTCAGTGGCTGACGAAGGCGCAGGAATAGACCCTGATCAGGCCAGCCGGATTTTTGAGAAATTCGAGCGGCTAGGGCGCGATAGTGCGGGCGGAACCGACACCGGTTCTGGCCTTGGTCTGTACATTTCCCGAAAGTTGGCCCGCGTGATGAAGGGCGATCTGGCAGTGGATTTGCCGATTAGCGGTAACGGGGATGCGGGAGCGAGGTTTGTCCTCACCCTGCCAGAATTTGGCGAGTAACCTTTGGGCTTTGCAAGCTAGCTGCCGCGGCCGATCCTTTGGCCGAGCAAGATCATCACCACTCCGATCAAGGCGGTGACGCCGCCATAAAGCGCCCATTCGCGCTGTGCGAGCATAAAGCTTCCCGCAGGCCACATTAGAATGCCCAGACCTTGCAGCGCCCACATCGCGCCGGACACAAAAAGGGCGGCCCCGACGACTTGCAGTGCAAGTTTGATCGCGGGCCGCCCCATTTGCTGTCTTTCTTCGCGGGCTTAGCGGTTGCTGAGCGGCACGTAATCACGCTGCGTCGGGCCAGTGTAAAGCTGGCGCGGGCGGCCGATGACCTGGCCTGGATCCGAAATCATTTCGTTCCACTGCGCAACCCAGCCAACTGTGCGGGCGAGGGCGAACAGTGCGGTGAACATGGTGGTCGGAAAACCGATGGCCGAAAGGATAACGCCGGAATAGAAATCGACATTCGGGAACAGCTTTTTCTCTTGGAAATACGGATCGTTAAGAGCCATTTCTTCCAAGGCAAGTGCAGTTTCAAACACCGGATCCTTGACGTTCAGCGCCTCGAACACTTCGCGCACGGTTTTCTGCATGACAGTCGCACGCGGATCGTAGTTTTTGTAAACGCGGTGGCCAAAACCCATCAGACGGAACGGATCGTTCTTGTCCTTGGCCCGCTCAATGTAATGAGGGATGCGGTCAGGCGTGCCGATTTCGCGCAGCATGTTGAGAGCCGCTTCGTTGGCGCCGCCATGCGCAGGACCCCACAGACAGGCAATGCCCGCAGCGATACACGCAAATGGGTTCGCGCCCGATGACCCGGCAAGCCGCACGGTCGATGTCGATGCGTTCTGTTCATGGTCGGCGTGGAGGATAAAAATCCGGTCCATCGCCCGCTCTACTGCGGGAATGACTTCGTATTCCTCTGCCGGAACGCCGAATGTCATCCGCAGGAAATTACCCGTGTAGCTCAGCGAATTGTCCGGCTGCATCATGGGCTGGCCGACCGAATATTTGTAAGCGGCAGCCGCAATCGTCGGCATTTTTGCAATAAGGCGGTGTGAGCTGATCTTGCGGTGCTCTGGGTCCGAAATATCGGTGCTGTCGTGATAGAACGCCGAAAGCGCGCCAACCACACCGCACATGATCGCCATCGGGTGCGCATCGCGGCGGAAACCCTGATAAAACTGGCGCAGCTGATCGTGCAGCATCGTGTGGCGCGTAATGGTGTAGGTGAAATCGTCCAGATCTTCACCGCTCGGCAGCTCGCCATTCAGCAGCAGATAGGACACTTCCATAAAGCTGGAGTGTTCTGCCAGCTGGCCGATCGGATACCCGCGGTGCAGCAGGATACCTTCGTTGCCGTCGATATACGTCAGTGCGCTCTCGCAGCTGGCGGTGGATTTATAACCCGGGTCAAATGTGAATTTGCCCGTTTGGCCATACAGCTTGCGGATATCGACCACGTCGGGTCCGGTGCTGCCCTGGAGCACGGGAAATTCGTGGGTCTCTCCGCCGATATCGAGTTTGGCGTTTTGATCTGCCAAGATGTGTCTCCTGCTCAATTCCTGCCCGTTGATCCGGCTCACGCAGCGTGTGCGTTGAGCCGGGCGAGGGCTTCTTCCCGTCCAAGAAGGACCAGAACGTCGAAAATTCCGGGCGATGTCGTCGTCCCGGTAAGCGCAGCGCGCATTGGCTGCGCAAGCTTGCCAAGTCCCAATTCCAGTTCCTCGGCGAGCGACTTCGTAGTGGCTTCGAGAGCCTCGATTGTCCAGTCATTTTCCGCCGCAAGCGCACTGGAAATCTTGCCCAGCCGCGCCCTTCCGTTTTCGTCAAGCAGCTTTGCGGCCTTTTCAGTCATGGCTAGAGGCCGCTGAGCGAACAAAAACTGCGCTCCTTCAGCAAGTTCGTGGACGCTCCTCGCCCGCGTTTTCAGGACCGGCATCGCCTTGGCAAGCAGATCGATATCGACATCGCCGTCCATACCTTTTGCTGCCAGGTTGGCCAGCATCCTATCGTCAGCTTCGCGGATGTAGTGCCCGTTCAGATTCTCGAGCTTTTTCATATCGAAACGAGACGGACTTTTGCCCACTCCGCCCAATCCAAAAAGCTCAATTGCTTCATCCCGCGTGATTTCTTCGCGGTCGCCGTGGCCCCAGCCGAGGCGAAGGAGGTAATTGAACAGCGCCTCTGGCAAAATACCCATCTCGTCGCGGTAGGCATCAACGCCCAATGCGCCGTGACGTTTGGACAATTTTGCCCCGTCCGATCCGTGGATCAACGGAATGTGTGCGTAAACTGGCTCTGCCCAATCGCCCTCTATCCCGTCCATCGCATGATAGATCGGCAATTGGCGGAATGCGTTGTTGAGGTGATCGTCGCCGCGGATGACATGCGTAACTCCCATATCGTGATCGTCCACCACCGCTGCCAGCATATAGGTCGGCGTGCCATCTGCGCGGAGGATGATGTAGTCGTCGATCTCATCGTTCTTGACCGAGACAGATCCCTGAACCTCATCCTGAATTGTGGCTTCCCCGTCCTGCGGGGTCTTGAGCCGGACTGTATAGGATGCTCCATCGGGAGCCTCGGACGCGCTGCGATCCCGCCAGCGTCCGTCATACCGCATTGGCTGCTTATTTACGCGCTGTTCGGCGCGCATTTCCTCCAGCTCCTCACGCGTGGCAAAGCATTTATAAGCATGGCCAGCATCCAGCAGCTTGTGCGCGACTTCGGCATGGCGATCTGCGCGCGCGGACTGGAATGTCGGCTCCTCATCGTAATCAAGGCCGAGCCAGCTAAGTCCGTCGAGAATGGCGTCTATGGCTTCTTGTGTTGAGCGTTCCTTGTCAGTGTCTTCAATCCTGAGCAGCGCCTGCCCGCCGTGATGGCGGGCATAAAGCCAGTTAAAGAGCGCCGTTCGCGCACCGCCAATGTGCAAAAACCCGGTTGGCGAGGGCGCAAAGCGTGTAACCACTGCCTTACCGCCGTTTGCGCTTTCGCTAGCCATGTCCTTCAAATTCCTTTTCATTTCTGCCCTGATGCTTCAGGGGAAACACCATGCGCGACGCGCCATTAGTGCCTTTGGGCGGCGGTGCATCCGATGTTCCGGCCGCCGACAATGTTGCAATGCAGCGCCCTTGGCAAAGGGGCGCAGCGTTGTCCAGCATCCCGCGTATCATTGCGAGCGGCGCAAACAGGTTCCTGAGCGCTTCGGGGTTTGACCGTGCCCCGTGGCTCGCCGTTCTGTTTGCGAGCGGGATCTTAGCATGGTTTGCACTGAAATCGCCGCTGCAGTGGATCATGGCTATCACTGCCGCGTTGCTGGCCGCGCTGTTTGCACTCGCTGTCTGGAGACCGGGGGAGGGGCGAGATCACCTTCGCAGCGCGGTCGTCGCTGGAGGTGTTATTTTCGCCGCAGGAATATTGGTTATCTGGCTGCGTTCGGAGACCGTCGGTGCAGAGCCGATCGACCGGCCAACAATCGAGCGCGTCCAGGGTTACATCCTCGCCAGAGAGGACCAGCCAGCCCAAAATCGTGTGCGGCTGACGATGGCGGTACGCGACGCGGGAAGCGGTGAAAGCCGGAAAATCCGCGTTAATGTTCCGTTGGACACGCCAGTTTCAGGCGACAAATCGACTGCGATATTGCTGGAGGGTGCGATCATTCGGGCCCGCGTGCGCCTTATGCCACCTGCCAGCCCGATGCTGCCTGGCTCTTATGATTTTGCGCGTGCTGCATGGTTCAAAGGATTGGCTGCAACCGGCAGCGTGATGGGCGGCATCGAAGTCATGGAACAGGCCCCGCCTGCAAGCGGTCTGGCGGCTATTCAGCGCGCGCTTTCATCGCATGTCAGGGAGCGCGTGGACGGCTCCGCTGGAACAATCGCAGCCGCCTTTGCCAGCGGAGACAGAGGCGCCATTACCGAAGCTGACGAAGACGCGATGCGCGATTCCGGTTTGACGCATCTGTTATCAATCAGCGGACTTCATGTGAGCGCCGTGATCGCCGGTGGCTATCTGATCGCACTGAAGTTGTTGGCGGCGTTTCCTCCCCTTGCCCTTAGGGTGCGATTGCCGGTGGCGGCTGCGGCGGCAGGCGCGCTTGCCGGGATTGGATACACGCTGCTGACCGGTGCGGAAGTTCCGACTGTGAGAAGCTGCGCAGCCGCTATGTTGGTCCTTATTGCTCTGGCGCTGGGCAGAGACGCGCTATCATTGCGGATGGTGGCGGCTGCCGCAGTCTTTGTGATGCTTCTGTGGCCGGAAAGCGTGGTTGGGCCTAGCTTTCAGATGAGCTTTTCAGCCGTGCTCGCCATCGTCGCATTGCATTCTTCGGCACCTGCCAAGGCGTTCCTCGCCGCACGAGAGGAGCCTTGGTTGAAGCGAACCGGGCGAAAGGTCGCTATGCTGTTCATCACCGGCCTTGTGATTGAGATTGCGCTCATGCCGATTGTGCTATTCCATTTTCACAGGGCAGGGTTTTACGGCGCTTTTGCCAATGTCTTTGCGATCCCTTTGGTCACTTTTATTTCCATGCCACTGATTGCGTTCGCGCTGGCGCTCGACCTGCTGGGGTTGGGCGGGCCTGCGTGGTGGCTGGTTCAGAAATCGCTCGATGTGCTTCTTGGGCTCGCCCACTTCACATCCGCGCAGCCTGGTGCCGTCAAACTGATGCCGCAGATGGGTTATGGAACCATTGCCATGTTTGTCATCGGCGGCATGTGGCTCGCGCTGTGGAGCGGGAAGGCCCGTTTATGGGGACTGCTGCCTTCGGGCTTGGCCGCCGCGACCTTGCTCGCGACGCCAATCCCGGACCTCCTGATTGGCCGCGAAGGCCGGCATGTCGGCATCACAATCGAAAACGGCGAAGGCGCGCGCGATATGCTGTCATTGCGGAACAGTCGGTCGTCCTATTCGAAGGACAACCTGCTGGAACTCGCCAGCGTGGAAAGCGAACCTATCCCATTGGATCAGTGGAGCGGCGCCAATTGCTCGACTGAATTCTGCCTTGTCACGATCACGCGAGCAGCGCGAGAATGGACGATCCTGATGGCGCGTAACCGTGACATGGTCGAAGAACGCGCCTTGGCTGCAGCATGTGAACGATCCGACATTGTGGTCGCTGACCGGTTCCTGCCGCGATCCTGCATGCCGCGATGGCTTAAAGCGGACCGTCGCTTGCTCCAGAAAACTGGTGGTCTGTCCATCGACCTTGCCAATGAACGGGTCGTCAGCGTTTCAGCTGGTCAGGGACAGCACGGATGGTGGCGCGGGACGCAGGAATAGACCTGCTGCCCCGCGCAACACATCAGTGGTAGCGCCGCAGTAAGCCTGCAAGCTTGCCCTGAACCTTTACCTCACCCGCGCCGTAAACTTGCGGGTCGTACATCGCGTTGGCCGGATCAAGGCGGATATTACCGCCGTCCTTATGGAGGTATTTCAGCGTCGCTTCTTCATCACGGACCAAGGCAACCACGATTTCGCCATCGCGGGCATTGTCAGTCCGACGCACAAGTGCGAAATCACCGTCGAAGATCCCCGCCTCGATCATGGAATCTCCCGATACCTCGAGAGCGTAGTGCTCACCAGGACCAAGCAGCGCAGCCGGAACCGGAAGCGAGCTTTGACCCTCCAGCGCCTCAATCGGAGCACCGGCGGCAATCCGGCCATGCAGCGGGATCTCGATCACGTCATTGGCAGGCTCTGGCGCCTGTTTCATGACCGCAGAGGCCGAGGCGACCGTATCATTGGCATTAACCGTGGCGCGGGGCGTAGGCGTGGAATCTTCGGGTTGGCGGATCACTTCCAGCGCCCGCGCCCTGTTGGGCAAACGCCGGATAAACCCGCGTTCTTCCAAGGCAGAGATCAGGCGGTGAACACCCGATTTGCTCTTGAGATCGAGCGCCTCCTTCATTTCTTCGAAACTTGGCGAGATACCGGTTTCATCCAGACGTTTCTGGATGAATTGGATCAATTCGTGCTGCTTTGCAGTCAGCATGGGGTCACTCCCTAAAACGCACGTGCCGGACCGACAAATAGCCCGTAGTGCCTGTTTCACGCATCCGAAGAGGCACCGATAGCTGGTGCTTTGCCGATACTCCCCGCGCACCGATAAGGTGAACGAATGCGGAACGAATAGGCAACCCGATTCGACCTGTCAAGTTTCGTTAAGCGCGATAACCCGCAGAATTCAGCCGTTGTGGAGGTAAAACACCGGAACTGTCTCGCCTTTCCGCACGAAAAGCGATCCAGCGGGTCGGTCAATCAGGCAGTTCGCCGTGGCAAGCGCCTGCAACGCACTCGAATCCTGAACCGCCGACTGGCTGACGGTTTCACCATCGGCAATTCCTCTCAGGAATTCGCGGCGGCTCCCAGTAGCGGGCAAATCCTCCGCGGCGATGAGGTTGCGCGGCGCGCCCATCGGCGACGTCGATCCAAGCGCGGCGCGGACCAGCGGAATGCCGAACAGAAAACACGTCACGAAACTCGACACCGGATTGCCGGGGAGCCCGAGTATGATTTGCTCGCCGCGCGTCGCCACCATCAATGGCTTGCCGGGCTTTATCGCGACTTTCCAGAACGCGAGGTTCGCCCCCCAGTTGATCAGTGCCTGCTGGACAAGATCGTGATCGCCGACGGATGCGCCGCCTGATGTGATAAGGATGTCATGACCTTCAGCCAGAGCAAGTGCATCGGCCAATGCCTCCGTGTCATCCGCCACCGGGCCAAGCCGGGTTACACCGCCCACTAGAGGGCGCAGCATGGCGGCGATCATCGGGCCGTTGCTTGCAGGAATTTGGTCGGGGCCGCAATCCGCTGGATCGGAGGCCAGTTCATCGCCGCTGTCGAGCACTGCGATCCGTGGCAGCCTGCGCACCGGCAACAGGCCGTGTCCCGCCGCGATGGCTAGCGCGATCTGCGCCGGGCCCATGCTCGTTCCGATCCGCATCACCCGTTCGCCCGCAACAAAGTCGAAACCCTTGCTGCGAACGTGCCGCGCTGCTTCCGGCCGCGTCTCGCCTTGGGCAAGCGATACCGTATCACCCTCGACCACCGCATTTTCCTGTATCAGGACGCGGTCGCTTCCCTCAGGCATTTGGGCACCTGTAGAAATACGGGTGCATTGCCCTTCATCAAGACTGCCCGCAAAGGGGGTGCCGGCGCGGCTTTCTCCTACCTTTGACCACGGCCCGCCGCCGCAAATGGCGTAGCCGTCCATGGCGGACAGGTCCGCTGGCGGCTGCGTTCGCGCGGCCATGAGGTCCTCCGCCAGATAACGCTCTCCGGCAAAGCCATCCGCTGAAACGCGCTCAACACCGAGCTCTGGCGCAAGCGCGAGGAGGCGTGCCTGCGCCTCTTCCAGCGTGAGCATATCAGCCATCAGCTATCTGCTTTCCACGTGCCCGATTTACCGCCGCGTTTCTCAATCAGGCGCACGGCTTCGATAACCATCCCCTTGTCGATCGCTTTTGCCATGTCATAGATTGTCAGCAGCGCGGTGGAGACCGCCACCATCGCCTCCATTTCGACACCCGTTTTGCCGGTTAGCGATGCGCTGGCCGTGACAGCGACTCCGTCTTCTTCGAAGGTGAAGTCGATGCTCACCGCTTCCAACCCGAGGGGATGGCATAACGGGATCAGCTCGCCGGTGCGCTTGGCTGCCATAATGCCCGCAATGCGGGCCGTGCCAAGCACATCGCCTTTTGGCGCATTGCCTGCGCGGATCGCGGCCAGCGCGCTTTGCGACATGGTGATGCGCCCGGCAGCAATGGCAAGTCGCTGGGTTTCAGCCTTCGCGCCGACATTCACCATATGCGCCGCGCCGCTGTCATCGAGGTGGGTCAGATCGCTCATCAGACGCCTCCCTGCAGGGGAGACATGGACCGCATGTTACACGGTCCTGAGCGGGAAGATGGGGCGGCTGAAAAAGGGAGTGGATGCGCTGTCATTCGCCAACCATACCGCGATCCTTAGTGGTAGGACAGACCCGCTCTCAACCGTTCAAAAGCGCCGCCGTGGCCCCTGTGACATCATTCGCGCGCATCAGGCTTTCCCCGACCAGGAATGTGCGCACGCCGGACCGCGCAAGCCGATTGCAATCGGCGTGAGACGAAATCCCGCTTTCCCCGACGAGCAACGCGCCTTCAGGAGCGAGCGGGGCCAGCCTTTCGGTCGTTTCGAGCGTGGTAGTAAAGGTCTTCAGATCGCGATTGTTGACCCCGATCAGGCGCGATTTGAGCTGTTTTGCCGCGCGTTCCAGCTCGGTTTCATCGTGAACCTCGACCAGCACGTCCATCCCGTGATCCAGTGCCGCGCTTTCAATCTCGGCCATCTCGCCGTCTTCCAACGCAGCGACGATAACCAGAATGGCATCCGCACCCAGTGTCCGGGCCTCAAGACACTGCCATGGATCAACCATGAAATCCTTGCGCAGCACAGGCAGAGTGCAGGCCGCCCGCGCCGAGATCAGATATTCATCCGCACCCTGAAAATACGGCGCATCGGTCAGGACCGAAAGACAGGCAGCTCCGCCTGCCTCGTAATCGCTGGCATGTTGGGCGGGACGAAAATCTTCCCGGATCAAGCCTTTTGACGGGCTCGCCTTCTTGATCTCGGCAATAAGCGCATAGCTGGTTTGCGATTTTGTCCGCAGTGCTGCCTCAAACCCGCGAGGGCGGGTCTGGGTGCGCGCGGTCGTTTCCATTTGCGAAAGCGAAATGGCCGCTTTTCGAGCGGCAACGATTTCGCGTTTCGCCGCGCAGATTTCTTCCAGCTTGTTCATAAGGTTACTTTGCCAATTCAATCCATTTTGCGAGCAAGCCAGATGCTTTCCCGCTGTCGAGCGCTTCTGCTGCCATTGCGGCGCCGGTCTGCCAATCCTCCGCATCATCGGCGACCATCAGCGCGGCCGCTGAATTGAGCAAGACCGCATCGCGGTATGCGCTTTTGCCGCCTGCAAGCAGGCCTTTCAATGCCTCGGCATTGTGTGCCGGGTCTCCGCCGCGAATTGCCTCCACCGGAGAATTGGGAAGGCCGGCCATCCCTGCATCAACGCGCTTCATGGCGAAATCTGCGCCCGCGACATCTGCTAGCTCATTCCCGCCCGCAAGGCTCAATTCATCCAGCCCCTCATCACCCGAAACGATGAATGTGCGCTCTGTGCCAAGCCGAGCTTTCGCCTCGGCATAGATGGGGACATAGGCAGGGCGCGCGATCCCGATCAACTGACGTGACACTCCGACAGGGTTGGAAAGCGGCCCCATCAAGTTGAAGATTGTGCGGCGGCCCAGTTTCTTCCGGATAGGCTGAATACGGCCCATCGCGGGATGGTGGTTCGGCGCAAAAAGGAAACAGATGCCGATTTCAGCCAGCGTTTTTTCCGCTGTGCGTCCCGCCGCCTCCATGTCGAGGCCAAGCACCTCAAGAGTGTCGGCTACGCCCGCCTTTGAAGAGATCGCGCGGTTGCCGTGACGCGCGACCGGCACGCCGCAGGCGCCGACCACTAGGCCAACGGCAGTGGAGACGTTGAGCGTGTGGTGTCCATCGCCGCCAGTGCCGCAAACGTCGATAGCGTTGTCTGGTCCAGGCACCGGGATCAACCGGGCACGCAGAGCGCGGGCGGCGCCTGCGATTTCTTCTGCCGTTTCGCTGCGTTCGGTCATTGCGAGCAGGAAGCGGGCGATCTCCTCGTCACTCGCCTCACCGTCGAGGATCCATCCGAAAACCTCTTCGGCCTCGGCTTCATCCATGTGCGGAACGGCTAGCGGCAGCGTCTTCATTGGGTCAGCCTTTCGGGGAGCTTGGCATCGATGCCGCACACCTTCAGGAAATTGGCGAGCATGGCATGACCGTGTTCGGTTGCGATGCTTTCAGGGTGAAACTGCACGCCGTGAATGGGCAGCGTTTCGTGGCGGAAACCCATAACGCTTTGCTCGTCAAGTCCGGGCGTTGCAGCGTGGGCATTGGCGACGAGGACATCGGGCACGTCCACGACTTCAAGGCTGTGATACCGTGTCGCTGTGAAGGGCGAGGGGAGGCCTGCAAAAACGCCGCTATTGTCATGTGTTACAGGCGAGGTTTTGCCGTGCATCAACCCGCCGCGCACCACGCTCCCGCCAAAATGCTGCCCGATCGATTGATGGCCAAGGCATACGCCAAGCAGCGGTTTGCCCGCATCCGCACACGCAGCGACCAGATTAAGGCTGATCCCGGCTTCATTAGGAGTGCAGGGGCCGGGCGAAATGAGATAGCCTGCCGCGCCGATTGCCAATGCTTCAGACGCGCTGATGGCATCATTTCGCTCCACGCGGACGTCAACGTCCAGTTCCATCAGATAATGGACCAGATTGAAGGTAAAGCTGTCGTAATTGTCGATGACGAGGATCATGCGGAATGCTCGGCAAAGGCATCTGTCGCTCGCACCAGCCCATCTATGATCCCCGGTTCGCTGGCGCTGTGCCCGGCATCATGGACCATCCAAAGCTGGGCTTCGGGCCATGCCTTTTTCAGCGCCCATGCCGCTGCGGGCGGGGTGCAGATGTCGTGACGGCCCTGAACGATAATGCCAGGGATGTGTTTGATCCTGTCCATGTTTGCCAGCAGCTGACCTTCTTCAAGGAAGAAGTCCTCAAGGAAGAAACGCGCGCAGATGCGGGCAAATGGCACGGCTTTTGATGGGTCGGCAAATTCTTCGAGCAAACCTTCATTGGGCAGCAGCGTTGCCACGGTGCCCTCCCAAAGTGACCATTCGCGTGCTGCATCCAGACGGGTCTGTTCATCCTCGCTGGTCAGCCGCGCGTAATACGCTTTGACGAGGTCATCACGCTCGCTTTCGGGGATCAGGCCGGTAAAATTGTCCCATTGCTCCGCCATGATCTCGCTTGCACCAAAGCGATAGAGCCAGCCTTTCTCTTGCTGGCGGGCCAGAAACACCCCGCGCAGGATCAGTTCTGTCGTGCGTTCAGGATATGCCTGCGCATAGGCGAGCGAAAGGGTTGCGCCCCAGCTGCCGCCGAATACCTGCCACGCATCATGGCTGCACATCTTGCGCAGCGCCTCGATATCCTCGACAATGCGCTGAGTGTCGTTGTTTTCGATCTCTGCAAACGGCGTGGATTTGCCGCAGCCGCGCTGGTCGAACAGCAGGACATCATACCTGTCCGGGTTCCATTGCCTGCGATGCGAGGGGCTCATTCCGCCGCCGGGGCCGCCATGCAGGAACACTGCCGGTTTTGCGCCAGGTGTCCCGCATCGCTCCCAATACAGCGAATGCCCCTCTCCGACATCGAGCATACCGGTCTGGTAGGGCTCAATTTCGGGATAGAGCGTCCGCTCATAACTCTGCATGTTGGATGGCGGCATTACTTTTTCTCCACCACGAGCAACGGGCCCACGCGGCCTGTATCCATCCGGCCCGTCGCCGGGTTCCACAGCGATGACACATTGCCATCAAGATAGAGCGCATTTGGCGTCTGCAACTCATCGCGGAAGTACCGCGCAAACACTCCAAAGCTGACGGGTTCATCTGAAATGACAAAATGCGCTTTGCCATCGGCATCTACGCCGACACCGTTGCGGATCGCGCGCGACGGGCCGTTTTCCTGAAAGTCAGGGTGAAGCTCTCCGTTGATGACGAGCATCGGGCCGGATTGCGTGCCGAATTGCGGGCGGTCGCCAATAGTGCGAAAAAACGTATCGGTATCGAGCACCCGCCAATTGCAATCGCTGCCGAAGAAAACGCCGTTGGGTTTCATGTGGAAGTTGCCCTCACCATCGGCGCGGTTCAATTCTTTAAGACGCTGGCTGTCCTGCACAAAATATCCGATTGCATTAAGGTCATCTCCGTACATTCCGGCATTCGTCGCAAACGCTACCGTGCCCGGCTGCGCGATTGCCGCATATGAAGCGATCCGCCCGAAATCATCGCCGCTAACGGCGGCCTTGGCCGTGGTGATTGAGTGGCTGGCGGGATCGGCGATGCAATGGGTGAAAGCAGCCCCTTCAAACGTAACGCCCGAACAGTCGGAGGGAAGGGCGATCTGTTCGGCGGGCGCGTTGCTCGCATCATCAGAAGCAATGACCGTAACGCCGCCATCGCTTTCCAGTTGCGCGCGCATCACAGGCTCACCCGATGGTTCGGGATTGCACGCGGCCAGCGATACGATCAGGGCGAGGGAAAGGGTGCGTTTAATGGTCATAATTTCGCTCATTGTCCAAAACCAGGTTCGCTGGCAATGCGCACAGCCTCGCCTGCAGCTGCAATCAGCGCGCCTGCTTTCGCGCGGCATTCTGCGTATTCATAATCGGGGTTGCTGTCTGCCACGATCCCCGCGCCCGCCTGCACATGCATTGTCCCGTCTTTTACGACCGCCGTGCGAAGGACGATGCAGCTGTCAACGGAACCGTCGGGCGCAAAATAGCCGACGCCGCCAGCATAGGCCCCGCGCGTTTCCGGCTCCAGCTCTGCGATGATTTCGCACGCCCTTATCTTGGGCGCGCCGGACACAGTTCCCGCCGGAAAGCCTGCAAACAGCGCATCAAGCGCGTCTTTGTCATCATCCAGTGCGCCGATCACATTGCTGACGATATGCATCACGTGGCTGTAACGTTCGATGGTAAAGCTGTCGGTGACTTCAACACTGCCGCGCGCGGCGACGCGGCCTATGTCATTGCGCCCCAGATCGAGTAGCATCAGGTGCTCCGCCAGCTCTTTGGGGTCAGCCAATAGGCTTATTTCGTTATCGCGGTCCTCGGCAGGGTTTGCACCGCGCGGGCGCGTTCCGGCGATGGGGCGGATCGTGACTTCCTTCCCGCCCTTGGCATCATCGCGAACGCGCACCAGTATCTCGGGACTTGAACCGACAATCGCAAAGCCCGGCAGGTCGAGGAAATAAAGAAATGGGGAAGGGTTAACCCGGCGCAGCGCACGATATAATTCCAGCGGCGGCAGCTCGAACGGGCAAGTGAACCGCTGGGCCAGCACCACCTGAAAGATATCGCCTGCCACGATGTAATCCTTGGCGCGGGCGACCATGTCCTTGTAATCGCTTTCTGCCATGACCGGTGTCAGCTGCGGCGCAGGAGTGCCGCCGGCAACACGCGGTTCCGGGGGGCGCGGACGGGTGAGGGCGCGCAAGGTCTCGTCTATCCGTTCTTCCGCATCGGCAATTGCAGCTATCGGAGATGCGGCTTCCCAAATCGGGGCGATGCAGAACAGCTCATCGCCAAGGCTGTCGAACACTAGGATGATTGTCGGCCTGACAAACAGCATGTCTGGCAGCGCCAGCTCGCTCGCCTCGGCGCGGGGAAGCGTTTCGACAAGGCCAATCGTTTCGTATCCAAAATATCCAACCAAACAGGCAAGGGCAGGCGGCAGAACGTCGGGCGTATCGATCCGGCAGGCATCGGCTAGGGCGCGCAGTTCTGCCAAGGCGTCTTTGGCGCATGGCTCGAATGCGTCCCGATCCGTTCGCCAGGCGCGATTGATTGCCGCCTTGCCTTCGCTGCCCCTGAATACGAGGTCAGGGTCGAGCCCAAGCAGGCTGTAACGGCCGCGCACCTCGCCGCCTTCCACCGATTCCAGCAGAAAATCACCGCGGCCCGGCTCAATCAGCCGCCGCGCTGCGCCCACCGGTGTGTCGCTGTCGGCCACGATCTTGCGCCACACCAGCGCAGGTTTGCCAGCGGCGAGCGCATTTGAAGCGCCAGCGGCATTCTCAAGCGATGCGGATACGGATGGGGCGGAGGTCACGCGGCGAGGAGATTAAGCATCGATCAGTTCGTCTCGCCCAGCAGCTGGCGGCGCACGGCTTCGATAGCGTCTTCGTTGCGCTCGACACCGATCTCGGCACGGATCGCATTGGTCAGCTGCTCGGTGTACTCCCCGCTAAGGGCCGCTGCGAGCTGCTGGCGTGTCTGTTCGACAAGCGGATTGTCGTCCGGGATATCCTCGGTCACGATTTCGTTCAGGTTCACGATATACCACCCAATGTCCTGCGGCGCTTCGTAAATCTTGGTCGATCCCTGCGCCATGCTGAACATCAGCACCAGCGGCGGCGGCGGGTTTTGATCCTGCCGGGCAAACAATTGGCGGCGCTCCAGATCAATCTGCTCGACCGGGGGCAGGGCGGTGTCCTCTTCTGCGATGGCCGATGCCAGATCGCTGTCAGCGCGAACCTTTTCCAGAATGCGATCAGCGCTTTCTCGCGCGGCCTTGGCACCCTCAGCAAAACGCCACGCCATCTCGACCTCTTCGCGGTTTTCTGAAAGCGGCGGCGCTGCGGCCTCGGTGATGCTCGACACTTCGTATATGATGAACTGTGTGCCGGGCACGATTTCGGCCAGCTGCGGTTCACTTTCGTCCATCTGGAACGCTGTCTCCAGCGTCGGGACCAATCCGGGGTTAACCTGGCCGCCCTGCGGACCAAAAACCCGGCCATCTGCAAGCAGGGGCGGAGTGGTGGCGACCTCAAGATTATAGGCTTCGGCGACTTCGGTCAGCGGGTTGCCGGTATCGACTTCCTCTTCGATTCGTGCGCTCAAATCAGCGAGAGCGAGCGTGCGTTTCTGTGCCTGCAATTGATCGGTGATCTCCGGGGTTGCCTGGGCAAGGGTGCGCGCCGGCGTGCGTTCGATCCCGTCGACGCGCGCGACATACCAGCCAAGCCCGCTTTGCGCAGGCTCGGCAATCGCACCATCAGCCGCGGCAAATACATTTGCTGCGACTGCCGGGCTCAGCGTGCTCGCGACTTGGGACTGCGTCTGGTCCTGAGCGGTTGAAACGCTGAAACCGGCCTCCCTGGCTGCGGCTTCGAGAGAAAGTCCGCCGCGAATGCGCGAAACCAGCGATGTGGCGGCGTCCTGTGTCGGCACGAGGAAGGAGGACACGTCGCGCGTTTCGCTGGCCGCAAACTGCTCTGCGTTTTCTTCATAGAAAGCGCGGATTTCCTCCGGCGTCGGTTTGATACTGGCGTCAACGCTATCGGGCCCAAACACCGCATAACGCAGCGTGCGCCGTTCCGGCAGGACAAAGCGGGAGCGGTTTTCACTGTAAAACTCTTGCAATTGCTCATCGGTAGGGTCGCCTTCCGGTGCGAAAGCAAAGCTGGGGACAAATGCAATGCCGCCGCGTCGGCGTTCCAGCAGCAGCGCGGCGTATTGCTTGGCCGCCTTTGTTGGCATTCTGGGTGCAGACAAAGCCGGGACAAGCAATTGCTGGGCCAGCAGGCCATCGGCAAGGTCCCGGCGAAGGATTGCATCGGTCAAATTCTGTCTGGCCAGCGCAGCTTGATAAACGCCCTCGTCAAAATCGCCGGTCGGTCCGCGAAACGCTGCAATCTGAAGGATTTCGCTATTCACCAGATTGTTTCCGGCGCGCAGGCCATTGGCCTCCGCATACCCGCCAATGGCGTAGCGATCGATCAATTGCCGCAGCACTTCATCCAGCCCGCCTTGCTCGATAAATTCGGGCATTGTGATCGTAGGGTTCTCCTGACGCACGGTCTGGATCGCGGAATTGGTGGTGCTGACCAGTTCTGACGTGTCGATCCTATCATCGCCCACCACGGCAACCCTGTCACCGCCTGAAACGCCGCCGAACGTGCTGCCGGTTATGTCGGCAGCCGCAAATGCGAGCGCAACCAGAATGAGAAACCCGATAAAGATGGGCAGCCCGATTTTCGACTGAAAGAAATTGCGGAAAAACGAAATCATGGGTCGGTCAATTCCTGCCGGTTGCTGGCGCCCCCGGAAACACGCATGGGACAGTACGCCTGCGTCATTCCCGGGTGCGGGATCGGGTGCGGGCTTTATCGCCCCTGCGACCTCGCGGCAACAGGTTGACGCACGTTTTGACTGTATTCCTTTACTCGGGTAGCGGACGCGGCCCCTCGACCCTACATGGTTGTTCCAGATTCGAATTCGATCTTATTTCTCAGGATTACTTGATGCCTCAACGGCCCTACATTGTTGGAAACTGGAAGATGCATGGCACACGGGCCATGCTGTCTGAAGCGCGCGCGATTGATCGTGCGGCGCAGCGGCACATGAAAGTGGAGGTGGCCATCGCTCCGCCTTACACCCTGATTCACCCGGTTCACCGCGAAGCAGAACAGATCGGCGTCGGCGCGCAGGACTGCCATTATGAAGAAGGCGGCGCGCACACCGGCGATATCTCCGCCGCAATGATTGCCGATGCGGGCGCAAAGTTCGTGATTCTGGGGCATAGTGAGCGGCGCGAAAATCACGCCGAAACCGATGCTCTGGTGAAAGCCAAGGGCGAAGCGGCGCTCGCAACCGGTCTGCGCGTCATCCTGTGCTGCGGCGAAAGCGGGGATATTCGCAGTGCCGGCGACGCTGTCGAGCATGTGACGCAGCAAATCAGGGCATCTCTCCCTGACGGCGCGGCTGATCTGGAAGATTTGCACGAACGTATTACAATCGCATACGAGCCAATCTGGGCGATTGGCACGGGCGACACGGCAACAACTGCCGATATCGCAGAAATGCACGCCGCGATCCGCGCTTTGCTGGTAGAGCTTTACGGAGCCGAACTGGGCGGCGAAGTCCGCATCCTGTATGGAGGTTCGGTGAAACCTGATAATGCCGGCGAAATCCTTGGCACGGCAGAGGTCGGCGGCGCGCTGGTCGGCGGTGCCAGCCTTACAGCCGACAGCTTCATGGGCATCGCCCTTGCTGCTGGAGAAACCGCCGAAGGGTGATCGCGCGATCCACGCAGGCACAGGCTTACCCTTGCCGCACGCAATCACGCGCCCTAGATAGCGGCCACATTTGTAATAGAGACACGCATCCATGTTCCTTTTCCTGACCGTTCTTCAAGCAATCGTCGCGGCCGCGCTGGTCGGCGTCGTTCTCATGCAGAAATCCGAAGGCGGCGGCCTGGGCATTGGTGGCAGTCCGAACGGAGCCCTGGGGGCTCGCGGTGCTGCAGATTTTCTCACCCGCGCCACAAAATGGCTGGCGGTTGCGTTTGTCGCTCTGTCGATCTCACTGGCAGCGGTGGCAGTGAAGGAAACCGGCAGCGGTGGTATCAGCACCACGCTTGACCGGAATGTCGGCGGTGCTGCCGGTCCCGATCTGCTGGGCGAGCCTACTGGCACCAGCACAGACGGCGCAGCCCCGGCAGGCGCTTCGGAAACGCCGGCTGACAGCGATCCGCTCGCTGAATAATCTGCCAATGGTCACCCATAGAGATGGTGTGATCCGCCGGCTTTAGACCGGTATCTTTCATCGAATGCTGTGGATGGCACGCGTTTATCGTGTGTTATTTGCTTGCCCCGAATCCACTACGACGCTTAAGGCCCAACTCCCATGGCGCGGTACATTTTCATCACCGGCGGCGTGGTTTCCTCGCTCGGCAAAGGTCTCATGGCGGCTAGCCTCGCATCGCTTCTTCAAGCGCGCGGGTATAAGGTCCGTATTCGTAAGTTCGACCCCTATCTGAATGTCGATCCCGGCACGATGAGCCCGTATCAGCATGGCGAGGTCTATGTGACTGATGACGGGGCGGAAACGGACCTCGATCTCGGCCATTATGAACGCTTCACCGGCGTATCTGCGCGGCAAAGCGACAACATCACCTCTGGCCGAGTATATCGCGACATCATCGCCAAGGAACGCCGCGGCGATTACCTCGGCGCAACCGTGCAGGTGATCCCGCACGTGACAGACGCGATCAAAGAGTTCGCGCTCGCCGATCAGGACGATCACGATTTTATCCTGTGCGAAATAGGCGGCACCGTTGGTGACATCGAATCGTTGCCGTTCATGGAGGCGATCCGCCAGCTTCGAAACGAGCTTGAGCCGATGCAGACGCTCAGTGTGCACGTGACGCTGGTGCCTTACATTGCGGCTGCGGGTGAGCTTAAGACGAAGCCCACGCAGCACTCTGTTCGCGAACTGGCAAGCCTGGGGATCAAACCGGACGTCTTGCTGTGCCGCGCCGAACATCCGCTCCCCGATGGCGAGCGGCAAAAGATCGCGAATTTCTGCAATGTACGCAAAGAGGCGGTGATCCCGGCGCTGGATGCGCCATCGATTTACTCCGTTCCGCTGCAATACCATCTCGAAGGGCTGGATGCAGAGGTTCTGCGCGGTTTCGGGATTACCGATGCGCCGGCTCCGGATCTGTCTTCGTGGAACGATGTGACCGACCGTTATTTCAAACCAGAAGGCGAAGTGACCATCGGCGTGGTCGGTAAATATGTCGGATTGCCCGACGCCTATAAAAGCCTGAATGAGGCGCTTGTCCACGGCGGGCTGGCCAACCGGGCCAAGGTCAATATCAAGTGGATCGACGCCGAACTGTTTGAAGGTGACGAAAGCGAAATCGTCTCCGAGCTTGAGCCTCTCCACGGCATTCTCGTGCCCGGCGGCTTTGGTGAACGCGGCAGCGAAGGGAAGATTGCCAGCGTGCGCTTTGCCCGCGAACGCAAGGTGCCTTTCTTTGGCATTTGCCTAGGGATGCAGATGGCCTGCATCGAAGGAGCGCGCGAGGCCGGTTTTGCCGATGCTTCTTCGACCGAATTCGGCGAGACGCAGGAACCCGTAGTCGGCATCATCACCGAATGGATGACCGAAGCAGGTCTTCAGGAACGCGAAGAGGGCGGCGATCTGGGCGGCACCATGCGTCTTGGCGCGTATGACGCGAAACTCGGCGCTAACAGCCATGTCTCACGCATCTATGGCGGGGCAGAACAGATTTCGGAACGGCACCGCCATCGTTATGAGGTGAACGCGCGGTATATCGAACCGCTGGAGGGACAGGGCCTCGTGTTTTCCGGCATGTCGCCCGATGGCCTGCTGCCCGAAATCGTCGAGCGCCCGGACCATCCGTGGTTCGTAGGCGTCCAGTTCCACCCTGAGCTAAAGTCACGCCCGTTTGATCCGCATCCGCTTTTTGCAGGCTTTATCGAAGCGGCGTTAGCCCATTCCCGGCTTGTTTAGCGGCAATTTCCGCAGATAAATCAACCAGTCAGGCCCCCAAGCCTCTGGTTTTTATATGAATTTAGCTGAAGCGTGTGAAAATCACAGCTTTTTCGGCGGTTAAGTGACATGTGTCGCTTTCCTACAAGCCTGAAATTTAAGGGTTGCGTGTTGGTGCAAAGGGGCTTTACCCGCAGTTAGCACTACAGCTTTTCTTAAGGGACTAGGTGGGACAATCCCATCAAAGGCCACAGGACAGGGGTTGGCAGCGAACACCGCAAAATCTCGTTTCAGCTTCGCTTCGGCGGCTAGACCGGGATGGGGTTCGCGCAAAAGAGCTCGAAGCGTGGTTGACCGCCTTCTGCGACCCGGACGGTGAGCAACGCAACGAGGCGACTTATGGTCGCGAGGGCGGATCATTGCGATCCGCCCTCACTTGTTTCAGGGGTTGATTCTGCGCTGAATTGAACCGGCAGTTCAGGCCGCGCCTGCTGCCTTGTCCTCTTCATTTGCCGTATTATCGGTGACGGCGGTTAGTGTCGGCGTGGATGTGCCGTTCACTGCGATCTTTTTCGGCTTCATCGCCTCTGGCACTTCGCGCACCAGATCGATGGTAAGCAGTCCGTCGGCAAGACCGGCATTTTCCACCCGCACGAAATCGGCGAGCTCAAAACGGCGTTCGAAACCGCGATTGGCGATGCCGACATGGATCAGCTCCCCGCCTTCATCGGTTTCTTCGCGTTTCTTGCCTTGAACGACAAGCAGGTTTTGCTGCGCGGTAATATCGATATCCTGCGGCCGGAAACCGGCGACTGCCAGGGTGATACGATAATTGTCTTCGCCGCTCCGCGTGATGTTGAAAGGCGGGTAATTGTCGCCCGAATTGGTCCGTGCCTGGCTTTCAAGCAAATCGAAAACGCGGTCGAAACCAACGGTGCTGCGGCGATAAGGGGTAAAATCCAAACGTGACATAATCTTCAAATCCTCTTCGTTGAGCAATTTGTACAATTGTGCGAGGCCTGCCTCATGCAGCGCCTGCGTGTGTGCTGCCGCCGATTGCGTTTCCCATGACTGGCGAAACACGGCGACACGCCCTATTTGGGTAAAACAAAATCACGTTTCAAGAGGCCCGGGACACCCAATGAGCACACCAAAAATCGACATCTACAGCAAATTTGCCTGCCCATTTTGCGTGCGGGCAAAGCGTTTGCTGTCGTCCAAAGGGGCCGAATTCAACGAATTTGATATTACGATGGGCGGTCCGAAGCGTGACGAAATGCTCGCCCGTGCACCGAATGCGCGCACAGTGCCGCAGATATTTATCGGCGATACATATGTGGGCGGGTCAGATGAACTGGTCGCGCTCGACCGGGCTGGGAAGCTTGACGCATTGCTGGCGGGGTAAACGCGGCAAATGGCGAAAATCGCGCTTCTCCAGATGACTTCGGGCGTCGATCCGCAGGCGAATTTTGACGTAATCGCAGATGCAATGGAGCAAGCGCAAGCGGGCGGTGCAGAGGTGCTCTTCACCCCTGAAATGTCGCTGCTGCTGGACCGCAACCGGACCCGCGCTGCTGAAACTTTACAGAGCAGCGATTATTCCGGTTTTCTTCCGAGGCTGGCAAAACTTGCAACGCGCGGACAGACCGATCTAGCCATAGGATCAATGCCCATTGCGCTGGGTGATGGCAAATGGGTCAACCGGGCGCACTATTTCCCCGCCGACGGCCGAGATCCTGTGACGTATGACAAGATTCACATGTTCGACGTGGAACTGTCCACCGGTGAAACATGGCGGGAAAGCGCCACCTATGAACCGGGGAGGGCGGTGCAAACCTTGGCCGGAACCCCGCTGGGCATGCTGGGATTTACCATCTGCTATGACCTGCGCTTTCCGGCCCTGTTCGAGGCGCTGGGCACCGCGCGCTGTGATGCGATTTCCGTGCCGGCTGCGTTCACAGTTCCTACCGGCCAGGCGCATTGGCATGTGATGCTGCGCGCCCGCGCGATCGAGGCCAGCGCCTTTGTCATAGCAGCCGCGCAGTTCGGCACGCATGAGGATGGCCGCGAAACCTATGGCCACAGCCTGGTTGTCGATCCGTGGGGCGAAGTCCTGCTCGATATGGGCGGAGACGGCGCGGGGATTGCCTTTTGCGATATCGACTTAGACCGCATTGCCGATGTGCGCCAACAGCTTCCCAGCCTTGCCAACAAGCGGAAAATACCCAACTAGCGCGTCTATGATCGTATTCGACTTACACTGCGCACACGGCCACAAATTTGAAGGGTGGTTCGGTTCGACCTCTGATTATGAAGATCAGCGCGAAGGCGGTCTTTTGACGTGCCCGGAATGCGGCGTCGATGCGGTGAGCAAAGCTCCGATGGCGCCGTCTGTGCCCGCAAAAGGCAACACCAAGCAGGTGCGTCCTGTCCGTGCCGGAACAAACGACGCTGAGGAAACCGGCGCAGGTGCAGCGCGGCCGGTATCCAACACGCCCATGCCTGCTGAGGTTGAAAAAGCCATGAAGGCACTCGCCAAGGCTCAGCAAAAGGCGCTCAAGGACAGCACATTTGTCGGCGACAAATTCGCCGAGCAATCGCGCGAAATGCATTACGGTGAACGGGACGAAGCCCCGATCCATGGTCAGGCTACGCTTGAAGAGGCCAAAACGCTCATCGATGAAGGTGTGCCGGTTGCTCCGCTGCCTTTTCCGGTGGCGCCGTCCGACAAACTCAATTGATTCGAGAAACAGCGGTGCTATTGCGCATCGCGGCGACCCCGTAGCTCAGCCGGATAGAGCACCAGATTCCTAATCTGGGGGCCGCGCGTTCGAATCGCGCCGGGGTCACCAATTTTGCGCGTGGTAGTTTCGCGCTATCGGTTCGCTACTTTAGCGCGTTTTGTGCGCTATCGCTTCGCTACTTTAGCGCGGGGTCCGCCCATAGCGATTTGGCAATCACCGACAGCCCGACCACCAATCCCGAAATCGCCAGCAGCAATACACACGTGCCGCCCCATCCAGCCCAATCATATACCGCTGTGCCCAGAATGCTGCCGGCTGCTCCGCCCAGAAACATGATGACGATATAACTGGTGGTGAGCCGGGTTCTTATTTCGGGCTCCAAAGAAAGGAATGTCATGCGGCCGGTCACGTCGATGCTGGGACCGACAAGATTGACGATGACCAGAGGGATCAGGATGGTCCAGACGTCGAACCCGAACGGATAGAATAACGAGATGCCGATCAACTGGATCACGGCGGCGATCACGCGTGCACGGCGCGGCCCAACTTTATCAGCCCAGCTGCCGAGGCGCGGCGTGGACAAGATGCTCAGCGCCGATATTCCCGCCAAATATCCGACCGTGTCGACGCCATAACCCAGCTCATCACTGGTCAGATGCAGCGCCAGCGCCAGCCATGTTGCGATAAATGCTGCAAAATTGAGCGCCTGTATCGCAGCGGAAACCATCGTGTCGCGGTGCTGGGCGGCCAGCGTAAATACCGATGCAATAAGTGCGAGATACCCTGACCTAGGGGTCTTTGCAGGCGCTGTACCCGCCCGCATGGTGATCGGCAGAAACACGGTCACCCCGGCGATCAGGACGAACGCACACCAATATACCGAACGCCATCCGAATGTCTCGGCAATCACACCCGCACCCACCCGCGCGACCAGAATGCCGAAAATGACCCCTGCCGTCAGCAATGCTGTCACCTGTCCCAACCGCTGCGGCGCGACCCGTTTCGATGCGAAGGCTGGAATGAGGTAAGGCGCGATGGTCACGAAGCCGAGTAAGGTCGAGGCTATGGTAAATGCAGCGAAACTTTCCGCTAAAGCCATGATGAGCATGAAGATCGCCTGCGCGCTTACAAAAATGATGCACAGGCTCTTGTTCGAATAGCGATCACCGAGCGGCAGCAACAACAAGATCCCAATCGCAAGCGCAAGCTGGTTGAGCGCAGGGACAATCCCGATGCGCGCCTCGCTCACGCCGAAATCTTGGGCGACTTCTCCGATGATCGGGTGGATGTAATACGCATTCGCCGTCACCACGGCTACCGTCACTGCAAGCGCATATTCCTGCGTGCGGGAAAGATAGGTTGGCGCTGTGGGGGCGGGGGAGACACCTGCGGTCAAGCGAGAAAACCAGCTTTTCGTGCGGTGTCGATCATCCCTTGCGCAAGTTCGGCCGGGCGATCTTCCTGAGAGAAATGCCCGCACGTCTCCAGCATTGCATGGGGCATATCCTTCGCCCCGACGATCCGGTCGATCAAATGCTGCGACAAACCGCCGGTAACGGGATCGTCCTCTCCAAACAGGGTCAGGAAAGGCTTTTCAAAAGCGGCTAGACCCTGCCATGCGGCCTTGTTCTGCGCGATGCCGTCCATCCCGTCTTCAACCGGGACCAGGGCGGGGAAGGCCCGCGCTCCAGCCTTGCTCGCCTCATCGGGAAAGGGCGCGTCATACGCGGCAATTTCCGCATCCGTCCGCGGCGTCGCAGTGGCACGTTGTAGAAGGTCGCCAATTTTGAAATCAGGGGAGCTTTTCGCGAATTCGCGCCATGCGAGAAATGCGGGCGAGGGGGTGCCGCCGACCGGCAGAAAAGTGTTGCTCGCTGTCACGCAGGTGAAACGTTCGGGCTCTTCGCCGACCATGCGAAGCCCCAGCAATCCGCCCCAATCCTGACAGAACAGCGCCGCCGGTTGCGGGACGACCGCGTCGCGCCATTGTTTCAGCCAGCTTATGTGACGGTCATAGGTGTAAAACGCGATATCATCCGGCTTGTCGCTTTTGCCAAATCCGATCAGGTCGGGCGCAAGGCAGCGAAAGCCCGCATCTACGAGGTGCGGAATCATCTTGCGGTAGAGGAAGCTCCAGCTTGGCTCACCGTGGAACAGCAGGACAGGCGGTGCGTCCTTTGGTCCGGCGTCGACATAATGCATCCGGCCTTCAAGACCATCGCCAAAATCGATTTCGGTCCAGTTTTCCGCATAATCATAGTCCGGCAGATCGGCGAAGCGGGCAGCATCGTAGGTAAGAATTTTCATGATTCTCGTCTCCCTGAGCGCAAGATGAGTAGCACGGAAAAACCTATCGGCCACCGCCCGTCATGCAAAAAGATGCATGGGGATCAGCCGCCAGTGCTAGGTTCGCCCGGATCCTGGCCCATCGGCACACGCTCTTTAAAGGTGTGCGTGATGTATGGGAACGGGATTTCGATGCCTGCATCGTCCAGCCCGCGTTTGATGGCGCGCACAACCTTATCCTTGCTTTCCCAGCCATTGCGCGGGGTCGAGCCTGCCCACCACCGCACTAGGAAATCGACGGAGGAGGAATTGAATTCCTGTGCGAACACATCGAGGCCTTTTTCGGTATCGACCTCGTCGACGGCGGACACAGCTTTGCGGATAACCTCGGCGGCTTCGTCAAGGTCGGTGTCATAAGATACGCCAATCACCACATCGTGACGGCGCTGTTCCTTGTCGGTGAATATTTCGACCGGATTTTTGAACAGGATGGAATTGGGCACGACGGTCAGTTCGCCTGAAAGCGCGCGGATATGCGTTTCCCGCAAGGTGATGTGCTCAACCTTCCCAATGATCTCTTCGCATTCGATGACATCGCCAATGCGCATCTTTTCGCGCACCATGATCAGGACGCCTGCGAGAAAGTTCTCGAAGATATCCTGAAATGCAAAACCTATCGCGACCGCGCCAATGCCCAGTCCGGCAACCAAGCTGCCCACCGTCAGGCCGGGAAACACGACGATCATCGCGATCAGCAATCCAATGATCCACACGCCCAGTTTTACCAGCGTTTCAATCAGGTTGCGCAGCGAAGGCCGCAGGTCGGTCTTGCCGATGAAGGCATCGGCAATCTTTGCCGCAAAACGGGCGACAATCGCGGTCACGATAATGATGATGATCGCGATTGCGATGCTTGGCAGCGCGCGCACGAATTCCGTGCCCATGTCGTTCAACTGGTCGAGCAATGTGTTCAGCATAACTATCCGCTGGTCCTCCTGATTTAAACGACTAACGGGGACGGGGCGCGGACGTTCCGGCCCGCATTCACTCGAAAACGCCTTAAATCGGCAATTTCAACTTGATGCGGAGCGTTAACTATGATTCTGTGCAGATAAGGGGATAGTTTAGATGCGCAGACCACCAAGGGAACAGTTGCGGCAGGGCCTTGCGCTCTTTGCGCTGCTGATCCTGACCGGATTTGCCATCGCTGGCCCGACCGGCCTGCTTGCTTGGAGCGAAAACGCACAGGCGCTCGAGGTGAGCAAGGCGCGAATTGCACATCTCACTGAAAAGCGCGATGCGCTGCGCAACCGGGTCGACCTGCTCAATCCAGAAGCCGCTGATCCTGATCTCGCCAGCGAATTGGTCCGGCGCAATCTCGGCGTGCTGCATGCCGACGAAGTTATGATCACCATCGAAGACGAATAGATTGCTGAATAGCCGGTGCACTTTTTGCATTGCCTGCGCATACGAATGCGCATTGCCGCCAGCCTCGTGAACTCCTGAAATTGCTGTAAGGCTTGGCCTGTGGGCGCGCTTTACGTTGCGTCTACGCTGCACTCCTGCCTATAGGGGCCGTGGGAAATCCGGTGCGCACTCCTCCCCATTTGCGCGCCCGTAGATCAAGAGGAAACAAGACTTTGGCGAAACAGCCTGCTTCCGAAAAATCACCTGCAAAGGCGAAAGCGCCAAAGAGCGCGGCAAGAGATATTTCTGCCGATAGCGACGATTTTATCCTTCATTCGCTGCAAGAAGAATTCGAGAACAATAAGCGGTTCGATGCCGATGCCGACCAGATGCTCGAATTCTATCGCCAGATGCTGCTCATCCGCCGGTTCGAGGAAAAGGCCGGCCAGCTATACGGCCTCGGCCTGATCGGGGGGTTCTGCCACCTTTATATCGGCCAAGAGGCGGTTGCTATTGGTTTGCAAAGCGCGCTGGACGGGGACAAGGACAGCGTTATCACCGGGTACCGCGATCATGGCCACATGCTCGCTTACGGTATCGATCCGAAAGTCATCATGGCAGAGCTGACAGGGCGCGAAGCTGGCATTTCCAAGGGGAAGGGCGGCTCAATGCACATGTTCAGCACCGAGCATAAGTTTTATGGCGGCCACGGCATTGTCGGCGCGCAGGTTGCGCTGGGCGGCGGGCTCGCTCTGGCGCATCAATACAATGAAGACGGCGGTTTTTGCCTCGCCTATTTCGGCGACGGCGCAGCGAACCAGGGGCAGGTTTACGAAACCTTCAACATGGCGGCGCTTTGGAACCTCCCCATCGTGTTCGTGGTCGAGGACAACCAGTACGCCATGGGCACATCGACCAAGCGCAGTTCGGCTGAAACCCGTTTTTACCGGCGCGGCACATCGTTCCGCATTCCCGGCATGGATGTAAACGGCATGGACGTGCTCGAAGTGCGCGCCGCAGCCGAGGTTGCTTTCAAACATGTGCGGGACGGCAAAGGCCCGGTTCTGATGGAGCTGAATACCTACCGGTATCGCGGTCACTCCATGTCCGATCCCGCCAAGTACCGCACCCGCGACGAAGTGCAGGACCAGCGCGACAATCACGACCCCATCGAACGTTTGAAGAAAACATTGATTGATGCAGGCAAGACTGAGGAAGAGTTGAAGGCCATCGACAAGGAAATTCGTAAAGTTGTCGCTGAAGCAGCGGATTTTGCAGAAAATTCTGCTGAGCCGGAAGCGGGCGAGCTCTACACCGATGTTCTGGTGGAGGAGTATTGATCCATGGCTATTGAACTCAAAATGCCGGCGCTCTCCCCCACGATGGAGCAAGGGACGCTTGCCAAGTGGCTTAAATCCGAAGGCGACGCGATCGAGCCGGGTGATATCATCGCAGAGATTGAAACAGACAAAGCAACGATGGAATTCGAAGCCATCGACGAGGGCGTATTGTCGAAAATCCTGATTGCAGAAGGGACCGAAGACGTGGCTGTCGGCACGGTAATCGCCCAGCTTGAAGGAGAGGGCGATGAAAGCCCTGCTCCGGCGCCAGCACCTGCTCCCGCTGATCCAGTGCCAGGCGAAGGCAAGGACGAAGGCCGCGATGAACCGGGCGGCGTATCCGCTCCGGACAAACCCGCTAGTCAGCCGAAATCCGATCCAGCCATCCCTGATGGCACCAGCTTCACCAGCACCACCGTTCGCGAGGCATTGCGCGATGGTATGGCTGAAGAGATGCGCAGCGATCCGCGCGTGTTCGTTATGGGCGAGGAAGTTGCCGAGTATCAGGGCGCTTACAAGGTCACGCAGGGACTGCTGGACGAATTTGGTCCGAAGCGTGTGATTGATACACCGATCACCGAATACGGATTCGCCGGAGTGGGCACGGGCGCGGCAATGGGCGGTCTGCGCCCGATTGTTGAATTCATGACCTTCAATTTCGCGATGCAGGCGATTGACCACATCATCAATTCCGCCGCCAAGACGAACTACATGAGCGGCGGCCAGATGCGCTGCCCTATCGTCTTTCGCGGGCCAAACGGCGCCGCCAGCCGCGTGGGCGCACAGCATAGCCAGAATTACGGCCCGTGGTACGCCAGCGTCCCCGGTCTTATCGTAATCGCGCCATATGACAGCGCCGATGCGAAAGGCCTGCTAAAGGCGGCGATCCGTTCCGAAGATCCGGTCGTCTTCCTCGAAAATGAGCTGGTCTACGGCAAAAGCTTCGACGTTCCCGATTTGGATGATCATGTGCTCCCGATTGGCAAGGCGCGGACCATGCGCGAAGGATCTGACGTGACCATCGTCAGCTATTCCATCGGCGTCGGTTTTGCCTTGGAGGCGGCGGAAACGCTCGCTGGTGAAGGTATCGACGCCGAGGTGATTGACCTGCGCACATTGCGTCCGCTCGATAAAGACGCGATCTTGTCCAGTCTGTCGAAGACCAACCGTCTTGTAATTGCCGAGGAGGGCTGGCCGACCTGTTCCATCGCCAGCGAGATCATCTCGATCTGCATGGAGGAAGGCTTCGATGATCTCGATGCCCCGGTGCTGCGCGTCTGTAACGAAGACGTGCCGCTGCCCTATGCGGCGAACCTTGAGAAACTGGCGCTGATCGATGCGCCGCGTATTGTCGAAGCGGTCAAAAAGGTTTGCTACGTAGACTGACCGCCAGAGCTTTAGATATGAAGAGGGCCGCGCTGGCAGTACCGGCGCGGCCCTATTTTATTGCTCGTCGGATCTGACCTAATTGACGACCCAGACCGGCCGTTCATACGTGATCTTGCTTCCCGGTACTTCGATCGGCAAAAAATCGTTGAGCGTATATTGCAGCGTGATATCGATTTCGACTGCACCGGTGACCCGGCTTGTGCCCGAACGGTCGACTGTGATCACGAGGCGATCGGTATCCAGCATGTAGGGCGCGTTCACCGCTTCACCCAGAAGAACGGAACGGATTTGATCGTCCGTCAGGGGATTTTCCTTCTGATATTCCACAGTGACATAGCGCGCGCCGTCCGAGGCAAGCGATTGCACTGCGTTATAATTCTGCAGGTAAATTCCGGTCTGAAAGACGCCAAAGAGCATCGTGAAGAAAATCGGCGCAAGTAAGGCGAATTCGATCACGGCAGCGCCGCTATCGTCGCGTTGCAAATGCCGGTTTGACCGGCTTGCAAGTGTTTTGAGTTTGGCAATCATGAAATCTGCACCGTGCGGTTCACTGCGAAGTTAATGGTCGAGCCAACACCGAACGAGGTCCAGACGGGGGTGTATCTGTCCTTCACCCGAACCGTGAGGTACTCGGAAATCGTCGCAGTGGTGGGGCAGTTGCCCTTATTCTTGGTTTTACCGTTGCTTTGGTTGCAGCGGAATTCCCGTTCGACAGTTACCTGCTCAGAGGTGAGATCAACGCTGCTACGGATGATCTCCTTGATCTCTGATATCTCAACGGTGGCACCGCGATTGGTTGCAAGGATGATGATCTCCGCTTCGTTGGCGGCGGACTGCAATTCATGCTGCCGCGCGACAATCGTGCCGACTTCGAATGTGCCAAGCGTCATGATCATCAGCACCGGAGCGACGATAGCCGTTTCGATCGCTATTGAGCCGCTGATATCGGCGAGGAATTTTTTGATGCGCGATTTCATCATGCCACCAACCTGACATCAGCCACTGTATTACCAGCTTCGGTGGTATCATCTGTCGGACAAAGCGTTTCAAGAAACGCACCGCCGCGTACGTCGATCGTGTAAGCGGAAATTTGCAGACACTGCGCCGCGACGTTGGCCGTACCGTTTACCCTCATGTCGCCATCGGGCAGATAGATCAGACCTTCGATCAACGAATCCGAATTACCATTGAATATATGGCTCTGGGACGAATCATTGTCCCGATGTTCAAAAACCAGAATGTCGGAATAATCGTCCGCCTGTCCGGCATAAGGGCCACCGGCAAAGTCAGCGGCATCCATCGGCGTCAGGTTCAGCTTGTTCCCGTTGCCTGATCCGCCAAGCTTGATGTTGGCGCCGTTTTTAAGGACAAACATCACACCATTGCCGGTCACATCGTAATTACCGGTAAGGTCCAGAGTGCCTCCGTCGATTACATAAATCCCGCTGGCGAGAACGGTTTTGCATTTGACGACTAGGCCCTCATACGTGCCAGGAAGCAGAGAGGCCTGTTTGTTTTGGCCTTTACCCGAGCACTTGTTATCGCGCGGAGTATCGTTCTCCGGCGGATCTAGTTGAGCATAAGCATCAAACAGCCCGCGCACACCTTCCGTGGCCACATCTTCATTGTTGACCGCGTCAATGGTGCCGCACGCTGCAATCGAGTCTGTGTTCACGGTTGCATTGGAATCGATGACGATGGCATCTTCGCTGCATGAAAGGGCGGCGAGACCGCACTGCGCATTCACCGTCGAATTGCCGCCAATTGCCGTCCCCGTTCCGTCATCGCGCAACGAAATAAGGCAGGCGCTGAAAACGCCGCCCGCCTGAAAGCTTGCCTGCGCCGTGGCACGAATGGTTGCGGCGCCTCCATTCATAAGAAAGCTGCTGAAGGGAAGGGATTTCGTTGCTGTAGAGGTAACCAGTACGCTGTTTTGCGAACCTCCAGCATAATCCTGAACCTGAATCACCGGGACGGTGTCAAAGCCTTCGACCTGCGAAACGTTGGCATCATATTCCTGCTTTGCCCGTTCCTGGTAAAAGGCCTCTGCATCGGGGTTTGACTTCGCAAAAGCACCTGCATAAGCCGCCTGATCGACAGCATACTGCAGTTCGCGTTTCCACATATACCATTGCGCCGTATCGACTGCGAAACCGGCACCGCCGATCAACACAGGAAGGCCGGTGGCCACAATGATCAAGGCGTTGCCGCTGCGATTCGTGCGCAGTTTCGTTAGGAATTTGCTCAACTTACCCATGCGGTCCCTCATGTCCTTCTCTGCAAATCAAATTGCATCGGATGGAAATACCGCAGGCGTGGTATCGAATTCGTTTAATGCCATAGTTAGCAGAAACTTAATCGCGTGCCCGCGCCGTTTTTCCCGGAGCAGATCGCGTTTGGCGAGTTGACAGTGCGGGTTTTTTCATTGCCAAGAAAGCCGCACGATGACAGCTGCTCCAGACACACTCCCCCCTGAAATAGAGCTGGCTCTGGCGTACACGCCTGCCGACCTGCGCCCATTGCTTCAAACATTGTTTGCGCTGGATCAACGATTGTCGCGGATTGTGGCTGCGACCACTGAACCAATGTTAGGACAAATGCGGCTCGCATGGTGGCGCGATATGCTCGCTGCATCGGCGGATGACCGGCCATCCGGCGATGTCGTGCTTGATCTGATTGGCAAGCACTGGGACGGACGCGAAAGCGCGCTTTCGGACATGGTCGATGGATGGGAAATCTTGATTGTTGCCGAAAAACTTGACCGGCAGCAGCTCACAGAATTTGCCCGGCTGAGAAGCGCGCCATTTGCTGCGATCCTGCGGGCGCAGCAGAAGGAACCTCGCAGCCGAGCGGAACATGCCGCCATGCTCTGGGCGCTCGCCGATACGGCCAGCCGCATATCGGACGATGAGGAGCGCAGCGCAGTGCTGAAATGCGCCGCTTCGCTGGAGCGCCGGCCCGGAAAGCTGCCAAAAACACTGCGGGGCATCGCCGTACTGGAGGCATTGGCGAAACGCGCACTATCAGCTGGGGGACGTCCGCTGATGGAAGGGCGCGGCGCATCAATCGCCGCTTTAAGAGCGGGTATGCTTGGCCGCTAATTACGTGTAATCCCGCAACAATTCGCATATGGGAGGGAAACTTTGCGGCAGACTGTACTCGGTGTTTTTCTTGGATTGATCTTTGCGGGGGTCGGCGTGTTCTGGTGGCAGGGCCGTGCGCAGGTTGAAACGAACGCGCCGCCTCCGCCCGAAGCTGAAGAGCCCGCACCGCAACCGGAAGAACTGCCGATCACCGACCCTGGCGATATGGAGGGGCCGACCCCGCCCGAGGCCAGCGAGCTGACGCGCGAAGAAAAGCGGTTTTTCCGTTATGACCGCAACCGGGACCGCAAGATAACCCGCAATGAAATGCTTTCCAGCCGCTCGGACGGGTTTCGCAACCTCGATATCGACGGCAACAATCTGCTGACGTTCGAAGAATGGGCGGTGACGACCGCGACCCGGTTTGACGAGATGGACGCGGATGGCAATGCGGAACTTTCGCAGAGTGAATTTGCCACCAGCGCGCCCAAGAGACGGCCCAAACGCCCGTCCTGCCGCTGTTAGCGATCAGGCAGGAACCGCTTCGCTGGTTTCCGCGATCCATCGCTCAAGATCGGCTTTGGCACGCGAAGTGTAAGCCTCCTTGCGCTGTTTCTTCTTCACTTCGTGCAGCGGCGGGAAAAGGCCGAAATTGACGTTCATCGGCTGAAACGTCGCTGCCTCTGCATCACCGGTGATATGGCTAAGCAATGCGCCCAAAGCGGTTGATCGGGGCAGAGGGCTCCAGCTGCGGGCAGCCAGTTCGTTCGCCGTCATCATACCCGCAACCAGCCCGATTGCTGCGCTTTCGACATAGCCTTCACAGCCGGTAACTTGCCCCGCAAACCGAATATGCGGCGCTGCTTTCAACCGCAATTGCCGGTCGAGCACCTGCGGCGAATTGAGGAATGTGTTGCGGTGCAAGCCGCCTAGGCGGGCAAATTCGGCATTCTCAAGCCCCGGAATGGTGCGGAACAGGTCGGCCTGCGCGCCATATTTCAGCTTCGTCTGAAAACCGACCATATTCCACAGTGTGCCTAGCTTGTTATCCTGCCTTAGCTGCACAACCGCATAGGGCCAGCGTCCCTGCGGGTGCTCTTCATTGGTGTCGTAAGGATTGTCGAGGCCGACACCTTTCATCGGCCCATATCGCAGCGTTTCAACGCCGCGCGCAGCCATCACCTCAATCGGCATACACCCGTCGAAATAGGGCGTATCCTTCTCCCATTCCTTGAATTCGGTTTTGTCACCATCGACGAGGCCTTGATGGAATGCGAGATACTGCTCTTTCGTCATCGGGCAGTTGATGTAATCGCCGTCTTCGTTGGAAGCCTCTGTACGCTTGTTCCAGCGCGACTGGATCCAGCATTTGGACATGTCGATGCTGTCGCGGTGGACGATCGGCGCGATAGCATCGAAGAAGGCTAACCGCTCCTCGCCCGTCGCACCGACGATGCTCTGCGCGAGCGATTGCGCAGTAAGCGGCCCAGTGGCAACGATGGTGAGGCCTGCCTCGGGGAGGGTGTCCACCCGTTCCCGAACGACACTTATATTGGGATGCCCGGCGAGCGTCCGCTCGACTTCGGCGCTGAAGACATCGCGGTCTACGGCCATCGCGCTGCCTGCGGGAACGCGGGCGACTTCACCGGCGCGCATGACGATGCTGTCCAGTTCGCGCATCTCATGGTGGAGCAGGCCGACGGCATTCTGCGTGTCATCATCACTGCGAAAACTGTTGGAGCAAACCAGCTCAGCAAGACCATCGGTTTGATGGGCAGGCGTCATGTTGCCGCCGTCCGTGCCGCTTCCGCGCATTTCGGAAAGGCGGACCTTTACACCGCGCTTGGCAAGCTGCCATGCGGCTTCCGACCCGGCGAGCCCGCCGCCAATAATATGGACATCGTGGGATTTTGCGTTGTTGCTCATGGAGCGCGAAGTAATTGCGTGTTAGCGCCAAGGCAAGCGGCAGGCGCTGTAAGAAGGATGTTGTATGTCGAAACGCGCTCTGATCGAACACCGCCCCTGGCTGCTCGCCAGCGTCATCGCTGCGTGCGCGTATTACTTTCTAAATGACAACCCCATCGGAGAGCTGTGGCTGTTTCTGATCAAGGGTTCGGCAGTCGGGCTGCTGGCAGTTTACGGATATCAGCGCACCTCCGGACCGGATGGCGGTATCCTTGTGTTCGCGCTCGCTTTATCGGCCGCAGGCGATACGGTGCTGGGATTGTCGTTCGCGGGCGGCGGGGCGCTGTTCTTACTCTCGCATATTGCCGCCGTGGTGCTTTACCTTCGCAATCGCCGGGCATCGCCATCAGCCAGCCAAAGCCTGCTTGGCCTCGCGCTTTTGGTGGGTGTCCCAGCCGTTTCCTATCTCGTCAGCCGAGACCCGCTGATCGCAATCTATTCGATCGGCCTTGGTGCGATGGCGGCCGCCGCCTGGACCAGCCGTTTCCCGCGTTACCGCGTCGGGCTGGGGGCAGTGCTGTTTGTCGTCAGCGACTGGCTGATCTTCAGTGAAAGCGGCGCGATTGATCTGGGTGATCTGCCGGACCTATTGATCTGGCCGCTTTACTATGCTGGTCAATTAATGATTGCGACCGGCGTCGTGCAGACCCTGCGGGGCGAACACCCCGCAAGGTAAGCACGGGCTGCTGCGCCCTTACTCGGGCGGAGCCTTGCCAATGTCGTCGTCGGTTTTCGGCGTTGTTTCCGGCGCGGTTTCGTCACCGCCACCGCGCCGTTCCACCATTTCTTCCACCACGGCTTCTTCAGCTTCGTTCTCTGGCTCTTCGGTCTCGTCAATTTTCACGGCGCTAACGATGGTTTCGTTCTTGCCGACGTTGAAGAGCCGCACTCCTGCGGAATTCCGCCCGATCACTCGTAGGGCTTCCAACCCGATGCGGATCAGTTTCGCCTGATCGGTGACAAGCATCAACTGCTCGCCTGTCGAGACCGGGAAGCTGGCAACAACCGGCCCATTGCGAGCGATATTGTCGATATTGATCAGGCCCTGACCGCCGCGTCCGATGCGGCGATATTCATAGGCGCTGGACACTTTGCCATACCCATTGGAGCACACAGTGAGGATGAACTGCTCTTTTTCCTTGAGCGTTTCATACCGTTCTTCGGAAAGGTCCGGTTCGCCTTCCTTTTCACCCTTCCACGGCGCAAATTTGATGTATTGCTCACGCTCTTCGGGCGTGGTGCCCGTCGCACCGAGGGTGGAGAGCGAGACAACCTCGTCCCCGTCCGCCAGTTTCATGCCGCGAACACCGGTCGAGGTGCGCGAAGTAAACTCGCGCACATCCTCAGCGGCAAACCGGATCGCCTTGCCCTGACGCGAGGCGAGAAGGACATCGTCACCGGCCGCGACCAGACGGACGCCGATCAACTCGTCTTCGCTTTCTGCATCGAACTTCATCGCGAACTTCCCGTTTGACGGAATATTCGTAAACGCATCCATGTTGTTGCGGCGCACGCTGCCCTTTGCGGTGGCGAACACCACTGATAGCGCGCCCCATTCCGTTTCGTCTTCCGGCAATGGCAGCACGGTGCGGATCGTCTCGCCATCGTCTAGAGAGGGAAGCATATTTACAATCGGCCTGCCGCGCGTGGCCGGTCCGCCTTCGGGCAGTTTCCAGACCTTCAGACGGTAAACCTTGCCTGCGGTTGAGAAGAACAGCACGGGATTGTGCGTCGAGGTGACGAACATTTCCGCAATCGCATCTTCGTCCTTCGTCGACATTCCAGCGCGGCCTTTGCCCCCGCGCGCCTGGGCGCGGAAGGTCGAAAGCGGCGTTCGCTTGATATAGCCGTCGAGTGTCACGGTCACGACCATGTCGTCGCGCTCGATCAGGTCTTCATCGTCAAGTCCGTCCCATGCAGGCGCGATTTCCGACATGCGCGGTGTGGCATAGGTCGCTTTGATCTCTTCCAGCTCTTCGCGCATCACGCGGTAGAGCTTTACCCGGTCGCCCAAAATGGAAAGCAGCTCTTCAATCTGGATCGCGAGTTCTTTCAGCTCGTCGCCAATCTCGTCGCGGCCCAATGCCGTCAGGCGGTGCAGGCGCAGCTCAAGAATGGCGCGAACCTGTCTTTCGGACAGCGAATAGGTGCCGCCCGCCTCTTCGGCGTTTGGTTCAATTGCCTCGACCAGCCGGATATACTGCGCGATATCGCCAATCGGCCATTCTTTTGCGAGCAGTTTCGCGCGCGCTTCGGCAGGGTTGGACGCGCCGCGGATCATGGCGACAACCTCGTCCAGATTTGACACTGCCACCACCAGGCCGAGCAACAGATGCGCGCGTTCGCGTGCCTTGTTCAGCTCGAACTTGGTCCGGCGCGTGATGACTTCTTCGCGGAAACTGATGAACGACTGGATGATATCGCGCAGCGACAGCGTCTCAGGCCGCCCGCCACGGATGGCCAGCATGTTCGCCGGGAAAGAGGATTGCGCAGGCGTATAACGCCACATCTGGTTGAGCACGACTTCGGGTGACGCATCACGTTTCAGATCGACGACGACGCGCACACCCTCGCGTGAGCTTTCGTCGCGGATATCGGCGATACCTTCGATCCGTTTCTCTTTCGCGGCATCGGCGATCTTTTCGACCAAGCCTGATTTGCCAACCTGAAAAGGGATCGAGGTGAGAACGATAGACTGCCGATCACCGCGACGCTCTTCAATTTTGTGGCGGCAGCGCATCAGGATTGACCCGCGCCCAGTCGTATAGGCTGCCTTGGCACCCGCAGAACCGAGGATCAGCGGAGCCGTCGGGAAATCGGGGCCTGGGATGATCTCGAACAATTGCTCGGTCGTGATCGTTGGATCTTCAATGAATGCGAGGCAACCGTCGATCACTTCACCCAGATTATGCGGCGGGACATTCGTTGCCATGCCAACCGCGATGCCGCCTGCGCCGTTGACCAGCAGGTTAGGGAAGCGCGCCGGAAGAACCTGCGGCTCCTGTGTGCTGCCATCATAGTTATCGGCAAAATCGACCGTGTCCTTGTCCAGATCATCGAGCAGCGTGTTCGCAACCCGGGCAAGACGCGCCTCGGTATACCGCATGGAAGCGGGCGGGTCGGGGTCCATCGACCCGAAATTCCCCTGACCATCGATCAGCGGGACACGCAGCGACCAGTCCTGCGTCATCCGGGCAAGCGCATCGTAAATCGCGCTGTCGCCGTGCGGGTGATAGTTGCCCATCACATCGCCGACGATCTTCGCGCTTTTGCGGTAAGGACGTCCGGCGACAAAGCCGCCTTCCTGACTGGCGTAAAGGATGCGGCGATGCACCGGTTTCAGACCGTCGCGAACATCGGGAAGTGCGCGGCTGACGATTACGCTCATCGCGTAATCGAGATAGCTCGTCTTCATCTCATCAACGATGTCGATGCGCTCGTAATCTCCTGCGGGAGATGGTGCGGGGTTTTCGATGGTGTCGTTATCGTCGCTCAAGGTGCGGGCCGTTTCTGATTGTTATCTAGATTATCATCTAATGTAGGGTTTCGGCGGAGGAATCCCTAATTGGACGGAAGAACAAGAGGGGTACAAAGGCGTTTTTTCCACACCTGACGCGATGGTTTCGTATGATCTGGCGAAAACCCGCAATTACCGCCCGTTGAATTCGTATTCAGCGGCAGGTCTGCCCACCATTCAAAGGCCGTTCAGGCCGGTTCACCTAAGTTGAATTGCAAATCTGGGCGCACACGTTCAAAGGCGCATGACAGATTAAATTCGACCGCGAACCGCAATTCAAGGCAGGCGCGGCGTATAACACCCGCAGGAGATACTCTCAAATGACACTTTTCAATATGCGCAAGCGTAGCTCTGGCCTTGCCCTCGCGATTGCTTTGGCAACCGGTTCGGCAGTGGTCGCTACCGCCGTTTACCCGGCAGAAGCACACGCACAGCGCAAGAAAAAGAAAGACAAAGAAGGCGATGGCGGCGGCTATTCCAAAGAATTCGTGGCTGTGTATCAGCCCGTAAACGAAGGGTTGCAGGCCGAAGGCGCCGATGTCGCCGCGTTCAAACCGCAGCTTGAGGGTCTTATCCCGCTCGCCACCACCGCTGATGAAAAGATTGCTGCTGGCGGCCTGATCTTTAATTCCGGCATCAAATTGAGCGACCGCCCGCTCCAGCTTTCCGGCATGGAAATGATGCTGGCGAGCGGCAAGGTTCCCGTTGATCAGATTGGCCGGTATAACTTTATTGCATACCAGCTTTCCAACGCGGAGCAGGATTTCGCAAAGGCTCGCACCTATCTGCAGGGCGCTATCGACAACAATTTCAACACGCCCGATATTTCATCATCCGATCTTCAGATTGCGATGGCGGAAAGCTTTTTCTCTGCCGAGCAGAACCTTGAAGGACTTGCTTACCTTGAACAGGCGATTGCATCGCGCAAAGCCGCCGGTCAGCCGGTCGAGGAACAGTGGTATCGCCGCGGCCTGACTGTCGCGTACAACAATGAGATTACCCCGCAGGTCTATGACTTTGCCGCACAGTGGATTGCTGAATTTCCGTCGCCGACCAACTGGCGCGATGCGATCAATCTGACGCGTAATCTCAACAGCTATGAAGGCCAGCAAATGCTTGACCTTCTGCGTCTGCTGCGGACCACCGACGCGCTTCAGGACAAGCAGGATTATCTGTATTACGTCGAAGTGGCCGATGCGCGCCTGCTTCCAAAAGAAGTGAAAGACGTGATCGAGCAGGCTTATGCCAATCAGGCTGTTAGCCGCGATGATATTTTTGCCGCTGACGCGCTGAGCACGGCGAACAACCGTATTGCATCGGACCGCGCCGACTTGCCTTCGCTTGAACGCGATGCCGATGCGGCGTCTGCCCAGTTGCGCACTGTCAGCGCAGCAGCAAACGCGTTCTACAGTTACGGCGAATACGCAAAGGCGGCGCGTTTCTACGAAAAGGCGCTGGCTATGCCCGGTGTGAACACTGACGAAACGCTGACCCGTCTGGGCATGTCGCAGATTGCGCTTGGCAATTACGACGCGGCGCGCACCAGCCTTGAAAAAGTGGGCGGCGTCCGTGCACCGCTTGCCAAGCTCTGGATCGCTTACGCCAATGAAAAGAGCGGTCCCGCGACTGCCGCAGCGCCAGACATGAATGTGCAGGCTGACGCGACTAGCTAAACCTGCATCACCACCGATGTAAGAAGGGGCGCCGGGATTTGATCCGGGCGCCCCTTTTTCGTGCTTCCATCACTTTCAGAATTCAGCGCAGACGTTTTACGAATACCTGATTTCCGTCACGCCGCTCCAGCTTGAAATTCTCAAGCGAGGCAAACAGTTCGGACAAGCTATTGTATCCGTAATTGCGCACATCGAAGCTGGACCGGTTGCCAGCGATCTGGCCGACCTGCTGCAATTTAGCAAACCCTTCATCGTCGCGTTTTGCCTCGCGATAGGCAGCGAGAACCAGTTCGTTAAGGTCGTCGAGTTCCGCCTGTGAGCTGCGTTTGGCCTTGGACTTGCCATTATCGTCCGATGCGCTGGCGATCAGTTCATCAATATGCAGGAAACGGGTGCAGACCGCCTGAAACGCGGGCGGCGTCTTCTTTTCCCCAAAACCGTATACCAATATTCCGTCCTGTCGCAGGCGCGTGACGAGCGGCGTAAAATCGCTATCCGATGTCATGATGCCGAACCCGTCGACCTTGCCCTGATACAGCAGGTCAATCGCATCGATGGTCATCGCCATATCGGTCGCATTCTTGCCCTTCGACACGTCGAATTGCTGCTGCGGACGGATGCCGAATTTGTTCGTGATCTTGTCCCAGCGCGCGAGGTTTTCCTTGGCAAAGTTGCCGTAGGCGCGCCGGATATTGACCTGCCCAAGCTCTGCCATGACGGTCAGAACAGGGTCTATAGCCTGCGGAGAGGTGTTATCCGCGTCGATAAGCAGGGCGATATTTTTGAGTTCGGTAATAGACATTGCGTTCCTATGCAGATGAGGGGAGGGGGCGGCAAGTCATGGGGCGATAATCACTCGATTACTTCAAATTCGCCCTTACCTTCATCCAGCGAATACAGCCGCCCCTCGGATATGGCGAAATGCGTTCCGCGCAGCTTTAGCTCGCCGCTGGCTTCCTTTGCCGCGATCCACGGGAAAGTGCGCAGATTGGCAAGGCTTTGGCGGATGGCGGCAAATTCCATCGCTAACTCCGCCTCTGGCCCGTCTTTGCCGTACTTCGCCACAACCGGCGCGCGCGCCTCATCCAGCAGAGAAACCCACTTCGCCAGAAAGCCACCTTCGCCGGGAGCCGCATCGACCAGCGACCGGTCGAGCGCAGCCTTGCACCCTCCGCAGCGGCCATGGCCCATGACCAGGATTTGCCGCACTTCCAAAACCTGAACGGCAAATTCCACTGCCGAGGATACCCCCTGCTGCGCAGTCGATGTTTCAAATGGCGGGACAAGAGCGGCGACATTGCGCAGGACAAAGATATCGCCCGGATCAACGTCGAATATCTGCGCTGGATCGACGCGGCTATCGCTGCAACCGATCACCATCAGCTTGGGACGCTGGCCCTCTTCAATGGTCTGTTCAAACCGGGCACGCTGGCGCGGATAGACATCGCGGCGAAACCGGCGATACCCTTTTAACAGTTCGGCAAATTCAGGCACGCGTGTTCCCCCGTATACTCAAGGGGTTGGCGACGCGGTCAGAACCGCTCTCCCCTGATGACCTCGACATCCCACATGCTGAGGATGAAGCCGTATTTTGTAAGCATGGGAGCAAGATCCTCGGCAAGGGCCATCGCGCGTTCGTCCGCAGCTATTGTCAGGACGAACACCTTGTCAGTGCCCATGACCCGCTCTTCACGCCACGGGCCTTCGCGGCCTTTTCCGCTGGTGACAGGAACGATAGTCCAGCCGGTAATTCCGGCACGGTCGATCGCATCGGTGACGCGTCTTTTCAGCTGCACATCGGTGAGGATCTCAATCCGTTTGCGAATGACAGTTTCGATCATGGTCCGGTCCCTCCGCCGCCGGTCAGATAGACCGCGAATGTCGTGATAATGCCGATATTGATCAGGACATTAAAGGGGAATGTGATGCTTAGTGACATCGTGAGGTAAATGCCCGGATCGGCCTCTGGCAAGGCCAGCCGCATGGCTGCAGGAACAGCGATATAGCTGGCGCTGGCACACAGCACGCCAAGCGCGGCAGAAGATCCCGCATCCAGCCCGACAAATACACCCAGCGCTGTGCCAACGGCGCCGTTAAACAGCGGCAGAAAAATTGCGATTGCTGTTAGACGCCATGTGATGGAACGCGCATCCATGACGCGGCGCGCGGCGATCAATCCCATGTCGAGCAGGAAGATACACAATACGCCCTTAAAGCCTGCCTCGAAAAATGGACTGACCGGGGCGAACCCTTGCTCTCCTGCCAGCATACCGATTGCAAAGGCACCCAGCAGCAACACGATGGAGGAATTGGTAAATACCTCATGGAACATCTCGCCAGTAGACTGTCCGCCGTCATCCTTGCTGCCCAATCCGCGGGCCAGCAGCAGGCCGGAAAGGATCGCCGGAGCCTCCATCGCGGCCATCACCGCTACCATGTAGCCGCCCGGTTCCCGCGATTGTCCGGTCAGAATTTCAACAGCTGTCACGAATGTCACGACGCTGATCGACCCATAATGCGCCGCGACCGCGCCGGAATTGATCCGGTCGAGTTTGCCGAAAGTCTTGAGGACGCCATAGGCAAAGAATGGCAGTAAGAAACCGGCCACGATCCCCGCACCCAATGCGGATATAACGTCTGGACCGATGCCCGATTTCGACACCGCCACTCCGCCTTTGAGCCCGATCGCTGCCATCAGGTAAAGCGACATCGCCTTCGCGATGGCTTCCGGTATGGCCAGATCAGACCGGACAAAGGCTGCAAGCAGCCCCAGAACGAAGAAAAGAACCACAGGAGAGGTGAAGGTCTGGATTGCGGTTTCGAACATTGCAGGCCCCCTTAACGTCCATTGTGTTGCATGAATAGCAAAACCGATTGCGCCGATTTACGGCCCCATAGCCAGTTTTGTGAGGTCCACACAGGTTGCGGCAGGCGGCGTTGCAGCCTAAATGACAGCGTATGAACGATCTCGCCAATACGCCGCAGGCAAAGCCTGAGGGTGATCGCCCGCCGCGCCAGCGCAAGCCTGACTGGATTCGCGTCCGTGCGCCTGTGAGCGAGGGGTATCATGAAACCCGCCGCTTGATGCGCGACCTCAACCTCAACACGGTATGTGAAGAGGCTGCCTGCCCAAATATCGGCGAGTGCTGGACTCAGAAACACGCAACCGTGATGATCTTGGGCGATGTCTGCACGCGCGCCTGCGCATTCTGTAATGTTAAGACCGGTATGCCGCGCGCCGTTGATCCGATGGAGCCGGAAAACACCGCGATTGCGGCTGCGAAGATGGGGCTTAAACACATCGTCATCACCAGCGTCGACCGGGACGACCTGCCCGATGGCGGGGCAGGGCAATTCGTCAAGGTAATCGAGGCTCTGCGCCGCAACACGCCTGACACCACTATCGAGATCCTTACCCCCGATTTTCGCGGCAAGATGCGCCCTGCGGTAGAGGCGATCTGCGAAGCCGGGCCGGATGTTTACAACCACAACCTCGAAACGGTCCCGCGTCTTTATCCGATGATCCGCCCCGGTGCGCGCTACTACGCGTCGCTACGCCTGCTCGAAGAGGTGAAAGCGCACAACCCGCTCATATTCACAAAGTCGGGCATCATGCTGGGCCTTGGCGAGCAACGCCTCGAAGTGCATCAGGTTATGGACGACATGCGCAGCGCAGAGGTCGATTTTATCACGATGGGCCAATATCTTCAGCCAACGCCGAAACACGCTGCGGTCGAAGAATTTGTCACGCCCAAGGCTTTCGGCGCATATGGTTCCATCGCGCGGGCCAAGGGGTTTTTGCAAGTTGCATCCAGCCCGCTTACCCGGTCCAGCTATCACGCTGGGGATGATTTCGCGGTCATGAAAGCGGCGCGTGAAGAGAAGCTGGGCAAGTCAGCGGCGCGCAAAAAAGACCGTCTGGTCGGCTAATGGTTGGAATTCGCGAAACCCGCCGACTGCCCTACAGCGCAGAGCAGATGTTCGACCTCGTCGCGGATGTAAAACGTTACAACCAGTTTCTGCCGTGGGTTATCGCGACCCGCGTGCGCTCCGACAGCGAAACCGAAATGGTTGCGGACATGGTCGTCGGGTTCAAGGCTATCCGAGAGAATTTCACGTCCCGCGTGGCGAAGGATCGGCCGAAACAGATTGCCGTGCATTATGTCGATGGGCCGCTGTCCGATCTCGACAATGTCTGGACCTTTCGCGCAATCGACGAAAAGACCTGCGAGATTGATTTTTGCGTTGATTTCGAATTCAAGAACCGCGTTTTTCAGGCGCTTGCCGGGCAATATTTTGACCGGGCATTCCGCAAGATGGTCGCCGCGTTTGAACAGCGCGCGCACGACCTTTACGGCAACAACAATTCCAGCGCGCAAATCGTTGCTTGACGCCGGATAGAAGCGCGTTCGCTAAGGCCGTCTTCGCCGCTGTCGAAGTGCCTTAGTTCACCCTCTGGCTCCCCGTCCTGATTGCGAAACGCGCGGGCGAATACCACCGTGCCAACCGGTTTCAGCTGAGTTCCGCCGCCCGGACCGGCGACACCGCTGATCGCGACTGCAACATCGGCGTTGGAATATTTAAGAGCGCCCGCCGCCATCGCCCAAACACAGGCGATGGACACAGCGCCAAACGTCTCGATAATGTCGCTGCTGACACCGAGCGATTCCATTTTTGCCTCATTGGAATAGGTCACAAATCCGCGGTCAAGCACTGAAGAAGAACCGGGAATCTCGGTAATAGCCGCAGCCACCAGCCCGCCCGTACAGCTTTCAGCCAATACAACCGAGCGTCCGGCCGCCTTATTCTCGGCCACGACACGCGCGGCGAGATCATCAATATCGGCAGGTAGCAATTGCTTGGTCATATAGATTTCTTTCAGGCGCTTTTGCTGAGGCCGACAATGGCCTGCGCAGCGATACCTTCACCGCGCCCGGTAAAGCCGAGCCTTTCGGTTGTGGTTGCTTTTATACTTACGGCGCTCTCATCCAGCCCGGTCAGGCGGGCGACCTCGGCGCGCATCACGGGCCGGTGAGGGCCGATTTTTGGTGCTTCGCAGATGATCGTGAGGTCGATATTGCCAAGCGCGTAGCCCGCATTGCTTGCCAGTTCTACCGCATGTTCGAGGAACTGCGCTGAGCGCGCACCAGCCCATTTCGGATCGCTCGGCGGGAAATGGGTACCGATATCGCCATCGCCAATCGCTCCGAGCACCGCATCGGTGATCGCGTGAAGCGCGACATCGGCATCGGAATGTCCGGCCAGTCCTTTGTCGTGATCTAGCTTGATCCCGCACAGCCACAGTTCTTCGCCCGTGACGAGCCGGTGGACGTCATAACCCTGACCAATGCGGAACTGCGGCGCTTTCATCGTGTCGTCGAAATCCTCGGCAAATGTGATTTTCTTGAGGCGTTCGTCACCCTGCACGAGGGCGACTGAACTGGCGCTGTCCGGTCCTGCCGCTGCCAGCACCTGCGCATCATCGCCAGCATCGGTCGGACCTGTCCACGCGCGGTGCGCTGCGAGGATATCGCCAAACCGGAAAGCCTGCGGCGTCTGAACCCGGCGCAGCGCGCCCCTGTCGGCTTTTCCGGCCATGGTGCCGTTTTCTGCGGCGCGCGCAAGGCTGTCCACAACCGGCAGGGCAGGAATGGCGCCTGCATTGGCTTCCAACGCGGAAAGCAGACGTTCAATGACAGCAAAGGGCAGATCAGGGCGAGCCGCATCGTGGATGAGAACGCGATCGGGCGAAAATTCTACAAGACATTCCAACCCCGCGCGAACCGAATCCTGCCGTGATGCGCCGCCGTCGACTGCGGTGGCAATTTCCGGTGAACCTGCGGCGGCGAGTGCCTCGTCATGGAGGCCTGGCGGAGCAACAATCACGATCCGCTCGCATCCTGCTGCGACCAGCGCCTCTGCGGAATGCTGCAAAACGGGCTTGCCGCGCCAGCTGCGAAACTGTTTTGGCGTGTCACCCCCGACGCGCAGCCCTTTGCCAGCGGCAACGATAATCGCGGAGAGAGCGGGGAGGGCAGTGGTCGCTGGCATAGGGTCACCGCGCTTAGGGTCTGGACGGCCTTTGCGCAATCCACTATGCGCTGCCCAATATTTAGGCACTCCTGACATGATGAACCTTCCTACCCCTCCCGCGATGAAGCCGATCCAGATCGGTCCTGTAGAGATCGCTCAACCGGTGCTGCTCGCGCCGATGACTGGCGTGACCGATATGCCCTTCCGCACTTTGGTGCGGCGCTACGGATCTGGCCTCAACGTGACAGAAATGGTCGCGAGTGAAGCTGCGATACGCGAAACCCGCCAGTCGCTGCAGAAAACCGCGTGGGACCAGATCGAAGAGCCGGTTTCGATGCAGCTCGTTGGCTGTGACCCCGGCAGCATGGCAGAGGCTGCGAAGCTGCAACAGGGTAACGGCGCGGCGATCATCGACATCAATTTCGGTTGCCCTGTCCGCAAGGTCGTCGGCCAGTTTGCTGGCAGCGCGTTGATGCGCGAAGTGCCACTCGCTGCGAAACTGATGGAAGCCACGGTGAATGCCGTGAACGTCCCAGTGACAGTGAAGATGCGCATGGGCTGGGACCATTCCAGCCTCAACGCGCCGGAAATGGCCCGTATTGCCGAAGATCTCGGCGTGAAGATGATCACGGTTCACGGACGCACGCGCAACCAGATGTACAAAGGCAGCGCAGACTGGTCGTTCATCCGCAAGGTAAAGGATGCCGTGTCCATCCCGGTCATCGTCAACGGCGACATCTGCACGATTGACGATGCGTCCAAGGCGCTCGATCAATCCGGTGCAGACGGACTGATGATCGGGCGCGGGGCCTATGGCAAACCGTGGTTGCTGGGTCAGGTGATGCACTGGCTGCGCACCGGCGAAAGCGTGGAAACGCCCAGCTTTGATGAGCAATACAGCGTGCTGGTCGAACACTATCACCGGATGCTTGACCATTACGGCCGCGACGTCGGGACCAAGATAGCTCGCAAGCATCTTGGCTGGTATACCAAGGGAATGCACGGCTCTGCCGAATTCCGTAACAAAGCGAATTTCATCGACGACCCGGATGAAGTGCTCGGCGAAATCGAGCGGTTCTATGAACCGTTTCTCAAGCGCAGAGCCGCCTGAAATGCCCATTCCCGAGGTCGATCAAGGCCCCGAGCAACCGACAGCCGAAGCGCAAATCGGCGGATTGCTCTTCGCAATGTTCCTGATCGACGGGGAAGGGCGCATCGCTCAGGCCAACCATGCCGGAGAAAACCTGCTTGGCCAAAGCGAGAAACGCCTGAAAGGCAAATTGCTGGTCGAAGTTTTGCAAGGTGTTGATGCGCGCGTCGCCGACCGGCTTAACACCGATAGCGGCGCGCTGGTCGCCCGCGATATTCGGTTCGTTGCGGGAGAGACCGAAACAAGGGTAAACCTGACCGTGTCCCCGCTTAGCACGCATCCGGGCTGGCGCGCGGTAACCCTGTCCGAAATCACGCACGAAGAGACCGCCCGAGATTCCGATCTTGGCGCGACCATCGGTGCGCCTTCGATCCTTGCCCATGAAATCAAGAATCCGCTTTCCGCCATCCGGGGGGCGGGGCAACTGGTCGCACGAAAGCTGCCCCACAAGGATAAAAAGCTCGCGCGCATGATAACGGACGAGGTGGATCGTATCGCGCGGCTCATCGACCGGATGCAGCAATTGGGCAGCACGAAAACCGAACCCTCCGCGCCGTGCAACCCGCACGAAGCGATCCGCAGCGCAATCGCGACGGTCAGGGCAGGGGACGCTGCACAGGTCAGCATAAGAGAGGAATTCGACCCGTCATTGCCGCCGGTCATGGCCAACCGGGATGCGCTGGAACAGGTGCTCATCAACCTTGTCTCGAATGCCAGAGATGCAGCGAGCGGGTCTGACGACAAACCTTCGATTGCTGTGCAGACGCGCTTTGTCAGCGGCCTTGCTTTCAGTGCAATCCGCCTTGGCCGATCGGTCCGCCTGCCAATAGAGATCACGGTTACCGATAACGGTGCGGGCATCGATCCTGCACTGCGCGAACATGTGTTCGAACCGTTCGTCTCGTCTAAGCAATCGGGGCAGGGTTTAGGCCTCGCACTGGTGCGCAAACTCGTGCGCGATATGAACGGCAGCATCACCCACGAACGCGACGTGAAGCGCGGACTTACGCATTTCAGGCTTCATCTCCCGCAGTGCCAGACCGGCAGAAACGACGCGTAATGCCATCATCCAAGAAACATACGGTTCTTCTGGTCGAAGACGATGTGGCGATTGCCACCGTCATCATAGCGGCGCTGGAAGATGAAGGCTTTGCCATTGAACATTGCACCAGCGTTGCCGCGCGCGATGACTGGCTTTCGCAATGCCGTTTTGACGTCATGCTCACCGACGTCATGCTGGAAGATGGCGACGGATTGGACAGTCTGGACAAGGCGAGAGACGCGGCTCCCGACATGCCTTTCATCGTCCTTTCGGCCCAGAATACGCTGGATACGGCTGTGCGCGCCAGTGACAGCGATGCGTTTGAATACTTTCCAAAACCGTTTGATCTCGATGAGCTGGTGCAGGCCGTCCAGCAGGCGTGCGGCACCACCGAAAGCGCCTCTGGCGAGGCAGCCTTGCTGGGTGATAATGATGGAATGCCGCTGGTCGGACGTAGTCCGGCGATGCAGGGTGTTTACCGCATGATCACGCGCGTTTTGCGCAATGACCTCACCGTGCTTGTCACCGGCGAGAGCGGAACTGGAAAGGAATTGGTCGCAGAGGCCATTCATCAATTGGGAAGCCGCCGGTCCGGGCCCTTCGTTCCGGTTAACACTGCCGCGATCCCCGCAGACCTTATCGAAAGCGAACTGTTCGGTCACGAAAAGGGCGCTTTCACCGGTGCCATCGCGCAAGCGATTGGCAAGTTTGAACAGGCCAATGGCGGCACGCTGTTCCTCGATGAAATCGGAGACATGCCGGCAGAGGCGCAGACGCGTCTGCTGCGCGCGCTGCAATCGGGGCGTATCCGGCGGGTCGGCGGGCGGCAGGAAATCGCGGTCGATGTGCGTATTGTCGCCGCGACGAACCGCGATCTGGTACCTATGATCACTGCCGGGACATTTCGCGAAGACCTGTATTACCGGCTCAATGTTGTTCCGATCGAACTGCCGCCGCTGCGCGACCGGCGCGAGGATATCGAGGTGCTGTCGCAGCATTTCCTTGCGCAAGCTGCCGATGATGGCCTCCCCCGCCGTCAACTAACAGCAGGAGCGTTGGAGCAGCTGACATATCGTAGCTGGCGCGGCAATGTGAGGGAGCTGCGCAATGTCATCTATAGGCTGTCACTGATGGCCCGCGATGACATAATCGATAGCGCCAGCCTGACGGATATTTTGGGCGAAGAGACACTGCTGGCAAAGCAATCCGGCCGTCCAATGGACAATGGTATCGCAGCCGCCCTTGGCGCATGGCTGGACGAGGAAAACCCGGCGTCTGGGACCGTATATTCACAGGCAATCGCGGCGTTTGAAAAGCCGCTGATTGAACATGCGCTTGGCCGGACCAATGGCAACCAGCTGCGGGCGGCAAAATTGCTCGGCATAAACCGCAATACTCTGCGAAAGCGGATCGGCGAACTCGATATCGAACCCGACCGCTTTTCGCGCCCGCTTTAGCGTGCAAATAGGGGTTAACGGCTTATTGCCCCTTGCATATTGGCAACACTGGCGTTGTAACTAAGCAACGATGGCGACCTCTGTATCACCAGCGACAAAGACTTCGGCCCGCCAGATGCCGCGCTGGGTCAGGCAATTCATGGTGTCAGGTCGCCGCGCGAACATATTTCGCTGGCTGGAGGCTATTGCTGGCGTCTCTCTGATCGCCGCCATTATCGCCAATTACCTCGCATATTCAGCAGAGAGGGAACAGGGCGATCTGCTTTCGCCGATGCAGGTTTCGCTCCTTCTCATGTCGGTGCTGGTGCCTGCGATGGCCATTCTGATCCTCATCGGGCGGCGCTTTGCCTTGAGCCGAGCGGCAGGAAGCACGGCGCGGCTGCACGTGCGGCTTGTTTTCTTCTTCTCAATCGTCGCAGCGGTGCCGACCCTGCTCGTGTCAGGCTTTGCTGCGTTCCTGTTTCAGACCGGCGTGAATTTCTGGTATTCCGACGATTCCCGCGGCCTTATGGAAAACGCCAACACGCTGGCGCAAAGTTATTACGACGCGAACCAGCGCGAGGTGCAGGACGAAACCATCACCATGGCAAGCGACATGCGCGTGATCCTGGAGCGTGTGCCGATTACAGACGCCGATTTTGCGGATTTCTATGCCTATCAGGCGCAATCGCGCGACATTTCCGAAAGCGCTATTTTCCAGCGCCTGCCCGACAACACTTTGCGTACAGCAGCAATTTTTGAATTGCTGGCAGATAATGAACCGATCTCCTTCAGCGAAGATGTCCTGCCGCAGCTTGACGCTGGGGAATTTGTTGTCGTCCAAGGCAGCCCGGACAGGATTGCGGCGTTGGCGGCGATTGACCGTGAAAGCGGCATTTATCTGTATACCGCCCGCAATACAGAAGCGGCGATGTTCAATTCATGGACCCGCGCGCAGGCGGTGGCGAATGCTTACGAGACGCTGACCAATGAATCTGCCACGCTGCAATTGCGGTTTAACCTGGCGCTGCTGTTCGTAAGCCTGTTTCTGGTTGGAATGGGTGTTTGGTTTGCGCTGCGTTTTGCTGACCGGCAGGTGGAACCACTTACTGATCTGGTCGGTGCCGCCCGAAAAGTGGGGCAGGGCAATTTTGCACTTCGGGTCGAGGGGCGCACCGGCGCGGACGAAATCGGGCTGTTAAACCGTGCGTTTAACCGCATGACCGCTCAGCTCGAAAAACAGACAGATGCACTGGTCAATGCCAACCGCCAGATCGATGATCGCCGCGCATTCATGGAAGCGGTGCTGGAATCGGTGAGCGCCGGGGTCATTTCCGTCGATCAGGAAAGCCGCATCCTGTTGATGAACGAATCCGCACAATTGCTTCTGGCCGATGGAGACACGGCGAGCCTGGTGGGGCGTTCTCTGGACGAGCTTTCCCCTGAAATCAGCCAGATGGTCCGCGATGGGCAAGAGCGCGCAATCGTCAGCTACGCCAAGGGCACCGATCTTTTGACGCTGGCTGTTACGCTTGCCCCGGGCAACGCAGGATCGGTCATAACTTTCGAGGATATTACCCGCCAACTGCTCGATCAGCGGCAGGCTGCATGGTCCGACGTGGCCCGGCGGATCGCGCACGAAATCAAAAATCCGCTTACCCCGATCCAGCTGGCGACAGAGCGATTGAAGCGCCGCTATCGCAAACAGGTGGATGATGCGGACGGCGAACTGTTCGATGAACTGACCAGCACGATTGTCCGTCAAGTGGGCGATTTGCGCAAAATGGTCGACGAGTTTTCTTCCTTTGCACGGCTGCCCAAACCTGTTTTCCGGTCGGAGGACGCGGTCGACCTCGTCAAGCAGGCGGCATTTCTGCAAGAGGTCGCGCACCCGAAAATCGCCTTCGGTGTTTCAGCTGATGCTCTGGATCAACGCATGATCCGCTGCGATCGCCATCAGGTCGGGCAGGCGATGACTAACGTGCTTAAAAACGCTGTCGAAGCAGTCGAGGCGCGCGCTGGCAGCAGCGATGAGGATTATCAGGGCAAGATCGCCGTCACTATGACCGATGACGCCGATTATCTGTCCATCACGGTCGAAGACAACGGCATTGGCCTCCCGCAGGAACGCGACCGGTTGACCGAACCATACATGACCACGCGCGAGAAGGGCACCGGCCTTGGCCTCGCCATCGTAAACAAGATTGTCGATGAACATGGCGGCGACATGAGCTTTGCCAGCGTCGATAGCGGCGGATCGCGTGTCACACTGAAATTTGCCCGTGATCCGCAATTTTCCGGCGATGATGCCTCATGATCCCGCATTTCAATTTCCCCCGAACCAAGCCCCCGAGGAACCGTGAATGGCTCTAGAAATCCTGATAGTCGACGATGAACGGGATATCCGCGAACTCGTGTCCGGCGTGCTGGGCGATGAAGGCTACGAATGCCGCACCGCCGCCGACAGCACCAGCGCGCTCGCCGCGATAGACGAGCGCCGGCCAAGCCTTGTTCTGCTGGACGTCTGGCTCCACGGAAGCAACATGGATGGACTGGAATTGCTCGACGCGATCAAGGTTCGCGAACCAGACTTGCCAGTCATCATTTTCTCAGGCCACGGAAATATCGATACCGCTGTTTCGGCAGTGGGTCGCGGGGCGATGGATTTTATCGAAAAGCCGTTTGAGGCAGAACGGCTGCTGCTGCTGGTCGAACGCGCAACGGAAACCGAAAGGTTGCGGCGGGAAAACACCCAGCTTCGCGAAAACGGTTGGACGGGCGCAGAATTCACCGGCAATTCCTCGGCCATCAATGCGGTCCGTGCGACGCTAAAACGGGTCGCCAATACCGGCAGCCGGGTTCTGATTTCAGGACCCGCGGGGGCTGGGAAAGAGGTCGCGGCGCGGCTTCTGCATACGTGGAGTGGGCGTTCGGATGCGGCATTCGTGCTCGTCAATAGCGCCCGCATCACTCCCGAGCGGTTCGAGCAGGAACTGTTTGGCGAAGAGGCTGACGGCAAGCAGGTTCGTCCTGGCCTGCTGGAACTGGCAGATGGCGGCACGTTGTATCTTGATGAAGTGGCCGACATGCCGCTTTCGACACAGGCCCGCATCCTGCGCGTGCTGACCGACCAAAGCTTTGTCAGGGTTGGCGGCACACGCCAGATCGGCGTTGATGTCAGGGTGGTGTCATCCACAACGCGCGATCTCGATACCGAGATGGAAGAGAAAAGGTTCCGCGAGGATCTGTTTTATCGCCTGAACGTGGTTCCGGTGACCATCCCGTCGCTATGTGAACGGCGCGATGACATCCCTGCATTGGCGGAACATTTCTTCACTCGGTATTCGAATGACCAGGGGCTGGCCCCGCCCAGCATCTCTCAGGAGGCGATGGCCGCGTTGCAGGCATATGACTGGCCGGGCAATGTTCGCCAGCTGCGCAATGTGATTGAGCGCACAATCATCATGACGCCGCGCGACCGGCTGACCACCGTTGAGACCGACATGCTGCCATCGGAGATCACCGGCGGTAAACTGGCCGGATCGGGGCCGGGCTTGAGCGGTATGATGGGCGTCCCCTTACGGGAGGCGCGCGAGAGTTTCGAGCGGGAATACCTTACCATCCAGATCCGCCGGTTTTCGGGAAACATTTCGAAAACTGCGACGTTTATCGGCATGGAGCGATCGGCTCTTCACCGGAAGTTAAAGCTGCTGGGGATGGCCGACCGGCGCGAGGCCAGTCCGAAAGAGTAGCCATTTCGTCCGGCACAATTCCGCCCAAATCTTAGTTGTAATAAATTCAAGGATTGCCCGCAGCGCAGGCAGTCGCCATTATACAGTCAAGACGGGTTTGATAGAGGATCAGCACACTTTTGCCTGTGGACCGTAACAGCGGCCGCCAATAATATGGAGCATGACACATGTCGAATGGACGGACCCTCTCCCCGCGTCCAACCACCAGCACGGATATTGCTGGCGAAACCCCGCCCGCCGCTGGCCGCAAATCGAGCGGCAACCCTGCGGCGCAGGGAAACCTTCAAGACGCATTTTTGAACCTGCTGCGCAAGAACAAGGTGCCCGTGACGATGTTCCTCGTCAAAGGGGTCAAGCTTCAGGGGATTGTCACCTGGTTTGACAATTTTTCCATCCTGCTGCGGCGGGACGGTCAGGCACAGCTTGTATACAAACATGCGATCTCGACCATCATGCCGGGGCAACCGATTGACGCCAGCCAGTTTCAAAACCGCGCTGTGAATAAGAAACAGCGTCTGTTGCAGGATGTATTTCTGACCCGTGTCAGCGATGCGCATGTGCAGGTGACGATGTTCCTTGTGAACGGCGTAATGCTGCAGGGCCGCCTCGCTGCTTTCGATCTGTTCTGTATGCTTTTGGAGCGCGATGGTGCAGTTCAACTTGCCTACAAACACGCGGTATCAACCATCCAACCTGCCAGCCCCATCAATCTCAGCGATGAGGAAGACGATGACGAATACGGCGACGATTTTGGGGCGGTCGACTGAGTTTCGATGATGACCTAATGGACGAAGTGACCCGCGGTGCGCGGGCGCTTGTGCTGTGCCCGGATATCAGGACGGTCCGGTATGACCTCGACGCGCGAGAGCGGTTGGAGGAGGCAGAGGGGCTTGCGCTCGCAATCGGGGTGATCATCGGTCATTCCGAAATTCTTCCGATCCGGCAGATGCAGCCGAATACGCTTTTTGGCTCAGGCCAAGTGGAAAATATCTCCGCCCTGTGCGAGCTGCACGAATGCGAATTGGTCATTGTTGATGGCGCTCTTTCGCCGATCCAGCAGCGCAATCTCGAAGAGACGCTCAAACGCAAGGTGATCGACCGGACCGGGTTGATTCTGGAAATCTTTGGCGAGCGGGCGGCGACGGCCGAGGGGCGCTTGCAAGTTGAACTGGCGCATCTGGACTATCAGCAAAGCCGCCTGGTGCGCAGCTGGACCCACCTCGAAAGGCAGCGCGGCGGCTTTGGCTTCCTAGGCGGTCCGGGTGAAACGCAGATTGAGGCTGACCGCCGGATGATCCGCCAGCGCATGGGGCGTTTGCGGCGAGAACTTGAGCAGGTGCGGAAGACGCGCGCGCTTCATCGGGAGCGACGGGGAAGGGCGCCTTGGCCTGTCATCGCGCTCGTCGGTTACACCAATGCTGGCAAATCCACGCTATTCAACCGTTTGACCGGTGCCGAGGTGATGGCCGAGGATTTGCTGTTCGCAACGCTCGATCCGACGATGCGGGCGATCAGCCTGCCGGGGGTAGAGAAAGCTATCCTGTCGGACACCGTGGGATTTATTTCCGATCTTCCCACGCAGCTTGTCGCTGCGTTCCGCGCCACGCTGGAAGAGGTGACGGGGGCCGATATCATTTGCCACGTCCGGGATATGGCAAACCCGGCTCATGCCGCGCAGAAAAAGCAGGTGATGGACGTTCTCGCCGATCTTGAGGTGGTCGACCGCGAAACCGGGTTAAGCGATATTCCGATTATGGAAATCTGGAACAAGGCAGATTTGCTGTCGCCGGAACGAGAAAACGAACTGCGCGAAGCCGCACAAAATCATGACGCTGTGCTGCTATCGGCGGTTAGCGGCGCCGGGATTGACGAATTTACCGCCAAAGTTGCGGATATTCTTACGCAAAAGGCGGAAGAACTGACGGTCACCTTGTCTGCATCAGACGGGCGCAGGCTCGCCTGGCTCCACGCTCATGGCGATGTGTTGGCTGATGAAGATGCCGGGGAAGGGGAGGACGGCCCGCTTCGGAAACTGACGGTTCGCTTGAACCCGAAGGAACTGGGTCAGTATGACAGCCTAGAGGTCTGAATTATTGGCGCGATTTTGTTTTCACCGCCTGCCATAGCTCCTCTTTTTCATCGAGAGACAACGCGTTGAATTGTCCGGCGGCGAGTTCCTCCATCGCGCGAAACCGTTTCTCGAATTTTGCATTGGCTGCGCGAAGCGCCTGTTCTGCGTCAATGCCCTGCGCCCGCACATAATTAACCGCAGCGAATAACAGGTCGCCTGCTTCCTCGGCTCGCTCGTCAACCGAGGTTGCCGCTTTAACTTCCTCTATTTCTTCGTATATTTTCGCTTCTGATCCGGCCGGATCGGGCCAGTCGAAGCCAGTGCGCGCAGCCCGCTTTTGTATTTTCTGGGCGCGCATCAAGGCTGGCAAAGCAAGCGCAACACCATCAATCGCGCTGGTTGACCCTTTGCTGCGCCGCTCGGTTTCCTTCAGCGCTTCCCAGCGCGTTTCTTCCATCGTGCCGCCTTCGCCGCCAAAGATGTGCGGATGGCGGCTTTCCATCTTGCTGCTGATTGAGGCGGCCACATCGGTGAAATCGAATGCGCCTGTTTCCTCGGCCATGCGCGAATGGAAGACTACCTGAAGCAGCAAATCGCCCAATTCATCACGAAGCTCGCTCATATCCTGACGTTCGATCGCGTCGGCGACTTCGTACGCTTCTTCAATTGTGTACGGTGCGATGCTGGCAAAATCTTGAGCCAGATCCCATTCGCATCCGCCATCGGGATCGCGGAGCCGGGCCATGATGGCGAGCAGACGATCAATTTGCCTTGGTTCATCGGATGGCGGGGCACCTTGGCGCATAGCTTACCTTTAGATTGATAATATATATTATGTTAAATAATGGATACGCTCATCTTGGAATACTGGGTTCACATTAAGAAGCTGGCGATAACGAAACCACCTGCGAAAATCGCGAACCACACCAGCGCCATTTGCAGCACCTTGCTCCAGCCGAGTTGAAACGATGCCAGTGCACTGCCTGCCAGAAACAGCCAGCCAACCATTGCAACCACCGAGATGACCGTCATGTCATTCACGCCGTCATCTCCAAACCGTCATACCCAACTGTCACGAAGTCCGGAACTTCCTCAACAAGAGAACGGTAGTCCATGCTCTTGTCCAGATGGCTGAGCACCAGACGACCCGCATTACAACGCTCTGCCAAATCGATAGCCATTTCCAGATGTGCGTGTGTCGGATGCGGTTTGCGCCGCAGGCAATCGCTGACGAGGATGTCGACATCCTCATACAAGTCGATCATTTGATCGGAAATCGCGCTGTAATCAGTCGCATATGCGATCGACTTGCCATCAGCTTCGAACCGGAAACCGGTGGTTTCGCCGGGACCATGCTCCATTTGGCACCATTCTACCCCGAACCCGGAAACCATGCGTAACCGGTCAAGCGTATCGAGCGTGATGATCGTGGGATAACCGTCTTGTCCGGCAAAGACGTAGCCAAAACGTTGCCTTAACCGGCGGACGGTTTCTGTCGATGCAAACCCCGGAATAGGTCCGCCCCGTCCATAGCGCATCACGCGAAGATCATCGATCCCGTGGCAGTGATCGGCATGATCGTGCGTCCAGAACACGGCGTCTATGGATGGTATCTTGTTCGCAAGCAGCTGCGCGCGGCAGTCACTTGACGTGTCGACCAGCAGCCTTTTGCCTTCATCGCTTTCGACAAGGATTGAGACGCGGGTGCGGCGATTGCGCGGTTCATCCGGGTCGCATTCGCCCCAGTCTCCGGTTCCGTCAAGCCCACCGACCCGCGGCACACCGGTCGACGTGCCGGAGCCCAGCATTATGAACTTCACAGGCTAGCCTTCTTAAACAGGTTCGCAAAATTCGCGGTGGTCTGCTCTGCGAGCGTTTCCATATCGACGCCGCGCAGCCCCGCGACGAAGCGCGCCGTATCAGCCACAAATGCCGGTTCGCATGGCTTCCCGCGATTAGGCACAGGCGCCAGAAACGGGCTGTCGGTTTCTACCAGTATTCTGTCAGACGGCACCATTTTGGCCGTTTCCTGCAATTCCTTGGCGTTTTTGAAAGTGACGATGCCGGAGAGCGAAATCGTCAGACCCAGTTCGAGCACTTTGTGGCCGAAATTCTCCGATGCGGTGAAGCAGTGGATGAGAGCGGGGAACGCGCCCTTTTCCATTTCGTCGCTGAGGATTTGAAACGTGTCATCTTCTGCATCGCGCGTGTGGATGATGACAGGCAGTCCGGTTTCGCGCGCAACATCGATATGCATCCGAAACAGCTTGGCCTGAGTGGCGCGGTCGGAATGTTCGTAAAAGTAATCGAGCCCGGTTTCGCCGATGCCGATGACTTTCGGGTTTTCAGTGGCAGCGAGCAGAGCGCCCCGCCCCAAATCTTCGTGCGCGTCCGCTTCGTGCGGGTGGATCCCAACGCTGGCAAAGACATCGGTTTCGCGAGTAGCCGTTCCGACGACCTGATCCCATTCGGACTGCCTGGTCGAAATGTTGAGAAACGCCCCCACCCCTGCATCGCGGGCTCGGGTAAGAACGCCCTGCTGGTCTTCCACCACGCCTTTATATTCGAGATGGCAATGGCTATCGACGAGCATCATTCAGCCTCCGCCGGTTCGGGCAGTTCCAGCCTAGGGAAAATTGGCGTTGGCTTGCCTACGGTGAAACCGGATTTCACATGCCGTTCAAACCACTCAAGGTCTTCTAAAGAGGCAAAACTGCGCTCATTTTCGGGGATGCCGAGCTGGTCCAGTAGGTTCGCTGCTTTCTCCGGCACGACTGGCTGTATCGCGATGGCAAGGTCACGCAGCGCGATGAAAAGCGTCTGTAAAACAGCTTTCATTCGGTCGGGATCCGTCTTCTTAAGCGTCCACGGTGCCTGCTCGTCGACATACTGATTGCAGGCATAAACCGCGCGGAGCCATGCCTCGATACCAACAGAAAAAGCCAGTTTTTCAAACTCTCTTGGTAACTCAACTTTGCAAGCGTCGGATACAAGCCCTTGAATATCTGCGTCAGCGTCGATGGACTCGAAAGATTCCAATTCCCCGTCCATGTTTTTCGCGATCATCGATAGCGTGCGCTGCGCCAGATTGCCGAAAGAATTCGCAAGCTCTGCATTGGCACGCGTAACAATTGCCTCTGGCGAATAGCTGCCATCCTGCCCGTATGCGACTTCCCGCATAAGGAAATAACGCAAGGCATCGACGCCGAAATTCTCGGCCAGTTCCAGCGGATCCGTGACGTTGCCCAGCGATTTCGATTCTTTCTCGCCGCGGTTGAGCAGAAAACCATGACCGAACACCTGCTTGGGCAGCGGGAGGTCCGCGCTCATCAGGAACGCCGGCCAATAAATCGTGTGAAAGCGGACGATATCCTTGCCAATGATGTGGAGGTCAGCGGGCCAGAAATCGCGCATATCATCGGTGTCACTGGGAAATCCCAGCCCGGTGAGGTAATTGGTCAATGCATCGACCCACACATACATCACATGATTGTCGCTGCCCGGCACCTTCACACCCCAGTCAAAACTGGTGCGGCTTACGGAGAGATCGCGGAGCCCCTGTTCGGCAAATGCGATCATTTCATTGCGGCGGCTCGCCGGTTCCAGAAAACCGGGCTTTTTGAGCAGCTCAATTAGGCGGTCCTGATATTTTGAAAGCCGGAAAAACCAGCTTTCCTCGACCGTCCATTCTACCGGTGTGCCCTGAGGTGAAAGTTTGGCCCCGCCCTCACCCTCGGACAGTTCGCTTTCATCGTAATACGCCTCGTCGCGGACCGAATACCAGCCTTCGTAACGGTCAAGATAGAGGTCGCCTGCCGCCTCCATGCGCTGCCAAATTGCCTGACTGGCTGCATGGTGATCGTCTTCGACGGTGCGAATGAAGCGGTCATGCGAAATATTAAGCCCGGCGCACATCTCACGGAAATATCCGGACATTTCGTCTGCCAGATTGCGCGCTGTGCGGCCCTGCTCCTCCGCTTTGCGCGCCATCTTCAGGCCGTGTTCGTCGGTGCCGGTCTGAAACCGGACCCGCCGCCCGCGAAGGCGCTGGAAACGGGCGATAACGTCCGCCGAAATAGCTTCATAGGCATGGCCGATATGTGGGCGGCCATTGGGATAGCTAATCGCGGTCGTGATATAGAACGGAGAGGTGTTTTGGTCAGCCATTGGCGTGCTCGCTACCCGCGCTGGCATTGCTAAGCAAGGTTCCGATTTCCATCGCAAGCAATCCGGTATCGAAGTTGTATGTGGGTGCCTGCGCGGCCAGTTTCACAAGGTCACCATGCGCGGTTATCAATGGCAGCCGAACCTCGGCACTTTCCGCGTTGCGGGCGCGGTCAGCGACGATGGCCTGCGCCAGTTCCAGAACCGATTGAATGCGCTCCCTATCGGCGCGCGGTCCGATGGCGCGCGACAGTTCACCGCGGCCGGTGAATGCGGGGTCTCCTTCTGCAAGGATTCGCGCGATCAACTGGGCAAGCGAACCCATATCCTGTTCAATAAAGCGCAATGCGGCGCCAAACGAGCCTTCCGCTGCGTGAATTGCGGCCTGCCGCGCATCCTCGCCGGGCACACCGCCCTCTTCGTCCAGCATGGCAGACAAGTCGCCGTCAGCGATCAAAGGGAAACGTAACAGGCGGCAGCGCGATCTTATCGTGGGCAACAGCCGGGATGGCCGGTGGGTGACGAGCAGGAAGAAAGTGCCCTGCGGTGGCTCTTCAAGGCTTTTGAGCAAGGCGTTCGATGCACTTGGCTCCATATCGTCAGCCGGATCGATGACGATCGCGCGTCTTGAGCCCAATGTTGGGCGGGTTGTCAGCCGTTTCTGCATCGCCCGGATCTGGTTGACCGAGATATTGCGTTTGATCTGATACGGTTTGCCCTCGTCCCGTTTCTTTTCTTCCTTTTCGTCCTTTGGAAGATGCGTCAGCGTGAGAATATCAGGGTGATTGCCCGCAGGCATCTGGACACCTTCTTCGGCGACCAATTCGCGCGCTGCGGCGCTTGCAAAGTCGCGCTTGCCCAGTCCGCTTTTCCCGGCGAGGATCCAGCCATGGTGCATCCGGTCACCGCCAAGGGCGCGGCGCCATTCGGTCCAGGCATCACCGTGATTGCGCCAGTTTGTCACGCGCGGGCCTGCCTGCCCTGGGCTTCGGCGATCATCGGAGCGAGCGCGTACATGACCTGCCTGTGGACTGCTGCCGCATCACCGCTGCCATCGATAACCGCAAAACCTGCAGGATCCGCCTCGGCCAGAGCCGCGAAGCGCGCCGCGACCTTCCCGTGATAATCCGGCCCGCGTCCGCCAATGGCATCGCTTTCATCACCATCGCGCAAGGCGAGGCGCTGCGTGACCTTGTCCGGATCAGCTTGCAGCAATATCGTGAGATCGGGGCGTAACCCTTTGCTGCCAAAGTCATGCAGCATACAGATTGCTTCGTCCCCGATACCTCCAGCGCCGCCCTGATATGCTCTGCTGGAATCGACGAAGCGGTCGCAAACGATCCAGGTGCCTGCCGCAATCGCCGGGCGAATGCGTTTCTCTACATGGTCGGATCGTGCCGCAGCGAACAGCAACGCTTCCGATCTCGCCCCCCAACCGCCGCTGAGACCTGCATCGGGCGGTGACAGAAGCAGTTCGCGGATGGCCTCGGCCCCTGCCGTTCCGCCCGGTTCGCGGGTTACATCGGCGTCGATCCCGTGATGCTTGAGCGCATTGGCGAGCATACGGGCCTGCGTCGATTTGCCGGCCCCTTCCCCGCCTTCAAACGCGACGAAGCGCCCTGCGCGTTTTTCGGCGGTCATGCGAACCATCCGGTTATACCGTTAAATATACGCGCAAAAAAACCCGCCGTTTCAACGTCATGGCTGGCGAACAGGGGAATGCGCGCATCGTTCATGCCGGGCACCTCGACTTCTAGCATCGCGACCTCTTCTCCGGCGGATATCGGCGCGCGAAGCGGGCCATCATACACGATCCGCGCCGTGATTTCGGCATCGCTTCCTTTGGGGACGCTAACCAGCACCTCTCTGCCTGCTGTCACTTCGAGTGTGCGCGAGCTGCCGCCTTGCACCTGAACGTGGCCCACCAAGCCACCTTGTGTGAACAATCGCTTTTGATCGAATGCTTCAAAGCCCCATTCGGCAAAGCTGCGCGCAGCCCGTGCCCTTACCGGACTGCGCGGCACGCCCGCCACCACCAGAACAAGGCGCCGGCCGCCGCGCACGACAGTGCCCAAAAAGCCAAAGCCCGCCTCATTGGTGAAGCCGGTCTTGATCCCGTCAGCACCCTGCACGCGGCCCAGCATCGGATCGTGGTTAGGCTGTGTAATACCGTTATATGTGAATTGCGGCCTGCCAACATACCGCGCAAATTTCTGCGGATGCCTGCGCACCATCGCTTTCGCCAGCTTCGCAAGATCATTGGCAGAGGTGAATGTTCGACCTTCGTCGGGCCATCCGTTGGGCGTTCCGAAATGGCTGTTTTCCATGCCGATCTCGGCCGCTTTCGCGTTCATCATCTCAGCCCAACCCGCAACCGATCCCGCGGCGCTTTCTGCCAGAACGATGGAACCATCATTGGCTGATACATTGGCGATCCCCAGCAGCAAATCATCTACGCTGACGCGGGCATCGGCAGGAAGGAACATGGTCGATCCCTTCATGCTCCACTCACGCCAGCTTTCACGGCGCGGCGAAACAATCTGACGCGGATCAAGCACCCCCTCCTCGATCAGTTCGAAGGCGAGAAACAGCGTCATCGCTTTTGTAATTGAGGCCGGGATAAACCGCCGGTCTGCATTGCGGGTATGCAGCACCTGACCAGAGCTTGCATCGACCAACAGGGCGATGGGCGCGTCTTCTTGATCGGGCGGCGCTGGCGCCGTTCCTGTCTGTGCGGGTGCAGTCTGCGCGTGTGCAGCCAGCGGAGATGCCGCCAGGATGCAAGCTGCAATCAGTCGGGAAACGATGGTAGTCACACGCGGGATATAGCCCCCGCCAACCGGATTGGCGAGGCGGCGCCCGTGATTAGTTCACGATTTCGTCAGCGAGTAGGCCGACGCTCATCGCGTAATAGTTGGAGCAATTGTATTCGAGGATAACGCGGTAATTTCCGGTCAGCAGCCACGCAGGCGCGCCCGGCCCATCGGGTTGGAACAAGGATACAAGGGCATTGTCATCCAATGGGCGCTGCGGTCGCACGCCAAGGGCGCGCCATTCTGCGACGGTTTTCCATTGGCTGTGACGTTCATGCACACGCGAACAAACCTGCGCGTTAATCTCGCTTTTAAATGCATCGACGTTGAGGCCGCGCGGCACACTGGCGCGCACACCCCATGGCTGTCCGGTGCGCCAACCCGCATCGCGGAAATAATTGGCGATGGATGCAAAGGTATCGGCGCGATTGGTGAAGATGTTGGCGCGCCCGTCTCCATCACCATCAGATGCAAGCCTGAGGTAAACAGACGGCAGGAACTGCGGATTTCCAAACGCACCGGCATAGCTGCCGACCAGTTGCGACCGGGAATACCCCTTATCCGCGACTTTCATCAGCGCGATAAACTCACCGGAAAACAGATCACGGCGGCGCCCTTCCCATGCCAGCGTCGCCAGACTGCGCGACAGGTCGAAATTGCCGCGGATACGGCCGTAGCTGGTTTCATGGCCGAAGATCGCGACGATCACTTCTGCTGGAACGCCATATTCGGCCTCTACCGCGCGGAGGGTGGACCGGTTGTCGCGGTACACCGCCCTGCCCCCGGCAACTCTCGTCGAATTCACATGCGTCGCGATGTACGGTGCGAGAGCTGGATAGCCGCGCCGGGTCGGCCTGCCCGGCTGACCGCGATCAAGCCGGATAACACGGTCGTTCGGCGTCAGCCCCGTGGTCATGCGCTGAATGGTGTTTTCACTGACCCCTTCGGCCCGCGCGCGAGCCTTTAGCAGTTCCATGTAGGCATCGAAGGAAATCCCGTCGACTGCCGCACTTTGGGCGATACCCGGAGACATGGGAGTAGAAAGAGAGACGAATGCAAGGGCGCCGAGCGCAAGACGTTTGATCATGTCGACTATCTCACACATATTTCTTTGATTCCCAACAACTGAAGTAACGTGACAAGGTCGAAATGCCCCGTTATCAGGCCAATCCGCGCGGACAGGTGGCAGAGCGGTTGAATGCACCGGTCTTGAAAACCGGCAAGGGTGCAAGCCCTTCGTGGGTTCGAATCCCACCCTGTCCGCCAACCACTTCCCTCGTGTTTCAAATTGCGTCTTTTGCTGACTTTTCAGCAGCCGATCAATTCTCGAAAACGGCAATGAATTTGCTGCTGCTCAAGCGATTCAGTCACTGGAACCGCAAAAATCACAGTTATTCTAGTGCGATACCTTAGGCGCTCATTCTTATTACAAATGAACGATCTGGCAGATTTTGTTACCATTTTAACCTTCTCGATAAACGAAACCTGAGAAGGCCAAAGCCTAAATCCAATCCAGTCAGGCGCAGAATCGCGCCAGAAAGGTTTGGATCGACGGATGGCGTTTACGCCAACTCATGCTGATATTGCTGCGCGTGCTTCAGCGCTTGCCCAATCCGGGCGAGCGAAGGCGCACGCACCTGCTGTGCTGCGTAAGTGCATTCGTCAGGCCATCCGAACCATCCTGCCTGCAACCTTGATTGCGGCGACAATTCCCTTGCAAGCGATGGGACCGGATGCTGCGACCAGCGCCCCTCTGCCCGACGATCTGCTTGCTCACAGCCAGAACCCCAATCACACCATCACGACTTTGGATGACGTGCAGGCGGCTCGCAAGATAGGCGAGGAACTGCTGCTATCGGGCAATCTCGCCGAAGCCCTGAACATCGTCGATGCAGCTGCGGACAGGGCAGAAACAATCGCCCCCGATCACCCGGTGAATGCCGATCTGCATTTGATTCAGGGGCAAATCAGGACGCTGCTTGCAAACTATGAAGACGCGTTCCTTGCGTTCGATAAGGCTCGCGGGCAATATGCGGCATTAGGCGAAAAACGAAATCGCGCGCTCGCACGTCAAGGGATCGGTGCACTTCAACTGATTGCTCACGATTACGAGCAGGCGCTGACAAGTTTTGAAGCTGCCTACAACGTGTTTTCGGACGAAGCGCCGCTGGCCCTCACCGCGCACGAAAATCGCGGGATGGCTTTGCAAAATCTGGGCAGATTCGATGAGGCGAACGCGCAGTTCAGGCTCGCGCTGGGCATTGCAGGCGAATTGCGAGATGCCGAAGCTGAAGCGCGCATTCTGGTTTCTATCGCTTCGATTCAGCTTGCGGTCGGCCAATTCGCAGCCGCAGAGGAAACGGCGAGCCAAGCTGTCCGCTTGGCAGCAAAATCCGCGCCGCAGCAATTGCCTTTTGCTCAAGGTTTGAAGGCACAGATATTTGCCGCACGAGGCGACCTGGAACGCGCAGACCGCGAGCTGGCGGCTGTTTTCGAAGATCGCGATATCGGCCAAACGCCCGCCGCATTCCTGCGCCTTCATGAAGCGGCTTACCAGGCCTATGTCGGGCTGGGTTCATATGAACTAGCAATGGCGCATTTGGCCGCCTTCAATCGCCTGGACCGGACAATTCGAGAGACGGCGAGGGTTGCAAGCAACGCCCTCCTCGCAGCGCGTTTCAATTCGGAAAGCCGCGATCTGCGCGTTTCGAAATTGTCAGCAGAAAAAGCTGCAAATGAGGCGCGCCTTTCGACCGAGCGTGCGAAGAATGACGCGTTGATAATGCTAACAGCGCTGTTGGTATTCTTGTTCGTTGTGACACTCGTCAACTTGCGAATTGTATCGCGCAACCGCGCGATCATCGAGAGCAACAATGAGAAGCTCACCTATGCCTCCCAGCGAGATAACCTGACGAACCTGTATTCAAGAAACCATTTTCGCGCGCTTCTCGATCAGGAATGTCGGCGGTACGAGGGCGGCGGGGAAAGCGGCGCGTTCATGCTCATCGATCTCGATCGCTTCAAACAGGTAAACGACATATACGGCCATGCGGCAGGCGATGTCATTCTGGTGGAAACTGCGAAACGCTTTCGAATTGCAGCAGGATCCGAAGCCGTCATCGGAAGGTTGGGCGGCGATGAATTCGGGTTGTTCCTGCCCGGCCCTGTCACAATTGGGAAAGCCAGCGAGGTTGCAGCTGACATAATCGAAGCGGTCAGCACCAGCTTGCCGGTCGAGGGCAAAGAAATTGCAATCGGTGCCTCTATCGGCATTTCCGCAATGGGACCTCAGGAATGCTCTACCAGCGTGGTCATGACCAATGCCGACCTCGCCCTTTACGAGGCGAAGGACCGCGGGCGCAGCACCTTTGCGGTATATCGACCCGAGATGCGCAAAGAGCTGGAAAGTCGGGCGCAGCTGGAACTTGACCTGCGACAGGCACTGGAGCGCGGGGAGATCACCGTGTCATATCAGCCTATCGTTGATAGCGGAGGCACCAACGTCCTTTGTTACGAGGCTCTCATGCGCTGGACGCATCCAGAGCGTGGCCAGGTGCCGCCGCGCGAATTCATCCCGATCGCAGAGGAAGCTTTGTTGATCGAACCGCTGGGTGAATGGCTGCTGCGCACCGCCTGCGAAGAAGCGTGCAATTGGCCTGATGACGTCAAACTTGCGGTCAACATATCCGGCCTGCAACTGGGCAACCGCAAATTCCTTGGCACCGCTGTCGAGGCGCTTGCCGCAAGCGGCCTATCGCCAAACCGGTTGGTTTTGGAACTGACCGAATCCATCGTAATGGACATGGACAAAGACCTTGAGAAACTGATCAAGAGCCTAGGCGATATCGGCATTACCTTTGCTCTCGACGATTTCGGGCACGGCCACTCATCGCTCAATTATGTCGAGAAGATGAATTTCTCGATGATCAAGTTCGACCGTCATTTCGTCGAAGCGGCCACCGCAGGTTCGATCAAGAGTCAGGCCATTGTCTCAGCCATCGTCTCGCTCGCGCAATCGCTCAATATGGCCGTGGCCGCAGAAGGTATTGAAGCCGCCAGACAGGCTGATATCATGCGCGCGCTGGGATGCTCCTGTTTTCAGGGCTTCCATTTCGGTGTGCCATCCGCGACGGTCGGGGACGAAGCATCGCGAGGCAGCCAAGTCGCCTGACGCCGATCGGCCTAGCGCCTAAAAATGCAGCGCGCGGCCATATGCGTCGAGGACGCTTTCGTGCATCATTTCTGACAGGGTCGGATGCGGGAAAACCGTCTGCATCAACTCTGCCTCGGTCGTCTCCAGCGTCTTGCCCACGGTGTAGCCCTGGATCAGTTCGGTCACTTCAGCGCCGATCATATGCGCGCCCAGCAATTCTCCGGTCTTGGCATCGAACACCGTCTTGATGAAGCCTTCCGCTTCGCCAAGCGCGATTGCCTTGCCGTTGCCGATGAAGGGGAAGTTGCCAACCTTCAGCTCGTATCCTGCTTCTTTCGCCTTCGCTTCGGTAAGGCCGACGCTGGCGACTTGCGGATGGCAATAGGTGCAGCCCGGTATGGCATCGCGATTAAGCGGGTGCGGATGAACCTCCGTATTGCCCAACTCCTGGGCAATGGCCTCCGCGCAGGTCACGCCTTCGTGGCTGGCCTTATGCGCGAGCCACGGGCCCGGAGTGCAATCACCGATGGCCCATAGCCCTTTCGACTTTGTCCGGCCGAATGGATCGATCTGGACAAAGCCGCGCTCCATATCGGCAAGAGTATCGATGCCGATATTCTCTGTGTTGGGCTGGATGCCGATAGCGACGATGACGTGGCTGAATTCGCTCGGCGCGGACTTGCCCGCCTTGTCCTTGATCGTGGCAGTTACCCCTTTATCGGTGACCTCGAGCCCTTCGACCCCGGCGCCGGTCATGATCGTCATGCCCTGTTTGGTGAGGCTCTTTTCAAGGAAGACAGAAACATCCTTGTCTTCCACCGGCACCACGCGGTCCAGCATCTCTACCACGGTCACGTCGCAGCCCATATCGTTGTAAAAGCTGGCGAATTCTATCCCGATAGCGCCCGATCCGATCACCAGCAGCTTGCCCGGCATTTCGGTGGGCACCATTGCGTGGCGGTAGGTCCACACACGCTTTCCATCGGCGGGGGCAAACGGAAGGTCACGCGCCCGCGCTCCTGTGGCGACGATTACGTGTTTGGCGGTGAGCTTCTCTTCGCCCTTGTCACCTTTTACGGTCAGCGAAGTTGGCCCGGTCAGCGTGCCTTCCCCCATGTGCACGGCGATCTTGTTCTTCTTCATCAGGTGACCGATGCCCTGATTAAGCTGTTTTGCGACACCGCGGCTGCGTTTTACGATGGCGTCCAGATCAGCCTCGATCGCGCCAGCGACCTTGAGGCCGTAGGACGAGGCCTGATCCATGTAATGCTTGATCTCGGCAGAGCGAAGCAGCGCCTTGGTCGGGATACAGCCCCAGTTTAGGCAGATACCGCCAAGGTTCTCCCGCTCGACAATCGCGGTTTTCAGGCCAAGCTGCGCGCAGCGGATCGCCGCGACATAGCCGCCGGGGCCCGATCCTAGAACAACGACGTCGTAATTGGTGTCAGCCATGCTGTATTCCTGTGATCCCGATTGGTTTTGAGCCGAATGATACGTTGAAACATGGACCGCTTGTTACACGGTCTTGGAGACGAAAATTCCGCTGAAATTCAATGATAATTTTGCGCGCAAGCATGATGGAGGATCGAGACGAAATCATGCACAGGCCCTGCCATGTGCCGCGCCCTGTAGGACAGCGAAAATTCATGCGATGGCCCCGACTTGCCGCGGCTTTCCAGCCTCGTCGAGCAGCACGAATTTGAACGTGCCTTGCGATACCGACGTTTCAGTTTCGCCATTGCGCTCTCGCCCGACACCCTTTGTCAGGATCGTTAGCGACGTTTTGCCCGTGGCGATCACCTCACAATAGACCGACAGTTCATCGCCTAGCGCCATGGCTCCAGGAAAGGTGAAATCGGTAGCGTGAACAACAACCGCCTTCCCCTTCCCCACCCGGCTTGCGAGAGCGCCTGCGCCAAGCGCCATCTGCGCCATCAGCCAGCCTCCGAACACCCCGCCATAGGGATTGAGGTCCGTCGGCATCGCGGTGGCGCGGATCATGGGGTCACGAATGGTCACGGCCTAACTCGCAATCAGCTCGACAAAATTTTCGTTTATCCAACCAGATTTGCACGGCCCCTCATAGGCGCGAACACTCGGAACCGGCGATCCGGTGCCGCAGCGGTCAAGGCCATCGCTGCCGGTCGCGTAGACAATGCCGATCCAGTTGCCGACCTGCTGGCACATGGATACGCCCTGCCCTGCATCAATGCGGTCCACTTCCTCTGCGCTGCCGGATGGAGCGGAGCGCACGGGTAAGGCTCTACCAGTTGCGGCATTAAGGTTGGTGACACGGCCATAGCCTGCACATGCATCGAAACGCGGACCATCGAAACCGATTTGCACGGCACGCGGCGGCACGCTGTCCTCGATTGTGCGCGCTGTAGGGGCCGACGTGTCGCGCTCATCACGCTCGGCACATGCAGACAGGCCAAGGCCCGCTGCCAGAATTGTAGTCAGGAAAAGGCTGCGCGGCACAATCAAACGACGAGACCCATCGGGTTTTCGATGAGGCTGCGGAACTGGTCGAGCAATTTGGCACCGTCCACCCCATCAATTGCACGGTGGTCGAAACTGCCGGTTACGCTCATCACGGTCGCGACCTGCAATGCGCCATCGACGACATGCGGACGCTGTTCGCCTGCGCCCACGGCAAGGATCATGGCCTGAGGAGGGTTGATGACAGCATCGAAATTCTTCGTTCCGAACATGCCGAGATTGGAAAGCGATGCTGTGCCGCCCTGATATTCATGCGGCTGCAATTTCCCATCGCGTGCTTTTCCTGCAAGCTCTTTCATCTCTGTCGAGATTTCGGACAATCCCTTTCGCCCGGCATCGCGAATGATCGGAGTGATCAATCCGGTCGGTGCAGCCACCGCGACAGAGATATCCTGCCGCGAATACTGGTGCATGAAATCGCCTTGGAAACTGACGTTGCATTGCGGTTCGCGCTGCAGCGCGCGGGCCAGCGCCTTGATTATCAGATCGTTCACCGACAGCTTCACACCGTCGGCTTCGAGCGATGCGTTGAGCTGTTTGCGCAGCGAAAGCAGCGGGTCGAGGCGCACGTCAACGGTGAGGTAGATGTGCGGGATTTGCTGCTTCGCCTCTGTCAGGCGGCGAGCGATAACCTTGCGCACATTATTGAGCTTCTGCTCTTCATATGGCGCGTCAAATTCGCTTGCCGGCTGCGCTGCGGATGGTGCTGGCGCGCTGGAAGCAGGCGCCGGGGTACTGGCTGCGGGAGCGGGCGCGCTGGCGGGATCGAAGTTTTCGATGTCGGCTTTGACAATGCGGCCATTGGGACCGGTGCCGGTAACTGCCGATAGGTCAATGCTGCTTTGTTCGGCGATCCGTTTGGCGAGCGGGGACGCGATGATCCGTTCCCCCGGTGAGGATGATGCGGGCGCCGGTGCCGGGGATGGTGCGGGCTGAGGTGCAGGAGACGCGCCGGTGACGGTGGCCGCTCCGCCGCCGCCCATGGCAGTTTCAATATCACCCTTCGTGATCTTGCCATTCGGGCCGGTGCCTTCGATCTGGCCAAGATCTACGCCATTTGCCTCCGCCAGCCTACGCGCGGTCGGAGTGGCGGCGGGACCGTCTTTGGCCGCCGGAGCCGGGCTTGGCTCGGACTCGGGCTCGGGCGCAAGTGCTGGGGCGCTATCGCTGGAAGGTGCGCTCACTTCGCTGGCATCCTCACCCTCTTCGGCAAGCATGGCGATGACCGACCCGACTGATACGTTCTCGGTGCCTTCTTCGACCACGATGGCAGCCAGGACACCTTCGTCCACAGCCTCGAATTCCATAGTCGCCTTATCAGTCTCGATCTCGGCCATAATGTCGCCGGAATTGACCGTGTCACCGACCTTCACCAGCCATTTGGCCAGAGTGCCCTCTTCCATTGTGGGTGAGAGGGCGGGCATCTTGATTTCTAAGGCCATGTGCTTCCTGAATTTCCCTTGCGCCGATTGCCTAACGTCTCTGACGAATCCACAGGCATCGGGCAAGGCCTTGCATACGAAACCATTTGAAAGGATAGCTGCGCAAGGAGACTTTTCATGCGGACATTTCTGGTAGTGACCGACGATAGCGAGGAAGCGCGCGCTGCGCTGCGCTATGCCGCCCGCCGCGCTGTGGCGGTCGACGGCGCGGTGCATATCCTCGCACTAGTGCGCCAGCAGAATGTCAGCGCATTTGGCGCGGTGCAGGCCACCATCGAACAGGAAGCGCGCGACCGGGCAGAAATGCTGGCGCACGGTGTCGCCGGCAATTTGCTCGCGGAAAGCGGGATCATGCCCACAATCTCGGTCAAGATCGGCAACGGCCAGAAAATCGTCACGGAATTTCTGGGCGGCCACAAAGAGGTCGCTGCCCTTGTCCTGGGCGCAGCCAAGGGGAGCAATCCCGGCCCATTGGTGCAGCACTTTTCAGCGCATGCAGGAGAGCTCCCCTGCCCGCTTTACATCATCCCGGCAGATTATGACGAAAAGGCGAGCGACCACACGGTCTGATAGGGCCGCCTCTTACGTAAGCGTGCCGCGCGTCGGATAATCCTTGTCCATCACGAAATCGAGACCTTGCAGCAGCTGATCTAGCGGTGGACGGGTAAACGGCGCATTCTGGACGCTGGCAAAATACAGCTCGCCATCGGGGCGGATTACGAACAGGCCCGGTTCGGAAAACATTTCCGGCTCATCGCTGTCGGGACGTTTCTGCGAAATATAAAGACCCCATTCGCGCGCGGTCTCTTCACTCATGTCGTAAGCGAGCGGCACGTCGCCGGTATTCCATTCGCCATCCGTCACCATGGCGCGTTCCTTAGAATCCATTGAGACTGCGACGGTGTTGATCCCGCGCTTCGTAAACTCGCCCAGTTTGCTGCCCAGCTCTTCCAGATATTTCTTGCAGATTGGGCAATGTTTGCCCCGGTAGAACACAACCAGAGTGAAATTTTCCGGTGTCTGTTTGGCGAGGTCATACTCCGCATCGATCGTCAGCGGCAGGTTCAGTGCGGGCACTTTGGTTTTCGGTTTCAGCATTTTGATCTCCTGTTGTAAGACCAATGGCTGCTGACCGGCAGCGTTCCGAAGATTGCTACATTCGTTTACCCTTGTGCCGGATGTTGCCGGGGCGGCCGCGCTTGCCGGTTTGGTATTTGCCCTTCTTGGGACCGCCCGGGTTCCCAGAACCGCGCGGCCCGCCCGGTGCACGACGGTCATTTCGGCGCGCGCGCGTTTGCAGCACATTGCCATCCTCATCGACCGGCACGAATTTGAGCGCGCCCGTCAGCGCATTGGCCTCGTCCAGCTTCAGTTTTACCCGATCACCCGGCGAATAGGTCTGCCCAGTCTGCTCTCCGGTGAGCGTCTGCGACGCTTCGTCATGGCGGAAATATTCATCACCCAGGCTCGAAATCGGCACAAGCCCGTCTCCGCCCAGCCCGACAATGGTCGCGAAGAACCCGAAGTTCTGCACGCCGGTGATGCGCGTTTCAAACACTTCGCCGACGCGTTTGGACAGCCACGCAGCGACATAGCGGTCGATAGTATCCCGCTCCGCCTCCATCGCGCGGCGTTCGGTCTGGCTGATTGCGTCGGAAATTTCCTGAAGGCTTGCGCGATCTTTGTCCGAAAGCCCGGATTTTTCCGGCATGTCGCCCGGCGGTTTCGGCTGTTCCAGTTTATAAGCATCCACCAATGCGCGGTGGACAAGCAGATCGGCATAGCGGCGGATCGGTGAGGTGAAATGCGCGTACGATCCGAGCGCGAGGCCGAAATGCCCTGCATTTGCCGGACCGTAATATGCTTGCATCTGGCTGCGCAGCACAGCCTCCATAACCTGAGCTTTTTCAGACTCGTCGGTCACGTCTTTCAGCATCCGGTTGAAGAGGCTGGGTGTGACGACCTGACCCAAGGCCAGCTTTTTATCCATCGTCGCCATGTAGTCGCGCAGCGCGATCAGTTTTTCCCGGCTTGGCGTGTCATGCACACGGTAGACGACTGGCGAGTTTTTCGCCTCCAGCGCCTTGGCTGCTGCGACATTGGCGGCGATCATGAAATCCTCGACTACGCGGTGTGCATCGCGCCGTTCGCGCACGGCGATCTCCTCGATCTGCCCTTCGTCATTCAGCATCACGCGCCGCTCCGGCAGGTCGAGATCGAGCGGATCGCGCTTTGCCCTCGCCTCTGCGAGCAATTTCCACGCGGCCCACAAATTCGCCAGATATTCAGGCGGCTTGCCGGTGTCGACCGATGCCTGCGCGTCTTCGTAAGCGATGTTGTGATGGATGCGCACGATCGCACGGGTGAAACGGTGGCTCGTGACCTTGCCGTCTGCGTCAATGGTGATGTGGCATGCCATCGCGGCGCGGTCTTCATCCTCCCGCAGGCTGCACACATCCGCTGACAGGATTTCTGGCAGCATCGGCACGACGCGGTCGGGAAAATACACCGAATTGCCGCGCTTTCGCGCCTCTTGGTCCAACGCAGAGCCGGGGCGCACATAGAACGACACGTCGGCAATCGCGATCAGCGCGCGGAAACCGCCCTGCCCGTCAGGTTCGGCCCAGATCGCGTCATCGTGGTCCCGAGCGTCCGCCGGGTCGATGGCGACGATGGGAAGCGCGCGCAGGTCTTCGCGCTTGTCTTCGGAAAGTTTAAGCTCCGCCGCAACGCGTGCATTTTCGTGCACCGCTTCTGGAAAGACGTGCGGGATGCCGTGTTTGGCAATCGCGATCATGCTGAAACTTTTGGGAGCAAGCGGATCGCCGATGACCTCGATCACCTTGACGCCCGACCGATCCGACCGGCCCGTGCGTTCTGCGAGCACCAGCTCGCCTTCTTTCGCCTCACCCACATCGCTAATGGGGGAAGATTGCCGAATGCGTTTGTCCACCGGGGCGAGCCAGGCTTTGCCGCCGCCGTCGATCTCGACCACGCCCAGCAACCCTTCGCTGCGCGCGGGAAGTTTCTTCATGGGATAGCCGATCCAGCCGGTGTCGCGCTCTTCGGTTCGGGCCAGAACACGGTCGCCGCGTTTTAACGCGGGCGCGCGGCCGCTTTTCCCCTTGGCCTTCATTTCCTTAAGCACGATGCGCGGCGGCTTGCCCGGTGCATCGGGGGACCAATTGTCCGGTTCGGCAACCGGTTCGCCCTCTTCGATGGCAACAACGCGCAGCACCGTAACCTTGGGTACGCCGCCCATGCGGTGATAGGCGGTTTTCCTACCGTCGATCAGCCCTTCTTCTGCCATGTCTTTCAGCAGTTTTTTGAGCGCGATCTTTTCCTGACCTTTAAGGCCGAATGCTTTCGCAATCTCGCGCTTTCCTGCCGGAGTGTCGGAAGTCTGGATGAATTCAAGCACCTGCTTGGACGTGGGCATACCAGCGGGGCGTTGGGGGGTGCGTTTGGCCATGATTGCGGCCTATGGACGAGTGGTCACTCGCTGTCACCTTCTGGCTGCTCGACCGGCTCATACGCGCCGCCGGGAACCGCGCTGGAAATGGGCGAGCAATACTCTCCATTGCAGGCGGCCATGCCAAACAGCCAATCGTCACCGCGCAGCGGCACTTTCATCGAAAGCGGCCCTGCTTGCGCCGAAGTCACCAACAGGTTGGCCCACTCCTCACCCAGCGTGCCTTCCGGGTTTTGTTCCCGCCAGGCGCTTTCATCGGTCCGGCGGACAAATATCTGATATGTGCCCGCACCGGGCACCGCGTCCCACGTCAGTTCAGTATCGACCCGCACCGCTGCATCTGCCGTTACCTTGGGCGGCATCGGAGCCATTGCCAGGTTGTGCAGTGCGCGGACATTCAGGCGAGAGGCCCTGGTCAGGTATGTGAAATCCAGTTCATCGACCGTGTCGCCATATGTCACGCCGTCTTCGGTGCGCAGATCCTGATGCTGATGCTCATAATCCTCAACCGAAACGGTGATCCGCACCGCCGGATAGCCTTTATCGAGGAACGGGATCTGATCACCGCCACGCCCCATCCTGTCGGTGCGCCAGATTTGCCGGACCTGCATACCTGCCGGGTGGTCGCTGGCCAGATCACCGAGCCAGCGCGACAGATTGCGCCCGGGAGAATCGTTTTCGCCCCCGAACCGGCGTTGGCGGGCGCGAAGCTGTGCTGTCGAATCCGCGCGCAGACCTTCGGAGAAAACGCGCACATGATCAGGGTCGCAAAACCCGTCCGATCCGCAAGAATTGCCGATCATGTCGTTATTAAGGACAGCCTTCACCGTCATGCCCTGCTCTTCGACCCAGTCGGCAAGGATACGTGCGCCGTAGAGCCCCTGCTCCTCACCGGTCAGCAGTGCGTAGATGATTGTCGAGGGATATTCCTGCTGCGACAGGATGCGCGATGCCTCCAGTATCATGACGCTGCCCGACCCATCATCGTTCGCGCCCGGCGCATCGTCCGTCCCGTTCAGCGGATCGGTGACGCGGCTGTCATAGTGACCCTGCACGATGATGACTTCGTCGGGGCGCTGCGTGCCGCGCTGGATGGCGACGGCATTGCGGATGAGTGTCGGCTGCGGAATACGCCTGCCGTCAGGCTGGATCAGGCGCTCGACCGACTGGACTTCGAAACAATTGTCGCATGTCGCACCGATCCGGCGAAATTCATCAAGCGCCCAATTCACCGCAGCGCCAATCCCGCGCTCCGGATCTGTCTGGGTCGAAAGCGTGTGGCGCGTCCCGAACCTGACAATCTGGTCCATGTCGGCGCGCAAACGCTCTTCGGAAACCTGCTGGGCCAGCTTGGTGTCGATAGTATCTGCTTCGTCGTGTGCAGCAAGAGGCGCGGATACGAGCGCGGCGATTAAAGCGAGACGTTTGATCATGCGCGCACTTGTGCCGTGACTGTTTCGGCGGCGCAAGTGGCTTACCGAACTCTCGTCATCAAACCGGCACGCCGCCATATTTGTTGGGACCGGGCTGTGATTTGAGGACGCCAAACGCAATGACCACCAGATATCCCAGCCACCCCACGAAACTTAGCGGAGCAACCTGCGCCTGTATCGCAATCGGATTGACCCGCATCTGTGACCCTGCAAGGAGCTCGGGATTTTGCATCAAAGCCATGATGTCATCGATCACGGCAAATCCATACGCCAGACTGAACAATTGCGCGGCCACCGGGATGGCTGCGATCCAGCCCGCAAACCCAGCGTCATGCAACCGGCGAACGAATGCGGCGGTGATCAGGAACAGTATGATAAGACCGACGCCAATCGACGCGAGCATCTGTGTTTCGAGATAACCCGCCATTTCGGTCATCATGCTGGCCGCGATTTCCTCTTCGCTTGTGCCAGCAGAAATGGCGCCAACCGATTTCGTCACCGCACCGACCAGCATGGGAAGCGAGATGATCATGCCGATCGCATATTGCAGCACCACAAGGAACAGGACGTAAAACCAGAATGTCGCCCGACCATCGCGGCCCGACAGATCCCCGAGATGGGCCAGATTATACCGGATCGCATTCCACATATGTGCCCTCTCCCAAAGTGTTGGCGCGTGTTGTCAATAAGCGCGCGCGATCAGCACCCTTTCAGTGGCTGGTGCGCCTGTGAAAATGCACACGCCGTCAGCAGGTTCGCTATCGCGCGGCACGTTGCGGATCGTCAGTCTTTCGCCCTTAAGCTGCTCGACAACCTTGCCCAGCGCATCGCCGGTCGGTTTTGACCACTGCACCTCGACCCAGCCAGGATATTTACCATTCGACTTGTAAAATTCGACGACCGCGTCCCAGTCGGTCACGCCGCGCGTTATGTTGGCGTCGCGGCGCTCTCTCGCTTCGTTGAAGAGGTTGGCTTGTATCTCGGTGAGCAGATCCGCAATTCCGGCGATGAATTCCTCACGCTGGGGAAACTGCGTGGCGAGCTTTCCGTTATCCGCGTTCCAAAGCGCATCGCGGCGGATTGCGGCAACCTTGCCATTTTCCATGTCGCGCGGACCGACTTCGAGGATGACCGGCGCACCGCGGCGGACCCAGTCCCACCGTTTTGCCGAAGCTTTGCCCGGCGTCTTGTCGAGCAGGACGCGCACAGGTTCGCCCATCGCGCTGTGCGCAGCCAGACCGGCACGCAGTTCTTCGCAATAGGCGAGCAGCGCTTCGTCTTCGGGTTTTTCGCGCAGCATCGGCAGAATCACCACCTGATGCGGAGCGACACGCGGCGGAACGCGCAGGCCGTCATCATCGCCGTGCGTCATCACGATACCGCCGATCAGCCGGGTCGATGTGCCCCAGCTGGTCGTGTGGCAATGCTGCTGTGTGCCCTCGCGGTCCTGATATTGAATGCTCGCCGCCTTGGCGAAATTCGTGCCGAGGTAATGCGATGTGCCAGCCTGCAAAGCCTTGCCGTCCTGCATCATAGCCTCAATCGACCATGTTTCATCCGCGCCGGGGAAACGCTCATTCTCTGGCTTTTCGCCAGCGATGACCGGCACAGCGAGATCGTCTTCGACGCAGGCGCGATACATTTCGAGCGCGCGGTGCGTTTCCGCCAGTGCATCTTCGCGTGTTGCGTGGGCGGTGTGCCCCTCCTGCCAAAGGAATTCACTGGTGCGCAGGAACATGCGGGTGCGCATTTCCCATCGCACGACATTGCCCCACTGGTTCAGCATCAGCGGCAGATCGCGCCAGCTTTGCACCCAGCGGCTCATCGCATCGCCAATGATGGTCTCGGATGTCGGACGCACCACCAGAGGCTCTTCCAGCTTGGCCTCGGGATCGGGGATCAGTCCGCCTTCCCCATCGGCAATCAGCCGGTGGTGAGTGACGACAGCCATTTCCTTGGCAAAGCCTTCGACATGCGCCGCTTCGCGTTCAAAATTGGCGAGCGGGATGAAGATCGGGAAATACGTGTTTTGCACGCCTGCCGCCTTGATCCGGTCATCCATCAGGCGCTGCACGCGTTCCCAGATTCCATAACCCCACGGTTTGATAACCATGCAGCCGCGAACGCCCGATTCTTCGGCAAGGTCGGCGCTGCTGATGACTTCCTGATACCATTTGGCGAAGTCGTCTTCGCGCTTCACGGTCAGGGCGTGACGGATGTTGGACACGGTTTCGGATTTTCCTGTTTTTGAAAGAGCGCGGATCGGCGCAGACGACCTGCGCCTTTGCGTTATTTGCCGAGTTCGTCGAGCTTCTTTTGCATCGCGGCCATCTGTTTGCGCAGATCTGAAATTTCAGAGCCGGTATCGCTCACTGTTTCCGGGGAGGCGGCGGGCCGCTTTGCCAGAGATTTCTTTTGCCCAGGGATGAAAGTTTCTGCCGCCGCGCGCATCATCGCCATGTTCGTTTCATGAATCGCGGCGAGCGGTCCTGCCGACATGCCCTTTTCAAACGCATCGCGGATTTTCGACTGGTTTTCACGGAAGTTGGTCATGCTCGCTTCAAGATAGGACGGCATCAACGTCTGCATCGAATTGCCATACATGCCGATCAACTGGCGCAGAAAACTCACCGGCAGCATCTGCTCGCCATTGGCCTCTTCATCCATGATGATCTGGGTCAGTATCTGATGGGTGATGTCATCACCGCTTTTGGCATCGACCACTTCGAAATCGATATTTTCGCGAACCATCCGCGCAAGATCTTCCAACGTGATGTAGCTGGACGAGCTGGTGTTATAGAGCCGCCGGTTCGCGTATTTTTTGATGACGATGCTATCGCCCGCTTCTGCGTCTGGTTTCTTGGCCATGCTGATCCCTATGCCTGTCCCTGTTCTTGCATTGTGCACAGCCGTTTAGCATCTGCACAATGTGCAGTGCAACATCGCGTTAGCCGCCGCGCAGACGTTGTCCCAATACGGTAAGCAATTCATATTGAGAAACAGAGCTTTGCCGCGCAGCATCGGGTAAGTTGAATGGCACTTCCAGCCAGTCGCCTTCGTCCAGATCGGGAGCGGATTCCAGATCGGCGACGATCATGTCCATCGAAACCTTGCCCAGCAGCGGCAGATCAAGTCCGGAGTTTCGGAGCGAAAAATCTCTCCCCCGCGCGCGCAGGAATCCATCGGCATAACCCAGTGACACCGTCGCAACGCGCATCGGTTTGTCAGCTGTAAATTCTCCGTTGTATCCGACCCTGTCGCCCGGCTTAAGCATGCGCACCTGTATGATCGCGGCCTCGATATAGGCGACCTGTTTGATAATACCGGCAAGCTCTGGTCGGGGCACGCCGCCATACAGCGCAAGGCCGGGCCGGGTCAGATCGACCGCGAAATCCTTACCAAGCGCGATGCCCGCGCTGTTTGAAAGCGACAGGCGGCGATGGTCGATCTGCGGGATGGCGGCGCGAAATGCGGAAAGCTGGCGCGCATTGGTTTCACCATCCTCATCCGCCGCAGCAAGGTGCGACATCAGCGCATCGATATCGAGCGCCTGAACCGCCGGATCGGCCAGTTCTTCAATCGAAACGCCAAGCCGGTTTATGCCTGTATCGACCATCAGGTGGCAGATGCCGCCCCCACCATCGGTCCAGCGCCGCGCCTGCTGCAGGGAATTGATGACCGGCCGCACCCCCGCCGCATTGGCATAGCGCACATCATGTTCGGTCATCGGGCCGTGAAGCACGGCGACCTGTTCTGGGGGTACATGCGCAAGCACTGCGGAAACTTCGCTCCAATGGGCAACAAAGAACGCCTCGCAGCCCGCATCGCGCAGCACCGGCACGCAGATATCTACGCCGAGACCGTAACAATCCGCTTTTACAGCAGCGCCAGCCTTCGCTTCCCCGGATAACCGGTCAAGCTCACGCCAGTTGTGCGCCAGTGCATCGGTATCGACCCGAAGCCGGTGGCTGGGCGGCGGGGGCGGCAGGGACGAACTAGTCAGCGACTTCATCCGCAAAATCGCGCGGCGGGCCGCCGGGCAGTCCCCACCACGCCACGATTGTTCCGAAAGCGACAACGCCCCACGTATACCAGAGCCCGGAATAAATGTTGCCGGTGCTCGCCACGATCACACCAGCGATCAGCGGCAGAAAACCGCCGAGATAACCAGCGCCGATGTGATACGGGATAGACATGGAGGAATAGCGGATGCGCGGCGGGAACATCTCGGAAAGCAACGCTGCAACCGATCCGTAAGTCAGCGCTGATAGCATCCCAAGCCCCAGCAAAACCGCAATAATCCCGACAATGTTGGGTAGCGCAGGCTGCTGTTTTGAGAAATCGAAACCATATTGATTTAACGCGCCGCGAATGCCCTCGGTACGGGCTGCGCCGGTTTCAAACCATGCTGGGTCGATTGCAATCGCTTCTCCGCCAGCACTTAGCGTCAAATCGCTCCCTTCAACCAATGTGTAAGAGACCCCGGCAGCGGTCAGTGTTTCTAACACCTTGCCGCAATCGGTCTGTTCGCGGTCGAACAGGTCTGCAAACGGATCGGTCACGCATTGCGGCCCGCTCACTGTAATCGGAGTGCGCTCAGCAGCCTCGGCAAGGGCCGGATTGGCGAGAGCGCCCATCGCCCAGAAAGCTGGAAACAACAGAAACAAAGACGCGATTGCGCCGATAATGATCGGCTTTTTCCGGCCCACCCTGTCCGACCATTTGCCGATGATGATGTAAAACGTCATCGCGATAAGACCGGAAATCAGCAGGATCAGTTCAACCGTCAGATCATCGACATGCATCGGACCACGCAGAAAGCTCATTCCAGAGAAAAATGCGGTATACCAAATGGTCGTCAGGATTCCCGTGACACCGAACAGCGCGACGAAAATGCGTTTCTTGTTTCCGGGGTATGTAAAGCTTTCCTTGAACGGGTTGCCCGACGTTTCGCCTGCCTCTTTCATCGCCTGAAACACCGGACTTTCCGACAGCATCAGCCGCATCCACAGCGAAATGACCAGCAGGAAGATCGAAAGCAGGAATGGCACGCGCCAGCCCCAGCTGACAAAATCGTCTTCCGGGATCAGGAAACGGCAGGCGAGCACAACGATGATCGACAGAACGAAACCGCCCGCCACGCTGGCCTGAATGAAACTGGTATAGAACCCGCGCTTTTCCGGCGGGGCGTGTTCGGCGACATAGATAGCAGCGCCGCCATATTCACCGCCCAGCGCAAGTCCCTGTATCACCCGCAACAGGATCACGATGATCGGCGCCGCGATACCGATCGTATCAACCGTCGGGATAAATCCGACGCCGGCGGTCGCGATGCCCATAAGCGTCACTGTCACCAAGAACGTATATTTGCGCCCCAGCCTGTCGCCCAGAAACCCGAACAGGATTGCGCCTATCGGGCGAAAGGCAAAACCGACTGCGAAAGTGGACCACACCAGCAGCAGGCCCAGCGTATCGTTATCGACGTCGTAAAACGCGTCTTTCAGGATGTAGGCAAGCGTGCCGTAGATGAAGAAATCGTACCATTCGAAAACCGTGCCCGCGCTGCTCGCGCCGATGACAAGACGGATTTCCTTATCCGTAGGTTCGCGCGCCGCCAGAGCCTGTGCTTCTGCCATATTCCCCTAAACCCCTTACGCCTGTCTGCCCCTTACGTTTATATGGATGCAGGCCTGTATGATCCTGTCCCTAGCCCGCCATCGCATTTGTGCAAAGCGCATCCACCGCTGCTCTCCACGGGATCAGGATAGCCTCGTGCCGCGCAGGATATGCCCGCGCAGGTTCCACCAATTCCCAGCGGTCAAGCGATGGGGGCGGTGCATCGGTGGTCAACCACGCCTCTATCGCCTCGAGCTGTGCGATGATGTCCGCACGCGTTCTGCCGGGGGCGTAAGATGCCATGATCGCGGCCGAGCCCTGCCCCACCGCGCAGGCTTTCACGAGCATTCCTAGATGGCGCAGGCCGCCGTTGTCAGAGGTATCGCAGCTTACCGTAACTTCGCTTCCGCAGGTGCGAGATTTGGCATAGCCTTGCAAAGGCTGGCCATGATCATGGGGAAATTCGGCAAGCTCTATCGAAAGCGCAAGCAGGCTGGGCGAATAAAGTTTGGCGGCGGAATTATCCGGCATGGTGTCAGTGGCTGGACCCAGCCAACCTACTCCTCGCTCTCTTCCGCATCATTGCGAACACGCGCCCGCCGTTCTGCAATAAATTGCACCATTTCGCGGGAGAATGTGTCGACAGCCGGATAAGTCCGCGCGGTGGTGATCCATGTCGGGCGGCCTTTATATCCCCAAACATCATCGAAACCGATGGCAACGATAGAGAATGCAAAGACCACGATGAGGACACCTTTTATCGCGCCGAACCCGAAACCCAGAACGCGGTCAATCGGGCCAAGGATGGAATTGCGCGACGCCTCGCCAGCATTGTTGGCGATAACGCGCATGGCCGCATAAGGGATCAGCAGGAGAAGAACGAAAGCAAGGATAGGGGTCGCAGGCTCTGCATTGTACAAACCGCGCAGCCCCTCTGTCAGTGGGCCGTGAAGGTAATAGACGGCAAAAGCTGCGAGTATCCATGCTGCCAGCGACAGCACCTCCTGCACCAGACCGCGAATGAAACCCCCGATGGCCGCAAAGCCGATCAGCAGTAGTACGATAATGTCGAACAAGCTCATGGCGGTTAGAATTATGCGCTGCCCGCCACATGGTCAACGAGGTTCGCGAGTTGTCCCAATCCGCGATATTCCATTCCTGCCGTTCCGGTCTTCGCATCCTTTGGCCCAAAACCCTTGGTGAAGCCGAGCTTGGCAGCCTCTTTCAATCGCAAATCGGTGTGCGCAACAGGCCTGATTTCACCGGCGAGCGAGACTTCGCCAAACCATGCGGCCTTATCCGGGAGCGGCTTGTCAGCCAGCGCCGATACGAGCGCAGCTGCCACGGCAAGGTCGGCGGCAGGATCGGCCAAACGGTAACCACCCGCGATGTTGAGATACACTTCGGCCGAGCTGAAATTCAGCCCGCAGCGCGATTCCAGCACCGCCAGCAGCATCGCCAGCCTGCCATTATCCCAGCCTACAACAGCGCGGCGCGGCGTCGCACCTGATTGCAATCGCACGATAAGTGCCTGAATTTCAACAAGGACCGGTCGCGTGCCCTCCAGCGCAGGGAACACCGCGCTCCCGGCGAGCGGTTGGTCGCGGCCCGACAAGAACAGCATCGAAGGGTTCGACACTTCCTCCAGCCCCTCGGTCGCCATCGAGAACACACCGATTTCATCGACCGCGCCGAACCGGTTTTTGAGCGCACGCAGAATCCGGTATTGGTGGCTGCGCTCTCCTTCAAAGCTCATCACCACATCGACCATATGTTCGAGCACGCGCGGGCCCGCGATACTGCCATCTTTGGTGACATGCCCGACGAGAAACATCGCGACGCCGTTTTCCTTGGCATAGCGGATAAGTTCCAGCGCGCAGCCGCGCACCTGACTGACAGTGCCCGGTGCGCCTTCGATTGTGTCGGAGTGCATGGTCTGGATCGAATCGATCACCAGCAAGGCAGGCGGCTCCCCCTTCCCCAAGGTTGTCAGAATATCGCGCACCGAAGTTTCCGAGGCGAGCCGGATCGGCGCATCGACCACGCCCAGCCTGCTCGCGCGCAGCCGCACCTGACCCGCGGCCTCTTCCCCGCTTACGTAAACAACGTCATTGCCGCCGCGCGCGATAGTCGCTGCGGTCTGGAGCAAGAGGGTTGATTTACCGATGCCCGGATCACCGCCCATCAGCACCGCTGATCCCGGAACCAGACCGCCGCCCAGCGCGCGGTCAAATTCCGCTAGCCCGGTTGACTTGCGCACCGGCAATTCCGTCGGCTGGTTAAGCGCGACGAACTCGATGCCCCTGCCGCCGCTCGATAAATCATGCTTTTGCGAAAACACCGTCGCCGGCGCATCTTCGACCAGCGTGTTCCACTCCTTGCAATCGGGGCATTGCCCCTGCCAGCGCGGCGACACGCTGCCGCAGGACTGACATACAAACCGCTTTTTGCTTTTAGCCATGCCCGGCCAATATCGAGAACATTTGCAGAACGCAATTGCAAAGCCCGATTATCCCCGTCACAAGCCGAAACATGCGGCAAAAGGAATTGCGACTGGCTTTGGTATGTTACGGCGGGGTCAGCCTGGCCGTGTATATGCACGGGGTCACGAAAGAGGTCTGGCATCTGGCAAGGGCAAGCCGGAATTTTCATTCTGCCGGCAGCGATCCGATTGGCGGTGTCGCAGGCGTATACTGCGAATTTCTGCGCCAGATAGAGCAAGATCACCAGCTGCGCGTTCGCGTGCTGCCCGACATCCTGACCGGTGCAAGTGCGGGCGGCATCAATGCCATATTCCTCGCAAAGGCGATCCATTCTGGCGCTTCACTGGAACCGCTGACTGATCTGTGGCTGGAAAACGCCGACGTCAGTCAGCTGACCGATCCCAATGCCGAACCGATGTGGCGTTACGCCAAGATATGGGCGCAGCCGATCGCCGAATGGTTTTTGAGCAGGCCCGGCAACGCTGTCAGCGAAAGCGTATCGCCAGAAACGCGCGCAGAGGTGCGGACCAAGGTTTCGCGCCTTGTCCGGGGGCGCTGGTTCAATCCGCCTTTTTCGGGCGACCGTTTTTCCGAGATGCTGTTTGATGCGCTGCGCAGCATGGCGGTTTCTGACACCGGGCCGCCGCTGCTGCCCGATAACCACCCGATAGACCTGTTCGTGACCGCGACCGATTTTCGCGGGCGCAAGGAAATGCTGCGCCTGAATTCTCCGCCGATTGTCGAGGAAACCGAACACCGGATGCCAATCGGCTTTCAGGCGAAAGTATCCGGGCGCGCGGAAAGCCAATTGGCCGATCCGCTAGAGCTAGTCCTCGCCGCCCGCGCGACGGCCAGTTTTCCCGGTGCCTTCCCGCCGCTCAAACTCGACGAAATCGACAGGCTAGCAGAGGAAAAAGGCCACCACTGGAAAACACGCAGGGCATTCCTTTCGAATGTCATGCCCGTGCACGTTCGCAGCGAGAATGTGGAAAATGTCGCCTTGATCGACGGCTCTGTTCTGGTGAACGCACCATTCGGGGCCGCGCTCAACGCGCTTAGTGGACGGACATCGCAGCGCGAAGTGGACCGCCGGTTCGTTTATATCGACCCGCGTCCTGACCGCACTGGAAAGGTGGGCCAGGCGCAGGACCGGGATATCGGGTTCTTCGCCGCGATTTTCGGTTCGATCTCTACCATCCCTAGAGAACAGCCGATCCGTGACGACCTGGAACGCATTGAACAATTGTCGCGTGATGCAGAGCGGATGCAGCGCATCGTGATGGGCTTGCGGCCCGAGATCGACCGCGCAGTGGAACAATTGTTTGGCCGCACTTTTTTCCTTGATCACCCGACCACCAAACGCCTCGCAAAATGGCGCCGGAAAGCGCAGCAGACCGCCGCTGAGCGCGCAGGCTATGCGTTCGCCGCATACGCCCAGACGAAATTTACCGGCATCATAGACCGTCTTGCGGAGCTGACGCATAAAGGCGCACCCGAACTTCCGCTTGCCGATGAAGGGCTGATTGCGGCTGTATTGCGCCGGGAACTGGCCGCACAGGGTCTTCACCAACTGACCGAAGACGGCGCCGGTGCTAGCGAGGATGCCATCGCGTTTTACCGCGCGCATGACGTCGGTTTCAGGATACGCCGCCTGCAATTGCTGGCGCGGCGGCTATCGCGTGATTGGGAACGCGACCCCGAAATACCGGACGATGCGCTCGATCTGGCGCGCGCGAAGATTTACGACATTCTCTCGCTTTATTACGATGCGGATGATGACACTCTGCTCGACGGGGAGTTTGGCGATTTGGCGCATCGCGTGCTCGAAGATCCGGGTGCAGTGCTCGATTATCTGGAGCAGACCCGACTGCTGCCCGAAACCGACGCAAAGGCGGAGGAGATGCTGGCAGAGGCGCTGGAGGCCATGCCAAGCAATCTTAAGCGGCGGATGCTCCTGACCTATCTGGGCTTTCCATTCTACGATGTCGCCACCCTGCCGCTGGTGCAAAGCGACCGGTTGGCAGAATACAATCCGGTCAAAATCGACCGAATATCCCCCGATGACGCCCTAACCATCCGCGCCGGGGGAACCACCGCAACGCTGCGCGGCATCGAATTTTACAATTTCGGCGCGTTTTTCAGCCGCGCTTACCGCGAAAACGATTACATCTGGGGCCGCTTGCACGGAGCGGAACGTATGATCGATTTCCTCGCCTCCACAGTAGATGGTAGCGTGCCAGAACCGACGGTTCGAGGCTACAAACGCTTAGCATTTCTGGCAATTCTGGACGAGGAACTAGAAGCGGCACGCTGCGCGCCTGACCTGCTGCAGAGATTGCGCGCCGAAGTGATTGATCGGCTCGGCCAGTCCTGATTATTCGTTCATGCTGTTCCAAATCGCGGTGACGAAGGCGTCGGCATCAATAAAGCCGCCCTCCCCGCGATCAATATCGTCCAGCAGCTTGGCCGCAATCACGCGCTCCAACGTGGCGCCCTCGCTCGCGCTTTCGGCCTCAACGCGCTGCACCGCTTCACCGATCATCGCGCGGTAGGCGACGAGCTCGGCTTTATTCGACATCGGTCCGTGGCCCGGGATCACCTTCGTCTTATCATCGATCATGGCGATCACCAGGTCGAGCGAATCCATGGCGTTGTAGACACTTCCGCCTGAATTCGTGTCGATGAACGGATAGCCGGGGATGTTGAAATACAGATCGCCCATATGAACGATGTTCTTGTTTTCCCAGAACACCACGCTGTCGCCGTCCGTATGACCACCGCCGAGGAACATCAGGTTGATAGTGTCGTCATTGAGATGGAACCGCATCCCCTGTCCGTAAGTGACCACGGGCAAAGCGATGTCCGGCGCGGGCGGTGTGTTGTTTCCGGCTGCCATGCCGCCTTCGGCCATGCGAATACGAACGTTGTCATGCGCAAAAATGGTCGCCCCGGTCCCGCCGAAATGCTCATTTCCGCCCGTATGGTCAAAATGCCAATGCGTGTTCACGACGTATTTGACAGGCGATGCGCCGAGCGACGCGATAGCCGCTTCGATCTTGCCGGACAGCGGGGCGAACTGATCGTCAATAATGACCGTCGCATCGTCCCCGTGGCTGACCCCGATATTCCCGCCCGCGCCAAACAGCACAGCGACACCGGTTGCGATTTCCTCGGCTGTGACTTCAACCTGGCTGAAATCGCGCTGCGCGCTGGTAGGAGCCGCCACAAGAGCGGTGGATGCAAGAGCGACAGCGAATGCGGCGAAACGGTTCATGACTTGGTCTCCTGTTAAGGAGATAGCCTACCCCGCGCGCGCCTGACTGTCGAGCAGCCTAGGCTCCGAATGCATCTTTCAGTTTTGAGAAGAAGCCCTTGCTTTCAGGGCATTCATCACCGGTTTCCGTGTCACGAAATTGCTGGAGGATGTCTTTTTGCTGACGCGAGAGTTTCGTCGGCGTTTCAACCGCGATTTCAACCACCAGATCCCCGCGACCGCGCCCTTGCAGGACAGGCATGCCTGCGCCGCGAACGCGCAATTGCTTGCCCGACTGGATTCCAGCCGGAATATCAACTGTGTTGGTGGAGCCGTCGAGGTCGGGTATATCGACGCTGCCGCCGAGTGCTGCGGTCGTAAAACTGACGGGGATGCGCGCCGCCAGCGTCGTTCCCTCGCGCATGAACACTTCGTGATCGCGCACATGGATGAAAATGTAGAGATCGCCTGAAGGCGCGCCGCGCTGGCCTGCCTCGCCCTTGCCAGACAGGCGAATGCGCGTGCCGGTATCGACGCCTGGCGGGATTTCCACGCTTAGCGCCTGTGGTTGGTCCACGCGGCCTTCTCCGCGGCAATCGCCGCACGGGTCTTCGATTACAGAGCCGCGTCCGCCGCAAGTCGGGCATGGCCGCTCGACGACGAACAGCCCCTGTTTTGCGCGAACCGCACCCTGCCCGTGGCAAAGGTTGCACTGGCGCTCGCCTGTGCCCGGTGTTGCGCCTGAGCCATCGCAAGTCTCGCAGCTTTGCGAAACCTCAATCTCTATTTCGGTGGATTTGCCGTCAAATGCCTCTTCGAGCGTGACCTGCATGTCGTAACGCAGATCCGCGCCGCGCCGTTGTTGCTGGCGCGCGGAGCCGCCGCCGCCAAAGGCGCTGCCGAAGATGGTTTCGAAAATGTCGCCGATATCGCCAAAGTCGCCCTGATGGCCACGGCCTCCGCCAAAGCCGCCGCCACCGCCGCCATTCATGCCTTGAGTGAAGGCTTCGTGACCGAACCGGTCATAGGCTGCGCGTTTCTGCGGGTCCTTGAGGCATTCATATGCCTCATTACAGGCTTTGAAACGGGCTTCTGCCCCGGCATCGCCCGGATTGCGATCCGGGTGAAACTTCATTGCGAGTTTGCGATAGGCGCTTTTGAGAGTCGCGCCGTCTGCATCGCGCGAAACCTCAAGCGTCTGGTAATAATCGAGCTGTGTAGCGGCCATAGAAATCTGCGTCCCAAAGGTAATCACCACCGGCGCAAGAAACGCCGATGGTGATATTCCGTTAAGTCAGGACAATCAGTCCTTCTTGTCTTCGTCTACCTCGGAGAACTCGGCATCGACGACTTCTTCGTCGGCCGGTTCTTCGGCTGCGGTGTCTGCGCCTGCGTCACCACCTTCAGGAGCGGCATTGGCCTGATCCTGTTCGTAGATCTGCTGACCCATCTTCATCGCGGCCTGCGTCAGGGCTTCCGCCTTGGCACTGATTTCATCGCCGTCGTCGCCTTCAAGCGCGGTCTTGGTCGCGGCGAGCGCTTCCTCGACTTCGGTCTTGGTTGCGGCATCGACCTTGTCGCCGTGCTCTTCAAGCTGCTTTTCGGTCGCATGGACGAGGCTGTCGGCCTGGTTGCGCGCTTCTGCGGCAGCCCGGCGCTTCTTGTCCTCTTCGGCGAACTTTTCAGCATCCTGCACCATCTGGTCGATATCGCTATCGTTCAAACCGCCCGATGCCTGGATCTTGATCGTCTGTTCTTTGCCGGTGCCTTTATCCTTGGCAGCGACCGACACGATACCGTTGGCATCGATGTCGAACGTCACTTCGATCTGCGGCACGCCGCGCGGCGCTGGAGGAATTCCGACCAGGTCGAAATTGCCGAGCAGCTTGTTATCGGCGGCCATTTCACGCTCGCCCTGATAAACCTTGATCGTCACCGCATTCTGGTTGTCTTCGGCGGTCGAATAGGTCTGCGTCTTCTTTGTCGGGATCGTCGTGTTGCGATCGATCATGCGAGTGAAGACACCGCCCAGCGTTTCAATACCCAGTGAAAGCGGGGTCACGTCGAGCAACAGAACGTCTTTGACATCGCCCTGCAGAACGCCGGCCTGAATGGCGGCACCCATCGCAACGACTTCATCCGGGTTCACGCCGGTGTGCGGTTTGGCTTCGAAGAACTTTTCAACGACTTCGCGAACCTTCGGCATGCGGGTCATGCCGCCTACCAGGATCACTTCGTCGATCTCGTCCTTGGTCACGCCGGCATCGGCCAGCGCTTTCTTGCACGGCTCAAGCGTACGGTTGATCAGGTCGCCGACCATCTTTTCAAGGTCCGAGCGGCTGACAGTCTCAACTAGGTGCAGAGGCGTGGACGACCCGCCTTCCATACGCGCGGTGATGAACGGCAGGTTCACCTCTGTCGTCGCGGAGCTGGAAAGTTCGATCTTTGCTTTTTCGGCGGCCTCTTTCAGACGCTGAAGAGCGAGCTTGTCGGTCTTCAGATCCATGTTTTCCTTCTTGTTGAAGGCTGCCGCGAGGTGTTCGACAATCGCGTTGTCGAAATCTTCACCGCCCAGGAATGTGTCGCCGTTGGTTGACTTCACTTCAAACACACCGTCGCCGATTTCCAGCACGGACACGTCGAACGTACCGCCGCCAAGGTCATAGACAGCGATGGTTTTGCCATCTTCCTTGTCCATGCCGTAAGCAAGCGCCGCGGCGGTTGGCTCGTTGATGATGCGCAGCACTTCAAGACCGGCGATCTGGCCAGCGTCCTTGGTCGCCTGACGCTGGGCGTCGTTGAAGTACGCAGGAACGGTGATAACCGCCTGCGTTACGTCCTCGCCAAGGTAACTCTCAGCGGTTTCTTTCATCTTTTGCAGAATGAAAGCGGAAATCTGGCTGGGCGAATATTCATCGCCGCCTGCCTCGACCCATGCATCGCCGTTCTTGCCCTTGACGATGTCATAGGGGACGAGCTCCATGTCTTTCTTGGTCAGCGGATCGTCGAAACGGCGACCGATCAAACGCTTGATCGCGAAAAGAGTGTTGTCCGGATTGGTGACCGCCTGGCGCTTTGCCGGCTGGCCGATCAGTCGCTCACCATCCTTGGTGAATGCAACGATGGAAGGCGTGGTACGCGCGCCTTCGGAATTTTCGATAACCTTTGGTTTGCCGCCATCCATCACTGCAACGCAGGAGTTGGTGGTGCCGAGGTCGATACCGATTACTTTACCCATTATTTCCCCATCCTATCATGGTCGTTAGACACCGCCTTCGTGCGTTTCCCCGATGGAACATCCTTTGGGCGAAACACCTCGGCGGCTCGAATATGAGGCGGATATAGGTGCGGTTTTGCTTGGCACAAGGACCAGCCCGCACTAGTTTTCATGTCGTACAACGAGGGGACACAAACGTGAACAGGACAACACCGATGGGCCGCAGAATGAAGAATATCGCCATGGCCGCCGCCTTGGCCAGCGCAGCCGCGCTGACGGCCTGCAGCGGTGAAGCAGAGGCACCCGTCGCTGTCGAAGGCGAAGTTCCCGGCATGAGCATCGACAATGCCCGGATGGTGCTGAACGCGGTCGAAGGAAATCCAGCAGCGGTCTATTTTGACCTTACCTATTCCGGCGACCGCGGCCTTACCATTCGCAAGGCCGAAGTCGCAGGCGCTGGCAGCACCACGCTGCACGATTTCGGCGAATACGATTTCAAGGTGCAGATGATGGAGGCATTGCCGATCGCCATTTCCAACGGCAGCGAAGTCGCTTTTGAACCGGGCGGCCTGCATGTTATGGCATTTGAACCTTCGGCCGATCTTAAAGCGGGCGGCACTGCGGAAGTCACGCTGACCGTATCGGGCGGCGGCACGCACACTTTCAAAGCCGATATCGTCCCGGCTGGGGACCCGCGCAGCCTTCCGGCAGAAGACGAAGCCGGGGACGAAAGCTGAGCGAAAGCGCGCTTTCAGCGGCGGGACCACCCACACTGCCAGCCTGCCCGGTGGGCGGTGAGCGTCACCTGACGCCGGGCGAGGTCACACTCGCCCGGACCGTTTATGGCGATGCCATCGATTATTCCGGCGTAAAACTGAGACGGCGCAAATTCTTTCCCTTCCAGCCAAAGCGCGTCACGATGGCCCCGCGCGGGCATCTGCATTTTCACCCGAGCGGCAGCGCATATTGCGACGATTTTTCGGCCACAAACCTCGCCCGGCAGGGGTTGCTAATCCACGAACTGGCGCATGTATGGCAAACACAAACACGCGGTGAATGGTATCTCATTCTTAACCGGCATCCGTTTTGCAGATACGATTACGCGCTTAAACCCGGCCAGCCATTCCGCACCTATGGCATCGAACAGCAAGCTGAAATCGTGAAGCACGCATTCTGGCTGCGGCACGGTGCGAAAGTGGCGGGCGTTGCCGACAAGGCAGCCTATGACATGCTCGTCAAATTCGACGGCGCGACTCTTTAAAAAAGGACAAGCAATGATTTCGATCGAGCAGCATGATGGCGCGCATATCGTCACGATGGATGATGGCAAGGTGAACGCGCTGAACAAGGAGAAGCTGGACGCGCTCACCGGCGCCTTGGCACAGTGCGCCGAAGGACAGGCACCGGTTGTAATCCGCGGACGCAAGGGCATTTTTTCAGCGGGATTTGACCTCAAAGGCTTCGGCGCCGGCCCTGAAACCGCGACCGCGCAATTGCAGGCTGGGAAAGACGCAATCCTGGCGATCCTGCGCCATCCTGCCCCCGTCATCACCGTTTGCGAAGGACACGCCTATCCGATGGGCGCTTTTCTAATGCTTGCCGCAGATAATGCCATCGGGACCGAAGGCGAATTTGTCACCGGAATGAATGAAAGCGCGATTGGCATGGCGCTGCCGATCTATCCCATGATCCTGGGTGCAGACCGCCTGACACCAGCTGGTCGAAAGGCTGTTTCAACCTCGAAAATGTTCAGCCCGCACGCAGCGCGCGAAGTCGGCTATTTCGATACAGTTGTCGCTCCCGGCGATGTCGAGAATACGCTGACACAAACCATTGGCCACATGAAAACGCTGAACGCAGGTGCATTCAACGCCAACAAATCAGCGATGAATCGGCAGTTGATCGACGATATCGAAGCCAGCCCGCTTCCCGATTTTGGCTGATCAGTCCGGCTTTTTCGCCACGCCTACCATTGCGGGGCGCAGCAGGCGGTCCTTAATCATCCAGCCAGACTGCATTTCCTGCACGATGGTGCCCGGTTCCTGTTCTTCGGTGGGGACTTCCATCATCGCCTGATGCTGGTTCGGGTCGAGCGGCAGGCCCATGGCAGCAATCCGTTCGATGCCGTGTTGCTTGAACACTTTTTCAAGCTCGCGCTGGGTCGCCTCAATACCGATGACGAGATTTTTCATCTTCTCGTCTTCGCGCAGGCTTTCAGGGATCGTCTGGATCGCGCGCGAAAGGTTGTCGGCCACGCTCAGGATATCGCGGGCAAAGCCGGTTGCGGCATAGTTGCGCGCGTCCTTAACGTCTTTCTCCGCCCGGCGGCGCACGTTCTGCGTGTCAGCCTTGGCATAAAGCACTTCCTGTTTCGCCTCGTCCAGGTCGCGGCGCAGAGCCTCCAGCGCCTCCGTCATGTCGGCGTCAGCTTCAGGAGCTTCCAGCTCGTCATCATCGGTCAGGAACTCTTCAGGCACGCCTTTCAGTTCCGCTTTGACGTCCTCATTAGCCGCATCATCCTGCGGTTTGTTGTTGTCACTCATGTGCTTCAAGTTTTCCATTTAAACGATGAGCTTGTCCAATGAACGGCCAAGCGATCTTGCAGTTAAATCAACCATGGGGACGACCCGCGCGTAATTCAACCGCGTGGGACCGATCACCCCTAGCACTCCGACGACGCGGCCTTCGCGGTCGCGATACGGAGATGCGATGACAGAAGAGCCCGATAGGCCGAACAATCGGTTTTCGCTACCGATAAAGATGCGCGTCGCATCCGCTTCCTTTGCCGATTCCAATAAAGCTGAAACCGATTGCTTGTTTTCAAGATCGTCGAGCAGCGATCGCACACGGTCGATATCGCCCAGCGCCGCTTCGTCCAGCAGGTTGGCCGCACCGCGCACGATCAGGACGGGACGCTGGTCGGCATCCTCGCTCCAGACGGCCAACCCGCGCTCCACCAGATCGCGGCTTGCATCGTCGAGATCGCTTTTTCCGGCGGAAATTTCCTGGCGCATCATCTGCGCAGCTTCGCCCAGCGTCCGCCCGGCAAGGCGCGCGGTCACGTAATTGCTCGCCGCTTCCAGCGAACCGGCGGCGGCTGGATCGTCGAGTTCGAGGACGCGGTTTTCAACCCCGCCATCCTCGCCCACCAAAACCGCAAGCGCCCGGCCCTGTCCCAGCGGCACCAGGCTGAACTGCGCAAGGCGCTGCTCGCGGGTCGGAACCATCACCATGCCCGCAGCGCCGGAAAGATCGGAGAGCAGCGCGCTCGCCTGCTGCAAAGCCTGTTCCACCGGGCCGCCTTCGGATAGCCGCGCCTCGATCTGGGCGCGTTCCTCGCTCGTCGGTTCGGCAACGCGCATCATGCCATCTACGAAAATGCGCAGGCCTGTATCGGTCGGCATCCGGCCTGCGCTGGTATGCGGTGCAGCAAGCAGCCCCAGCCCCTCCAATTCGGCGAGGACCGCGCGGATTGATGCCGATGAAAGATTTAGCGCGCTGTCCGAGGCCAGCGTCTTGGAACCCACTGGCTGGCCGCTTTCGATATAGCCTTCGACAACCCGGCGAAATATCTCGCGGGCACGTTCGGTCATTTCAGTGATCGGGGGAGAGGCCATATACGACATTTAGCGTGCCAAACGCATTCGCCAAGCCTTGCAGCGCAGCGTTATCCCAGCCACACCGCGCGGCAAGATACGAATCGACCCCATTCAGGAGCTTTTTCATGCGGCCATCAGGACGCGCGCCAGACGAAATGCGCGCCATTACAATCGAAACCGGATACACCAAACATGCAGAAGGTTCCTGCCTCATCGGGTTTGGCGATACCAAGGTACTGTGCACTGCCAGCGTCGAAGAGCGCATTCCGCCATGGCTTCGCGGTAAAGGCGAAGGCTGGGTTACCGGTGAATATTCAATGCTCCCCCGCGCAACGCACACACGCGGCAGCCGCGAAGCCGCGCGCGGCAAGCAATCAGGTAGAACACAGGAAATTCAGCGGCTTATTGGGCGTTCTTTGCGCGCGGTAGTCGACCTGAAAAAGCTCGGCGAGCGTCAGATAACGCTCGATTGCGACGTTATTCAGGCGGATGGCGGCACGCGCACCGCTTCGATCTCAGGCGCATGGATTGCCTTGCGCCTCGCCGTGAACGGCCTGATGGCAAGCGGCGCGATCAAAGATGATCCAATCACCGGTCAGGTCGCCGCGATTTCCTGCGGTATCTATCAGGGCACGCCAGTGCTCGACCTTGATTATGATGAAGATTCGAACGCCGACGCGGATGCCAACTTCGTCCTGATTTCGGGCGGCCAGATTGCAGAGGCGCAGGCCACGGCAGAAGGCGCCACGTATGATGAAGAAGGGCTGCTGCGCCTGCTGCGTCTTGCGAAAATCGGCTGTGACGGGGTATTTGCCAAACAACTGGACGCGGTAAAATGACACGGAGGCTGGGCGGCGGGTCGCTGGTGATTGCGACCCATAATTCGGGCAAGCTGAAAGAAATTTCGGCACTGCTCGATCCATATGGGATGAAGTGCATCTCTGCCGGGTCGCTCGGCCTTCCTGAACCGGCTGAGACCGGCAAAACTTTCGTTGAGAACGCGCTGATTAAGGCGCGGGCGGCGGCTGAGGCTTCGGGCCTTGCCGCGCTCGCCGATGACAGCGGCCTCAGCGTCGATGCGCTGGATGGCCGGCCAGGCGTATACACTGCCGATTGGGCGGAACGCCAATGGTTCGAAGGCGATCCGGGGCGTGACTGGTATATGGCGATGGGCAAAGTCGAAGGGCTGCTGCAACAGATCGGCAACGATGCGGATCGCAGTGCCGCGTTTCATTGTGTGCTTGCGATTGCATGGCCCGATGGCGAACACGCCGTTTACGAAGGCACATGCCCCGGCAACCTCACATGGCCCCCGCGCGGCGAGCTAGGGTTTGGCTACGATCCTGTTTTCATTCCCGAAAACGCAAATCTGACATTCGCGGAAATCGATCCGGCTGAAAAACACGCCATCAGCCACCGCGCCGATGCGTTTGCGAAACTTGTCGCGGATCAATTCGGAAAGTGATGCTTTATTTCCTGCAGGATCAATAGACGTATCGCCCCATGATATTCCCTGCCGATGAATAGCGGCACACCAGCACGTCGCGGCCATTCCCGCTTGCCACACCGCAGCCCAGCTTTGCCGTGTCACGCCAGATGACCTGCGTGTAATGGCCCACGTCCTGCCAATTGCCCGTCTTGCTGACATTAGGGAATGCGGCGTGACGGTAATCCTGTTTTTCTTCGATCCATCCGCTGGCCATCTCTTCATAAGAATATGCGCCTTGCGTGCCAGCCCACAGATTTTCGCCCTGCCCGGGCCGGTCGCTTTTCGCACTGTGCCGAAACCGCCCGGTCGCGGCGAGCTTTTGCGCATATGCAAGCGCCTGCGCGCTAAGCGCGGCATCTAATCTTAGCGGAGGCGCTCCAACATCAGCGCGGGCGGCATTGTGTTCGCGCAGCAGGACGCCAAGCATTTCTTGCTGACGCGGAGTCCCTGTTCCGGTCCGTCGATGCGTCATCGGGGCTGTCGCGGCAGCTACCGTATTCGCGCTGATGCTGCTGGTAGGGGTATTCGCCCATGCGCCTCCAGTGACGGCGGGCGCGCCTGCGATTGCAATGATCATTGCGCCTGACATGCGCGGCAACTTGTCGCGGAATTTCATATGATCCTGCTTAAATCTTGTTATCCACTCTGATCTATCTGAGCAGGATTAACGCCGGTTTAGCAAACCATCTCGGCGCATGGTGCGCACCGTCCATGGCTCAGCGGTTTTATGATTAAGACTGATTGTCCGATTGGCTTTTTCAGGTGCGCAGCGCATATGACGATGCGATGGCGCGCGCTCTTTATATCCATTGGCCTTTCTGTGCGAAAAAGTGCCCCTATTGCGATTTTAACTCGCATATCCGCGAACAGGTCGAGTTGGCCGCGTGGCAGGACGCCCTGCTCGCCGATATGCGCGCTGAGGCGGCGGCGGCTGGCGGGGAACCGCTAACATCAATTTTTTTTGGAGGCGGCACTCCTTCGCTCATGCCACCTGCTCTTGTCGAGACGTTATTGGCCGAGGCTGAGCGGCTTTGGACTTTCGATCCAGAAATCGAAATCACGCTGGAGGCGAACCCGTCTTCGGTTGAGGCAGCGAAGTTTGCAGATCTTGCCGCAGCCGGAGTGAACCGCGTTTCGCTTGGCGTGCAATCGCTTGATGACGATGCCCTGCAATGGCTCGGCCGGCTCCACGGCGCAGACGAGGCGATCGCAGCAGTCGAAACGGCGCAGCGCAGTTTTGACAGGGTCAGTTTCGACCTGATCTATGCCCTGCCTGATCAATCCCCTGACCATTGGCGCGCGCAGCTGGACCGCGCCATCAGCTTTGGCACGTCGCACCTTTCGCTTTACCAGCTTACGATTGAGCCAGGCACACGGTTTGCCACCGATGTGCGGCGCGGGCTCTTTACACCGCTTGATAATGATGCCGCGGCAGAGCTGTTTGCGATCACGCAGGATGTGACGGGCGCTGCCGCAATGCCTGCTTATGAAACCAGCAATCACGCGCGGATGGGACAAGAGAGCAGGCATAATCTGACCTATTGGCGGTATCAGGATTACGCCGGGATTGGCCCGGGCGCGCATGGACGGCGCGGCGGGTTCGCCACGGTGCGCCACAAAAAGCCGGAAAATTTCCTGACCGCCGTTTCCCAGCGCGGTCATGGCATTAGCGAACAGCGCCTGCTCGCGCCCAGCGATCAGGCCAGCGAAGCGTTGCTGATGGGTCTGCGCCTTGCCGAGGGGGTGGATTTGTCTGCGCTTCAATCGCGGTTCGGGTTTGAGCGGACCGAATTGATCGATGAAGCGAAACTGGCGCAATATATTGGCCACGGTCTGGTGTGGGAGAAGGGTTCTCGCATCGGCGTTCGCCCCGATGGCCGCGCGGTGCTCGACGGGCTGCTGGCTGAAATTGTCGCCGATGCTTTGGTTGCCGCATGAGCCGCGCCGATTTGCTTGAGGCATGGCGAGCGCATCTCACCGACAACCAGCGCCGCTCTCCGCACACGGTCAGGGCTTACATCGCGGCTGCCGGGAGGCTGGCGACCTCACGCGGCCTTGTGAGCTTTGGCGAAATCGCTGCGCTTGAGGCGCATGATCTGCGCGCGCACCTCGCCGCGCGCCGGGCCGAGGGAATCGCCAATTCGAGCGCGGCGCGCGAACTTTCTGCGCTTAAAGCCTTCATTGCCTTCGCCCGCAGCGAAACCGGCGATCCCGATCCCGCCGCGCCCCGGCTGCGCGGACCACGGCTTAAGAAAGGACTGCCCCGGCCCATTACCCCGGACGAGGCGGTGAACATCACCGACCTGATTGATGGTACCGCAGCAGAAGACTGGATCGGCGCACGCGACCGCGCCGTCCTGCTGCTGATGTATGGGAGCGGGCTGCGTATTGCTGAGGCACTGTCGATCCAGGGCCGCGACGTGCCAATGGGCGATACGCTGCAAGTGACAGGAAAAGGCGGCAAGCAGCGGATCGTGCCCATCCTTCCGATCACTTCGCAGGCCGTCAGCGAATATATTGATGCCTGTCCCTACCCGCTCTCGGCCAGAGAGGCCTTGTTCAGGGGTGCAAAGGGCGGCGCGCTATCACCAGGCATGGTTCAGAAAGCGATGGCAAAAGCGCGCCGCGCGCTCGGACTGCCCGACACCGCAACGCCGCATGCCCTTCGCCACAGTTTTGCGACGCATCTTTTGAGTGCAGGCGCGGATCTGCGCAGCTTGCAGGAATTGCTGGGCCACGCATCGCTAGGCTCCACGCAGATCTATACGAAGGTCGATGCGGCGAGCTTGCTTGAAAATTATCGCAGCGCCCATCCCCGCGCCAAGAAAAGCTGAAAGCGCTCTTTTTGCGAGCGCGGATTGAGCGTTGTTAGCTAAAAAAATGGCCCCGTCCTAAGACGGGGCCAGTTGGAAAGAACAAAGATAAGTCTCCGTGTCCTTCGGGTCGCAACGCCTAAATAGCGCGCCCACATGTCGATCGTGTGAACGGAGAGGGAAAAGATTGGGTTAACAGCTCTTTCACCATCGTCCTCGGATAAGATAGGCATCCCGGGGGGCTTCCACGCAATTTAGCTAATCCGCGCCTCGATAGCGTCCCAGATCATGCCAGCCGTGTCAGTCCCGTTAAATTTATCGATGGCGACAATGCCGGTTGGCGAAGTCACATTGATTTCGGTCAGCCATTTGCCGCCAATCACGTCGATCCCCACAAATGTAAGGCCGAGCCGCTTGAGGTCAGGCCCCATCGCTTCGCAGATTTCCTGCTCCCGATCCGTCAGGCCGCTTGCCTCCGCACTGCCGCCCATTGCGAGATTGGAGCGGAACTCTCCCTCGCCCGGTATCCGGTTGATCGCGCCTGCAATCTCTCCGTCGATCAGAACGATGCGTTTGTCGCCCTCGGCCACTTCGGGAAGGAACGGCTGGACCATATGCGGTTCGGGCCATGTCTGATTGAACACCTCAAACAGCGCGGTAAGGTTTTCGCCATTTTCCGGCACGCGAAAAATCGCTTTGCCGCCATTGCCGTGGATTGGTTTAACAACGACGGCGCCGTGTTCCTCCATGAACCGCTTAACCTCGTCGCTGGAGCGGGTGATGAGCGTGGGCGGCATGAAACGGCGATAATCCAGCACCATCACCTTTTCAGGCGCATTGCGGACATTGGCCGGATCGTTGACGACCAGTGTCTCGCCCTGAATACGCTCAAGCAGGTGTGTTGCGGTGATATAGCCCATGTGGAACGGAGGGTCCTGCCGCATCAGGACGACATCGATATCCCTGCCCAGATCGAGCCGCTGTGCGTCACCTTTGGAAAAGTGATCCCCTTCGACGCGCTGAACCTTCACTGGATGACACTCGGCAAACAGCCTGTCATCGGCATCCAGCGTCAGGCTTTCGACATGATATTCAAACACCGAATACCCGCGCTCCTGCGCCGCCAGCATCAGGGCAAAGGAGGAATCTCCGGCGATATTGATATCTTCGATCGGGTCCATCTGGACCGCTACGCGCAAGGTCATGCGGGTATCCTCATCAGGGTTGAAATGCGTTTGTGATGTGGCGCGGACGGGTGCCGGGTGCAAGCAGGATGACGTCGATCCGCAGATCGTCATCCGGCTCTGCATAGTGATGTCCCACTGCTTCCGCGGCAGCGGCCACGCGCAAAAGCCTGCGTTCATCGATAGCTGTGGCAAGGTCGGCTGAACGTTTGCGCCACTTAACCTCGATGAAGGCAGTGAGGCCGTTTTTCTGGGCAATCAGGTCAATCTCACCCAGCGGTGTTTTTACCCTTTCCGCAACGATCCGCCAGCCCTGCTGCGCCAGCCATTGCGCAGCCTGCGCCTCGCCCTCGCGCCCCTTACGCTCGGCAATTTCGCGTTTCGCGCTCACTTTGTCTTAAGTTCCACGGCGCGGGCATAGAGCGTTTGCCGGTCCTCCCCGGTCATCCTGGCAACTTGGCCCGCCGCCTTGCTTGGGCTGAGATCGGCCAGCGCGCCAATCAGCAACGCGTCGATATCGTGATTTTGCGCGGTTTCGGCAGGGGGGCCGATGAGCAGCACGATTTCGCCTTTTGCAGGATTGGCCGCGTAGTGATCGGCCAATTGAGCCGCTGAACCGCTGCGGCATTCTTCGTGAAGTTTGGTCAGCTCGCGCGCGACGGCCACCTCGCGATCCGGCCAGATATCGGCAATGGCTCGCAGGCTGCGCTCTATACGAGGGCCGGTCTCGTAAAAAACCAGCGTTGCTTCGATCTCCGCCAGTTCGTTCAGCACATCAGTGCGCGCTTTTTCTTTTACCGGAAGAAACCCTGCGAACAGAAACCGATCATTGGGGAGGCCCGCCAGCGTCAATCCGGTGATCGCCGCGCAGGCACCCGGCAGGCTCGTCACTGCAATCCCGGCATCGCGGGCGTCTTTCACCAACCGGTAGCCGGGATCGGAGACAAGCGGCGTGCCCGCATCGCTGACCAGCGCCACTGCCTGTGACCGCGCCATATCGATCAAAGCACCGCGCTGCCGGTCCGACGCGTGATCATCATATCGCTGCATCCGTGTGGTAACGCAGCAGTGTTTCAGGAGCTTTCCCGTGACGCGCGTATCTTCGCACGCGATCACATCGCATCCGCGCAGCACATCGACAGCACGCACCGTTATATCGCCAAGATTGCCAATCGGTGTGGCGACAATATAAAGCCCGGCTTCAAGAGGTTTTCCAAGGGCTGATTCAGGAGCGGACGTGTTCATGCGAGCTCTTCCATGAAGCAGCGATCAGGGGTCGGCAAGAATGAAGCTTACGGGCAAGACAATTACACACGGTTTCTCTTCCATGTTTTCAAGGCGCAATCTGGTGGTGGCCAGCACAGCAGCATTGCTGGGCGGCTGCGCTGTCATCCCGAAGACCGGTCCAGCTACGTCGGGGACGGATACTGGTCCTGCGCCCGAGCCAAGTGCGACCGCCCTGCCCACCGATCAGACACGGCACCGTGTTGCTTTGCTTGTCCCGATGTCGGGCAACACGGCCGACGTCGGCCAAAGCCTCGCCAACGCAACTACGATGGCGCTGCTTGATACAAATGCGACCAATATCCGGATAACCACTTACGATACCGCGCAAGGGGCAGAGGCCGCGGCGCGGCAGGCGATTGCCGACGGTAACAAGCTGATCCTCGGCCCGCTTCTGGCGCAGAATGTGCCTGCCATTCGCAGCGCGGCGGCGCCCGCCGGCGTCCCGTCAATCGCGTTTTCCAACGATGTGAAAGTGGCCGGGTCCGATGTATTCCTAATGGGTCACGTTCCCGAACAATCGATCCGCCGCACCGTGCAATATGCGCGCGATCGCGGGTCCGAACGGTTCGCTGCGCTCGTCCCAGAAGGTGATTACGGTCAGCGTTCGTTCGACGCGCTCAACAATGCGCTCGGCGATTTCGGCGGCAATCTGGTCGGTTCGGCACGATATGCGCGCGGAAACACCTCAATCGTCAGCGCAGCGCAGCGCCTGCGGCAGGCGGGCGGATATGACACCGTCCTGATCGCTGATGGGGCTCGTCTGGCCGTGCAAGCAGCCGGAGAGATCAAGAGTAATGGCGCAGGGGGCACGCGCATTCTCGGCACGGAATTGTGGAGCGGTGAATCCTCGCTAACCCGCGCGAGCGCGGTAAATGGCGCGCTGTTTTCTGCAGTGTCCGATGGCCGCTACAAACGGTTTGCTGACAGTTACGAGGCACGTTTCGGATCGCGGCCATACCGGATTGCCACCCTCGGTTACGATTCGGTCCTGCTTACCCTGCGGATCGCCCGCGATTGGCGCGTCGGGCGTAATTTCCCGAAGAACGAACTTTACGATTCCGGGGGCTTTCTGGGTGTCGATGGCGCATTCCGGTTTGGCCGTGACGGGGTCGCCCGCCGCGCGCTGGAAGTGCGTGAGGTTCGCGGCAACGAAATCGTGGCGGTTGACGCCGCTCCATCCAGTTTCGGAAATTAAACCGGCGCAAAACCACCGGAAAACAGGGCAAACAGGGCGGCGCGCGCTTGTTAGAGAGCGCGCCCCGCGCCATATCTGATCCATGTCCGATGATCTGTTTGAAAACACGCCAACCTCAAGCGGCGATTACGATAGCTCTTCCATCGAAGTTCTCGAAGGGTTGGAACCTGTCCGGCGGCGCCCCGGCATGTATATCGGCGGCACCGATGACCGCGCCCTCCACCATCTCGCCGCAGAGGTGCTCGACAACTCGATGGATGAGGCTGTCGCGGGCCACGCCAACCGGATTGAGATGCGGCTGGAAGAGGGCAACCGGCTTACCATTTCCGATAACGGTCGCGGCATTCCGGTTGACGAACACCCCAAATTTCCCGGCAAGTCCACGCTTGAGGTGATCCTTTCCACGCTGCATTCCGGCGGCAAGTTCTCTGGCAAGGCATACGCAACCAGCGGTGGTCTCCACGGCGTCGGTGTCAGCGTCGTCAACGCGCTGTCATCACACACCCGTGTCGAGGTTGCCCGTGACAAGACGCTCTACGCGCAGGAATTTGCCAAGGGGCAGACGCTTGGCAAGATCGAAGAAGTTGGCGCTGCGCCAAATCGCCGCGGCACTCAGGTCAGTTTCACGCCCGACAGCGAGATATTCGGCGACCGCAAGTTCAAACCGCACCGCCTGTTCAAACTTGCCCGATCAAAAGCGTATCTCTTTGCAGGTGTCGAAATCCGCTGGAAATGCGCCGAGCGCCTGACCAGCGAAGACGTGCCCGCAGAGGCGACATTCAAATTTCCCGGCGGCCTCGCCGATCATCTGGCCGAACAAATCGGCGCGCGCGAATGTGTGACTGCCCAGCCCTTCACCGGCAATCAGGATTTCGCCGAGGGACCAGACGGCCAATCGCAGGGCAAAGTTGAATGGGCCGTCGCATGGCCGCTTTATTCGGATGGTTCGACCAGTTGGTATTGCAACACCGTGCCGACGCCCGACGGCGGAACCCACGAACAGGGCCTGCGTGCTGCTCTGACAAAGGGGCTGCGCGCCTTTGGCGAGCTTACGGGAACCAAGAAAGCTAAGGATATTACCGCTGACGACGTGATGACCGGCGGCGAAGTGATGCTTTCCGTCTTCATCCGCGATCCGCAATTTCAGTCCCAGACCAAGGACCGCCTGACCTCGCCAGAGGCCGCGCGCCTTGTCGAAAACGCCGTGCGCGATCATTTCGACCATTTCCTCACCGACAATATGGAGCGCGGAAAGGCGCTGCTGGGAGAGGTGATGGAGCGCATGGATGAGCGGCTGAAGCGCAAGCAAGAGCGTGAGATCAAGCGCAAGACCGCCACCAATGCAAAGAAACTGCGCCTGCCCGGCAAGCTGACCGATTGTTCGGGTGAAACGGACGCGGAAACCGAACTGTTCATTGTCGAGGGCGATTCCGCAGGCGGCAGCGCGAAACAGGCGCGCAACCGCAAAACGCAGGCGATCTTACCGATCCGGGGCAAGATCTTGAATGTGGCCAGCGCCACGGCCGACAAGATTCGCGCCAACAGTGAAATCGCCGACCTCGGCCTCGCGCTGGGCTGTGGGACTCGCAAGGATTGCGATGCAGAGGCGCTGCGTTATGACCGTGTGATCATCATGACCGATGCCGATGTTGACGGCGCGCATATCGCGACGCTGCTGATGACGTTTTTCTTCCAGGAAATGCCCGACCTCGTACGCAAGGGGCACCTGTTTCTGGCGCAGCCTCCGCTATACCGCCTGACTGCGGGTAAAGAAAGCCGCTATGCCCGCGATGACGCGCACCGCGCCGAGCTGGAAGAGACAGTTTTCAAGGGTAAGAAGGTAGAGGTGGGCCGCTTTAAAGGTCTGGGCGAGATGAACCCTCAGCAATTGCGCGAAACCACCATGAACCCCGACACCCGCTCTCTGGTGCGCATCACCCTGCCGCCCGAATTCGAGCAGCGCGCGGCGGTGAAGGAACTGGTGGACCAGTTGATGGGCCGGAACCCCGAACACAGGTTCAATTTCATCCAGAACCGCGCGGGTGAAATGGACCGCGACATGATCGATGCCTGACGAGGAACGCGATCCGCGTTACCCCGATCCGCGCACCGAAGACATTATGGCCGGGGATCGCCGCATCTCCCGCCCCGATAGCTCGCTGCCCGACTGGGAGGTTCCCGACACAGCCTATCGCCCGATCCCGATAGTCTGGTTCACCGGTGCATTCGTGCTGCAAATGGTCGTCGTATTCGCAATTTTTGTTGCATTGCTGAACCAGCATGGCGCGATCACCATCGGTCTTTGCGCCCTCGCCAGCGGCGCAATCGGCGCGTGGACATGGGACCGCGGAATGAAGGATGCAGGCACCGGCTGGAAAGCTGCCACAATCATCATCATGACCGCGACGTTCCTATTGGTCTGCGCCGGATCGCTTGACCGGCTCTAACCCTTGACCTGCGTGTGGATGTGCAAGTGCCCCTCCAGCGTTTTGTGGACGGGGCATTTGTCGGCGATCTCGATAATCTTCGCGCGCTGATCGTCTGTCAGATCATCGCCTAGAATTTCGATCTCGCGGTTCAGCGACTGGATCTCCATGCCCTCTTCCTCGTAGGCAATATGGCCGCAATCCTCTGCATGATTGCGTTCATGGGTGACGTGGATGCGCGTCCCTTCGAATGGCCATTTCTTGCGGTCGGCATACATTTTCATGGTCATCGCCGTGCATGTGCCCAGCGCCGCCAAGAGCAGATCGTAAGGCGTCGGACCGGTATCATCCCCGCCGTAAGATTTCGGTTCATCCGCGACAAAGCGGTGCGAGGATGTGTGCACCTCTGTGCCGAACTTTCCGTGTCCGGTCTGCACAACCACGCCGTCTTTCGGCAAGGCCATTACGTCTGCACCGGGAAGGTATCGCTGCGCCCAGTTGGCGATGATGCTGGCGGCAAATTTCGCATCTACCGGGTCGGTCAGAAGATGGTCTGCCCCGGCCAGGCTGATAAAACTCTTGGGATGGAACGCGGCCTGAAACAATGCGGCGGCGTGATCGATGCCGACAATCGAATCGCTGGGGGAATGCAGTGCGACATAGGGTATGCGCAGCTTTCCAACCAATTCGAGCAGGTCCACACCGCGCGTGCTGTGCAGGAAATCCCGGCTCAGCTTGAACGGGCGGCCTCCGATTTGCACTTCGCCCGTGCCATCCCGCTCTATTGCCTCCAAATCGCCGGAGATGTTTTCTAGCACATGCGGCACGTCGGACGGCGCGCCGATTGTGGCCAGCGCCGCAACCTTGTCGCTGCCAAGCCGCGCGGCAGCGGCCAGCACCGCTGCACCGCCGAGGCTGTGCCCGACCAGCAGCAATGGTCCGCTGAACTTTTCGTACAAATGATCGGCAACTGCGATCAGGTCTTCGATATCGGTCGCAAAACCTGCTGTGCCAAATTCGCCGTCGCTCCCGCCCAGCCCGGTGAAATCGAACCGCAGGCAGGCGATGCCTTCATCGGCCAAAGCGCGCGCCACGCTCACCGCCGCGCGGCTTTGCTTGGTGCAGGTAAAACAGTGCGCAAACACCGCCGCGCCGCGCACCAGCCCGCTCGGCATTTCAAGCGTGCCTGAAAGAACGTGGTCATCGCGAACCGCAATCGAAAGTGTCTGCATTGGCATCCTTGGCCCTCCTCCACCCGTCTATTCGCAGGTCTGCCTGATTTGGCTACACCGCAGAAGGGACTTTTTTCCAGCGCCCTTGTAAGAATTGTCGGCCGGGCGGGACTAAAGGGGCATGAAGAGCAAACAGGCAGACCTTTACCATGAGGCAGGCGACCAGTTCGCCCCTGCGATTGCGCGCCTCGCCAGAGCGGTGGAGCACGATGCTGAAAAGGCGCGCGATCTGGAGCAGGACATGCACTGCGCGCTGTGGACCAGCTTTTCGCGGTTCGATGGGACGTGCGCCCTTAAGACATGGGTCTATCGTGTCGCGCACAATGTCGCCGCCGATCACATCGCGCAAGCAGTACGAGGACCGAAACGTGTACCGCTGGAGCAGATCGAGACCCTTCCCGCGCCTGCCAACACCGAAATGCAAGCCGCCAAAACCCATGCAATGGCACAGGTCGCGGCACTGATCCGCCAGCTTCCCGCATTGGATGCGCAGGTCATCGTGCTCTGGCTGGAGGGGGAAAGCGGAGCCGATATCGCGGATATCACCGGCTTATCTTCAGGCGCAGTGAGCGTTCGCATCCACCGCATCAAATCCCTGCTCGCATCGCATTTTACCCAAACCGCCCCCGACGGAGAAACGTTATGACGAGCCCGCCAATCCTCGAATGGTGCGAAGCGGCAAACGACGCTGCGTTCAGCGCCCCTGCTGACTGCGCGGCTCGCGCGTCCAAATTCGAACGCCGCATCAAATGGCGCAATGTGACCGAGTATCTCGCCGGCGCGGTTGTGATTTTGCTGTTTTCCGGGACCACGATTGCAGCCGCCTACAAAGGTGAACTGTTGATCGCTGCATCTGCAGGTTTGATCGTGATGGGCTGTGCGGTGGTGCTATGGCAGCTCGCCAAACGGGCGAGCAATCTGGTGCGCCGTCCCGAAGATCCCTGCGTCATCCACCTTAGGCGTCAGTATTCGCGCCAGTATGAGGCGCTGCGATCCGTGCCGGTCTGGTATCTGGGCCCGCTGATCCCCGGTATAGTCGCGTTCAATCTCGCCATCACGGCGCGCGTTGCTGATGCAATCGGTTGGAGCGCGGCGATAAAAGGCGCCGCCGGAACCTTCGCCATTGTTGCTGGCGTTTTTGCCGCGGTCGCTCTGCTCAACCTGATTGGCGCCCGGCACCTGAAACGCAAAATCGATGAACTTGATGCTCAAATCTGACATCGCCGCTAACGTGCATCCCATACCTTTTCGGAGAGATAACATGAAACACACGCTTGCCGCCGCACTGGCCATCATTGCTATGACCGCCCCTGTTAATGCCCAAACCGAACCGCCTTTGATCGAGGAAGCGGAACTTTCCCCGATTTCGATGCGGGCCGACCAGGTTGTGGCATTGCTGAACGGTGACATCGCCATACCGCTGGAAGATGTCTTCACCCCGCAATTTCTGGCGGCGGTCTCACCAGATCAATTGGTAGCCCTCTCTCAGCAACTGACAGGTCAATTCGGCGCGGCGCTGGCGGTGGAGAAACTTGAACCGTCAGACGGCACGCAATCGGCTATCGAAGTCCGCATGGAAAAGGCCATCGCCAAGGGGAACATCGCAATTGACCCGGCGCAAAATAACAGAATTGGCGGCCTCGTTTTTCAGACTTTCGAACCAATTAACGACAGTGCCGAGAAAATTCAGGCTGATCTGGATGCCCTACCAGGCACCACCAATGCCTTGCTTGCAAAGATTGGCGCGGATGGCTCGGTCGATCCTCTATTTGCGCACAACCCCTCGCAGCAACTTGCCCTCGGCTCGACCTTCAAACTCTATGTCCTCTCGGCGCTCGCCCGCTCAGTGGACGCAGGGGAGCGCCGCTGGTCCGACATTGTCCCGCTGACAGAGAAATCGCTGCCAAGCGGGATGATGCAGGATTGGCCTGTGGGCGCACCTGTAACCCTGCAAACGCTTGCGACCTTGATGATCTCTATCAGCGACAACACCGCGACCGATCAGCTGATTTCAGTGGTGGGCCGCGATGCTATCGAAGCAGAACTGATCGCAAGCGGAAACAGCGATCCGTCGAAGTCGATCCCATTCCTAAAAACCCGGCAGTTGTTTGAAATGCGCGGAGCCACTGAGGAGGTGACGGCGCGGTACCTCGCCGGGGACGACGACGCGCAGCGCGTAATCATCGACAACCTTTCCGAGGGCGATTTTTCGATGGAACGGACTGAGCAGGTCTTTGCTGCGGGGACACCGGGAGCGATTGAGATTGAGTGGTATGCCTCACCCGAAGATCTCGCCAAATTGATGCGCCGAATGCGGTCGCACCAAAGCTCCGAGGCGCTGTCGGTAATGGCTGTCAGCCCGCAATTAAGCGGGGAGATGCTAGCGAAGTGGGAGTATGCCGGGTTCAAGGGCGGATCGGAACCCGGAGTGCTGAACCTCACATGGCTGCTGACAGACAAGGCCGGTGACGACTGGATCCTGACGCTTGGCTGGAACAACCCGGACGCCGCGGTGGAGACCGCGTCGTTACAGGCGTTATCCCAGCGGCTTTTTGCGCTCGTGCCCTGATCGCCTGTTTAATCGGATAGCGCGGTGAGGCACCCTCTTGCATGGCCGCGCCCTCACCCCTATCGCTGCACCCGCATTTAAGTTTCGAATACGGACCAATCGAAAGGACACCATGACCGATAAGCAGCGTTTTGAGGGAACGAGCGATTACATCGCGACCGACGATCTGAAAGTTGCGGTGAACGCAGCTGTGACGCTGCGCCGTCCGCTATTGGTCAAAGGGGAACCGGGCACAGGCAAGACCGTGCTTGCCCACGAAATTTCAAAAGCGCTGGGCGCTCCGATGATCGAATGGAACGTGAAATCGACCACCAAAGCGCAGCAAGGTCTGTATGAATACGATGCGGTCGCGCGCCTGCGCGACGGCCAGCTGGGCGAAGAGCGCGTCCATGACATTCGCAACTACATCAAGAAAGGCAAGCTTTGGGAGGCGTTCACCTCCGAAGAGCTGCCGGTGCTTTTGATTGATGAGATCGACAAGGCCGATATCGAATTTCCGAACGATCTGCTGCAGGAACTCGACCGGATGAGCTTCGACGTTTACGAAACGCAGGAGCGGATCGAAGCAAAAGAGCGCCCGATCGTAGTCATCACCTCGAACAACGAGAAAGAGCTGCCGGACGCGTTTCTTCGCCGCTGTTTCTTCCATTATATCAAGTTTCCCGACCGAGAGACGATGCAGTCGATCATCGATGTGCACTATCCCGGTATCCAGAAAACGCTGGCCAAAAAAGCGATGGATATCTTTTACGAGCTGCGCGAAGTGCCCGGCCTGAAGAAGAAACCTTCGACCAGCGAATTGCTGGATTGGCTCAAGCTGCTTCTGAACGAAGACATGCCGCTAGAGGTGTTGCAGGATGCCAACCCGAACAGCGCGATCCCGCCAATGCACGGTGCATTGCTGAAAAACGAACAGGACGTGATGCTGTTTGAACGGCTCGCATTCATGGCCCGCCGCAACCCGACCTGATCGCCGGCTACGCGATCAGTCGAACGCGTAAGCAAACTCAAAATCACCCCAGCGTCGTCCGTTGATATATAACGGTACGTAGACGTTGCGCACCACGACGTAATCCTTGCCGTCACCTTCCTGACGGTAGACGGCCATCATATACGGCGCGGTGCTGGACTTCGCTTTGCGGTCGAGCGTGTTGAAGATGATGCGCCCGTCGCGGCAGTATTTGGTGTCATGCGCCAGATCGCCGGTTGGTTGCTGCGACATCTTGCTGAGGTGGGTCGGCAGGAACCCTTTGGCATCGGTGCACGCCACGGCCCGGATTCTGGGATCAAGGTCATAGGCAGCGTCCAGGTTGGGCTGCCAATTGGCTTTTGCCCAATCTGACAGTTTCGACCGAAACCTTGGCGGATTGCTGCCTGCAATGGGTACGTAATCCTGATCGAAAGCGGCTGTTTCGGTGAGCTCACCGCTTTTGATCGCCTGTTCGATCATCTCGGTCAGCTCTTTGGTCACGGTCTGTGCGGTATCGACCATCGCGCTGTCCTGCGGCGATAGGCCAGCGTGCACGATCCGGTCGAACATCTCGCTCGCCGTTAGTTCCAGCTCTTCCATGCGTGAGTGGGCATCTTCAAGCTGGTCCTCATTGGATCTTGCCGCTTTATCGAAACTGGTGAGGACGTCCTGCACCGCGCCCACGTGATTGCTGATCGTGCCGGTTGAACGGGCGATGACGTCGTTCTGCTTGTCGACTTCTTCAACCAGTTCGCCGACGCTGCTGATGGTGCTTTCGATGCGGGAAACAGACGCTTTGGCATCGCTGCTGGCCTGTGAACCGGCTTCGATCCGTCCTATGACCACGCTTGCTTCACTGCCCAACGCCTCGACCGTCTGGGAGATTTCCTCGGTCGCTTTTCGTGTGTCATTCGCGAGGCTTTTGACCTCGCTGGCGACCACTGCGAACGTGCGCCCGGCCTCGCCTGCACGCATCGCTTCGATTGTGGCGTTCAGAGCAAGGATATTGGTGGTTTCGGCAATATCGTCGATGTCCTGCGCGCTGCGGCGCACCTGTTCCATCGCTGCAGAAAAACTTGTCACGTGCTGGCCAAGGGTATCGACAAGATCGAGCAGGCCATTGATCTGCTCCAGCGACGACTGGATCAGCCCCGTTCCCTCACCAAGACGTTCGATAGCGCGTTCTGACAGCAGGCGGGCCTCGTCACTGGCTTCGGCCACTTTTGCCTGGTCCGATTCAAGTGCTGCGACGGTCACGCTCAAGGCTTCGTGTTCGGAACGAAGCGTTTCGGATGACCTGATTACCGCTTCGACAATTCCAGCGACATCGGTGCAACCGACAGTAACAGCGCCGCAGCTTTCAGGGATTTGTTCGAGCGCGCTTGCGTCAGATGCGTCAATGATTTCTGGCTTCATGGCTTTGCAACCCTGTAATTATCAATTGTTTCGACTGGTAAACGGCGATGGTTTGCAAAATGTGAAGATCCGGCGACTGCACTGTTAAAAATGCCGAAAAGTCGAATTAGTCATTTTCCCTTAGATATAATCCGCAATGTCGTGAAATCATGCGGAAACAGGCAATGCCATCGGCAAATGCCTGTTCGGATAGAAGTCCCGCTTGGCGATCTTTCGCTGATCTTCCTCAAGCTCACGAACGCTTTGTGCCAGATGCACGCGCTCTGTTGCAGGATCGTCCGGGAATGATTTACCATTTCGACGATCGCGGCGGGCGTAGAATACGCCAGCGCGAATTTCCCGCAAATTTCGGAAATCTCATCAAGAGCCTGCGCTTCCGCAGTGTCGCAGAAATCCCACTAATTTGACGGCAACCCGTTTTTTCGGACACGCAAAAGGTGTTTGGAGAGAGTCAAAAACCTTTAATCCGGCATCCTTTTCTTGGACTGGCGTCTGGGGCAATTGCGCGCTAGATTTGTATGCATGTTTTTCAACTTCATGGACGAACTGCGCGAAGCGGGCATCGGCGCGAGCTTTAAAGAGCACCTCACATTGCTGGAGGCGCTGGACAAGGACGTGATCGAACAGACGCCCGAGGCGTTCTATTACCTCTCGCGCGCGACCTTTGTGAAAGACGAAGGGATGCTGGACCGGTTCGATCAGGTTTTTCACAAAGTATTCAAAGGCGTGATGACCGATTACGGTCAGAACCCGGTCGACATCCCCGAAGACTGGCTGAAATCGGTCGCCGAAAAATTCCTCACCGAAGAGGAAATGGCCGAAATTGAGGCTCTGGGCGACTGGGACAAGATTATGGACACCCTGAAAGAGCGCCTGGCCGAGCAGGAAAAGCGCCATCAGGGCGGCAACAAATGGATCGGCACCGGCGGAACATCCCCGTTCGGCAATTCCGGCTACAATCCCGAAGGCGTGCGGATCGGCGGCGAAAGCAAACACAAGCGCGCGGTAAAGGTGTGGGAAAAGCGCGAGTTCAAGAACCTCGACAACACCAAGGAACTGGGCACGCGCAACATCAAGATGGCGCTGCGCCGCTTGCGCCGTTTCGCCCGTGAAGGGGCTGCTGACGAGCTGGACCTTGATGCGACCATCGACGGCACGGCCAAACAGGGCTGGCTCGATATCAAGATGCGGCCAGAGCGGCACAATGCCGTGAAATTGCTGCTGTTCCTCGATGTGGGCGGGTCGATGGACCCGTTTATCAAGCTGTGTGAGGAATTGTTCAGCGCGGCCAATGCCGAATTCAAGAACCTCGAATTTTTCTACTTCCACAACTGCCTTTACGAAGGGGTATGGAAAGACAACAAGCGCCGCTGGCAGGAACGCACGAAAGTGTGGGACGTGCTCCACAAATATGGTCATGATTACAAGGTGATCTTCGTCGGTGATGCCGCGATGAGCCCGTATGAAATCACCCACCCCGGCGGCAGCGTCGAACACATGAACGACGAAGCAGGTGCGGTCTGGATGCAGCGTGTGACCAACACCTATCCCGCTACCGTCTGGCTGAACCCCGTTCCCGAAAAGCAGTGGAGCTATTCACAGTCCACCAAGATGATGAAGGAACTGGTCGGTGACCGGATGTACCCGCTGACGCTTGAAGGGCTGGAAGAGGCTACTCGCGAACTTTCCCGCAAGCAGGGGCATTAAACGGAGGATACGATGCGCACAGCCTTGATACCAATCGCCGGTCTGGCTTTGATCGCCGCAAATGAACCTGCCGCTGTGCCTGTTGCAACGCCGCTCGATAATCCTGCATATTCTGAGCCTGCTGAAAAATGGTCAGTCGACACTGCGGAAACGCTTCACGGAATTATCGCGCGTCAGGTTCGTCCAGCGGACGATAACCTCCTGATTGACGAATGCGCAGACAAGATCATGCAGGCACGCGATGAGAGCGGCCTGCCAGCGCTTGGGGATCGCCAAATCGCCGATCCTGATAATCCCCTGCTGTATTATGCCGTTGATCGCCGCGAAGATGGTTGCGGTGTCATGGTCATGAAAGGCAATCGGTCTGACATCCGCCCCGTGCCTGCCCTGCCCGAGGGACCGATCTCGGTCATCCCTGCGGATGCAGGCATTCCGGCGGAATAATCTGCCAAGTCAGGCTGGTCCGTGACACTTCCTAACGCGGGCCATTCCCGGTTTCAGCATTACCGCGAGCGGCTCGAGGCGTTCGATCCCGGATCGGGATGGCGGCTGTGGTTGTACGAATTTCTGCTGTTCGGCTTCAAACAGGCGTGGGCGTGTCTGTTCGGCGGGCTGCTGCTATTTCTCCTGCTGGCCACTCACCTTTTCTACCCCGAGGACGTGGCGCTTCACCGATACGATTTCCTGACCTTGGCCGCCATCGCCATTCAGGCCGGTATGCTCGCTTTCCGGTTGGAAACGCTGGGAGAGGCCAAGGTCATCCTGATCTTCCACATCGTTGGTACGGTGATGGAACTGTTCAAAACCGCAGTCGGATCTTGGACCTACCCAGAGGCAAGCGTGCTGCATATCGGCGCTGTCCCGCTGTTTTCAGGCTTCATGTATGCCGCCGTCGGCAGTTACATCGCGCGGGTCTGGCGCATTTTCGATTTCCGGTTCAGTCGCTATCCGCCGCGCTGGGCGACTTGGCTCCTTGCGATAGCGGTCTACACCAACTTCTTTGCGCATCACTGGACGGCCGACATCCGCTGGGGCCTGTTCGCCGCGACCGCGCTACTCTTTTGGCGGACAAAAGTCCATTTCCGCAATTGGCGCGCGCACCGCTGGATGCCGCTGCTCGTCGGCTTTGGCCTCGTCGCGCTGTTCATCTGGTTTTCGGAGAATATCGCAACCTTTGCCAATGCGTGGAATTATCCGGGGCAGGAAGCGGGCTGGGAAATGGTGAGTATCGCCAAATACGGCAGCTGGTATCTGCTCATGCTGATCAGTTTCGTGCTCGTAGAACTGGTACAGCCTGCGCGCAAACCAGATCAATAAAGCAGGTGGCCGCGCACCTGCTCCACCCAGGCCGCCTCATCATTTGAAGCCATCGAATCCAGATCGTCAGGCGCAGCAGCGGGGTTATCGACCCATTCCCGCAAAGCCGGTCCGCCATTGATCACGTCGATGGCGAGCACATTGTCGGTGTATTCGTATTTGAACTCTTTGCCGCGCCACAGCGGATAATCGGGATACAGCTGCCGGATCGCTTTGAAGGCCAGCGCCTGCAGCCGCCACGGTTTGAACGCGTCGTGATCGTAATGCGGCCCTTCTGCGTGGATCATCAGGGCGTTACACAGCTTACTTGCGTGTTTGTGAAAAGTCGGTTCGAACCAGCAATCGCGCAATATGCAGCCCTGAAGCCAGTCCGGCGCGGTCTTGCGCATCTCTGCCAGCACCGCCTTTGCGTCGATATCCGGGGCGCCGAACAGCACCTCCAACGGGCGGGTCGTGCCCCTGCCCTCGCTGACATTCGCGCCCTCGATCATGACTGTCCCGGCATAGGCGCGGGCCATATTGACGCTCGCCGCATTGGGTGAGGGGTTGATCCACACGCGGTCCTGCGGCCAGCCATGACCCGGACCATTCGGCTCCCACCCCTCCATTGCAACTACGCGGTAGTCGGTTTTCAGATCGAAATGCTCGGTAAACCAGTGGCCCATTTCGCCCAGGGTCAGCCCATGCCGCATCGGCATCGGCGCCGCGCCGACAAAGCTTTCATGACCGGGTATCAGCAGCGTCCCTTCAACCGGACGACCAGCGGGATTGGGGCGATCCAGAACCCACACGCTTTTGCCATGCTCCTCCGCCTCTTGAAGCAAATACAGCAGCGTCGTCACAAACGTGTAAATGCGGCAGCCAAGGTCTTGCAGATCAAACAGAAAGACATCGGCACTCGACATCATCTGGCCGGTGGGCCTGCGCACTTCGCCATAGAGCGAGAATACGGGAATGCCATAATGCTTATCAAGCTCATCCGGCGTTTCAACCATGTTGTCCTGTTTATCGCCCTTCAGCCCATGCTGCGGGCCAAACGCGTTGGTCACGTTGACCCCTGCTGCGATCAGGGCATCCAGACTGTGGGTCAGATCCTCTGTCACGCTGGCAGGATGGGCAACGAGGGAAACGCGCTTACCCTTTAGTTCGGCAAGCATTTCAGGGTCGGCGAGCAGGCGGTCGATTCCAAATTTCATGGGCGGAGAATTGGATCACCGCGCATCTAAAGGCAATGGCCTTTGCGACGATAACAGCCTATGCGGCGGAAATGGAATGGACCCCCGCGATCATCGCAGCCCTATGGGCTATCATCCTTGGAGGCGCCGGCGGCGCACTCACTGAAATCGGCGAATGGTATCGGAACCTTAACAAGCCAAGCTGGCAACCACCAGACTGGCTGTTTGGTCCGGCATGGACCATCATCCTTGGGCTGTCAGGTTGGAGCTTTTATCTCGCATGGACAGGTGCACCCAGCGCGGCGGATCGCAATGTCGTGTTCGCGCTGTTCGCGGCGAATTTCGTACTGCACCTCGCGTGGTCGCCGCTGTTCTTCAAGATCAAACGGCCCGACTGGGCTTTGGTCGAGAACCTATTTCTATGGCTTTCCGTGGCCTCGCTATGCGTGGTTCTGCCCCGTTATGCACCGCTCGCCGGATGGCTGAACGCGCCGTATCTGGCCTGGGTTAGTTTTGCGATGCTGCTGAATTGGAAGATCGTGCGGTTAAACAGTCCGTTTGGCACCAAGCGGGCTTAATCCCGCTCGATAATCATTTGCCGGCACGCCTCTGAATGGAATTCCGGTTTTCCGGGGCCAAATGCGAGCGCCCAGAATTGCAGACTGCCGCCCTCGTGTTCGACAATCGCGTTCAGCGCGACCTGCGCTGGATCAGGCAATTCCGCGGCGATGCTCGCATTAAGGGTTAGGCCGCTGCGGTCGCGGGCAGTGGAAATGCTGACCGCAGAAACGGGCGCATCACGCATCCCTTCGCGAAAGCTATCGAAATCATACGCGGCCCAGCGCCCCGACGGTGAAAGATTGAATTCGCGGTAAGCGGTACCGCCGATTGGCTGCCAGAATATCTCGAAACACGTGGTCTTCCACAGATTGTCCGTCCGCTCCGGCGAAGCAGGCTGCGGCAGCACGATTGCATCGGCCCGCCCCTCAAGCCGGAACTGCGCATCGGAGCCAGCCTGCGTGGGGGTAATTGAGGCGGTGACGGCCATGATCGGGCCGAGATCGCATGTCTGGTGCAGCATAAGCGGGTTCATCGCCTCCCTATCGCGAAGCTGGGCGCTGCGGGCAAGCACTTCCCCCTCCCCGCCGACGCTGTTAAGCGCGGCTGCATTATGAGCGAGAACTTCGAATCCGATCTGCTGCGTTTGCTGGAAAGCCGCGGCCATCTGCACCAAGTGACTGACGCTGGCGCGCTGGACGCACTTGCGCAAAAGCAAGTCATCACCGGTTATGTCGGGTTCGACCCGACTGCACCGTCGCTGCATATCGGCAATCTAGCCTCGATCATGCTACTGCGGCGCTTGCAGCAGGCGGGGCACCGCCCGATTGTGATAATGGGCGGCGGCACTGCCAAGGTTGGCGATCCTTCGGGTAAGGACGAAACCCGCCAGATGCTGACCGAGGAAAAACTCGCCAGCAATGTCGCCTCAATCAAAGGCAGCTTTGAGAAAATCCTGCGCTTTGACGACAGCGAAACAGGTGCGCTGCTGATCAACAATGACGATTGGCTGAGCAAGGTCGGCTATATCGAAATGCTCCGCGATGTCGGCCCGCATTTCACAGTCAACCGGATGCTTACCTTCGATTCGGTGAAAACCCGGCTTGATCGCGAACAGCCGCTGACCTTCATCGAATTCAATTACATGATCATGCAGGCGTATGATTTTCTCGTGCTTGCGCGCGATTATGATTGCCGTCTGCAACTGGGCGGCAGCGACCAGTGGGGCAACATTGTTAACGGGATCGAGCTGACCCGCCGCATCGATGGCAAGGAAGTGTATGGCTTTACCGCGCCGCTGATAACGCGCGCGGATGGGGCTAAAATGGGCAAGTCTGTGGATGGGGCCATCTGGCTTAACGAAGAGCAACTTCCCGCGTATGATTTCTGGCAATACTGGCGCAACACCGATGACCGCGATGTCGGAAAATTCCTGCGCCTTTTCACGGACCTTCCGCTGGACGAAATTGCCCGTCTTGAAAGCCTCCAAGGATCTGAAATCAACGACGCCAAAGTGATCCTCGCCAATGAGGTCACCCGGATGGTGCGCGGCGAAGATGCGGCCAAGGCGGCCGAAGCGACTGCACGCGAAACCTTCGCTGGCGGAGGAGCGGGTGAGGATTTGCCGGCTTTGTCAGTGGGCGCAGAAGGGATGCGGATCGGCGGCGTGCTGACCGAACTCGGCTTCACCGCCTCCAACAAAGAGGCGAAGCGCAAGCTGGCAGAGGGCGCAGTAAAGCTCAATGACGAGACCATCACCGATCCCGGCTATCTGGTTTTGCCCAGCGACGGCGAGAGCCTCAAGCTGAGCCTTGGCAAGAAAAAGCACGGCATCGTCACGCGGTAAGGTTTTTCGCGATAACGCCCATGATCGGCGGTTTACCAATTATCAGCCTTTCGCTGGCAAAGGTATCTCCAGTCAATAATAACGGAGGTCGTGCAATCGTGTCAGCGGGAGCCAACTTAAGCGTCACAGACTTACGCAGAGCAGCGCGCCATCCGGTGGATTTCCCGGTGATCGTCGAACATTTTTCGCATGGCGATCTGAATTTGCATGTCAGCAATCTGTCCGCACATGGCTTTATGGTGGATGACGCAACAAAATTGAACCGCGGCGACCGCGTCATCATCCGGCTCCCGGTCGTTGGCCGAATTGAAGCGTATGTCATCTGGACGCGTGATAACCGCGCCGGGTTCCAGTTCGAACGCATTGTCCGCCTTGATGATTTCATGGCCATTATCGATACTCTGCAGCCGAACCCGCGCCTCCGCCGCAAGCGTTAAAGCGCTGGCTATCTCGCACTGCGCGCAGTCCAAGCAAACGCGTCTATCCCGATAGTTTAGCTGTCTTGGCAGGTGACCTCCCACCTGCCATTGCGGCTGCGTGGACCAGACAGACGACATAACCCGCAGCCACCCGTTCAGGGTCGTCAATTTCCGGTATTACTGGGTCAGCCGCCTTGCGATGACGCTGGCGCAATATGCCATGCTGCTGATCATCGGTTGGCAAACCTACAATATCGCCCGCGACGGCGGCATGACCATTGCCGAGGCATCGGGGCAGCTCGCCCTGATCGGCCTGCTCCAGTTCCTTCCGCTTTTTGTTCTAACCCCCTTTTCCGGGCTCGCTGCCGACAGGTTAGACAGGCGCGCGCTGGGGCGGCTTACGGTGCTGCTACAATTGCTGTGCGCCAGCGCATTGGCGTGGGCGACATGGAACGAGGCAATTTCGATCCCGATCCTGTATGCCGTGGCTATCGTGCTGGGGATTGCAAGGGGATTTGCCGGACCTGCACTGTCCGCACTCGCCCCCAATCTTGTCCCGAAAGCGATCCTGCCGACCGCAATCGCGCTGTCGTCAATATCGTGGCAGGTCGGTATGATCGGCGGACCGGCGCTGGGCGGATATCTGTATTCGGTCGGCCCTGCCCTGCCCTATATTGTCGCTGCCTGCCTTTTTGCCATTGCAATGGTTGCCCTTACGCTCATCGGGAAAGTGGCGCAGCCTGCAGTGCGCAAAGACCAGCGTCCCATCGGTGCGGTTGTCGATGGTCTGCACTATGTCGTGCATAACAAGATGGTGCTCGGCGCAATCACGCTCGATCTGTTTGCGGTGTTCCTCGCCGGAGCGACCGCCCTATTCCCTGTTTACGCGCGCGATATTTTGCAAGTTGGAGAAACCGGCCTGAGCCAGCTTGCCATGGCCCCGGCAATTGGCGCTGCGCTGACCGCATTGTGGTTTTCATTCCGTCCGATCAAAACCAATGTCGGCCCCAAGATGCTAGGAGCGGTTGCGATATTCGGTGTTGCGACAATCGTGTTCGGCATTTCAACCTACATGCCGCTTAGCCTCGCCATGCTGTTCATCGTGGGCGCTGCGGATATGTTCAGCGTGTATATCCGCCAATCACTGATCCAGCTGCACACCCCCGACGACAAGCGCGGCAGAGTGTCATCGGTCAGCCTGCTTACTATCAGCGCCTCCAACGAAGGCGGCGATTTCTTTTCCGGCACCCTCGCCTTTTTGATCGGACCGGTTGCTGCCGTAGTCGCGGGCGGCATCGGAGCTCTGGTTACTGTGGTTCTGTGGGCACGCGTGTTCCCGGTATTGCGGACGACAAAAACCTTCGATCCGCCGGACAATTTGCTAGAAGACAACGAGAAAACAGAAGAAACCAATCCGCAGGAGGCCTGACATGCAAGCACACAGCATTCTCGACACAATCGGCAACACCCCGCACATTCGCTTGTCGCGGCTGTTTCCGGATCACGAAGTATGGCTGAAATCGGAAAGGGCCAACCCCGGCGGATCGATCAAGGATCGCATTGCGCTCGCAATGGTCGAGGACGCGGAGAGCGCGGGCAAGCTTAAACCCGGTGGCACCATCGTTGAACCGACCAGCGGGAACACCGGAATCGGCCTTGCCATGGTCGCCGCGGTAAAGGGTTATAAACTGGTGCTCGTCATGCCGGAAAGCATGTCGATAGAGCGCCGCCGCCTGATGCTCGCCTATGGTGCGACTTTCGATCTCACGCCCAAGGAAAAGGGCATGAAGGGCGCCATCGAACGCGCGACCGAGATCGTAGAGGGCACCGATGGCGCATGGATGCCGAGCCAGTTTGAAAATCCTGCGAACGTCGCTGTGCATGTCCGTACCACGGCACAGGAAATTCTAAAGGACTTCGCGGACAACCCGATCGACGTGATGATCACAGGCGTTGGCACAGGAGGTCACCTTACAGGCTGCGCCGAAGAACTGAAAAAGCACTGGAGCGGTTTCAAGGCTTACGCCGTTGAGCCCGCCGCTTCGCCCGTCATTAATGGCGGATCGCCCGGCCCTCACCCGATTCAGGGTATCGGCGCTGGGTTTATCCCGGATAACCTTCACACGGACTCCATCGACGGAGCGATCACGGTGGATCCGGACGATGCCAAAGAGATGGCTCGCCGGGCAGCACGCGAAGAAGGGATGCTGATTGGTATTTCTTCGGGTGCAACCCTGGCTGCAATTGCCAAGAAATTGCCAGAACTGAGCGCCGGAACCCGTGTCATGGGTTTTAACTACGATACGGGCGAGCGGTACCTTTCCGTCCCCGATTTTCTGCCAGTCGAGTAACCTGCTTCAATCGCCGACGGGCGGAAGCATTTGGAGCGCTCGCGCTGCAACCTTCCGCCCCAATTCTTCCCCCGCTTCGTTCGAAAACCGATAGTGAACGCCGCCGTATATCCGGGACAAGGAAACTTCCTCGACCCATTGATCCAGTGTCGGCAAGACTTGCGTCGTTGCAAATTCGAGCGAACGTGACCCAACCTGAACGCCTCCTTCCGGGGCATTACCAACTTCCGCTTTGAGCACTTCGGCTACCGCCGCAGTGTAGCTGCAATGGGCGCAGGGATATTCCGGGTGATTAGGCGTGAAGATCAACGATTCCCACGTCGGATCAATTTCCGTGTCCGGATTGCCATCCTCGTCTGCATTGCGAATGGCAGTGATCGGCCGCCAGAAATTGTATTTAAGCTTTGCCAATCCGGTCACGACGTTCGTGTCTGTCCCGGCAATTTCAACCAGCGCCAGCATCCGTGCATTCTGCACAGTGCTCCGCCCCGTTCTATCTGCAATCGAACGAAGCATGGGGATGATGACCGGGGTTATTCTGTATCGGGCAATTCGGCTTTGAATGGATGTGCGCGTCTCGCTGTCCTTGCCACCTATCAGTTTGACTTCATTCAGAGCGCGCGCCCATTCTTCGCTATCCAACGCGGGCGGCGGTGGCGGGAGCATTTCGCGGTAATCGTCAATCGACCAGGTCTTCACGACTTCGTAGTCGTCCGGGTACACAGGCAATTGAACAGGCACCCACACTCCCGGTGTCGATTTCGGTCGATACGGTACGGATGCGGCATCACCGCGCCTTGCAGGCATCGCGAGCGCCGCGCTTGCAGCTTTTTCGCCGACCGCAATCCCGATGCGGCGCGCATTCCCATCTGGAATCATGGATAGCGCCAGTTCGTAACTGTATTCGATATCCTGTTTGCGTTTTGCAAATTTTGCCAGCAACACATCCCGTGCAGCCGTCATCACGGCTGCATTCAGCGACGCCTCGTCTGCGACCTGCTCTAGTCCGAGCATGCTTTCATACCGGCGATCTATCGCATTCGCGGCTTCGAACATTGTGATCGCCAACTGGATGTCGGTGTGATGGTTTTCCGGGCTCCAGGGAGTCTGGTCGTCGGTGTCAAGTGTCTGGGCAAAATCAGCCCAATCAATAACGATATCGGCCTTCGCAGGTGCGCTGAGCGCGGCGAATGAAAGCACCGTTGCTGCCAGTATATTCCTCACGATAACCCCCAAGCTGTCGCGCGACCCGGGAATACCTCAGTCGGAAGTCTTAGCAACGCAATCGTGCCGGGTGAAAATCCAAGTCTATGGGCGAAGAAAAAGGGCCCGAACCTTTCGGTCCGAGCCCTCTTACAAACTGAGAATAGTGCAATCAGGCCGCTGTTGCGAACGCCTCTTCGCCCAGTTTCATCATGTTTTCGCTGCCTGCTTCCAGCTTGCGGCGCAGTGCGCCTGCATCGGGGAGGAAGCGTTCAGCGTAATAGGCGGCGCTGGTCATTTTCGCTTCGTAGAAAGCCTTGTCATCCGGCGTTCCAGAAAGCGCATCGTTCGATACCTTCGCCATTTTCAGCCAGAAGAAACCAAGCGTTACGATGCCCATGATGTGCATGTAATGATGCGCGCCCGCGCCGAGATGGTTCGGGTTCTGCATCGCATTCTGCATGAACCACATGGTCGCGGCCTTTTGCTCGCCCAAAGCCTTTTCCAGCTTCTCGGCAAACTCTTTCAGTTCGGGCACGTTTTTCGCGTCGGCGATTTCATCGTCGATCATCTTGAAAAATGCCTGAACCGCGCGGCCACCCTTTGATGCTAGCTTGCGTCCGCAAAGGTCCATCGCCTGCACACCGTTGGTGCCTTCGTAGATCATGGCAATACGGCTATCGCGCACGAACTGCTCCATGCCCCATTCCTTGACGTAGCCGTGGCCGCCATAAACCTGCTGCATGTTGTTGGCGATGTCATAGCCCTTGTCGGTGCCGTATCCTTTGATGACCGGCGTGATCAGGCCGATGAGATCGTCGGCAAGCTGGCGTTCTTCTTCGGTCTGGGCCTTGTGCGTCAGGTCCACCTGCAATGCGCCCCACAGACACATTGCGCGCATACCTTCGTTGAATACCTTCGCATCCATCAGCATCCGGCGCACATCAGGGTGCACGAAGATTGGATCGGCTTTGGCGTCGGTATCCTGCGGACCCGTAAGCGCGCGGCCCTGACGGCGATCCAGCGCATAGGTCACGGCGTTCTGATAGGACACTTCGGCCTGAGCCAGTCCCTGCAGGCCGACACCCAAACGCGCCGCGTTCATCATCACGAACATCGCGGCCAGCCCCTTGTTTTCCTCACCCACCATGAAGCCGGTGGCCTCATCGTAATTGAGCACGCAGGTCGCGTTGCCGTGGATGCCCATCTTCTTTTCAATGGAGCCGCATGACACGCCGTTGCGCTCACCCGGTTCACCGTTTTCATCGAGGATATACTTCGGCACGATAAACAGCGAAATGCCCTTCGAGCTATCAGGCGCGCCCGGCGTCTTGGCGAGCACCAGGTGGATGATGTTGCTGGTCAGGTCATGCTCACCGGCGGAGATGAAAATCTTGGTGCCGGAAATCTTGTAGCTGCCATCAGCCTGCGGCTCCGCTTTGGTACGGATCATGCCGAGATCGGTGCCGCAGTGCGGCTCTGTCAGGTTCATGGTGCCCGACCATTCGCCCGAAATCATCTTTGGAAGATAGGTCTCTTTCTGCTCTTGCGATCCGGCCGCTTCGATAGCCGCCGACGCGCCATTGGTCAGGCCCGGATACATGCCGAACGCCTGATTAGCGGTCGCGGTGAACTCTTCCATCACAAACCCGAGTACATGGGGAAGCCCCTGACCGCCGAATTCTTCTGGTTTGGACAAAGTGCCCCAACCGCCCTCGACATACGCCTGATACGCTTCCTTAAAGCCGTCCGGCGTGGTCACAGAACCGTCTTCATGACGGGTGCAGCCTTGTTCATCGCCAATCTGGTTGATCGGGGCGAGCACTTCGGATGCGAATTTGCCAGCTTCGTTGACGATTGCTTCGATCATGTCAGGCGTCGCGTTCTCGAAACCCGGCAGATTTCCAAAGCTGGCAAGATCCAGCATTTCATTGACGATGAAGCGCGTGTCGCGAGTGGGGGCGGTGTAGGTTGGCATCAGGAAGTCCTCTTGATGGGTATAGAAATAGGTGCGCTGGAGGAAACTCGGATCAGCCGAGGTCCAGATTCTGAATTTCGCTGACGAACTCGGTCAATTCCTTGATCGAGGAATCGATGTCGGCACGCTGCGCTTTCAATTTGGCGATGTGGTCCTTGCACTTCTCCACGGTGACGCGGCGCTGTTCAACGCGCCCGTCGTCCAGATCATACAGGTCGATCATCTCGCGGATTTCGGTTAGGCTGAACCCGACATTCTTGGCCCGCATGATCCAGGCAAGCCGCGCGCGGTCGCGCTTTGAATACACCCGTGTCAAGCCAACACGGGCCGGATTGATCAGCCCTTCATCCTCGTAAAATCGCAGAGCACGTGCGGTGCAGCCAAATTCGGATGTGAGGTCTGAGATGGAGAATTGCTCACGCTCATGCTTGTCAGGGCGGTCGAGATGCGCGCCATTGCGGCGCTGCTCTGTGCCCTTCGGCTTGGCGGATTCTGTGTTTGCGTGTGCTGTAGCCATGAGCAAATGACTACCTTACCTTTACGTGAACGTCAAGTCCTGCCCTTAACGGGAGACCTAGTGCTTTACCGGAGAGAGTGCCTCGCCATCGTCCGCTGCCCGGTCGAGCACGCGGTAAAAACACGAGGTCGCCCCTGTGTGGCATGTCGGTCCGGCTGGCTGCGCATGGATCACCAGAGCATCCTGATCACAATCCACCCTGATTTCCTGAACCGTGAGATAATTGCCCGAGGTTTCGCCCTTGAGCCACAGCGATTGGCGAGACCGTGACCAGAAATGCACCCTGCCCGTCGCTCTGGTTCGCTCCAACGCGTCGGCATTCATGAACGCCACCACCAGCACTTCGCGGGTGCCAGCATCCAACACTACCGCTGTGAGCAAGCCGCTTTCATCATACTTTGGTGCAAATACGGGGCCGGTTTCGCGGTCTTTGGAGGGTAATGTGTCATCGGCCATGGTGAGAACTCCCGGTTGTTAAGACGACAATAGGCACGAGCGGCGAACAGGTCACCCTCTGCGATGGTTTGTTGCACTATGACAACAGATGAGACTCAAAATCCGGCTCATTCACGGATTCAACTTTAAGAATTAAGTCCACAATGGAACAAGACTACCCAAGAGCGATCAAAAGCTCTCCACCAGACAACGGCACATCATAGTGCCAGGTTCAGGGGGTGGTTGGATCAAAAACAGCAGCGGGGTGCTGGATTGGTCCAATTGAACGATAAGGACAGGATCCTGATAGCCAAGTTAGGGGGTGGCTATCTGAGCTCTTTAGAGCGGTTCCAAACCATTTCGTCACGTGGCGCCCGGGGTCTTCGGACCTCGGGCGTTATGTTTTCCGGCTTCTTTTCTTTCCAGTATTTCTTGCTGCAATGACGCGCTATCCGTCCACCACCCGCGAGAAACATGCCACCCGAACAGAGTTAGCCCCGGCGTCTAGCAACGCCGCCACGCACGCATCGCTGGTCGCTCCGCTTGTCAAAACATCGTCGACAAGGATTACGTTCCGCCCGGCCACCGTCTTGGCACGGCTGCTAACCACGCTGATCGCCCCTTGAAGCGCTTTTGCCCGCGCTTCCTTGCCTAGGCCGCCGAGGCTCGGCGTGCGGCGATGGCGGCGCAGTGCATCGACAGCCAGCCCGCCGCGTCCCAATTTTTCAAGCTCGCGCGCGATCAAAGCCGCCTGATTGTATCCCCGGCTCCATAACCGGGTCCGGTGCAATGGCACTGGCACAAGCAGAGGCATGTCGGCAGTTTCTGGCGGTATGCGGTTTGCGATCATACGGGACAACAGGCCCGAGAGAGCGATCTTGCCGCCATGCTTGAACGACAGGATGAGCCTGCGCGAGGCATCGTTGTAAAGCGTTGCCGCGTAAACCCCCGAATGGCGCGGCGGATTAGCAACGCACGCAAAGCACAAATCGGACGGCGCATTGCCCGATTGGCCAATAGGCCGCGCACATGCCGAACACGCCGGCTCGCTCGGAAACTCCAAGCCTCCCCAGCATTCAGAGCAAAGCCCGCCCTGATCCGCGACCGCATCGCCGCATAAAGGGCACCGCGGAGGGTATATCAGATCAACAATCGGTTTTAACCCGCCGGCAATTTGGCCCCTGAAATCCATGCCTTATATGTCGCACGGCTTGCACTGGAGTGGCAAGCGCGGCAGGGCGCATTGCCATGAATACCGCCCCGCCCCGCATTTTCGACCGGACTCGCTCAAGCGCGAAATGGAACCGCGCACGTACCCGGCAAAAACTTGGCGGTGCGGCCAATTATTTGAACGAGACGCTGGGTGATGATTTGGCAGAGCGGCTCGATTTCATGAATTTCACAGGCGGCAAAGCGCTGATCGTGGGCGATGCCCCGGAACCACTTTCCCGCATGTTGCTGGATAGCGGCACTGTCATAAACGCAGCGCCGCTTGGCCTTTTTGACGAGGAAGCGCCCGATAAATTCGAAGCTTACGATCTGGTCATCCACCTGCTCGGTCTGGGGATGGTCAACGATTTGCCCGGCGCGCTGATCCATGCCCGCAATGCACTGGCCGATGGCGGGTTGTTTATGGCAGCGTTTCCCGGTGCGGGCAGCTTGCCGGTGCTGCGCCAGCTTGCGCTTGTCGCCGATGGAGATCGGCCAGCGGCGCGCATGCATCCCCAGGTCGATAACCGGGCCGGAACTGCTTTGCTGGAACGCGCCGGTTTCAGCCGTCAAGTGGTCGACAGCTATGCCGTCAACGTTCGCTATTCTGCTGCAGAACGGCTTGTCGAAGACTTGCGCGACCACGGGCTGACAAGCTCGCTTGCAAGCCCCGCTCCGCCTGTCACGCGAACTGGGTGGGAGCGGGCGCGCAAAACCTTCGATGACCTGCGCGAAGATGACGGGAAGGTCACGGAAACCTTCGAAATCCTCACGCTGACAGGTTGGCGCTGAACGCCCCTTGATCAGCCTTTCAGCGCAGCCTGAGCCGCGGCGAGCCTCGCAATCGGCACGCGGTATGGCGATGCACTCACATAATCGAGACCAACTTTTTCGCAGAACGCGATACTGGCTGGATCGCCGCCATGTTCACCGCAGATCCCCAGCTTGATATCAGGCCGGGTTGCCCTGCCCCGCTCGGCTGCGAGTTCAACCAGCTGTCCGACCCCATCGACGTCGAGGCTGACGAATGGATCGCGCGGAAAGATGCCCTTGTCGACATAAGGCGCGAGGAACCGGGCTGAATCGTCGCGCGAAACGCCGAGTGTAGTTTGGGTCAGGTCATTGGTGCCGAAGCTGAAGAACGCGCCTTCTTCGGCAATTTCCCCTGCCATCAGCGCCGCTCGCGGCAGTTCGATCATGGTGCCGACCAGGTATTCGACCCGCGCACCTTGTTCTGCAAAGACCTCTTCGGCCACCCGGTCGATCAGCGACTTCAGCAATTCCAGTTCACGCTTGGTCGCAACCAGCGGGATCATGATTTCAGGAAGCGGCGCCTCCCCGCTCGATTTCTGAACAGCACAGACTGCCTCGAATATGGCGCGCGCCTGCATCTCATAGATTTCAGGGTAGGTGATGCCCAGACGGCAGCCGCGGTGGCCCAGCATCGGGTTGAATTCGTGCAGCTCATCCGCGCGCCGTTTCAAGTGATCCACACCGAGGCCAGTGGCATCGGCCAGATCTTCGAAATCTGCGTCCTGCGTTGGCAGGAATTCGTGCAAGGGCGGATCGAGCAGCCGGATCGTGCATGGCAGACCGGTCATCACTTCGAAAATACCGGTAAAGTCCGCGCGCTGTTCAGGCAGTAGCACTTCGAGAGCCTTGCGCCGTCCCGCTTCGTCTTCGGCAAGGATCATCTGGCGAACCGCACTGATCCGGTTCGCGTCGAAGAACATATGCTCTGTACGGCAAAGCCCGATGCCTTCTGCGCCAAATTGGCGCGCCATGCGGCAATCATCGGGCGTTTCGGCATTGGTGCGCACTTTCATGCGGCGCAGCTTGTCTGCCCAGACCATCAGCGTGCCGAAATCTCCAGCGAGCTCCGGCTTTACCGTCGGCACAATGCCCAGCATCACCTGGCCATTTGCGCCGTCGAGAGTGATCTCATCGCCCTCTTTCAGTTCGGTGTCGCCGATCCGAAGGACGCGGGTCTTGCGATCAATCGTCACGCCGCTCGCGCCCGACACGCATGGCCGCCCCATACCGCGCGCGACCACTGCCGCGTGTGACGTCATGCCGCCGCGTGCGGTCAGGATGCCCTGCGCCGCGTGCATACCGTGAATGTCCTCTGGCGAGGTCTCTACGCGGACAAGGATCACTTTATCGCCGCGCTGGGACCATTGCTCCGCCGTGTCGGCATCCAGCACGATCTTGCCGGCAGCTGCGCCCGGCGATGCAGGTAGCCCGGTGGTCAGCACATTGCGCTCTGCGTCAGGGTCCAGCGTAGGGTGAAGCAGCTGGTCGAGCGCCATCGGATCGACCCGCCGCACAGCCTCTTCCTCGCCGATCAATCCCTCACCCACCATATCGACCGCCATTTTGAGCGCAGCCTTGGCCGTCCGCTTGCCAGAACGGGTTTGCAGCATCCAAAGCTTGCCGCGTTCTACGGTGAACTCGATGTCCTGCATGTCGCGGTAATGCGCCTCCAGCAGGTCAAATACGTGCGCCAGCTCGCCGTAAGCGTCTGGCATCGCTTCTTCCATGCTGAGCGGTTTCGCGCCCGCCGCATCGCGCGCTGCTTTGGTCAGGTATTGCGGGGTGCGGATGCCGGCTACTACGTCTTCGCCCTGCGCGTTGATCAGGTATTCGCCGTAATAGGCACGGTTGCCGGTGGCCGGGTCGCGGGTGAAGGCCACGCCGGTCGCGCTGGTGTCCCCCATATTGCCGAACACCATCGCCTGCACATTGACCGCCGTGCCCATGTCGCGAGGAATGTCGTTGAGCCTGCGGTACACCTTCGCCCGGTCGGTGTCCCAGCTGTCGAAAACCGCACCGATTGCGCCCCATAGCTGCGCCTGCGGGTCCTGCGGGAATGGCTGGCCCAGCTCCTTGTCCACGATGGACTTGAACTCGGCAACCAGAGTGCGCCAGTCATCAGCAGACAGCTCTGTATCGGCGTAAAAGCCGTTGTCTTCCTTGGTGATCTCCAGCGCCTCTTCGAAGAGGCCGTGATCCACGCCCAGCACCACGTCGGAGTACATCTGGACGAACCGGCGGTAACTGTCCCACGCAAACCGGTCATCACCGCTCGTCTTCGCCAGCCCCTTAACCGTCTCGTCGTTCAGGCCCAGGTTCAACACCGTATCCATCATGCCCGGCATTGAGATTGCCGCGCCGGAACGCACCGATACCAGCAGCGGATCGGCGGCATCGCCAAAGCTCTTGCCAACCGACTTCTCGATGTGAGCAACCGCCTCTGCGACCGAAGCCCTCAGGCTCGCATCGAACGTCTTGTCTCCGGCAAGGTACTCAAGGCACTGATCGGTCGTGATGGTAAAACCCGGCGGGACCGGCAGACCGATGCTCGCCATTTCGGCAAGGTTTGCGCCCTTGCCGCCCGTGACGCTCTTGTCGCCCTGACGCGGGTCATCGTGGGCGGCGCTTCCGCCGAAGTGGTATACCGTATTGCTCATTGAATGGGCCCTTTTGAGGCTGCGAGTAGGGGAACTGGCATCGGAGACAGTTGAGACATGGACCGCGTGTTACACGGTCCTGAGGCAGAAAAGCGATCCTCCAAAAGACGTATCGGCCCTGCCCATCGGTTAGCCTTCGATCCGGCTGAAGTCGGCGACATTGCCCACGGCTTTGGTGAAACGGGAAAGGAGGTCCAAACGCGCCTCGCGCTTTTCAGGATCATCGTCATTGACCGTCACATCCTCGAAAAAGGCATCGATTGGACCGCGCAGAGTGGCGAGCGCCGCCATCGCGGTTTCAAACTCTTCAGCATTGACCGCAGCAGCCGCTTTTGGTGCCGCGGCATCCAGTGCATCTATCAGCGCCTTTTCGGCAGGCTCGGGCGAGTAGGAAAGCGAATTGCTTTCGGCCGTTGCAGCTACGACGGCGTCGAATTCCGGCTTACCCGCCAGGGCAAGCGGATCTTCTTCGCCGGTGTGTTCGATGCCGTCTCCGGCGGATGTGTCCCAATCCTCCTTTTTGAGGATATTGGCCGCGCGCTTGTATCCTGCGAGCAGGTTTTGGCCGTCTTCGCTTAAAACGAACGACTGCAGAGCACCAGCACGCTTTTCGACGCGATCAATTCTCCCATCATCAGACGTGCCCCAGTTCGTCGACGCTGCAACGAAATCATGCCGGATGCCAGCATCTTTCAAAACAATTTTAAGTCTGTCTAATAGGAAGTCAGGGACCGAAGTCATAATCTTTCTACGACTGAATTCGGACTGCGATAGTTCTCGCTTTTTACTATGCCCAAGCCACCCTTGGCCCAACACTTCGCCTAAGTGGATTTTTAGTCCGTTCTGACGAACGAGAGTCAACACTCCTATCGCTGCACGACGAAGTGCATAAGGGTCCTTTGAACCCGTTGGGAATTCCTCGATTTCAAAGAACGATGCCAGCGTGTCCAACTTATCCGCAAGAGACACCGCAACCGTCACTGGAGCGGTCGGTACATCATCGCCCTGGCCCACCGGCTTGTAATGATCGCGGATCGCATCCGAAACCTCGATCGGCAGGTCTTCCGTCTCGGCGTAATATCCGCCCATCAGGCCTTGCAGCTCGGGAAACTCGCCAACCATCTCGGTGACCAGATCAGCTTTACACAAGCGCGCAGCCTGCTCCGCAAGATCAGGATTGCCTTTTACAACGTCTTCTTCGCAGAGCCACCGCGCAAGCTTCGCAACACGGTCAACCTTGTCCGCGACTGTGCCCAGCTTTTCGTGGAACGTGATCCGCTCAAGACCCTCGGCGTGCTGGGCGAGGGTTTTCTTCTGGTCTAATTCCCAGAAAAACCGTGCGTCCGATAGGCGTGCAGCCAGAACCTTGCGATTGCCATCGACCACAACCTCGGGATGGGTCGCCGCAATGTTGGCCGTGCAGATAAATGCGTTGGCGAGGCGGTTTTGCCCGTCATTGGCCGCATCCTCGCACACGAAGTATTTCTGGTTCACGCGCGCAGTCAGCTGGATGACCTCGGGCGGCACGTCGAGATAATCCTCGTCAAAGCGCCCCAGCAGCGGAACCGGCCATTCGGTAAGGCCCGCATTCTCGATCACCAGACCTTCGTCCTCGACCAGCGCGAGACCCGCCGATTGGGCAGCGTCCTTGGCTCCCGTGCGGATCATGTCCTCGCGCTCTTTATGGTCGACAATAACGGAGGCGAGGCGCAGTTTCGCCGCGTAATCGTCTGCGCCATCGATGCTGATAACGCCGTCCGAGTGGAAGCGGTGCCCCATCGTTTCTCGGCCGCTGGCTAGGCCATGCGTGATGCAGGACACAACTTCGCCGTCCAACAGCGCCACGATGCCTGACAGCGGGCGCACCCAGCGCAGGCTTTCGCTGCTGATCGACGCATCGCCCCAGCGCATGGATTTGGGCCATGAGAAATCGTCGATGATCGCGGGGATCGCGGCGGCGAGCAGTTCGGCCACCGGCTGCCCCGGCTTTTCGATCACGGCGAAGTACGTCGCGCGGCCCTTTACCTCGCGCTCTTCCAACTGATCGCGGGTAACGCCGTTTTTGCGGCAAAAACCGTCAACAGCCTGATCGGGCGCACCCACCGGCGGGCCTTTTGCCTCGTCGCGCACAGCCTCTGTTTCGGTCGGCAGGCCGCGCGCAATCAGGGCAAGGCGGCGCGGCGTGGACCAAACCGAAAGATCGCCCACCGCGACACCGGCGGCATCCATTTCGCGCCGGAACAGTTTTTCCAGTTCGCCGCGCGCGCCTTTTTGCATGCGCGCAGGGATTTCTTCACTGCGCAGCTCAAGCAGGAAATCGGCCATCAGTTGAGGCTCCATTCCGGGAATTTCTCGGCCCATTCAGGCGCTTTCAATTCTGCGTATTTCTCGCAAGAGCCGCGCGCCAGATCGCGCACCCGGCCCATATAGCTGGCGCGTTCCTGAACGCTGATCACGCCGCGCGCCTGCAACAGGTTGAAGATGTGGCTCGCCTCTACCGCCTGTTCATAGGCGGCAATAGGGACGTCGTTTGCCAGCGCGTTGCGGCATTCCACCTCAGCCTTGGCAAACAGGTCGAACAGCGCATCGGTGTCGGCGACCTCGAAATTCCATTTCGACATCTGCTTTTCGTTTTCGAGGAATACTTCGCCATACGAAACACCGCGGCCGTTGAAATCGAGGTCGTAGACGCTGTCGACGCCCTGAATATACATTGCGAGCCTTTCGAGCCCGTAAGTCAGCTCGCCCGCAACCGGTTTGCAATCGAAACCGCCCATTTGCTGAAAGTATGTGAACTGGGTGACTTCCATCCCGTCGCACCAGACCTCCCAGCCCAGCCCCCAAGCGCCGAGAGTTGGCGATTCCCAGTCATCTTCGACAAAGCGGATATCGTGTTTAAGCGGGTCGATACCGATGGCTTTCAGGCTGTCGAGGTAAAGCTCCTGAATGTTCTCCGGCGAAGGCTTCAGGATGACCTGATACTGGTAATAATGCTGGAGCCGGTTGGGGTTTTCGCCATAGCGCCCGTCGGTAGGACGGCGGCATGGCTGAACGAACGCCGCATTCCACGGTTCCGGGCCAAGCGCGCGCAGCGTTGTCGCGGTGTGGAACGTTCCGGCGCCCATGCGCATGTCATACGGTTGCAGTATAACGCACCCCGCCGCCGACCAGAAATCGTGCAGCGTCAGGATCATGTCCTGGAAAGAACGGGTCGGATCGCGCGTCGCAGCGGACGATCCGCGCGTGACGGTTTTTACCTCGGATTCCATGGTCGCGGCTTTGGCGGATGGCCCCATCAGCGTCAATGCCGCAGCGCAGCACCGACAGGATTTGCGCACCCGAAACCCCGGAAATCTGCGGTTCTTGTCATGCCAGCATTACCAAAAGTCAGGTCTTGTTGACATAGTCAGCGAATCGCGACATAAAGTAAGGGCAACCTGACATATCGGAAGGTTGAGGTTACAAACTTCTCACTCCCCAGGAGAACCACAATGGCTAAACTGACTGCTCTTTTCGCCGCTCCCGCTCTCGTTCTTATTGCTGCTCCGGCTGTTGCCGCTGGTCCGAACACGACAGATTTCGATGCTTCTGTCGCTCATGATGATCTGGATCTGACCACAGAAAATGGTGTCGCTGTTCTGGATCAGCGCGTGAAGACAATCATCCGTAGAAACTGCGCCAATGGCGGCCGCGACAGCGTATCGCTGCGCCTGGAACGCCAATGCCGCGCTACCGCATTCGCTCGGGCCGAAACGCAAATTCGCGTCGCGATCGCCAATGCCAATCTCAATCGAGTTCGTCTCGCTTCAACCAACACTCCAGTTGCGCCGGAAGCTTGATGATAGGTTCCCGGTGGATGAGGTGGCCTCCCCGCTGTCCTTATCCGCCGGGAACAGCCAATCATGCCCCCCCAAGTCAAACCTCAAATGCCGAAGGAGTAATTCGCCGTGAAGATATTGAAATCAACATCTACCCTTCGCTGGTGGCAGCTTTTCATCCTCATCGGTTTGGCGGGTTATGCGGTCGGCGCGATTGCTGCCAAAATCATGAATGCCTCCGGAGCGTGATAAGTGATGAGTAATCGTCAGAAGAAAGCTGATCGTTTTTATCTGGCCAGCACGGTGGGCGCGATCGCGCTTTTTGTCTCGTTGGAATTATACGTCTTCGTCAACTACATCCTTCTCACCCTGCCCGACGCGATGCACGCGCCCGGAATGCTCGCGCGAAACCTTTTGAATCTTCCGACTTTGGCAGCCTTGGCCGGGGCGCTCATCACGCTGATCGTACTACGGAACAGCGACGAATTCGCGTTGGCCATCTGGAACAGCGGAACGACATCCGGCTTCTTCATGTCCATCATCTGGCTGTTTTTCGTCCCCGTTTTTCTCTCCGCGCAAGCGGCGCTATCAGGTTCGTCTGAAAAGCCCGACTTTGACTTTCTGATAGCCTGGGGTGCTCCCGTCATCATGGCTGCGGTCTTTGTCGGCCTACATATCAAGCGTCTAAGAGGCTGAGTTAATGACCAAAGCAAACATTTTCATGGGCGCAGGATGGGTCGGTCTGGTCGCATTGCTGGCCATCGGCATCGGGGGTCTGGCTTCCGTTCCTAAAGCGTTTCTGGTCGCGGGGGTTATGATCTGTGTCGCCTGCTGCTGGGTGATTTTATTCACCAGAAACGCCGATGAATATACACGGGGCCTGTGGACTTCGGGCGCAAGCCTCGCCTTTGCGACGCTTCTAATCCTGTTTCTCGGCCTTCCATTCGCCGAAGGTTTCTATGACGGCTTTCAATCCGCACGCGACGGCGGCACCGGGCAAGACAACGAACGCGATATTCCGGCAATCGCAACCATAGCCCTCGCGATTATCGCCTTTTACATCGGCCTGTTCTGGAAACGGATCAGGGGGGGCATCTGATGCCGTATGTTCCCAATCAGCCGGGCGAGGAAAACCGTAACTTCGCTTTGCAATCGATGTGGGTTGGTTTTGCAGCCGCATGGCTGTTGCTTGCTGGCAAAGCGTTTGGCTTTTTTGACCATGTCGATGCCATTGGCGGCGGTTTCGCCTCCGGCTCGCTTATTGGCCTTATCTTCTTCTCGTATCAGGATGAATATATGCAGCGCCTGATCGGGAAGGCATCCGCCTGGTCATGCGCGGTCGTGGGATTGTGGCTTTTCGCCAGCGTTGTGTCCTTCACCAGTGGATATGTGCAGGATCACGTATTTGGCCTGATCATCGTTGCGGTAACGTTCCAGACGTCCTTCGCAATTTCACGGATCAGGGGATATTGTTAGCCTATGCCTAAACCCACAATAATGCAACGCTTGCGCAAGCTTAACCGGTTCTATGATCCGCTGGTGGATGCTGCGTTTTATTTGATGATTGTGCTGATGCTTTACAGCAAGGGCCTCCAATTTCTTATGCCGCCTGAAGAGATCAAAGCACTGCCGACGTCGGGGATATATGTCACTCTCTTTTTGATTACGTGGCCATTGCTTTTCCTTCTTGTGGCGGCTCGTTTCATGCGGGACGAGTTCGCGCAGAAGATCTGGTCGAAAACTGCCGGGACTTTCACCTATTTCGTTGTCTTCTTCCCCCTCTTCTTCATGCTCACAATTGCCGCATTCGGCACCGATGCATTTTTGTGGTTCGAAGCAGGCGGGACATTGTTTGATGACAGGCTGGACACCCCGCCTCCTCCTGACGTCACATTTGAGCAGGCTCCCAGAGAAGTCACCCAATTTGTCATGTTCTACGGGCTGGTTGAAACGATCAGTCAAATAGCAATCTGGTCTCCTATAATCTTCTTTGCGATCTACAAGTTTTACCGATGGCGTGACAGCAGATGAAGGACCGCCTCAAAGTCTTACGCGCCGTCCGGCTCAGCGCTCTAACTGGGTCCGAAGCACTTCTGCACGCTCAAATTTTTGACGGGAACTCCCTATGAATATTCTCGGATCAAGAAAGTCAGGTTCGGGTCGCGATCGTACCGACACTTCTACCGGCGAGGGTCCACTCCGTTTCCGGCTCTATTATCGGCTGATGGATGCTGCCCTAATTTACCAAGTCTTTGCGCACAGTCTGATTACGATCATCGGCTTCTCGCCTACGGATCTTCATCCGGTGCTATCGGGCGTGATCAGAGCAATCTTGATTTTGTTTCAGCTTGTGATTGTTCCGTTGTTGATCATCGTGCCGACTTGGCGTGATGAATATGCCGATCTGCTCTGGAAGCGCACTATGGTGCAGTTGGCGTTCCTGATGACGATCATCCCGCCATTTTTGCTCCTTTCCATCAATTTCATCTCGACCGTGTTTATCCAGGGTGATCTCGACAATTGGGGAGGCAACCGTCCCGACTGGCTGCTCGACCCGCTGCTGAAAGAGGCTTGGGTATTGCAAACGACGCTTTATGTCTGGCTCGTTTTCACCAGTGCTTTCGTCCTCTTGTTCCAGTTCAATCGATGGCGCGACAGTCGCGAAACTACAGAATGAAGAACCGCCTGAAAGTCTTACGCGCGGAGCGTGATTGGTCGCAGGCCGAATTGGCCGGGCGGCTCGACGTGTCGCGCCAGGCCGTGAATGCGATCGAGACAGGAAAGCATGACCCCTCGCTGCCGCTTGCCTTCAAAATCGCCCGCCTGTTCGATTCCAGCATCGAGGAGATTTTCGATGACGAACTCTGACACAGAACTCCAGACTGGTGCCGCGTCGAGGAAGGTCGTCATTTTGGTGATCTCGAGCGTATTGCTCCTGTTTCTCCTCGCCTTTCTTGCAGGTTTTGCAAAAGGAGCGCTTGAACACGGCACGCCTTCGATGACGGATATCGGTGTTGGCTTTGGCATTCTTGCTGCGATCTCAGCGACAATCGCCGTGAGCTGGAAGCTATGGCCGGCGACTGATCCCGAACCAATCGGCCCGAGCGTCAGGAAATCGCGCAACCTTATGGGCATTTTGATCGGCATTGGAACGGCGTTAGGCGTGGGTTTCGCGGTTGCCGGCCGCGATAAAGGTAGCATTCTGTTTTCGAACGATCCTGTCAGCCCTGCCATTGCCATAGCGGCGCTGATCGCCTGGCTGGTTATAGTTCCGGCTGTCAGCTGGAAATGGTGGAAAGCCGTCGATGAACATGAAGCCAAAGCCTATCTGGAAAGCACTTCCATTGCTCTGCATATCTATTTACTTGTGACACCCGCTTGGTGGCTTGCATCACGCGCGGGATGGGTCGCGCCGCATGACCCCATGGTCGTCTTGCTGATCGTCTCAATCGTCGGTTCGGCAGTGTGGCTGCATCGCAAATACATGTGAAGTTCTCCCACAATGCCAGAACCGTTCAAACACCCGCCATATTTGATTGCTATCTCCCGATAAAAAGGACCATTTCATGAAACTGACTTCACTGCTTCCATCGTCCGCCGCTGCTATCGCGCTCCTCGCCGGTGCCCCGGCAATCGCCCAGCAGTCCGCGCCCGCTCCGGTCGAGGAAGAGAAGGTTCCGGCTGCCGAAATGGAGCTGGAAACCGCGCCGGGCGCACCGGCCCTGTGGCAGGTCGCGGACGAAGACACGACGATTTACCTTTTCGGCACTGTGCACATGCTGCCCGATGACGTCGAATGGTATAGCGGCCCCGTGAGAGAAGCACTGACCGACGCGGAGGCTCTTGTCACTGAAATCGACATGAACCCAGAACTCGCGGCATCGATGGGCGCGATGGTCGCTGAAAAGGGTATGCTGAGCGATGGCCAGACGCTGCGCGACCTGATGGACGAAGACCAGCGCGCTACATTCGAAGCGGGCCTCGCCAAGGTTGGTATCCCGGCTGCTGCGTTCGATACGATGGAACCGTGGCTTGCCTCCATCGCCATCCTGCAGATCGTGACGCAGGCATCCGGTTTCAGCGACGATAAAGGCGTCGAAACCGTGCTTGAGGCGACGGTCGGTGAGGACGTAGACCGGGTCGCATTGGAAACGATCGACTTTCAAATCTCGATCTTTGATGAATTGCCGCTTGATCAGCAGGTCCTCTACCTTCTCGAAGGTGCCGAAGACCCGATGGAAGGCATCCAGATCCTCAATCAACTAGTTGCCGAGTGGGCAGAGGGCGATGTCGATGCGCTTGGCGCTTTGATGAATGAAGGTTTCCTGTCGCACCCGAACCTTGCGGAAAAGCTGCTTTATGAACGCAACGCCAACTGGGCCGAGTGGATTGATACACGTATGGATGAACCCGGCAATGTGTTCATCGCGGTAGGTGCAGGTCACCTCGCGGGAGAGCGCAGCGTGCAGGATTACCTCGCTGAGCGCGGAATTACTGTCACGCGCGTGCAGTGACGCCTGCGGTTCGGGCCAGCTTTGCGGCGCTGCTCGGAGTACTGGCCTTGGCCGGTTGCTCCGAGGCGCCGCAGGATGGCCCGGTTGATGCGGACCCGCTGCTTTATGAGATTATCGGCACCGATGGCGCGGTCGAAGGGTGGATGCTGGGCACCATCCATTCCCTGCCCGATGGTATACGCTGGCGCACACCCGCAATAACGCAGGCAATCGACGATGCAGACTACCTGATTGTCGAGGTCGCTGCCTTGGAAGATGGCGAGGCAATTGCGCGCACCTTTGCCCAATTGGCGACGACGCCGGGACAGGCACAGCTTGCGGAACGGATCGATCCTGCTTTGCATGGCGAGCTGGATGCACTCATCGACCGGTCCAGCTATTCTGCGGAGGATTTCAGCGCGACGGAGACGTGGGCGGCCGCCCTTATGCTGGCGCGCGTTGAGGCGACAGGGGAGCCGGCCAACGGTGTAGACCGCGCCATTATCCGCGATTTTACCGGCAGGCAGGTGCGCGAATTCGAAGGCGCGACGATGCAACTCGGCATTTTCGACAGTCTGCCCGAAGCGGACCAGCGCGACCTGCTCGAAGGGGTGCTGCGCGAAGTGGAAACGCTCCGCAATCGCCCTGACAGGCTGCACAGCGCGTGGCTTTCGGGCGATACTTCGGTTCTGGAAGAAGCGACGCGCACGGGCATCATGGCTGACCCCGAACTGCACACGGCGTTGATTGTGGAGCGCAATTTCCGCTGGGCCGAAATGCTGCAAGACGATTTGAAAGCCGCGCCCCGCCCGCTCATCGCCGTTGGCACCGGGCATCTGGTCGGGCCAGACAGCCTGGCCGTGCTGCTGGAAAAGCGTGGTTACAAGGTTGAGCGCGTAACGCAGTAAATCCTTGCCATTGTGCCCGCCTATCGGTAGTGGCGCGCTCTTCGATGTCTCGGTCATCCCTGGAGGCGGACATCGATAGACTGAATTTCAACTAATGCATTCGAAAGGCACGTATCATGAGCGACGCTCTTACACTGCCGGCCGAAGCGCGCGAACGGGCAGGCAAGGGAGCCTCCCGTGCACTTCGCCGCGAAGGTCGGGTACCCGCTGTTATTTATGGCGGTAATGAAGAACCCACACCCATCCATCTTGAAGCGAAAGAACTGGTTCGGCAAATGTCGACTGGCCACTTCATGAACTCGATCGTTCAGGTCGAAGTGGATGGCAAACAGGTTCGCACCATTCCCAAGGATGTCGCTCTGCATCCGGTCACAGACCGTCCGGTCCATGTCGATTTCCTTCGCCTGTCGAAAGACTCGAAGATCGAAGTCCAGATCCCGGTTGTCTTTACAAACGAAGAAGAATCGCCCGGCCTCAAGAAGGGCGGCGTTCTGAACGTGGTCCGTCACGAGCTGGACCTGATCTGTGCTTCGGACAGAATCCCTGACGAGATCGAAATCGACGTCACCGGCAAGGAAGTCGGCGATTCGATCCACATCAGCGAAATCACGCTTCCCGATGGCAGTGAAAGCGCGATTACGGATCGCGACTTCACCATCGCAACCCTCGTCGCTCCATCCGCTCTCAAGAAGAGCGAAGAAGAAGGCGGAGACACCGAAGAAGTCCCGGCAGATGGCGTTGCAGCCACCGAGCAGGGTCCGGATGCGGATGCCGCCGAAGAGCAGGAAGCAAAGAGCGAATAAACCGCTTTTTCCTCAAGCAATCACCAAGAGCGCCGGGCTGGGAAACCAGTCCGGCGTTTTTGTTTGTCGGGCTCTTGCGTTCCGAATCCTTCTTCGGGATGCGATCTCCTTAGCCTTGTCGGGCTTCACGGCGGGCGCTGACCCTTGCTGCGCTTGAGGGGCAAGCAAAGCCTGCTAAGGAGCGAAAATGCAAATCTGGACTGGCCTAGGAAATCCCGGACCGCGTTATGCGATGCACCGGCACAATATCGGTTTCATGGCGATCGATGTCATTGCAGAAATGCATGGCTTTGGTCCGGTTCAGAAGAAGTTTTCCGGCTGGGTACAGGAAGGGCGCATTGGATCGCACAAGGTCCTCCTGCTGAAACCCGCGACCTTCATGAATGAAAGCGGGCGCAGTGTCGGTGAGGCTCTTAGGTTCTACAAATTGGGCACCGATGCGCTCACGGTGCTGCATGACGAGCTTGATCTCGCCCCGTTCAAGGTGAAAGTGAAGGAAGGCGGCGGCCATGCGGGGCACAACGGCCTGCGATCCATTGATCAGCACCTCGGCCCGGATTTCCGCCGCGTTCGCATCGGTATCGGCCATCCGGGACACAAAGACCGCGTGACCGGCCATGTCCTCGGCAATTATGCCAAGGGGGAACAGGATGACCTCGTCCAGATGCTCGGCGCAATCGGAGCAGAAGCGCCGTGGCTCGCGGACGGCGACAACCCGCGTTTCATGAGCGAGGTTTCGCTGCGAATGCAGGATTGATTGCCGTCATTCGGCAACCATGTGCGGCGTTGCACGTTGAACGCACCATATGAAAACTGAAATTCGATCAAACTGGTCCCATGCGATACTGATCTGCAAGAAGTGCAGCAAAAAAGCGAAAAAACGCGGCATCGCGTTCGGCAGTGGCCAAACGGCCCTGCCCAAAGCCTTGAAAAAGGAGCTTGGGACGAAAAAGGGCCGCAAATCGTCGCTGGGCATCATCGAAGTTTCCTGCCTCGATATCTGTCCGAAGAACGGCGTTGTGCTGATTGATAGCCGCACGCCCGCACAGTGGCGCATAATTGGCGAAGGGGCTGATATCGGCGAACTTGCGCGTCAATTATCCAGCGTTGGGTAATCCTTCGCGGCTGGTGCGTTGACAGGCTTCGCGCTAGACTGCCGGAAACTATCGGAGACCGCCAAATGACCAGCATGAACCGCCGCACTCTTCTGGCAGGAGTGGCCGCAACAGGCGCCCTCGCCGCGACGACGACAATCGCAGCCGAGGATATCCTGCCCATTCCGACCGATCTCTCGGGCAAAAGCATGTTGATCACCGGCTGTTCGACAGGCTTCGGGCGTCTGGCTGCCGAGCATTTCGCCCGCAGCGGAGCAAGAGTCTTCGCCACAATGCGCAATATGCCGCGCCCTGAAAGCGAAGAGCTGATCAAGCTGGCGGGTGACGACGCCCTCGATCTGCACGTCATCGAAATCGATGTTCTCTCCGATGCCTCGGTCAATGCAGGCGTGGCGAAAGCGATGGAGATCAATGGCGGCGCAATCGATGTTTTGATCAATAATGCCGGTATCTCATTCGGCGGCCCGGTAGAGATACAGGACATGGAAGCCACCCAGCTGACGTTCGATACCAATGTGTTCGGCCCTCAGCGCATGCTGCGCGCCGCCCTGCCCGCGATGCGCGCGGCGAAAACCGGGCTCATCATCAATGTCTCGTCGCAACTGGGCCGCGTCATTGCGCCCTCTTACGGAATGTATTCACCGTCGAAATTCGCGCTGGAAGCATTGAGCGAAGGGCTTGCATACGAGCTTGTCCCGCACGGCGTAGATGTAACGGTGATCCAGCCCGGCGGGTATCCGACGATGATCTGGAAGAACGCCAATGAAAATTCGCTGACACTGCTGAACCGGTCAGACGGCACCCACACTGCCGGTTACCCCGCGCTGGTTCAGCGATTGGGCCAGCGCACCGGCGGCGGATCGACCGATCCAATGGATGTGCCGCGCGCAATGGCAGAAGTGATCGCGATGCCGGCCGGAACGCGCCCTCTGCGCCGCGAAGTGCATCCTGGAACAAAGCCGCAGATCGCAATCAACGAAGTCAGTGCAAAGGTGCAGGTCGGGTGGCTTGGCGAATCCGGCTTCGGTCCATGGGTGAAAGCGGTCCACAAGGTTTAGCCCCTTTGCGCCGCGCATGGCCTGTTACCCACTGGTAAAGACGCGCCGACGGCGCTATCGGCGCGGTCTCCAATAGATAGAAAGAGCTTCCCATGGGTTTCCGATGCGGGATCGTGGGTCTTCCCAATGTGGGCAAGTCCACCCTTTTCAATGCACTCACTGAAACGCAGGCCGCACAGGCCGCCAATTATCCCTTTTGCACGATCGAACCGAATGTCGGACAGGTCGCGGTCCCCGATGAACGGCTGGACAAAATTGCAGGCATCGCAAACAGCGCGAAAGTGATCGCGACGCAGCTGGGCTTTGTCGATATTGCAGGTCTCGTGAAAGGCGCGAGCGCGGGTGAGGGTCTGGGCAACCAGTTCCTTGGAAATATCCGCGAGGTGGACGCCATTGTTCACGTCCTGCGCTGTTTTGAAGACGACGACATCCAGCACGTCTCTAACAAGGTCGATCCGCTTGCCGATGCCGAGGTCGTCGAAACGGAACTGATGCTGGCCGACCTCGAAAGCCTCGAGAAACGCGTGCCCAATGCCGAAAAGCGCGGCAAGGCGGGCGACAAGGAGGCAAAGGCGCTCGCCAGCGTGCTGGGTCAGGCTCTTGAACTGCTGAAAGACGGCAAGCCTGCGCGGCTGACCGAACCGAAAGACGATGAGGAAGAGCGTCTGTTTGAACAGGCGCAGCTGCTGACCGCAAAACCCGTCCTTTATGTCTGCAACGTCGCCGAAGAAGACGCCGCCGATGGCAATGAATTGTCTGCTACGGTGTTTGCCAAGGCAGAGGCTGAAGGCGCGCAGGCCGTTGTCGTATCCGCTGCTATTGAGGCTGAACTGGTCGAGATGCCGATGGAAGACAGGGCGGAATACCTCACCGAACTTGGCCTGGAGGAAAGCGGCCTCGCCCGCGTGATCCGCGCCGGTTACACGTTGCTGGGTTTAAAGACTTTCTTCACCGCCGGTCCCAAGGAATCGCGCGCATGGACATTCCCCGACGGCGCAAAGGCGCCCCAGGCGGCTGGCGAGATACACAGCGACTTTGAAAAAGGCTTCATACGCGCAGAAACCATCGCTTACGATGATTATGTCGGACTGGGCGGAGAAAGCGCGGCGCGCGATGCGGGTAAATTGCGTCAGGAAGGCAAGGAATACGTCGTGCAGGACGGCGACGTGATGCTTTTCAAATTTAACGTCTGACTTTTTTGGAACCGCTTACCCTGAATTACCGTTGGGAATTCAAACATTCATCAGGGGTAGCTCGTGGTAGACAAGTCAGAAAAATTCAATTGGTTCGTGCGACTGGGCTATTTCAGCCGTGCGATCCTCTATTTCGTTCTCGGGCTCATCGCGCTGACCAGCGCAGGGGCCATCAGCCAGGGCACTGACGGAATTTTCCGCGCGGTCGAGGAATTTCCCGGCGGCAACGTCTTGCTCTGGATCATGGTCGTGGGCCTGTTTGCATACGCGCTTTTCCGGTTTGCCTCGCCGCTTTTCGATATTGAGAACATTGGCTCCGATGCGAAAGGCTGGGGCAAACGCATCGGCCACGCCGGTAGCGGTATTGCCCATCTTGTCCTTGCATGGACTGCCTACCAGTTTGCAACGACTTCGTCCGGCGGCTCGGGCGGCAGCGGCGCGTCTGAAGCAACGGCAGGCGTCCTGTCGATTGACTTTGGCGGTGTCGTGATCGGAATTCTTGGAATTGCGTTCTTCATCGCGGCACTTGCTCAGGCGAAAAAGGCGATCAGCGGCGATTTCATGAACCGTATTTCTGCCAGTGCGCCATCTTACACGCGGATGCTGGGCGGTGCCGGCTTCGGCGCGCGCGCAGTTGTCTATGCAGTGATCGGCTGGTCGTTGGTCAATGCCGGCTTTATGTCCGGCGGTGCGGAAGACGTGAAAACGCTTGGCGGCGCGGTCGCCTCGCTCGCCGGAACTGGCTGGCTATTCACGATCACCGCGCTGGGACTGCTGTTGTTCGGCGTCTTCAGCCTCATCCTGTCGCGTTACCGGATTATCCCGGAACTGGACCGCGATGCCGGCGTACCGCAATTCCGCACATCTTGAATTATACTCCTAGGGGGTATATTTGAGAGTGATGGAAAAGACAGCTCGACTGCATAGAATGGTGATGGACAAACATGTCTGTCCCTACGGTATTAAGGCGAAGTATTTGCTCGAAAGCCGTGGTTTCACGGTCGAGGATAATTATCTCACCTCGCGGGAAGAAACCGACGCGTTCAAGTCGAAGCATGACGTTGAGACGACACCGCAGGTTTTCATCGGTGATGAACGGATCGGCGGCTACGACGCGCTGCGCGAGCATTTCGATATTGCGAAATCCGGCAGCGGCAAAAGCTATCGCCCGGTGCTCGCTGTATTCGCCGTCGGTCTGGCGCTGGCCGTCTCGCTCTCGATAGGAGTGCTGGGCGAGCTGAGTGTTCGGACAATCGAATGGTTCGTCGCGTTTTCAATGGCCATGCTGGCAATGCTCAAATTGCAGGACGTCGAGCAGTTTTCGACCATGTTTTTCGGCTATGACCTACTTGGCAAACGCTTCGTCCCCTATGCCTAAGCCTACCCCTATCTGGAGGCGCTTGCCGCCGTGTTGATGGCGGGCCGAGTGCTACCGTGGCTCTCGATCCCGGTTGCATTCATCATCGGGACAATCGGAGCTGTCAGCGTGTTTTACGCGGTCTACATCCAGAAACGCGACATCAAATGCGCCTGCGTGGGCGGCAGCGGCAATGTACCGCTGGGCTTTATCTCGCTGAGCGAAAACCTCGCGATGATGGGCATGGCGGTTTGGATGCTGGTTCGGATGGGAATGTGATGCCGAGCGGCTTTCACGTCCAATTTTGGGGTGGGACGCGGGCATTGCGTACTATGCCAGCTTAGAGTTATCTCGCTCGGCTTTCATATACCAAACAAAGCACATTGCGTCGTTCACTTTGCCACCTTTGGCCTCGAAGGCATCAAAGTGTTTCTTGAATGCGGTCCTGCCTTCAGCAATGAAGTCAACTCGATCTAACAGCCCTTGAAATTGCAATCTTGCCGTTGCTGCTGTTTCCTCAACCCGCTCCTTCCAAGGTAGGTCCGACGAAACTGCTTTGTATGTATCGACCTCGACCCAGTGGCACTCGCATGTCCCGCCATCGGGAAAGCGAAATTGCAACTGACCGCCAATGTTAAGTAGATCAGCCAGCGACGCTGCCTCAATCACCTTGGGTATGTCGCTAATAGGCCATGCATACTCATTGCCACGAAGGGTAGCGCATTCCATTAGGCGAGAGGGCAAATGTATCTGACAGCCGGTCATTCGCTTGTTATGGCCTCTAAAGCCAAAGTCGGCTAGTGTGTCATAAGCAGATATGCGACGACGCCCGTCAATGCCGCCCGAACAGCTTCTCAACGTCTTCCATATCCAGCTTCACCCAGGTCGGCCTGCCGTGATTGCATTGGCCTGAACGCGGGGTTGCTTCCATTTCGCGCAGCAGCGCGTTCATCTCTGCAACGCTCAGCACGCGCCCTGCCCTAACCGATCCGTGGCAAGCCATCGTCGCGAGAACGTATTCAAGCCGCTCGGCCAGCAACAGCGATCCGCTGTCCTCCTGCTTGCCATGCTTTGCAATGTCGTCCGCCAGATCCTGCAACAGCTTGCCACTATCTGCCTTTGCAATGGCGGAGGGGACCGCGCGGACAAGCATCGCGCCAGGTCCGAACCGCTCTACGGTCAGGCCGAACCGCGCGAGGCCCTCTGCCGCATCTTCGAGCCGGTCGCAATCCGCCTCATCCAGCTCGACCACATCGGGCACAAGCAGCGCCTGCGACCGCGCAACCGCCTCGCCCGCGCCCGCAGCGCGCAGTCTTTCGAGCACGAGGCGTTCGTGCGCAGCGTGCTGATCGACCAGCACCAGCCCGTCCGCGCTTTCCGCAACGATATAGGTATTGGCGACCTGACCGCGCGCAATGCCGAGCGGAAATTCCTGCGCATCTTCGGGGATCGGTGCGGCTTCCTCTGCGCGGCCCGTGGGTAGCGCGCCGGATGATTGCGGCATCCATGCAGGCCTTGGCTCGCTGACGCGTGAAGGCTCGGCTGCGGTCCAATCCCGCCCTTCGAAAATAGAGCGCATCGCCGCCGGTTCCTCGCGCGCAGGCTCCTGCTGCCAGCGATCCATCGCCTTGCGGTCCGGGCCTTGCGCGCTGCGCCGGTCGCCGGTTGCAAGTGCCTGCCTTAAACCGGAAACGATGAAGCCGCGCACTCCGCTTGCATCGCGAAACCGAACCTCGGTTTTTGCCGGGTGCACATTCACATCGACATCCTGCGGCGGCAGGTCGAGGAACAGCGCCAGCACCGCGTGCCTGTCCCGCGCAAGCATATCGGAATACGCCCCGCGCACCGCACCTGTCAGCAGCCGGTCTTTCACCGGACGGCCATTCACGAACAGATATTGATGATCGGCAACGCCCCGATTGTAGGTCGGCAGGCCGGCAATACCGGTGAGGCGCATTGCGCCGTGCGGTGTCTCCCGCGCCAACTCGATAGCAACAGCGTTGTCTTTCAACTCGCGCGCGATGATCTGCGACACCCGCACCGCGAGCGGCTCATCAACCTGTGTTGTCAGGGCTTTGCGGGTTTTGCCCTCCGCGCCGTTTTCAAGCGCAAACGCGATTTCGGGACGCGCCATGGCGAGCCTGCGGACGATGTCGAGGCAGGCAATGTATTCGCTGCGCGGGGTGCGCAGGAATTTGCGGCGAGCGGGGATTTTCGCAAACAGGTTTTCGACCCGGACACGCGTACCGGGGGGCAAGGCAGCCGGACCTTCATCCACCACATCGCCGTGGTCGACCACCATGCGCCAGCCATCGGCCTCGCCGCGAACCCGGCTTTCAATCGTTACCCTGGCAACGCTGGCAATTGATGGCAGCGCCTCTCCGCGAAATCCGAGCGTCGAAACCATTTCGATAGCGTCGTCGGGCAGTTTGGATGTTGCATGGCGTTCAAGTGCGATGGCCATGTCATCCCGGCTCATCCCGCAGCCATCGTCGGTCACTTCGAACCGCGTCAGCCCACCATCGGTCAGCGCAATGGCGATTCGCGTTGAACCGGCATCAATCGCGTTTTCGACGAGTTCCTTGAGCGCAGAAGCGGGTCTTTCGACCACTTCGCCCGCTGCAATACGGTTCACGAGATCGTCTGGAAGGCGGCGGATTTGGGGCATTTGTCGCAGGCTAGCCTTCATGCACCGCAAATTCGAGTGTTTCGGGGCATATTTGCATAGCTCTCAACAATTATTTTAGCCTTTTATATTCAGATTCGCTACGCGGAACATGTACAGCCTTGATAGGCTTAATTAACCATGGGGGAGCGGCACGCAGCGACCCCGAAATCCATGGAATACCAGATATAATGAGCTTCTTTGCAAATCTCTTCAAATTCGGTTCGCAGAACATGGCAATCGACCTCGGAACGGCGAACACGCTGGTCTATGTGCAGGATCAGGGCATCGTCCTGAACGAACCATCCGTGGTCGCGATCGAGACGATCAACGGGATCAAGCGGGTCAAGGCTGTGGGCGATGATGCCAAGATGATGATGGGCAAGACACCCGACACCATCGAAGCAATCCGTCCCCTTCGTGACGGCGTTATCGCCGACATCGAAATCGCCGAGGAGATGATCAAGCACTTCATTCGTAAAGTGCATGGGAAGCGCAATCTGTTCCGCTACCCTGAAATCGTGATCTGTGTGCCATCGGGATCGACCTCGGTTGAGAAGCGCGCGATCCGGGACGCCGCCTCCAACGCTGGCGCGTCTGAAGTTCACCTGATCCTTGAGCCGATGGCAGCGGCAATCGGTGCCGACATGCCTGTGACTGAGCCTGTTGGATCGATGGTGGTCGACATTGGCGGCGGCACGACCGAGGTTGCCGTCCTTTCGCTGCGCGGCCTCGCCTATACCACCTCTGTCCGCACCGGCGGTGACAAGATGGACGAAGCCATCGTCTCCTATGTCCGCCGCCACCACAACCTGTTGATCGGTGATGCAACGGCTGAGCGGATCAAGAAGGATTACGGCATCGCCGTGGTGCCTGAAGACGGCATTGGAGAGACGATCACCCTTAAAGGCCGCGATTTGGTAAACGGCGTGCCGAAAGAAATCACGATCAATCAGTCCCACGTGGCAGAGGCTTTGAGCGAACCAATTGGCGCCATTGTCGAAGGGGTTCGCATCGCGCTTGAAAACACCGCACCGGAACTCGCTGCCGACATCGTCGATCAGGGCATCGTCCTGACAGGCGGCGGCGCATTGATCCGCCGGCTGGATGAACATTTGCGCGAAGAAACGGGCCTGCCGGTTTCCATCGCGGAAGATCCGCTCACCTGCGTCGCAATCGGTACTGGCCGTGCGATGGAAGACCCTGTCTATCGCGGCGTTTTGATGAGCGCATAATCTCAACCGGGCCTTTGCGGGCCTGATTGGCTTTAAGAGAGGATTACGGGCATGGCGCCGCCGTCATCGCGCCGATCATCGGGGTTTTCCAAAAAGGCCCAGTATTCGGTATTTACCGGCTATGTGTTGGCCGCACTTGGCGCTTTGCTGGGCCTCGCATTGCTTGCCCTGTCCCTTTGGCAGCCTGCTGCCCTCGCCCCGCTGCGTGGCGGCGCAAGCGACGTGGTCGCGCCGGTGGGCGAAGGCACTGCGGTGGTTCGCAGCGGTTCAAACGGCATCTGGGATACGGTGACGGGTTTCTGGTATGCGGGCGTCCAGAACAAAGCTTTGCGTAAAGAGATGGAAATCGCCCGCATCCGGCTGAAAGAGGCAGAGGCTGTCGCGCTGGAAAACGAACGGCTGAAATCGCTGCTCGCCCTTGCTGAAAGCGAGATTGAGCCGATTGCCGTTGCCCGACTGACCGGATCGACATCCACCAGCAGCCGCCGCTTTGCTTACATTGGCAAGGGGCGTTCCGAAGGTATCGAGGTTGGAATGCCGGTGCGTTCCCCGCGCGGCGTCGTCGGCCGCGTGCTCGAAGTGGCGCGATCATCGTCCCGCATCCTGCTGCTGACCGACACCGAAAGCGTGCTGCCAGTGCGCCGCTCCACGGATGAAACGGTCGCTTTTGCTGAAGGGCGCGGCGACGGGATGGTTCGCATCCGTCTGATCAACCTGGGATTGAACCCGCTCGAAATAGGCGATGTGTTCGTCACCAGCGGCGCTGGCGGATATTATCGGCCGGGTGTTGCAGTCGCGATCCTCAGCGAACTGACCCCCGATGGCGGGATCGCGCGATTGGTCGCCAACCCCTCGGCCACCGATTTTGTCTCGGTAGAGCCAATCTACGAACCTGAATCCACCGCAGCATCGGATGTCCCTTCGGAAATGACGCTTTCCGAAGCGGAGGAGAGGAATTGAGGGACGGTCTGGGAGCGCCACCGCGTCGCAGCGCGAGCCGTTTCAGCGGCGGTATCGGACGCACGGTCGCACCGTGGCGGGCAAACACGGTCCCATATGTCAGCATTATGATCGGATCGCTGTTTCCGGTCTTCTTCCTCGCCCCGCTGATGCCGATCTTGCCGCCCACAGGCTTTATGATGCTGCTGGCCTGGCGTATCATGCGTCCCGGGTTTCTCCCGCTTTGGATCGGAGTGCCGCTGGGCGCATTTGACGATCTGTTTAGCGGGCAACCGTTTGGCAGCGGCATATTGCTATGGTCGATCTGTATGATTGTGCTTGAAATGATCGAGGCGCGCTTTCCGTGGCGGGGGTTCTGGCAGGACTGGTTCACCGCAGGTATAGCCTTGGTTATCTACATCACCGCCGCCATGGTGATGTCCGGTGCAACTCTTTCCTTGCCATTGTTTCTGGCTGCAGTCCCGCAGATCGTTCTCGCGATCCTGCTGTACCCAGTGCTGTCCCGACTGGTCGCGTGGCTTGACCGGTACCGACTGGCCCGCGCGCGAAGGGTCGGATGATGGCAGGCCTTTTCAAGAAAAAACGCGGTCAAAAACGCCGCACCCCGATGATCAACGCCTCGACGCTGAAGAACACGTTCGACCGGCGCAGCATGGTTATCGGCACCATTCAGGGCGGTATCGGAGTGCTTCTGGCGGTCCGAATGGGGTATCTGGCAATTGCGGAAAACGAGAAATACCGGCTCGAATCCGAAAGCAACCGCGTCAACCTGACGCTTATCCCGCCGCGCCGCGGCTGGATCCTTGATCGCAATGGCGCCCCCCTCGCCTCCAACCGCGCCGATTTCCGTGTCGATGTCATTCCAGAACGGCTGGTCGATCCCGACGCGACAATCGATGAGATCGGCGAGCTGCTGGAACTGAATGAAGCGCGCATCGCAGATATCAAGCAGGAGCTGACGACAGCGCGCGGCTTTGCGCCGGTCGAGGTTGCCAGCGGCCTGAATTACGAGCAGTTCGCCTCGTTAAGTGTGCGCCTCCCCGATATGCAGGGCGTCGTGCCGCAGCGCGGGTTCTCGCGCTTTTACCCGACTGCCTCCAGCGTGGGGCATCTGATCGGTTATGTGGGTCCAGCATCGGCTGAGGAATATGAAGAGGATCGCAACCCGATCCTGATCACGCCCGGATACAAGATCGGCAAGGACGGCCTCGAAAAACAGTTTGAACAGGAACTTCGCGGAGTGCCTGGTGCGCGCCGGGTAGAGGTGACCGCATCGGGGCGCATCATCCGCGATCTGGAAACGCGTGAAGACATTCAGGGCGATCCGGTCAAGCTGACGATTGATGGCCCGCTTCAGGATTACGCCGCGCGGCGCATCGGTTTGGAAAGCGGATCGGTTGTTGTCATGGACTGCCTGACCGGCGACCTTTTGTGCATGGCGTCCATGCCCAGCTTTGATCCGAACAGCTTTTCCGACGGCATCGGCAGTGTCGAATATGCGATGCTGCGCGAGGATGTGCGCGTGCCGCTGCGTAATAAGGTGCTGAAAGGGCTCTACCCGCCCGGATCAACGGTAAAACCGATGCACTGCATGTCTTTCCTCAAAGCCGGGATAGACCCGAATGAGACCATCATTTGCGGCGGCGGGCGGCGGATCGGAAACCGGTTCTTCAATTGCTGGAGCAATCACGGCGTCGTGAACATGGGCAAGGCCATTTACCAAAGCTGCGACAGCTATTTCTACCATTTCGCCCAGCAAGTCGGTTTCGACAATGTGGCAAGCTTCGCCAAGGAGCTTGGACTGGGGCAGGAATTTCCGCTGCCGGTGACCAGCCAGTTTTACGGGACTGTGCCGACCTCCGACTGGAAGATGAACAAGTTTGACCGCGCTTGGCAGCCTTATGACACGGTGAATGCCTCGATCGGTCAGGGCTATTATCTCACGAGCCCACTGCAATTGGCAGTGATGAGTGCGCGGCTGGCGACCGGCAAAGTTCTCAACCCCCGATTAATTCTCGACGGTCAGCCGTCGAACGCGAAAAGCTACAACTTCGCCGCTGAAGAGATAAACTACATCCGTCAGGCGATGAGCGATGTTGTGAACGGCCCGGGCACGGCGGGCCGCGGACGGCTGCCGCTGGATAACGTGCAGATGGCGGGCAAAACCGGCACGGCGCAGGTCGTCTCGCTCAGCGTTTCCGATGGCCGCAGCGGGCCGTGGAAATACCGTGACCACGGCCTGTTCACATTCTTCGCTCCGACCGAAAACCCGCGTTATGCCGGCGCGGTCGTGATCGAACATGGCGGCGGGTCCGGCGCAGCCTATCCAATTGCGCGCGATGTCATGACTTTCATGTTTGATCCGCAAAAGGGATTGGAAGCCCTTGATGCGCTTGAAAAACAATGGGGCGGCACCGCGCAGCAGCGTTTGGAAACCCGGTACGCAGCCTACGCCGCCGAACGCGGCGCCACGGTTAAGCCACCGCCGCGCCGCGATGAGGATATTTTCGACCAGGTCGAGGCCGAGGCACGACTGGCTGCGGCCCAGTCTGAAGCGATCGCCGAAGACGCGATTGCACCGCGCCCGGACCCCGCCGCCTCCGGTTCGCCTCCCCCTGCCGAGGCCGCGCAGCCGTGAACCGGATCATCCCTGAACCCATTGCGCGCCAACCGTGGGGCATGTTGATCCCGCTGTTTATGCTTGTCGGGTTCGGCGCAGCGGTATTGTATTCTGCAGCGGGCGGATCAATGCAGCCATTCGCCGCTTCGCACCTGATCAGGTTTGGCGTGTTCATGGTGATGGCAGCCGTAATTGCCTCCCTGCCCCGGCCGCTCGTCAAATTTATGGCCTACCCGGCCTATATCGTTGTTTTACTGCTTCTGATCGCGGTGGAGATCATCGGACAGGTCAATGGGGGCAGCCAGCGTTGGCTCAACCTTGGGCCGATAGTGCTCCAACCATCCGAGCTTATGAAGCCGGTCGTCGTCGTGACGCTGGCGCACTATTTCTCGACGTTGCCTGTCGGAATGTTCGCCAATTGGCGCGCGGTTGTGCTGCCCGGCATATTGATTGGCCTGCCAATGGCGTTCGTCCTGTTGCAGCCCGATCTGGGCACATCGCTCGCCATTGCATTTGGCGGCGGCGTGGTCATGCTGCTCGCCGGACTGCCGCTGCGCTGGTTTATCGGAGCCGGGCTGACAGCAGCGGCGGCGGCGCCTGTCGCGTTTTATTTCGGGCTTCAGGAATACCAGCAGCGCCGCGTTCTGACGATGTTCGACCCAGAGGCGGACCCGTTGGGTGCAGGCTATCACATCACCCAGTCCAAAATTGCCATCGGGTCCGGCGGGATTTTCGGCAAGGGGTTCAACAACGGATCGCAAAGCCACCTGCAATACCTCCCCGAACCCCACACCGATTTCGTTTTCGCCACGATGGCGGAGGAATGGGGCCTGCTGGGCGGATTGTTTGTCCTTGCGATTTTCGCGATAATCCTGCGGTGGGGCTGGAAGGTAGCGCTCGCTTCCCGGGACCGGTTTTCGAACCTGCTCGCGTCGGGAATGGTGGCCACGATATTCTTCTACATCGCGGTCAACCTTCTGATGGTTATGGGCTTTGCACCGGTCGTGGGTATTCCTCTGCCATTTATGAGCCATGGCGGTTCTTCGATGCTGACAAACATGATCTGCATCGGATCGCTGATGATGGTTAACAGCTGGAACCGCGACGCACCGCGCGGCGGCCTCAGCGGGTAAAGCGGCAGATGATGCGCAAGGTCAGCCGCGCATCAATCCCATCTTCAACGCCTTGACCACGGCCCCAACCCGGTCGGTCGCGCCCAGTTTTGCGTAAATCCGCTTTGCGTATGTCCTGACTGTATCGGGCGACAGATCGAGGATTTCAGCGATGACTGATGCTGATTTGCCCCTGACGATCCAATCCAGCACTTCCTGTTCGCGCTGAGACAGGGTGACGCCGCCCATCTCTTCATCCAGCAGGACGCACACTTTCTGGTGAGCCGCCTGCGACACGCTGCGAATGATGCCGAGTGTCTTGTCCTTTTCCTCGCTTATAGGGTGCCCGAAGTCGAAGGAGGCATATGCACTACGACAGCGCGGACCAAATAGCGGAACGCCAAAGCCGTGCTCGAGACCAAATTCGCGCATCGCGGCAAAATATTCCTCGTTCTCGGGCGTATTCGAGGCAAGCTCGATCGCGTGTTTCCAGGTCATCATCAGGCCGTAATCCATAATGCGCGAAGGAATAGGGTCTTTCTCCCTGAAGCCCGACTCGTCGTAGAGCTTTAGCCATTCAGGATCGAAGCCAATGGCGTGCACCACAGTGCTTGCCGATGTTGGCCCCTCGAAAACCGGAGTGAAATGATAGCTTTGACGGATTACGCCCAAATCGGTGCACACGCCTGCCGCGTACCAGAGGACGTCTCCAATATCATCGAGCGTCTCAATCTTTGCGAAATGCTTCTGCATCGAACGGGCACGATACACAACGTCCCCCAATTGGGCGACTTTCCGCAAACGTCAACTAAGCTCATATATGGTCAAGGTTACTTTAACGAGTGCCCACGTTCGGGTCGCGAACCAGCGGTCAAACGCTGGCGAAAGTTGGACGTGAAAGCCCTGGCGGCGGGGTTCCCCCCAAAGACCCCTGTCGCCAGGCAACCCTCGCAGAACACCGTTTACGGAGAGCTTCATGTTTCGCATTGGCGAGAGAGGCGCTGCCTTGTGCAGAAAGCTGGGCCTAGGCAAGTTTGCCCGTCCGACCACGCCAACCGACCGTGTTTCCCGGGCCGCGATTGTGGCCCAGGCCATCTACTCGCGCGAGCAGAATGACATGCCGACTACGTTGCGCCTGCTGCATCAAGTGACACCCCTCACCCAGCCACAAGCGTTGAAAGCTGTTGCTGAATTGGAAAAGTCGCAGATGGTCGTCTTGCAACGCGAAGCGAACGATGTGCTGGCATCGTCGATCATCCTCACCGATGAAATGCGCAGCCAGCTTTCCAGCGCACAGCAAAAAAGCGCAGCCTAATCCCTTTTCATCCCGGCCCGCGTCGCTATATGCAGCGCCTCGCTTGATTCGAGCCGCAGGTTTTGCGCCCGAACATAGCAGTCCGGTGCAGATCGGAATGGACGCATAGCTCAGTTGGTAGAGCAGCTGACTCTTAATCAGCGGGTCCTTGGTTCGAACCCAAGTGCGTCCACCACCATCAAATCACCGTTACCCTGCAAGCCAGAACGCTCTGCCTGCGATGCGTTTTGGCAATTTGGCTCTAAGTCTGAGCATATCGCGCCGCCTTGCCATCACATTGCAATGTGATAAAGAGGCTGCATGAGCACATCAATCATCACACGCGTCCGCGATCTCGTTTCATCTGGCGAGTTCACCAAAGCCGGCCTGGCCCGCGCGGCTGGCCTTCACGCCAACACGCTGCGCGATGCCTCCGCATCGGACTGGAACCCCACTGCCGACACGCTGGCAAAGCTTCAGACGTTTCTGGATGCGAATGATGAACGCCCCGTGCTTGTCGGTATTGAAGAAATCATTGACGAGGCGCGCAATGGCAGAATGTACATTCTTGTCGATGATGAGGACCGTGAGAACGAAGGCGACCTGATCATCCCCGGCCAGATGGCGACACCCGCTGCGATCAACTTCATGGCGACCCACGGGCGCGGCCTGATCTGCCTCGCTCTGGACAAGGCGCGAGTTGATGAACTTGGTCTTGAACCGATGAGCCGCAACAACAAGGAAAGCATGCAGACCGCTTTCACCATTTCAATTGAGGCGAAAGAAGGTGTCACCACCGGAATTTCGGCAGCTGATCGGGCGCGCACGGTCTCAGTCGCCATCGACGCGACCAAGGGTGCCGAAGACATTGTTACGCCCGGACATGTTTTCCCGTTGATGGCACGCAATGGCGGAACATTGGTTCGTGCCGGGCACACAGAAGCAGCGGTTGATATCTCCCGTCTCGCCGGTCTCAACCCCAGCGGTGTCATCTGCGAGATCATGAACGATGACGGCACGATGGCGCGGCTGGATGATCTGGTGGCCTTTGCCCGGATGCACAATCTCAAGATCGGGACGATCCGCGATCTTATCGCCTACCGGATGCGCAACGATCACCTGGTCGAGCGCATCGGCGAAGACACGTTCGAGAGTGATTATGGCGGCCAATGGCGACTGATAACCTACCGCAACACGGTCGAAAACAGTCAGGCCTATGTCTTGCAGAAAGGGCATGTCGCGCCGGACCAGCCTACCCTCGCCCGTGTGCACCCCATTTCTGTGTTCGACGACATTCTCGGTCAGCCCGGCTCACGCAAACGCACGCTTCAGCGCGCCATGAGCACAATCGGCGATCACGGCTCCGGCATAATCGTGATCCTGACAAGCCGGATCGGCGGGAAAGAATGGAGCCAGGACGAGGAAATTCGCAATATCGGCATCGGATCGCAAATCCTCGCGGATCTCGGCGTGAACGAAATGATCCTGCTTTCCAATTCCCGCCCCGACCTGGTCGCCATCGAAGGATACGGCCTGACCATCACCGATTTCAAATCCATCCCGGAGTAATAGAACATGGCCCGTTTCCTGATTGTCGAGGCGCGTTTTTATGCGCAGCTGAACGATATGCTTATCGCGGGTGCCAAGGCGGCTATCGAAGCTGCAGGGCACGAAGCGGAAGTGCTAACCGTTCCCGGAGCGCTTGAGATCCCTGGGGCAATCGCGCTCGCGGTTGAGAGCGGCGAGTATGATGGCTTCGTCGCCATTGGCGTCGTGATCCGCGGAGAAACCTACCATTTTGAAATCGTCGCCGGTGAAAGCGCGCGCGCGATCATGGCGCTAACCATGGACGGCATTCCGATTGGCAACGGCATCCTGACGGTAGAAAATGACGATCAGGCGCTGGTCCGGGCCAATCCAGCGCAAAAGGATAAAGGCGGCGAAGCTGCGAAAGCGGCGATTGCCCTGCTTGATCTGAGCACGCGTTTCGCGCGTTAATAGCGGAAATAGGGGCAAAAACCGCTCAGATATACGTATTTACACGGATGTAGAAATTCATAAGCGGGGCGTAGAATACTCTCACGGCGTTCGCGAGACGGGAATGTCGTCATCCCGGGGTCGCGAATACTGATTGGATTGTAACTATGATCGAAGCAAACCTTCCAGAGGTTCATGACCTCCATACGGTTCTCTACACTTTAGAGCGGCAGCTCATTAAACTGGACGCGATGGGGGCAGGCATTGCCGCCATCCACGTGAACGCGGCAATCGAACAGCTGCGCAGCAATATCGAGATCGTGAATGAAGTGGTTGCAACCCCATTCGATCCGACCTTGATCAGTTTGCACAATGCATACTGACCTCCAGATTGCCTCGATCTTTCAAAGACTAGGGGTTCACCCTTAATGACCGCAGCTGCGCTTCTTGCCTATTAAATCGGCCAAGGGGATAGCACCTTTAAGTCACGGTTGATGCTTCCCCGTCAGGAGGAGCGATGCAAATTTCAAGCTCGGACACAGGGGAAATTCCGACCTGCTGCCGCGCGGCGTTTACGGCCGCGCAGCAAGAGCGCGCTCGCAGCCTTTCAAACAGCGCACCTCCCAACCACTACAATAGGCGGGTCAGCAATGGGTAATCCGCATCCCAGAGACCTGCATGACATCGGTAATGACGAAAGCCGTCGAGGCAGCGACAGGCCCACCGACCTTAGTGAACTGCGCCCGCTGGCCGAACAATTGTCGCTTATCGCGCAGCGATTGATGTCCGGGGATTTCAGTGGCCCGGTGACGCTTTCCGCACATAATGATCCAGTCACGACCCATAAGAAAGAGAATGCTGACCAGCGCGCCGCCTTTGCGGCCATGGCGCGCGACGTTTACCGCATTCGCAGGGATCGGGAGGCGATATTCGGGACGCCAGGACTGTTTGGAGAGCCTGCCTGGGATATCCTGCTAGATCTGTATGTCGCACATGCAGAGGGCAATCCTGTCTCGGTTTCCAGCGCCTGCATCGGATCGGCAGCCCCCTCCACCACCGGACTGCGCTGGCTCGGAGTGCTCACCGATGAAGGTTTTGTAAAGCGCACGCACGATCCAGAAGATCAGCGGCGCGTGCTCGTCGAATTGTCGGAAACCGGGCTTGCGGCGATGGATGCCCACTTTGCTCGCGCGTTGACCGGTTAAGCCGCCGCGATCCGGGCTTTAGCGGCCGAAACAACCGCGCCCGGCATAGACCGCGCTGTCGCCCAGTTCTTCTTCGATGCGGATCAGCTGATTGTATTTCGCCAGACGATCTGACCGCGCAAGAGAGCCCGTCTTGATCTGCCCGCAATTGGTCGCGACGGCCAGGTCGGCAATGGTCGCGTCCTCTGTCTCGCCCGAACGATGGCTCATAACAGAGGTGTAGCGCGCGCGGTGCGCCATATCGACCGCAGCCAGCGTTTCGGTAAGGGTGCCGATCTGGTTGACCTTTACCAACAGAGAATTGGCAAGACCGCGCTCGATGCCGTCGGAAAGCCGCGACGGGTTTGTCACGAACAGATCATCGCCGACCAGCTGCACCGTGTCACCGATGGCATCGGTCACCGCTTTCCAACCGGCAAAGTCATCTTCGTCCATGCCGTCCTCGATCGATTTGATCGGATAGTCCCCGCACAGTTTAGCGAGATAATCGGCCATCTGCACGCCATCGAGGCTCAGCCCCTCGCCCGAAATTTCATACTTGCCGTCTTTGTAAAATTCGCTGGCCGCACAATCGAGAGCGAGGACAATGTCTTCGCCCGGCTTGAAACCGGCCTGCTCTACCGACGCCATAATGAAATCGAGCGCCGCGCGGGTGCTTGCAAGGTCGGGTGCAAAACCGCCTTCATCGCCGACACTGGTGGCCAGCCCTTTGTCCGACAAACCTTTTTTGAGCGTGTGAAAAACTTCAGAGCCCCACCGCACAGCTTCAGAAAGGCTGTCTGCCCCAACCGGCATGATCATGAATTCCTGAATGTCGATTGGATTGTCGGCGTGCTCACCGCCATTGATGATGTTCATCATCGGCACCGGCAGGACATGCGCGGACACTCCGCCGAGATAGGAATACAGCGGTAGACCGCGCGCATTGGCCGCCGCCTTTGCCACGGCAAGGCTGGTGCCGAGGATCGCGTTGGCGCCGATCCGGCTCTTGTTTTCGGTCCCGTCGAGCGCGATCAGCGACAAATCGATATCGCGCTGGTCCTCTGCATCATATGCGCCGATCAACAGGTCGCGGATTTCGGTGTTCACGGCTTCAACCGCTTTCAAAACGCCCTTGCCCTTGTACCGGTCCTTGTCCCCGTCGCGCAGCTCGACCGCTTCGTAAGCGCCGGTAGACGCGCCGGAAGGAACCGCAGCGCGGCCGAAACTGCCGTCGTCGAGCAGGACATCCACTTCGACGGTCGGATTGCCGCGGCTGTCGAGAATCTCGCGTCCGTGCAGGTCGATAATGGCGGTCATACTTGGCTCCAATGCAAAAGTGTTGTATGAAGATAACACACCTTGACCGATGCCGGGTCTGCTGGTGTGCAGCTTGAAATTCCGAAATCCCCCTATTCCTCGGAACATCAAGGCGCAAGCTGCGTTAATTTGAAAACATCAACCCCGCGTATTCCTTCTGGAATTGCAATATATTGGAGGGCAAAGAGAAACCTTATGGCCGACACAAAAACCGTTAAAACCACCAAAACCGCCGTTAAACCGGCGACAGTCAAGACAACAACGCGCAAGGCAACTGGCGCGAAGAAGGCAACACCAAAGAAAACCGGCGCGACCGCAAAACCTGCCGATGAAGCGAAAACACGTTTCAACGCCGCTCTCGAAGAAGCGAAGGCCGGTGCTGCTGCACTCCGCGCGGAAGCCGGTGACCGTGCAAACAATTACCGCGATCAGGCCAAGAGCAAAGGCGACGATCTCGCCGGAGAAGCCCGCGCATATGGCGCCAAGGCAAAAGACCGCGCAGGCGAACTGGCTGTCGATGCAAAGTCCGCCACCAGCGACGGGATCGCATCCATTGGCCGCGTCATCGCCGACACCGCCCCGCAGATCGACGATCGTCTAGGCGAGCAATACGGCGATTATGCCCGCCGCGCATCGCGCAGCCTTGCCGAAACATCGGCCAAGATTGATGCCAAGAGCGTGGACGAGCTGGGCGAAGATGCCCGCGAATTCGTCCGCAAGAGCCCGGGCACTGCTGTGGGCATCGCTGCCGTCGCCGGATTTTTGCTGGCACGTATGTTCCGCGGATCGCGTAACTAATTCGGCATTGCAGGGGGTATTGCATGCGTGATGAGGAAAGTCCGGTAGGCGAGGAACGCGGCGCGTTCACCCCGGCTGGTACCGATGATGCGGATGCATTGCCCTCTGGCGATGCTGCGGGGAGCGACGTCGCTGAAGATGACGCTGACTACGACGAGTCGCTGACGGAAGAACTTGCGGCACTGATTGATGACGGGCGCACCTATGCCGAGGCTGAGGTTGCGTTTCAAAAGACCCGTGCAAAGCTGGCTGGCGTCAGCATTGGCAAGGCTGCTGCCTTGCTCGTGGTCGCCGCAATTACGCTTCACATCGCTGTGCTGGCCCTCGCGGTCGGCCTGGTGATCGCATTGGAGCCCCTGGTGACGATTTGGGGCGCTATCGCCATTGTTGTGGGCGTCCTGTTGCTCATAACAGGATGGCTGGCTCTAAAAGCGAAACGCAACGGCGATAAACTCGGCGTGCTGTTTGGCTCCGCAAATGGAGACGGCAACGGATGAGCAATGTCGACCAGCAGTTTTTCGAAGACCGCGCCATCCGCGATGCGGCTCGAGAGAATTTGATGGCAGACGTCGCGCATGTTCGCGCGTCACTGTCTGGGGCCGGCATTGCTAGCCGGATGTTTGGCCGCGTCGGTGACGGCGCTAAAGACGTACTCGAAGTGGCAAAAGATAGCGCCGAAGATAATCGCGGCATCGTCGCGGCGTTGGTCGGCGCAGTGCTGCTCTGGCTGTCGCGCGGACCGATTATGGACCTGCTGGGCCTGGCCGACGACCGGATCGGTGAAGACGATCCGGCGCTGAACGAAGAAAACGAAAACACGCCGCAGGAGGAAGAGCCTGCCGCTTATGTGACCCCCGGAGAACCCGAATGACCGAGACTACCCCCGACACTCATAGCGCCGAAACCTCCAGCCCAGAAACCTCAGCGCATGAAAATCCTCCCGCGGACAAGCGCGACGAATTGCGCGCCAAGATCGAGGCGAGCGAGCGCCGAATTGAGCAGCGCACCCTCGCCGATCAGGCAAAGGAGGCTGCCGGTGCCGCAACGCAATATACGAAAGATAACCCGCTGAAAGTGGTTGGCGGCGCTGTTGCTGCTGGCGTTATTATCGGTTTGATGACCGCTCCGGGACGCCGCGCCGCGCGGAAGGCGGCCACTTCGACCGCGGGTGCGGTTAACAATGCGGCTCGCGGTACGGCATCAGCTGCGCGGAACGTATCCACAAAAAGCGTTTCACAATTTGGCACGCTGATTGCCGACGCGCTGGTCGCTTACGGCGTTAAGATGATCGATGACGTGATGGACACAGCGCAGGCCGGTCAGGACAAGATCGAGGATATTGGCGACGGCGCGGCGACCCGCGCACGCAAATTGCGCCGCGAAACGCAGCATATGGCTGGAAACGCGCTCGACAAGGGACGCAGCGTCACTCGCCGGACACGTCGCCGTGCGCAGCGGGCCGTGCGCGATGCGAAGGATCGCGTTGCAAACTGACCCCTGCCCCCTTGTCCGCGCGCCGCGATCAGGTAAGGGGCGCGTGCAATTGAACAATTCTTCGCAAGGGATACCGGTCATGGAAGAAATCACCCCGTCACAGCGCCTCCACCTCGTAATGGGTGGGCGCGTGTCCGATCCGCGCGGTCTTGAATTTCAGGACCCGGAAAGCCTGCATGTGGTGGGCGTTTTCAGTTCGTATGACGATGCGGTCGACGCGTGGCGTGCACAGGCGCACCGCACTGTCGATGATGCGGAGATGAAATACGTCGTCGTTCACATCCACAAATTGCTGACACCGGACAATTGAGATTTAACGGTCGGGCTCAAGCTCGGCCTGCTCGGCGGGGTGCATGATGGCTTACGCAATCCGCGACTTCCGCAGCGAGGATGCGGTTCCCGTCGCCGCACTGACGCTTAAAGCCATCCACGAAGTCGGCGCGCAATCGTACAATCCTGAACAAGTGGCCGCTTGGGCTGCGCATCATCCAGCGCCTGAACGGTTCACCGAACGGGCATCGGCGGGCGCGCACATAAAGGTTGCTGCGAATGCGGATGATATCGCGGTAGCCTATGCTTTGTTGGAGCCGGACGGGCATCTGGACATGCTCTATTGCCACCCGGATCATACAAGGCGCGGCCTCGCTGATGAACTGCTCGCCGAATGTGAGATGAAGGCCCGCACGCTGAGCCTGACGCGGCTTTACACCGAGGCAAGCGACCTTGCCCGCCCCGCTTTTGAGCGCGCAGGTTACGCCATGCAACACAGACGCGATTTTACGATCGGGCTGGCCGGTAAAGCCGTACCGATTCACAATTACGCAATGGAAAAGCCCCTGAATTAGGGACTTATTCCTGATGATTTAGATGAATTCGATCTTTTGGACGAGGTAGAACTTGTCACCTGACGGTACCGTCACTTCGATCTCGTCATCGACCTGCTTGCCGATCAGCGCACGCGCAAGCGGAGAACTGAAAGAAATGCGTCCCGATGCCGCATCCGCCTCGGTTTCGCCGACGATCTGGTATTTGATCGGCTTGTCATTTTCGTCCAGCAGGGTGACGGTTGAACCGAACACGATCTTGTTACCGGTCAGCGTCGCCGGATCAATGATCTGCGCGCGGCTGATTTTGCCTTCGATATCGCCAATCATGGCCTCAACCTGGCCCTGACGCTCTTTTGCTGCGTGGTATTCGGCATTTTCCGACAGGTCGCCATGCGCACGGGCTTCCTCGATTGCATCGACAATCTTCGGACGCTCATCGCGCAGAACCTTGAGATCGGCTGTCAAACGCTCATAGCCCTCGGCCAGCATCGGCACCTTATCCATCGTCGCCATTCCAGTTCTCTCTATCTTGCCCTGCCCCGCTCGATTGCGTCATTTTCACTGTGGCCGTCTCTGGTTGAGGCGGCCTCGACGCTACAGAATGTCGGGAGGGGCGGCGTTAATTCTCAGCTATAATAGTCTTGCAAACTGCGGACTTCAAGCTGCTCGGGCTTAATCGCCGCAATTGCCTGCGCCGCAGCGACCGAAGCGGCTGCAGTCGTGTAGTACGGAACCTTCTTTTCGAGAGCCGTTGCGCGAATCGATTTTGAATCGAGCAGCGATTGCCAACCTTCAGTGGTGTTGAAGATCAGCGCGATGTCGCCGTCGATAATCCGGTCGACAATATGCGGCTGCCCCTCTGCAACCTTGTTGACCTGGTCCACCGCCAGACCCTGCTCGCTAAGATAAGTGTGAGTCCCGCCTGTCGCGATGATAGTAAAGCCCTCGTCGATCAACGTTTTTACCGCAGGCAGTATCACCGGCTTGTCCGAATTCTTGACCGAGACAAACACGGTCCCGCTATCGGGCAAGGCCATCCCTGCGCCCATTTGTGATTTTAGGAATGCAGCCGGGAACGTCTTGTCGATCCCCATAACCTCTCCGGTCGATTTCATTTCCGGGGTCAGGATTGGATCAGAACCGGGAAAACGGCTGAATGGGAAAACCGCTTCCTTGATCGCCATATAAGGCAAATCGCGGCGGAACGGTTCGAAAGTCGCCAATTTTTCGCCTGCCATGACGCGGCTGGCGATCTTGGCCACCGGCTGTCCGATTGCCTTGGCCACGAAGGGGACGGTGCGACTGGCGCGCGGATTAACTTCGATCAGGTAAACCTCGCCGTCCTTGATCGCGAATTGCACATTCATCAGCCCGCGCACCTTCAGCGCGTTGGCCAGTTCGACCGCCTGACGCTCCATTTCGGCGATGATCTCGTCTGATAGCGAATAGGGCGGAAGCGTGCAGGCGCTGTCGCCCGAATGCACTCCGGCCTCTTCGATATGCTGCATGACGCCTGCGATGCGCACTTCATCGCCATCACACAGCGCGTCAACATCGCACTCGATCGCATCGCGGAGATACTGATCTACCAGCACCGGACTGTCGCCCGACACGTTGACTGCCGTCTTGATGTAATCATCCAGCTGCGCTTCGGAATCGACGATTTCCATCGCCCGTCCGCCCAGAACATAAGATGGGCGCAGCAACACTGGATATCCGATGCGCGATGCCACAGCAGCGGCTTCATCGCGGCTATAAGCGATGCCATTATCGGGCTGTTTCAGCCGCAGCTTGTTGACCAGCTTGGCAAACCGTTCGCGGTCTTCGGCAAGGTCGATTGCATCGGGCGACGTGCCAAGGATGGGGATCCCCTCATCCTCCAACGCCTGAGCCAGTTTCAGCGGCGTCTGCCCGCCAAATTGGACGATTACGCCCACCAGCTCGCCCGCCTGCTGTTCGACGCGCAGGATTTCCAGCACATCCTCGGCAGTCAGCGGCTCGAAATATAGCCGGTCGGACGTGTCGTAGTCGGTCGAAACAGTTTCCGGGTTGCAGTTGACCATGATCGTTTCATAGCCCTGCTCGGCCAGCGCAAAACACGCATGGACGCAGCAATAATCGAACTCGATGCCCTGCCCGATCCGGTTCGGTCCGCCGCCAAGAATGACGATTTTCTTGCGGTCGGAAGGTTGCGCCTCATCCTCTGCCTCCCCAAAACTGGGCGCTTCGTAGGTCGAGTACATGTAAGGCGTGATCGCCTCGAATTCGGCGGCGCAGCTGTCGATCCTTTTGAACACCGGCAAAACGCCGAGTTTATGGCGTAGCGCGCGCACTTCGGCCTCGCTCGTCGCACCGGCCATCGCCTGCAACGCATCATGCAGCAAGCCCGAACGCCGCGCCTGTGTTTCGGCGAGGCCGCCCGCGACCCCGACCGAGCGGACGGCCAGAGTTGCCAATCGCTTGTCCGAAAACCCCATGGATTTGAGCCTGCGAAGTCCGGCCGCATCGGTCGGCAGACCATTGGCCTGCACCTCCTGCTCCGCCCTGACAATTGCCTCAATCTGGCGCAGGAACCACGGATCGAAACCGGTCACGGCGTTGATATCGGTGACGCTCAGGCCCTCACGGAATGCCTGCGCGATTTTCAGGATACGGTCGGGTGTGCGGCGCGATATCGCGGCGTTGATGACATCGCGATGAACCCCTTCAAGCTCAGGGACGCGGTTAAACCCGTCCAGCCCCGTTTCGAGACTGCGCAATGCCTTTTGCATGGATTCAGCAAAGTTGCGCCCAATGGCCATAACCTCGCCAACCGATTTCATCGCGGTAGAAAGCGTCGCCTCGGCTCCTTTGAACTTTTCAAATGCGAACCGCGGGATTTTGGTCACGACATAATCGATAGTCGGTTCGAAACTGGCAGGCGTCGCACCGGTGATCTCGTTCGTGATTTCATCGAGCGTATAGCCAACCGCCAGCTTTGCCGCGACGCGTGCAATGGGGAAACCGGTCGCTTTTGAAGCAAGCGCGGATGAACGCGACACGCGCGGGTTCATCTCGATCACGATCAAGCGGCCGTCGGCAGGATTGATCGCAAACTGCACATTCGAACCGCCGGTCTCCACACCGATTTCACGCAGCACCGCAATGCTGGCGCTGCGCATGATCTGGTATTCTTTGTCCGTCAGGGTAAGCGCCGGGGCGACCGTAATTGAATCGCCAGTATGCACGCCCATCGGATCGACATTTTCGATGGAGCATATGATGATCGCATTATCCGCCTTGTCGCGGACGACCTCCATCTCGTATTCTTTCCAGCCGAGCAGCGATTCCTCAATCAGCACTTCTGTCGTGGGCGACGCGTCCAGCCCCTCGCCCACGATCCGGTCAAATTCCGCCTTGTTGTAAGCGATCCCGCCGCCCGTGCCGCCCAGTGTAAAGCTGGGACGAATGATTGCAGGAAGCCCGGTGTGGTCGATCAGGGCGCGCGCTTCCTCCAGGGTGTTGGCCACGCCGCTGCGCGCGCTTTCCAGGCCGATAGAATCCATCGCCTCGCGGAAGCGTTGCCGATTTTCAGCCTTGTCGATGGCATCGGCCTTTGCCCCGATCATCTCCACGCCGTGCTCCGCTAGCACGCCTTGTTCATCCAGCGCCAGCGCGCAGTTGAGCGCAGTTTGCCCGCCCATCGTCGGCAGCAATGCGTCAGGTTTTTCCTTCGCGATGATTTTGGCGACGATTTCAGGCGTGATCGGTTCGACATAGGTCGCGTCTGCAAATTCCGGGTCGGTCATGATCGTCGCCGGATTGCTGTTGACCAGGATGACGCGGTAGCCGTCTTCTTTCAGCGCCTTAATCGCCTGCGTGCCCGAATAGTCGAACTCGCACGCCTGCCCGATGATAATCGGACCGGCGCCAATGACGAGGATGGAGGAAATGTCGGTGCGTTTGGGCATCAGTTGGTGTTCTCGTTTTCTGTGGCCGCATCGGCCTCGTCATTTGCTTCAGGTGCAGGAGGCGCCGGCGCCCAGTCGAGCCTGACGAGACGCATATTGGATTGTTGCCGTTCGCATCCGGCAGCGATCAGCTTGTCTTTGGGCGCAGGCTCGCCGCGAACGCGGTAAAGCGCGGGATCGCGGCCCATGAAAAAAGCGCCCTTTTCATCAACAGGCATCGCATTGAACTGCGCGACCGCAGTAGAGACTTCATTGGTTGATGCGGTCAAACGTCTCCCGGCGGATTCGTCGCTTCCCTCGACCATCAGGGCTTGGAGATTTTCGAGATCCATTTTCGTCACGTCGTACGTATAGGTCGGGGACCAGACCCCGGTGTCCAATCGGTCGAAATTGGTGCGGAACTGTGCGCTCATGGCTCCCGTGAAACGTGCCACACACGCATTGACATTTTCCGCGCCCTCTCTCGGATCGCTGTCATCAAACAGCGAACAGGCGGGTAACGCCGCCAGACATGTGATGAGCAACCCCGACCTGATATTCACCCCAGCCCTCCGACGAATTTTTCAAACAGATAAAAGCTATCCTGCGGCCCCGGGCTCGCCTCGGGATGATACTGCACCCCGAATGCGTTCTTCCCCTTTACCGCGATACCGCAATTGGAGCCATCGAACAGGCTCACATGCGTTTGTTCCAGCGTGTCGGGCAAAGTGGCCGCATCGACCGCAAAGCCGTGGTTCATGCTCGTGATCTCGACCAGACCCTGCGTCTCGCCCCAGCTTTCTCCGACCCGTTGGACCGGGTGATTGGCGCCGCGATGGCCTTGATGCATCTTCGCCGTCTTCGCACCCGCTGCGAGAGCAAGCATTTGATGGCCCAGACAGATGCCGAAAATCGGCACGTCGCGGTTAAGCAATTCTTTGATGACCGGCACTGCGTATTCGCCGGTCGCCGCCGGGTCCCCGGGACCGTTCGATAAAAAGACGCCTTCCGGTTTCAGCGCCATGATCTGATCAATGGTGCTGGTTGCAGGCACCACCGTCACTTTCGCACCGGCCTTCGCCAGATTGCGGAAGATGTTGTCCTTCGCCCCGTAGTCGATGGCGACGACATGCGGGCGTTCCCGATTGCTCTCGGTATAGCCAAAGCCAAGCTGCCAGTGCCCGCCGCGCCAATCTTCGTTTACCTGACGGGAAACGCGCGGGACCAGATCCAACCCTTCCAGCCCGCTCCATTCCTGTGCCTGACGCAGCAGCGCATCGACGTCGAATTTGCCAGCAGGATCATAAGCGATGACAGCATTGGGCGCGCCATTCATACGGACGCGTCGGGTGAGCGCGCGGGTATCCACGCCGGACAGGCCAATTTTGCCGTGAGCTGCCATCCATTCGATAAATTCGTCGCGGGCGCGGAAATTGGAATGCGGGGTTACTTCTTCGCGCACGATGCAGCCGACAGCGCCCAGCCCGCGGCTTTCGACGTCTTCTTCATTGGCGCCGACATTGCCGATATGGGGGAAGGTGAACGTGACGATCTGGCTGTCATAAGAGGGATCGGTCATTACCTCCTGATACCCGGTCATCGCGGTGTTAAAGCACACCTCGCCAACCGCTGAACCGACCGATCCGAAACCCATTCCCCAGATCACCGATCCATCGGCCAGAACGAGGATTCCCGTCGCTCCCTTTGGTTGCGCAGGACGATAGGCAGCAGAAGCCATTCGGGGCTCTCCGAGTCAGGTGTTTCCAGCAATGTCGCTAAGTCCCATCGGCTAGGCGCAGACCGGGCAGCCGTCAACCTAGTCGGGTGACAAGGAATGCGTTAGAGCGCAGCCATAGACCAATCCATCCACAACTTAGATGAAAAGATCGAAGAAACATGATCCGTGATGACATCAAAGCCGCCACCATCACCGCGATGAAGGCAAAGGAAAAAGATCGCACAGCGACGCTTCGCCAGATCTCCGCCAAGATCAAAGACCGCGACATTGAACAGCGCACCAGTGGAAAGGACATCCCGGATGACGAGCTTGTCACAGCTGTCTTGCAAAAAATGGCGAAGCAGCGGCGCGAATCGATAACCATGTATGTTGACGGTGGCCGCGAAGAATTGGCCGATAATGAACGCGCGGAACTGGCGATCATCGAGGAGTTTCTGCCGCAGATGATGAGCGAGGAAGAAACCATAGCTGCAATCGCCGCGGCCAAAGAAACCACTGGCGCCACTTCTGTTAAGGATATGGGAAAAGTCATGGCGGAACTGAAGGGTAAGTACGGCGCTGTTATGGATATGAGCCAGGCTAGTGCGCTGGTCAAAAACAGCTTTTGAGGGGAAATACCATGAACCGTCCGCTTATCCTTGTGCCAATGCTTGGCTCGATGCTGGCTCTTGCCGCATGCGGCGATCCTGCCGAGGACACATCCGTGCTCGACATGCCGGAAGACAGTGCCGAGCTGGAAACGCCGACAACCGACGGCGAAGCGGCCGCGCTGGCCCGGTCGATTGAGCCGGGCGATTTCGCCGACCTTAGGCTCGGCGCCAAGATCGAAGGACCGCAAGGTCCCGAGGTTCAGACCAGCCTGTCCAACGGTGCCGGCATCTTTGCCGATATTACATCTTATGTCGCCTGCCCCGACGGCATGGAGGTCTGCGACCCGGCTACTGCGCCCGAGGGCACGATCTATACTTACGTCCACATCGTGTATCCAGGTGAGGACAATGATCCGGCAACAGGCGCGGGAACCGGAGCGGATGATGTTGATGTGGAAACGGCCGGCGCGTTCATGATGACGCAGCCCTCGTCGGGTTTCACCGGCGTGGCAGGTTTCTCCAAAGCCGAAGCAGAGGTTGCGATCGGTCCCGGTGACAATCTGGTCATCACGTGCGGCGAAGACGGCAATCTCATATGGACCATCAATGCAGGTGATGGCGGCGATCAATGGGAAGATGCAGAGCCGCTGACATTTTTCTGGCAATCGACACTGCCGCCCGCCGGTCCTGCCGAATCCTATGCGATCAAAGCCAACGACGTGGTCGCTGCAGGAGAAGGTCCGTATCCCGCTGTTGACGACACCGCGACCAATGCTTGCACAGCTATACCCACAGCCGCTTGATCTTGGCGCTTGAATGATTGTCGTGCGGGGCGCATTTTCCCCGTATGACCATCACCCCACAATGGAAGGATGAACTGCGCGCGCGCGTGACCCTGTCGACGGTCATCTTGCGCACGGACAAAATCACCAAGGCGGGGCGTGAATGGAAAGGGTGCTGCCCGTTCCATGACGAGAAAACGCCAAGTTTTTACGTCAACGATCAGAAACAGTTCTACCACTGCTTTGGCTGCGGTGCGCATGGCGATGTCATAAGCTGGATGACGGAGCAGCGCGGCATGTCATTCATCGACGCGGTCAAGGAACTCGCTGCCGAGGCAGGGATGGAAGTCCCCGCTCCTGATCCTGTCGCGGCCAAGAAAGCAGAAAAGCGCGCCAGCCTGATCGATGTCACTACGGACGCACAGGACTGGTTTGCCGACACCCTGAAAACCGCGGATGGGCGGGCGGCGCTGGAATATCTCAAACGGCGCGGGATGAAGGGCGAAACTCTGCGCGAATTCGGATTTGGCTACGCGCCCGATAGCAAACAGGCGCTCAATCGCGCTCTGGCCCGGTATGATGATGAAATGCTGGTGGACACCGGCATGCGCATCAGGACCGATGACGGCACGACGTATGACCGGTTTCGCGGCCGCGTCATGCTGCCCATTCAGGATGCGCGGGGGCGAGTGATCGCGTTTGGCGGCAGAATACTGGCCGACCGCGACGGGGTCGCGAAATATCTGAATTCTCCTGACACGCCGCTCTTCGACAAGGGGCGCACGCTTTACAACCATCACCGCGCCGCCCCTGCCTCCCGCCAGACGGGCCGGATCGTAGTTGTCGAAGGGTACATGGATGTGATCGCGCTCGCGCAGGCGGGCATTCCCGATGCCGTCGCTCCGCTCGGCACGGCGCTCACGGAAATGCAGCTGGAGATGCTGTGGCGCATGGTCGAGGTGCCGGTGCTGTGTTTTGACGGGGACAAGGCGGGTCAACGTGCCGCGATGCGGGCTATCGGACGAGCCTTGCCCATGCTCGCGCCGATGCGATCCCTCTCCATTGTCAGACTGCCCGCTGGACTGGACCCGGACGATTTGATCAACCAGCAGGGCGTCGGCGCGCTGGAAAAGCTGCTTGCCCAGCCCAAAAGCCTGCTCGACACGCTTTGGGAAACGGAGCGCGATGCCCTGCCGCTTGAAAGTCCCGAGGCAAAGGCCGGGCTGAAAGCGCGGCTGATGGAGCACGTCGATACGATCCAGGACCGCGATATCCAGTCGCTCTACCGGCGCGAGCTGCTCGACCGGTTTTCCGCTTTCGCCTATCCGCCCCGCCCTCCGAGAAACCAGTCGGGCAGCTTCACGCGCGGCACGAAAAGCGGACCTTGGCGCGGCGCGACTGCGGTTCCCCGCACGCTTTCAAGCGGGGCACAGGCCATTTTACAAAACGCGATGTCCGGCGGCCAGCGGTCCGATTTGCTGACGGCGGTAGTTGCCGGTTTGGTCCGGCATCCGGGTGAGATTTCGCGCCATTCGGAGGCGCTTATCCGCCTCGCCAAACATGACCAAAACGCAGCACCCGCAATTGAATCGCTGATAGAGCTGTCGGAAACGCTTGATTCGAGAGGGGCAAACGCCATATCAGACGCGCAAGGCTATCCTGCCCCACCGGTAGACAATCGTTACACCTTCCTCAGAGAAGGCACGCCCCCCGGTGAAGCGCGCGAGGAACTGGCCGAAGCTGTGTCGTTGCTGGCCCATAAACCAGCACTCGAAGCCGCTATGGCGGCGACGATTGCCCGGTTCGACGATGATCCCGAAGGATCTTTTGCGGAACAGGCGCGGCTGCGGCAACAGCTCATGACAGTTGACGAACGCTTGAAGGCATTTGGGCGTAAAAGGGCCGCCACACAGGCGGACTGGGATCAAAAATCGGACCTGCCAGACAGCCATTCCGGCGAAACGGCAGAACACCGCGAGATGGATTGATAGCGATACATGGCCTCGACCGCTAAGAACAACAAACAGGACAATGATGACGCTCCACTGATCGACCTCAATGAGGCGGCAGTGAAGAAGCTCATGACCAAGGCAAAGAAAAAGGGTTACATCACGTATGATGAGCTCAACGAAGCCTTGCCTTCGGGGGAGATGAGTCCCGACCAGATCGAAGACATCCAGACCGCGCTGTCAGAAATGGGCGTGCAGATCGTCGAAAACGACGAAGATGCCGAAGCCGAGGCCGAGCAGGAAAACGAGGTCGAAGAGATCTCCGTCGGTGCCGATGCCAAGAAAGACACCAAAAAAGACACCAAGGCTCCCTTGGTTAAGAAAGCCGCCACCGAGGGCCGCACCGATGATCCGGTGCGTATGTATCTGCGCGAAATGGGCGCGGTCGAACTGCTCAGCCGCGAAGGCGAGATCGCCATTGCAAAGCGGATCGAATCCGGCCGCGACATGATGATCATGGGCCTTTGTCAAAGCCCGATCACCTTCCACGCCATCATTCAATGGTCCGAGGCGCTCAATGCCGAGGACATGCAGCTGCGCGAAATCCTCGATCTGGACGCGATGCTTTCAAAAGAGCCTCCGCCTGACAAGATGGAGGAGGAAAACGAAGAGGACGACGGCGAGATCTCCGAAGAGACCGCCGGCCCAACCATTCGCGACGATGACGAGGATGACTCCGATTCCGAAGACGTGGATGGCGAAGAAGGCGAAGACGGCGAATCCAAAAAGGATGACGAGGAAGAGGAGGACAACACCCTTTCCCTCGCCCAGATGGAAGCCACGCTGAAGCCGGACGCCATCGAACGGTTCGCGCGCATTACCAAGCTGTTCAAGACCTTCGAGAAATTGCAGGCCGAGCGTGTCGATGTGCTCGCCGCCGGCGGAGAATTTCCGAAGGCGAAAGAAAAGAAATACGAAACCCTCGGCGATGAACTCACCGCCGAAGTTGAGAGCATGCAGTTCCATGCGACCAAGATCGAATTCCTGGTCGACAATCTCTATGCCTTCAACCGCCGCCTGACCGCTCTAGGCGGCCAGATGCTTCGTCTGGCTGAACGCCACAAGATCAAGCGGATCGACTTTCTGAAATCGTATGTCGGTAACGAGCTGGACGACGGCTGGATCATCGCCAATGCGAAAAAGGATAAAAAGTGGAAAGACTTTGCCGAGAAGGAAGAGCCAGCGATTGACCGTATCCGTGCGGAAATCACCGATATCGCCGCGCAAACCGGCATGGCGCTCCCCGAGTTTCGCCGCATCGTGAACATGGTGCAGAAAGGCGAGCGTGAAGCGCGCATCGCGAAGAAGGAAATGGTCGAGGCGAATCTGCGCCTCGTGATTTCGATCGCGAAGAAATACACCAATCGCGGCCTCCAATTCCTCGACCTTATTCAGGAAGGGAATATCGGCCTGATGAAGGCGGTCGATAAATTCGAATACCGCCGTGGTTACAAGTTCTCCACTTACGCAACGTGGTGGATCCGACAGGCGATCACCCGCTCGATTGCGGACCAGGCCCGCACGATCCGTATTCCGGTCCATATGATCGAGACGATCAACAAACTGGTCCGCACTTCGCGTCAGTTCCTTCACGAGGAAGGCCGCGAGCCGACCCCTGAGGAAATGGCTGCGCGCCTGTCCATGCCGCTCGAAAAAGTGCGCAAGGTGATGAAAATCGCCAAAGAACCGATCAGCCTCGAAACGCCTATCGGCGACGAGGAAGATTCGCATCTCGGCGACTTCATCGAGGACAAGAACGCGATCATTCCTGTTGATGCGGCCATTCAGGCAAACCTGAAAGAGACCGTCACCCGTGTTCTTGCATCGCTGACCCCGCGCGAAGAACGCGTGCTGCGTATGCGGTTCGGCATCGGCATGAACACCGACCACACTCTTGAAGAAGTTGGCCAGCAGTTCAGCGTGACGCGCGAACGTATCCGCCAGATCGAAGCAAAGGCGCTGCGCAAGCTGAAGCACCCAAGCCGGTCGCGGAAGATGCGTTCCTTCCTGGATCAGTGATGCTGATACGCACACTGATCATCGCAGGGGCGGCCGCGGCATTCCTGACTTCACCGCTCAGCGCGCAGGGCGATGCTGTTTCAGGGGAGATCGGCGTATCAGAAGGTGCGGAAACGCGGCTCGAACTGGCGAATGCGATCCTTGAAAAGGCATATCCCGAAGAAGCGCAGGTCGCGATGTTTCAGGCAGTCGCGGACCAGATGGAAGCGCAAATGATGCAAAGCATCAGCCAGATGATCACCGATCCCGGTTCGCTTCAGATTATTGCAGATTGGCAAGACCGTATCTCGGTCGAGACGGATGCGATCATGCGCCGTCAAATCCCGGACCTGATGCAGGCTTGGGCCATTAGCTATGCAGATATTCACACTGAAACCGAACTGCGCGACATTCTGGCATTCGTTTCCACGCCAAGCGGGAAAGCGATGATGAGCAAGTCTGCCGACATAATTTCGCACCCGGCATTCGCTGCTGCAAATCAGACATATATGGACGAAACCACTGCCGTCGTAATGTCGAAATTGCCTGAGCTTGTTAAAGAAGTCTCCGCGTATAAAGCTGCTGCAGACTCCGAAGGTTTATAACCAACCTCGCGTCAGAAAGGTCTAATGGTGCCGATTGCCGCTCCAACTGTGATCGCCATCGTTAGCCAGAAAGGCGGCTCAGGCAAGACCACGCTCGCTGTCCATCTTGCAACGCGCGCGGCGCAGGCAGGGCGCGAGAGCTGCGTGATTGACACCGATCCGCAGGCGACAGCCGCAGCATGGAGCGATTGGCGCGGAGATTACCTCCCCGTTGTCGTCACCAGCCCCCCTGCCCGGCTTGGCCGCACCATCGAAAGCGCCAAGAAGAACGGCGTCGATTTCGTGGTGATCGACACGCCGCCCCACGCTGACGCCGCAGCGCGCGAAGCGATCAAGGCCGCCGACATCGTACTTGTCCCTTCAAAACCGCGCGCATTTGACCTGCACGCGCTGGAGCCGATCGCAGAACTGGTCTCTTTCGCCAAAAAGCCTGCTTACGTCGTCCTCAACAGCGTCCCCGCCGGCGCGACCGTATTGTCGGAAGACGCGCGCAAGGCGGCAAAGCAAATGGGGCTGAAAATGTGCTCGGTCACTCTGGGCGACCGCGCAGCATTTCACAGATCGTCTGCCAAGGGTGAAACAGCCGCCGAAATCGATCCCGGTGGCAAAGCCGCCAATGAGATCGAAAAACTCTGGAAATGGCTCGGCAAAAAGCTCGCCTGACGCCGCTTTTTGCGGCGCATCATGCCCACATGCGATAAAATCACGCCGCGTCCGTAGAAAAGCGGCCTTGGCGGGGTGGAGAAAATGGCCCGGCGCTACTATAACTGCCCCATGCGTATTGCCATTGCTTCCGATCACGCCGCCACCGACATGAAGGCCGAACTGGCCGAATGGTTGATGGACGAAGGCCACGAAGTCGCCGATCTCGGCCCCAATGCGGGTGAGAGCGTCGATTATCCCGATTACGGGTACAAACTCGCGAGTGTCGTCGCAGATGGCACAGTCGCATACGGAATCGCACTGTGTGGCAGCGGCATCGGTATATCGATCAGCGTAAACCGGCACCCGTCGGTCCGCTGTGCGCTTGTTTCAGAGCCGCTTTCCGCAGCCCTCGCCCGCGAACACAACAACGCTAACTGCATTGCACTGGGCGCGCGTCTGACAGGCATCGAAATGGCCAAGAGCTGCGTAGCTACCTTTATCAGCACCGAATTTGCCGACGTGGGTGACCCCGCCGGCCGTCATCAACGCCGCGTGGCAAAGCTCGGCAACCCGCCCCTCTCTCCCGATCATATCGAGACGCACCAATGAGCACGAAGCCTTCTGAAGTTCTGAATTCCATGGACCCATTTTGGAACGATGACCTTGCGACCGCCGACCCGGAAATTGCAGCTGCGATTCGCAACGAGCTGGCCCGTCAGCAAGACAAGATCGAATTGATCGCAAGCGAGAATATCGCGTCCAAAGCAGTTCTCGAAGCAACCGGCAGCGTCTTCACGAACAAATACGCCGAGGGGTATCCGGGGAAACGATATTATGGCGGGTGCGACTACGCCGATGTGGTCGAAACGCTGGCGATTGAGCGTGCGAAAGAGCTGTTCGGCTGCAATTTCGCAAATGTTCAGCCCAACAGCGGCAGCCAGATGAATCAGGCAGTGTTCCTCGCGCTGCTTCAGCCGGGCGATACGTTCATGGGCCTCGACCTCAATTCAGGCGGACATCTGACCCACGGTTCACCGGTCAACATGTCCGGCAAATGGTTTAACCCGGTTAGCTACGGCGTGCGTGAAGGCGATGAATTGATCGATATGGACGCGGTTGCAGCCAGCGCCCGCGAACATAAACCGAAACTGATCATCTGCGGCGGCACCGCCTATTCGCGCACATGGGATTTCGGAGCATTTCGCGCTATCGCCGATGAAGTCGGTGCAATCCTGCTGTGCGATATGAGCCATATTTCCGGCCTTGTCGCAGGCGGCGCGCATCCATCGCCGTTCCCGCACTGCGATATCGTCACCTCGACCACGCATAAAAGCCTGCGCGGCCCGCGGTCCGGTATCATCCTGTGGAATGATGAAAAGTATACCAAGCCGCTGAATATGGCGGTTTTCCCCGGCCTTCAGGGCGGACCACTGATGCATGTTGTCGCCGCCAAAGCGGTCGCATTCCGCGAGGCGTTGACGCCGGAATTCAAAAGCTATGCACACCGCATCGTTGAAAATGCGCGCGCTCTTGCTGCCAGTCTTGAGGAAAACGGTCTGCGCATCGTTTCCGGCGGCACGGACAACCACTCCATGCTGGTCGATCTCACCGCAAAGGGTGTGACCGGCAAAGACGCTGAAAAAGCCCTCGATCGTGCCTGGCTCACCTGTAACAAGAACGGCATCCCGTTCGATACCCGCTCACCATTTGTGACCAGCGGCATCCGGCTGGGCACACCGGCTGGCACAACGCGCGGATTTGGCCCGGCGGAATTCCGCACTGTGGGCAAATTGATCGCCGAAGTGATCGACGGTCTCGCCAAGAGCGGTGCAGAAGGTGACGCACAGGTCGAAGAAAGCGTGCGCAGCCGTGTTGCCGATTTGTGCGCAGCCTTCCCCGTCTATCCCGACGCGTAAGAGCAACCCTTTATGCGTTGCCCTTTCTGCGCGTTCGATGACAGCCAGGTAAAAGACAGCCGCCCGACAGAGGATTCCACCTCTATCAGGCGGCGGCGTCAATGCTCGTCTTGCGGCGCGCGCTTTACGACGTTCGAACGTGTCCAGCTGCGCGAGGTGACCATCGTCAAAAGCGGCGCCGAGGGCGAAGAGCGGCGTGAAGCGTTTGAGAGGACCAAGATCGAACAATCCGTCGCCCTCGCCTGCCGTAAACGCGGGGTCGACCAGGAACGGATCGACCAGCTTATCTCGGGCATCCAGCGGCAGGTCGAAACTGCGGGAGAACCCGAAGTCCCCTCCGCCAAGATTGGCGAGATGGTTATGGACGGTCTCAAACAGATCGACAGCGTCGCGTATATTCGCTTCGCCAGTGTCTACCGCGATTTTTCCGAAGCGCGCGATTTTGAAGAGTTTGCCAGCACCGTCGCCGAAGCGGCTAAGGAATAGTTCGCGTGACCGCGCCCATAATTGTGCTCGTCCGCCCGCAATTGGGCGAGAATATCGGCAAAGCGGCGCGCGCAATGCTCAATTTTGGCCTCACCGAAATGCGTATCGTGAGCCCGCGCGACGGCTGGCCCAACCCCTCTGCGGGTCCAGCAGCGGCAGGCGCGGATATCGTGCTGGATCAGGCAAAGGTTTATGACAGCACTGCAGAAGCCATCGCAGATTGCGAACATGTCTACGCCACCACGGTGCGCAAACGGGGCGTGACAAAACCTGTTGTCGGCCCTGATGGCGCCGCGCGGATGATGCACAGCGAAAGCGGTCGGCACGCCATTCTGTTCGGCCGTGAGGCATCAGGCCTGGGGACAGAGGATGTGGCGCTGGCCCGGCATATTTTGACCGTGCCGATCAATCCGGAATTCGGGTCGCTCAATCTTGCGCAGGCGGTAATCCTGACCGCTTATGAATGGTCCCGCATCCGACGGGAGGCTGGCAACGAAGAACTGGTGCAACCGACTGCGGAAGAGGAACTGCTCCCCCCTGCCCCTCAAGAGGAGCTGGACGGCCTGGTCGCACATTTTGAAGAAATGCTCTCTCCGCGCGGCTATTTCCTACCCGAAGCACGGGCCGAGGCCAGCCTTCGCACTTTGCGCAATGTGTTGACCAAACCAGGCTGGAATCATTTGGAAATCCGCACCTTGCGGGGAGTATTGAGCACGCTCGAACGCGATCGCCGCGACTGATCTGCCGACACTATAGACATCGGCAATTGCGGCGATTAGGCCAGCCAGACCTCTTCCCAAATGTAACTTCACGAGAAATCTATGAAACTCCCCCTCCTCCGTTCGGCGGCTATTCTTGCCGCGCCTCTTTTCGCTGCATCCGGTTTCGCTGCTCAACCTGAACCGCAGGCGGGCGAAGCCACGGCCGAGCCGGCAGCCGAAGAAACAGCGCAAGAAGGCAAGGACGCAGCAATCGTCGCTCCGGAAATCAAAGAGGAAAAGCGGATCTGCCGCCGGATCGCGACCGACATGAGCAGCCGCCGCAAGGAACGCGTCTGCCTGACAAAAGAAGGCTGGCGCGAACTTAACCAGCGCCGATAATCATTGCGGGCGCGCGCAACAGGTTTCGTCCGCCAGACTTGACGCGGGCGCGATTTCTGTTAATTGCGCGCCTTCGCGAATTGGCCCCGCACCCCGGTGAAGCGGTGGCCGCGTTCAGAGTTAATCCTGAACGGTGCGATGCCGGGTTGAATGGCCACCATTTTCGGGTGGCTCAGCAAATTGAAGGAAAGACTTATGTCGAAGCGCAAAAGCGCCAAGTACAAACTCGACCGCCGGATGGGTGAAAACATCTGGGGTCGCCCAAATTCTCCCGTGAACAAGCGTTCCTACGGCCCCGGCCAGCATGGTCAGCGCCGCAAGAGCAAGGTGAGCGACTTCGGTCTGCAACTGCGCGCCAAGCAGAAGCTGAAAGGCTATTACGGCGACGTGACTGAAAAACAGTTCCGTTCGACCTACAAGGACGCCACCCGCATGAAGGGTGACACCGGCCAGAACCTGATCGGCCTGCTTGAACGCCGTCTCGACATGATCGTATACCGTGCCAAATTCGCACCTACGATCTTTGCCGCGCGTCAGATCGTCAACCACGGTCACATCTACGTCAACGGTGTAAAGTGCAACATCCCGTCGCGTCGCTGCGATCTCGGCGATGTCATTAGCCTGGGCAGCAAGGCCAAGGAAATGGTTCTCGTCATCGAAGCGCAGAGCCTGCCAGAGCGTGAAATTCCAGACTACGTTGTGCCTGAAGGCAACGACAAGGTCGCTTTCAGCCGCGTGCCAAAGCTTGATGAAGTGCCCTATCCGGTAACGATGGAACCGAACCTCGTGGTCGAGTTCTATTCGCGCTGATATTTGCGCAAAACTGTATTACGAAAACGGGCGGTCCTTCGGGGCCGCCCTTTTCTTTTGTCACTGCGCGGCGCCAGCTTGCGGCGCAAATTCACAGCCCCAAACAAAAGAAGGCGGCCCCGAACGGACCGCCTTCATATGTGCCTCTTAGAGAGACCACTTATACGCATCACTTTCGAATTTGATCCCACTTTTCAAATTCATATTCGATTGAACCTTCGACCAATCGCTCCCAGATGTCCGCAATCACCTCTGCAGGCATCCCGCGCGTTTCGGCATCGTTGACCGCCGCGGCAATAACATACGCTTTGCGAACCTCATCTCGCACCGCACCGCGATCCGGTTTGATTCGTGCAGCTGCACGCATATAGCCAAAGCGGCGATCAAGCAGCGCGACAAGCTCCCGATCAGTGGCATCTACGCCCACCCTGACCTCGATCATTGTCTCGCATTCGTCCGGCGTTTTTGCAGGGGTATCAGTCATGCCTGCGCATTGGCCCGACCGGCGCAATTTGTCGAGTGTCTATGCGCGCAAGTCGCCCGATTACGATCCTATGTTCCCAGACTATTGGACAGGAAGGACTGAATTTCTCCCAGCATTTCGACGCGCGCCCTGCTGTCATCCAGCCCATGCTGAAGGTCTTCGAATTCGGTGTAAGTTACGGTCTTACCCTTGTCCTCTAGCGCATCGGCCATGATTTGTGAGTGACGCACATCGACATTCACGTCCAACGTGCCGTGAAACAGGGCAACCGGCGCGCGGAATTTCTCCGCGTGGCGTTTCGGACTGCCCGCCGCGATGTGCGGGCCTTCGCCTAGCTGTTCATCGCGAAGCCGGAAATTGGTGTAGCTGCGCGCCTGGTTTCGCAGCAGGCCAAGATCGGTGACCGGTGCAATCGCAACCACGGCCTTGAACAGATCGGCATCGACAACCTGCGATTGAAGCGCAGCATATCCGCCATAGGACCATCCCACGATTGCCAGTTGATCCGCGTTGGCAATTCCCTCCGAAACGAGCCAGCGGCCCGCGTCGTTTACATCGCCAATCGCGACATCCCATGCCTGATAGCCGTTTCTGCCGAACCATGCCTCGCCATAACCCGATGAGCCGCGGTAATTTGGTTGGAGCACCGCATATCCGCGTGCCGTGAAGAATTGCACCAGCCAGTCAAAGCCCCAGAAATCGCGTGCGGCAGGCCCGCCATGCGGCAGAACGATCGCGGGAAGCCCCTTGCCATCCGAACCGGGCGGCAGTGTCAGATAGCCGGGTATCTGTGTCCCATCGCTTGCCGGATATGTGATTGGCTGCATCTCTCCCATCGGCTTACCGACAAGATATTGCCGCACCGGCAGCAATTCTTCGAGCGCGCGGGTGGATTTGTCGTAAAGGTAAATTGTGCCTGGGTCGGTGTCGGACGAAGCGATCACGAGCAGCCGGTTTTCATCCGCGCTTGATCCGCCGATTGTAATAAGCGGCTGGTCGGGAAGCGCCTTGCCCAGCGCGCTCGCAAATGATGCGAGTTCCTGATCGAAATATTCGATCGAGCGTTTCTCGGTCGCATAGCTCACACCGACGACGCGGCGCTGGCGGCCGATGCGGATCAGGTTCTGCACATCTACATCGTCGCGGCTGGCCAGCACCTTTGCCTCACCGCTCCCGTCAAAAGGAATTTCGATGACGCCGGTGAACCCGCCTATCGAATGGTAGGCGAAAATCGAGTTGCGCACCGCGTCGACTGCGACAGGTGTAAAGCCGCTGATCGTCTTGCCATTCAGACTGACATCTTCGAGCGAGCGCCAGCGAGAGCTTCCGGCATCGCGGATGCGGTATCTGCGCTCTCCGGTGAGATACCCTCTGCTGTCCGACATTCTGAGCGCTTTCAGACGCAATTCGCCATTTTGATCGGCGAGGTAATATCCCGCATCGTCATCGGGACGTTCTTCGACCTTTACCTTGCCGGTTTCGATATCGATCCGGTCCACGCCAAGGCCGCTGTCTTTATTGGCCATGCGGGTGCCCATCGAGTTTTCCTCGACCCAGTCGCGTGTCATAAGGATCTGCCCGGCATCGCCTGCAACATCGAGGGCAACGATAGAGCCACCATCCTGCTTGAACCGCATTGCGCGAAAAGACTGCCGCTCAAATAGCGCGTCGGAATTCGACCCGTCATCATCAATGGCAAACATGCGGGAAAAAGGCAGCAGCGTGCCATCGCCGGAACGGGCCATGCCGAAAATTTCGCATACCAGTCGGGTATCGGTTGCCCACTGACACCGTTCCAAATCGCCGATGATCTCGGAATTTGCGGCGATCTGCTTCACTTGCGCATCGCCCTCAAGATTGACGACGTTCAGCACTTCGGTGTGATTGGGTCCAGCGGCGATCCATGCCACCTTTGAACCCGATGGCGACAGGCTGATATCGAGGACCGAGGCGCGAATGCCAAAATCCATCGCCGGATCGCCTTCGCCCGGAGCGGCTGTATCCTGCGCGATAACAGGCGCTGATCCTGCCGCTAGAACGGCGCACGCAGACGCGCACAGAAGCACAGCCGAAAACCGGCGAAAACGAAATTGCATGAATTTGACCCCTATTGCGATGGGGCAAAGCATAGAAAACTAAGCTATTGAGTCAAAGCCTAATTTGGCAAGTAATTGTGCCTAAAGTCGGCTGCAAATGCATCAAAGCCCTGACTGGCGATTGCCGTTCTCATCGCGCGCATCAATTGCTGATAAAACGCAAGATTGTGTTCCGTCACCAGCATCGCACCAAGGATTTCGCCCGATTTTTGCAGGTGATGCAGGTATGCGCGCGAATAGCTGGCACAGGTCGGGCATTCGCAGCTTTCGTCAAGCGGCGCGGTGTCTTCCTTGAATCGGGCATTGCGCAAATTGATCGGGCCGTTCCAGGTGAACGCCTGGCCGTTGCGTCCTGACCGGGTAGGCAGCACGCAATCGAACATGTCGATCCCGCGCTCTACCGCGCCAACCAGATCATCAGGTTTTCCGACGCCCATGAGATAACGCGGGCGGTCCCGCGGCAACATTTCCGGCGCATAATCCAGCACGCCAAACATCGCCTCCTGCCCCTCGCCCACGGCCAGTCCGCCGACCGCATAGCCATCGAAGCCGATATCGGTCAGCTTTTCCGCGCTGATCTGGCGCAGTTCCTGATCCAGCGCGCCCTGCTGAATGCCGAACAGGGCGGACCGCGCTGCGTGCTCCTCTCCGCTGTCGAACCCATCGCGGCTGCGTTTGGCCCAGCGCATCGACAGCTCCATACTCGCCGCGATCTCGTCACGAGGCCGGTCTGCACGCGGGCATTCATCAAACGCCATAACAATATCGCTACCGAGCAGGCGCTGGATTTCCATTGACCGTTCCGGGGTCAGCATGTGTTTCGACCCGTCCAGATGGCTGCGAAATTCCACGCCCTCCTCGGTCAGCTTACGCAGGTCGGAAAGGCTCATGACCTGATACCCGCCGCTGTCCGTCAGGATCGGGCGGTGCCAGTTCATGAATTTGTGCAGACCGCCCAGCTTCGCAACGCGCTCCGCACCGGGACGCAGCATCAGGTGATAGGTGTTGCCGAGGATAATATCCGCACCCAGCGCGCGCACAGCCTCCGGCTTCATCGCCTTGACCGTCGCGGCAGTTCCAACTGGCATGAAAGCGGGCGTATGGATATCGCCGCGTAGCATCGAAATGGTGCCGGTGCGGGCGCGGCCATCGGTGGCCTTCAGGTCAAAGGAGAAACGTCGGGACATGGGCCGCGCGCCCTACCCGATCACTCGCGAAGCCGCCAGCCTGTCTTGAAGATATAGGCGATGATCGCGGTGCATACGGCCAGAAATCCCAGCGTCAGGGCCAGCGAGATGCCAATCGACACATCCGAGGTCCCGTAAAATGTCCAGCGCAGCCCGCTGACCAGAAACGCAATCGGATTGGCCAGCGCAATTGTGTCCCACGGTTTTGGCAGCATATCGAGTGAGTAAAATGTGCCGCCCAGAAATGTCAGCGGCGTCAGGATCAGCACGGGAATAATGCCGAGCTTCTCGAAACTGTCCGCCCAGATGCCCAAGATGAAACCGAAAAGAGAAAAACTGGCCGCAACCAGCATTATGAACCCGACTGCGTAGAATGGATGCGCAATGGTATAATCGACAAACAGGGTCGCCGTGGCGAGGATGATCGCTGCAAGGATCAGGCTCTTTGTGGCGGCCGCACCGACAAAGCCGACCAGCGTTTCCGCCACCCCGACTGGAGCGGAAAGCAGCTCGTAAATCGTGCCGGTGAAACGCGGCATGTAAATGCCGAAACTCGAATTGCTGGTCGTCTCGCCCAGCAGGGTCAGCATGAGGAGGCCGGGGATGATGAAAGCTGCGTATTCGACGCCCTGCACCGGCTCCATCCTGCTGCCGATCGCCGATCCGAACACGATAAAATACAGCGATGTCGTCAGCACCGGGGCGAGCAAGGACTGGAAGGCCGTGCGGAACGCGCGCATCAATTCGCGCTGATAGATCGACCATGCTCCGCGAAAATTGAAACCGCTCATGCCGCTTCCTCTTCGGTGACGAGACCCACAAAGATATCTTCCAGCGAGCTGTCGTGAATGTCGATGCCGCGGTAATCGATCCCTTCGGCAATCAGCGCCTTGGTCAGCGCCGCGACATCCTCACGCCCTTTGCCGCTGCCATCGCCGCCGCGATAACAAAGTTCGGTTCCACCAGCCCGCAGTTCGACAGGGAATGCAGCGATGGAGGGGAGCAATTTGCCCAGAGGCTCGCTCAGCGCAATGACCGCTTCGGTGCGGCCCATGCGCTGCATCATGGCGGCCTTATCATCGACCATCAGGATTTGCCCCTTGCGAATGATGCCAACGCGGTCGGCCATCTCCTCCGCCTCTTCGATGTAGTGCGTCGTCAGGATGATCGTTGTGCCGCGTTCACGCAAAGCCGCAATTTGCCTCCACATATCCTTGCGCAATTCGACATCGACGCCTGCTGTGGGTTCATCGAGAAAAAGCAGGTCCGGCTCATGCGCCAGTGCCTTGGCAATAAGGACGCGGCGCTTCATCCCGCCAGACAATTCGCGGATCTGGCTGCTGCGCTTTTCCCATAGCGACAGGCTGCGCAGCACCTCTTCGATTTGCGCTTTATCAGGTGCAAACCCGAAAAGCCCGCGCGAATAGCTGACGGCGCGCTCCACGGTTTCAAACATGTCGGTGCTGAGTTCCTGCGGGACGAGGCCGATGCGTCCGCGCGCCTCGCGCCAGTCCTTGGCCAAATCGCGCCCGAAGGCTGTGACCGTCCCTGCCGTGGGCCGCACCAATCCGCACACCGCGCCGATCAGCGTGGTCTTGCCCGCGCCATTGGGTCCGAGCAGCGCGAATATCTCGCCCTGCCGGATATCCAGATTGACATCATCGAGCGCCTTTACGCCGCCCTTGTAAACCTTGCTCAGGCCGCTGATCGAAAGAATGGGTTCAGGCATTTGCCCGGATTAGGGAAGGAGCAGGGAGGAGTCACCATAGGAATAAAAGCGATATTCGTTGTCGATCGCGTGCTGATACGCCGCCATCATCCGGTCGCGTCCCATCAAGGCACTGACAAGCATCATCAAAGTCGATTTGGGGAGGTGAAAATTGGTCATCAACCCGTCCACACCTTTGAACGAATACCCCGGTGTAATGAAGATGTCGGTGTCGCCTGCAAACGGCGCAATGGTGCGATCATCGCGCGCCGCGCTTTCCAGCAGCCGCAGCGCGGTCGTGCCGACCGCGATGATCCGCCCGCCCGCGCGGCGAGCCGCGTTCAATCGCTCTGCGGTTTCAGCCGTGATGCGCCCGAATTCCGAATGCATGGCATGGTCATCGGTGTCGTCCGCCTTTACCGGCAGGAACGTGCCCGCACCCACATGCAGGGTAAGAGTTTCGCGTTTAATGCCGCGCGCATCGATTGCCTCGATCAGTTCGGGCGTAAAATGCAGCGAAGCCGTTGGCGCAGCGACCGCCCCATCCTCTTTTGCAAACATCGTCTGGTAATCGGCGAGGTCGCGTTCATCCACGCCGCGCTTTTGGGCGATATACGGGGGAAGCGGTATGGTGCCTGCCCGGTCGAGCAAGACTTCGACCGGCTCGTCCCCTTCGAAAAACAGCTGGATACTGCCATCAGGCAACCGCTGCTCAGCGATGGCAGTCACGCCGCCGCCAAAGATCAGCTGATCGCCAATTTTGACCCGTTTTGCGTTGCGAACAAACGCCTGCCAGCGGCGCAGGTCGATGCGTTTGTGCAGTGTCGCGCCGATTTTGGCCTCACCGCCCGCACGCCGCCCTTCAAGCTGCGCAGGGATGACGCGGGTGTCGTTGAAAACGAGGACATCGCCCGGTTCCAGCAATCCGGGCAGATCGCGCACGCCCCTGTCGTCAAACGCAGCCCCGCTGCCGCGAACCAGCAGCATACGCGCCGCATCGCGCGGGCGCACGGGCCTCAGGGCTATGCGCTCCTGCGGGAGCTCGAAATCGAAAAGGTCAACGCGCATGGCCGCGCAATTAGCGCGCGCCCGGACTAACGCAAAGCCTTACTGTTCGGGAATCGGCGCGCTCAGCATGTCGGCAGTGAATTCCTGTTCCTGCTGCGCCGGAGCTGGTGCCGGCAAAGGCGGCGCCTTGTCATCGCTGGCGAGGGAGGCCTGAAGGATGCGGGTCGGGTTCTGCGGCGGCTCGCCGCGCGTAATCGCGTCGACACCAGCCATGTTATCAATCACGCGGCCGAAATTCGTGTACCGCTTGTCGAGGCTGAAACGTGGGTAGAACACGATGAAAAACTGACTGTTTGCGCTGTCTTCTTCACTCGCGCGCGCCATGGCCACACTGCCGCGCACATGCGGCATCGGGTTGAATTCCGCTTCGAGATCGGGAAGCTCGCTGCCGCCCTGCCCGGTGCCGGTCGGATCACCGCTTTGCGCCATGAAACCGTCGATTACACGGTGGAAGATGATGCCGTCGTAAAAACCTTCGCGGGTGAGTTTCTTGATCCGCTCCACATGTTCAGGCGCCCATTCGGGCATCAGGCGGATCGAAACGCGCTCTCCGTTCGACAGGTCGAGCACCCACACGTCTTCGAGGTCCTGGGTTTCGTCGAATTCAACCGGGATGAACCGGCGCGTATCTGCGCGCGTTTCCGCACGCTCTTCTTCGACATCCTGGGCAAAGACTGCGGATGGCGCAGCGAGCAGCGAAAGTGCGGCCAGCGCGCCGAGGGTGTGCTTGATCATATTTATCTTCACTAAATTGTCCGAATGCCGCGCTTTTAGCCGCCCCTGCCTGACACTTCAATGAATGAAGCGCAGCCATCGACAGCTATTGCCGCTTTCAATAATCGCCCTTGCGCCCGATCTCTTCGACACGCGCCACCACTTCGGCGCGCACGGGTTCGCTCACGAATAGCGAAATGTCCCCGCCATAGAGCGCGATTTCCTTTACCAGCTTGCTCGCGATCGGTTGCAGAGAGACATCTGCCATCAGGAAAACGGTTTCAATATCGTCATCCAGTTGCTGGTTCATACCGGCCATTTGGTATTCGTATTCGAAATCCGCCACGGCCCGCAATCCGCGAATAATGACGTTGGCTTTCTGTCGCTGCGCGAATTTGACGAGCAGCGCGTTGAAGCCGACGACCTCCACGTTGCTCAGGCCCATTGCCGCAACTTCCCGCTCCACCATGGCAAAGCGTTCCTCGGTCGAGAACATGGGGTTCTTCGACGGGTTGGTCGTCACACCGATGATAAGTTTGTCGACCAGTTTGGACCCGCGCCGGATGATATCCGCGTGGCCCAAAGTAATCGGGTCGAATGTTCCGGGATAGATCCCGATACGCTCAGTCATTCCTGTATCCTCTCCCAGATGACACTGCCTTCGGTATTTTCTCCGGTCTCAGTCATCTGGAGTTTCTGCCTATAACCGGCCTCACCTTCGGCGACCAGTTCTCCCTCTGGATTGGTGGCAAAGCCTTTAGCTTGCGCTTTTTCGCGAAGCCCGGCGAGGCAATCGGCAGAGACGGCGAATGCGGTCCAGTGATTGTATGCGATAGGCTCATTGCGAAATGCAGATCCCAAAACCCTTGCGTCGCTGCACGCGGCAACCTGGAAATGATCGCTGAGACAAAGCGCCTGCCCCTCCGCATCGCGTTCACAGGACGCCGGATCGTGCGCAATTTCTGCGTCATACCCGCACGCGGACAAAGTCAGCACGGCCAGCACAGTGGAAGACCGCGCAGATGCCCGGATTTTCAACGGTCCCGCTCAACGATAAAGCGTGCAAGGGCGCGCAGCATGTCCGCCTCTTCGCCGTGGCTGGCGAGGTGGCCGATGGCTTGGTCGACAAGAGCGCGCGCCTGATCGCGGGCCTGATCGACCCCCATCAGCGTGACGAAGGTTTGCTTGCCCTGCTCTTCATCCTTGCGCAGCGCCTTGCCCGCTTTTTCCTGATCTCCGGTGACATCCAGCAGATCGTCCGCAATCTGGAATGCAAGACCGATATCGCGTGAATAGGCCCGCAGGTGGGCGCGAGCCTCTGGCGCAACCTTGCCCATGATCGCGCCCATTTCCACGCTAGCGGCCAGCAACGCGCCCGTTTTGAGCTGCTGCAGGCGCGTGATGGAATGAAGGTCGTATTCGACTCCTTCCTCGTCTGCGACCATGTCCATGATCTGACCGCCAGCCATGCCGTTCATACCGCTCGCCATGCCCAGCGTGGCGATCAGCTCGCTGCGAATGAACGGATCAGCGCTGGTTTCGGTGTCAGCGAGAATCTCAAAGGCAAGCGCATGCAGCGCGTCACCTGCAAGCACGGCAGTCGCCTCGTCAAACACCTTGTGCAGGGTCGCCTTACCGTGCCGCAGGTCATCATCATCCATGCACGGCAGATCGTCATGGATCAGTGAATACACATGGATCGATTCCACTGCAGCCCCGGCTCGCAAAGCGGCAGTGCGATCAACGCCGTACATTTCCGCCGTGCTTACCAGCAGCAGCGGGCGCACCCGTTTTCCGCCGCCGATCGTGGCATAACGCATCGCCTCGACCAGCCGCGCGCGGGTATCGTCTGGTTCTGGCAGGAACGCGTCGAAAACCGAATCGATCTCGCGCTGAACCCGTTTTAGCCCGTCGCCAAGCGTATCTGCCGCAGCCTCTGTCACAGACATCAGTTATCACCGTCCAGAGGGACAGTGCCGCCCGGCTTGCCATCGGCGCCCGTCACGATTTTCTCAATCCGGGCCTGCGCTGCATCCAGCCGTTTCTGACAGGCAGCGCGCAATTGCTCGCCCCGCTCGTATAAAGAGATCGAATCGTCCAGCGGCACATCGCCGCGTTCAAGCTGGGTAACGATGGCCTCAAGCGCGCGAAGCGCCTCTTCAAAGCTCATCTGGGTGATATCATCCGCTTGCTGTGCGGAACCATTTGCCTCGTCCATGCGCTAAAGCATTGGCCGCAGGGTACATCCCGGTCAAGGTCCAGAGATTGAGATACAACGACATATATCGATACAACGGCTGCTCGACACACGCGGCTGACAACAGGGAACCTGCCAATGCTGCAATATCTAATCGCCTTCGCCATCGCAGCCATCGTATTCGGCGTGCTCGACGCAATGTGGCTGAGCTGGGCCGGACCAAACCTCTACCGTCCGGTGATCGGCGAGATCATGGCGGAGAAATTCAATGTCGGAGCGGCCGGGGTGTTTTACGTCATCTATCTGTTCGGCATGATCTGGTTCGCAATCAAACCGGGTCTGGATAGCGCCTCGGTCGCCACCGCGCTGCTGAACGGCGTTCTTCTCGGAGGGCTGTGTTACGCCACGTTCGATCTGACAAGCCAGGCGGTGTTTAAGGTTTGGGCGACGAAAATATCCGTCATGGACATCATGTGGGGCGCATTCGCCACCGGCACGACCAGCGCGATTGCGACCTGGCTAACCTTGCGCTTTACCAGCTAACCAAATCGCCATAGACCCGCGCGCATGTTTATCGGACATTTCGCACCGGCCTTCGTCGCAGCAGCCGTCAGCCCGAAAGGGCCCAAGCTCGCGGTGTATTTTATCGCTGCCCAGCTTGTCGATTGGGGCTTTTTCGCATTTGCCCTAATCGGCATAGAGCGGATGCGGGTTGATCCCGGGGCGACAACGATGGTCCCGTTCGATCTATACCACATGCCTTACACCCACTCGCTGCTCGGCACTGCGATCTGGGCCACAGCTATGGTCCTGATCATTTTAATTCTTCAGCGCAATGTGCTGGGCGGATTGCTTGCAGGATTTGTGGTGATGTCACACTGGTTGCTCGACTTGATCACCCACCGCCCCGATCTGACGCTGGCGGGCGGAGACAAGACGTACGGGCTTGGTCTCTGGAATTACCCTTACGCGGCGATACCTCTGGAAATTGGCATCACGCTGCTTGCTTTCGTGATTTATCTCAAACGGACGCGCGGCCCGGTTGGTCCGCCGCTGATCCTGCTGATGGTGCTGCTGGCGTTTCAGGTGATCAACTGGTTCGGGCCTGAGCCTGCCTCTGCCGGTCCTGCCCTGTATCTTCAGGCGCTGCTTGCGTTTGCGATCGCAACCGGATTTGCATGGTGGGTCGGGGAGAACCGCTATTTCATTCGACGCGGTGGGTTGGCGGCAACGAACGTCTGAATTAAAGCGTCGCGCATGAGCGAAATTACCCCCGAAGTCGTCGAACAGCACGGTCTGAGCCCCGAAGAATACGAACGCGTCCTCGCAGGCCTTGGCCGTGAGCCGAATCTGGTGGAGCTGGGCATCTTTTCCGTCATGTGGTCGGAGCATTGCAGCTACAAATCATCGCGCCTGCATCTCAAGAAACTGCCGACCGAGGCACCTTGGGTGATTTGCGGTCCGGGGGAGAATGCCGGGATCATCGATATCGGCGATGGTCAGGCAGCGATCTTCAAGATGGAGAGCCACAACCACCCGTCCTATATTGAACCGTATCAGGGCGCGGCCACGGGCGTTGGCGGTATCCTGCGCGATGTCTTCACCATGGGCGCGCGCCCGGTGGCGAACATGAACGCGCTGCGGTTTGGCCGTCCCGATCACCCGAAGATGAAACATCTTGTTCAAGGCGTGGTCGCCGGCATCGGCGGATACGGCAATTGCGTCGGTGTGCCGACTATCGGCGGGGAGACAAACTTTCACCCCGCCTATGACGGCAACATCCTCGTCAATGCGATGACCGTGGGCGTCGCCGATACAGACAAGATTTTCTATTCCGCTGCGACCGGAGTGGGCAATCCCATCGTCTATGTCGGGTCCAAGACCGGGCGTGACGGCATTCACGGCGCAACCATGGCCAGCGCCGATTTTGAGGAGGATGCCGAGGCAAAGCGCCCGACCGTGCAGGTCGGCGACCCCTTCACCGAAAAACTGCTGATCGAGGCGTGTCTGGAATTGATGGCAACCGACGCCATCGTAGCGATTCAGGATATGGGCGCGGCAGGACTCACCTCCTCCAGCGTCGAAATGGCGACCAATGGCAAAGCTGGTATCAGGCTGGACATGGACAAGGTGCCGTGCCGCGAAGAGGGCATGACGCCATACGAAATGATGCTGAGCGAAAGCCAGGAGCGGATGCTCATGGTGCTTAAGCCCGGCAAAGAGGCGATGGCCGAGGAAATCTTCCGCAAGTGGGAGCTGGATTTCGCGATTATTGGCGAAGTGACCGATACGCGCCACATGGTGCTGGAATTTGGCGGAGAAGTTGTCTGCGACATCCCGCTCGGCCCGCTTGCCGCCGATGCACCCGAATATGACCGGCCTTATCTGTCGAAAGACGAATACAAGGAATGGGCAGGCATCGCTCCATTGGACAGCGTCCCCACAACCGATAATCCGGGCGCTGACCTGCTTAAAATGCTCGCCTCCCCCGCCCTCGCCTCGCGCGGGTGGATCGCGCAGCAATATGACAGCCAGGTCATGGGTGATACACTCCAGACCGGCGGCGATGCGGGCGTGGTCCGCGTCCACGGCACGAAAAAAGCGCTCGCCATGAGCACCGATTGCACCCCGCGTTATGTCCATGCCGACCCGTTCGAGGGAGGCAAACAGGCCATCGCGGAGGCATACCGCAACCTTTGCGCAGTGGGTGCGCGCCCGCTGGCGGTGACCAATTGCCTCAATTTTGCAAACCCGCAGCGTCCGGAGATTATGGCGCAATTCGTCCACGCACTTGAAGGAATGGGCGATGCCTGCCGCGCGCTCGATTTTCCGATCGTGTCGGGCAATGTCTCGCTTTATAACGAGAGCAAGGCGACTGGCGGCGGCAGTGCGATCCTGCCCACCCCGGCAATCGGCGGCGTCGGCCTGATCGATGACGCGGCAAAGATGGTGACATCCGCGTTCAAGGCGGAGGGCGATGCCATCTACCTGATCGCACCGGAATTCTGGGCGAAGCCTGATCCGACCCGCTCACACCTAGGCAAATCGCTATGGCTCGACATTGTAAAGGGACAGGACGCAGGCCGTGCGCCGCCCGTTGACCTGTCGGCAGAGCGCGGCGCGGGTCACATTGTGCTGCGCCTGATCGAAGCAGGCTTGCTGAGCGCGGTGCATGATCTGTCCGATGGCGGTCTGGCAGTGGCTCTGGCCGAAATGGCAATGTCCGGCGGCATCGGCGCGGAAGTCACCGCGAATGACGCCTATTCAGCGGCGCAGTGGTGGTTCGGAGAGGATCAGGCGCGCTACGTCATCACCGTCTCACCGGGCAATGCCGAGGCGTTCAACCGCATGGTCGCAGAGGGACCTGAAATCCCCGAGGCCGAAATGGTCGGGTTCCACCGCATCGGCACGGTCGGCGGTGACAGCCTGCTCGGCGTCTCGCTGGATGACATGCGCACGGCCCACGAAAGCTTTTTCGCTGAATGGATGGAAGCCTGATCGGCGGCGCCTGCTTTGGACTGGCTCCAACCTGTCCTGCATTATGGCGGCCACTGGCTCGCACCGTTCGCGATTGCGGCGCTGATCTGGCGCGGTAAATGCTGGAAAGCCGGTCTGGTCATCGCTGCGGGAAACCTGATCGACCTCGATCACCTGCTCGCCGATCCGATCTTCGATCCCAACCGGTGCAGCATCGGTTTCCACCTGCTGCACGGCTGGGAGGCCGCCCTCGCCTATGCCGTAATGCTGTTTGTCCCGCGCTGGTGGGTGCGCGCCTTCGCGCTCGGTGCCTTGTGGCATCTTGCGGTGGATTATGGCGATTGCCAGTGGATGAGCATTACCTAAAGCGGCAATTCGCTGGAAATCGTCTTCGGTTAGTTGAATACCGGCGGCATGAAAGATCATGACACCGTCCCGTATGCACTTGAGCGGCTGCCCGACGAAGATAGCATCGCCCGCGCAGCCGCTTTGCGCGACAGGTTGAAACAGCGCCGCAGCTGCCGGTATTTCTCTGACGAGCCGGTGCCCCGCGCGGTGATAGAGGCCGCCATCGAAGCCGCCGGGACGGCTCCCAATGGCGCGAACCATCAACCGTGGCATTTTGCCGTCATCGAAAGCCCGGAAAAAAAGCGCGCTATTCGGGAGGCTGCCGAGGCAGAGGAACGCCGGTTTTACGGGCAGGACGAGGATAAACCAAAAGCAAGCGATGAATGGCTCGATGCGCTTGACGATCTGGGGACCGATGCGGACAAGCCTTTTCTGGAAACAGCCCCTTATCTGATCGCGGTCTTCGCCCAGCGCAAAGGCGGCATCGAAGAAGACGGCAAGACACAGAATTACTACGTCAATGAAAGCGTCGGGATAGCGTGCGGGTTGCTGATCGCGACCCTGCACGAGGCGGGTCTGGCCACTCTCACCCACACGCCCTCGCCCATGGGTTTTCTGAGGGAAGCCTGCGAGCGCCCCGAATGGGAGAAACCGCTGATGATCGTGGTGGTTGGCCGGCCAAGCGCAGACGCAACTGTGCCGGCACATGCGCTAAAGAAAAAGCCGCTGAGCCAGATTTCAAGCTGGCTCTAATGACTTTTCGCAACTCGGTTCACACTGGCAAATTACGCGGAGGCGAGCTCGTCTTCGCCCGCGTTTTCCGTGGCGAGCATATTGTAGGGGTCGATGCCCTCCTCGCGCCAGATCCGGTGGCATTCGCGATAAAGCGTTGGCTCAGCGATATTGAGCGAAGCGCGCACTTCATCGAGCGGTCGCTTCAACAATTCGAGGATCGGCTGGTTGATCAGGCTGGGCGCGCCTTTGCCCGTAGCTTTCGCCTGACGGACAGCGCCCATCACCGGCGCTTTGCCGCCGCCTTTCAGGCCCAACGCGATTTTCTTGATATTAGCGGCCCCGGCATAACCGATCAGCAGGTGGCCCTGTGTGGGTGACTGGCCGTGCGTAAACAGCAGCACGCATTGCTCGCCCAGAGCATCGCGGCCATATCCGGTGAGGACGTGAAACAGATCATGCGTGTCGCGCGAACGATCGCCGAACCACTGCACCAGATCGGGATATTTCGCGCGGCCCAGCTTGTCCGCTTCGGCAACCAGACCCGCCGCGGAAAGCCCCTCGTTCTCCATGAAATCGCAATACGCATGGGCAAGGCTGCCCTTTGGCGTCTTGCGAAGCTGTGCATGGTCATCGAGGATTTCTGGCAGGTTCGGCTCGGTGCTGCGCAGAAACTCGCCGCGTTCTGACAAGGCAAGCTGTTCAACGCGGGGCATGAATCCCCGCGATGGCAGCGATTCGTAAATCTTGAAGACGAGGCTGGTGTCTTCCTTATTCTTCATCAGCAGGCGAAAATTCTTGACCGCGCGCGGCAGGGAATAACGCGGCTGCGGACGTTCGGGATGGCGCAGAACGGTGCCGTCTGCGGCGTGCTTGGATGAATAATCGGTTGCGGGCATGGTCACGGGCCTCTTCACTTCGTTCGTTATGACTGCCTACCAGCCATTACTTACACGAATGTAAATAGCAGAAATAGGTTCCAAGTCAAAACCCTTTTTCGGCACCCTCGCCGTAAGGTCAATCAGCAACCCAATCACGCTTGGGAATGCCGAGCAATGAAAGCACCGCTGTAAGGTCGCCGTTGTCGATCCGCCCGTTCGCTGCCGCACGCGCTTTCGGTTTGGCACGGTACGCAAACCCATATGTCGCCGCTTCGATCATCGGGATATCGTTGGCTCCGTCTCCAGTCGCCAAACTGTGCGTATTCACGCCAAGTTTGCCCGCTTCTTCGTGCAGAACAGCCGCTTTGACCCCGGCATCGGTGATATCGCCGACAAGCTGGCCGGTCAGCTTTGCGCCGTTCACTTCAAGCCTGTTTCCCACCACCCGGTGGAAGCCCAGCTCTGCTGCCACCGCGTCGGCAAAGTGATGGAAACCGCCCGTAACCAGCACGCACCGCGCACCGCGTGCAGCCAAGGTGCGTGTCAGAATGCGCGCACCCGGCGTCGCCGTGATGCGTTCGTCGAGGCAGGTCGCAATTGCGCTTTCATCCAGTCCTGCGAGCAATCCCACCCGCTCCCGCAAGGCGGTTTCGAAATCCAGCTCACCCTGCATGGCGCGCTCGGTAATATCGGCGATCTGCGGCTTCAAACCGGCAAAATCTGCTAGTTCGTCGATACATTCCTGTCCGATCATGGTTGAGTCCATGTCAGATACAAACAATTGCGGAACCGCGATGTCAGCCGCGCTCACCAATGCGTCACATGGCGCGAAGAATTGGTCGATACCCGCAAACACCGTCGCGGCGTCGCCTGCTGCAAATCGCATCTCCAGCACATCGCGCCCGACATCCAGCATGACTGCAGATGCCAGCGGCATTCCCTCGGCGGCAAAGCTGTCCGCCGCCGCATCCAGTCGGTTTTCAAGATCGGCAGTTTCACCTGCGCCAGTGTCTGCTATCAGGCGGGCAATGAGCACTAAGACATCTCCGAAAACGGCTTCACAAAATCGGCTCGCGCTCATCGCAGGGCCGACCGCCAGCGGCAAGAGCGCAGTTGCACTGGACCTCGCAAAACAGCGTGCCAAGTCCAAGCTGGATACGTGGATCATCAACGCCGACAGCATGCAGGTCTATGGCGATATCCCGATCCTGTCAGCCGCGCCGAGCGAGGCGGAGAAGTCAGTGTGCCCGCATCATCTTTACGGCGAATGGGATGGCGCGCAGGCCTGCTCCGCCGCGGACTGGGCGAGACGCGCCAAAGCCATTATCGCCGATGCACACGAAGCAGGTACTCTACCAGTTCTGGTGGGCGGCACGGGCATGTATATGAAAGTGCTGCTGGAAGGGATCGCCCCCATCCCTGCCATCGAACCCGAAGTGCGCGAAGTGGTGCGCGCTCTTGATACCGAAAGCGCCTACGCCGCTCTGATGATCGAAGATCCCGTCCGGGCAAGCGAGCTGGAGCCAGCGGACAGCCAGCGGATCGCCCGTGCATTGGAAGTCAAACGGTCGACCGGAGTGACGCTGGGCGACTGGCAATTGGCGAAAACGGGAGGCATTGGCGATTATGTCGACTTGCATACCGCGATCATGCTGCCGGAACGCCAATGGGTTTATGACCGATGCGACACCCGGTTTTCGATGATGCTGGATGAAGGCGCAATCGGCGAGGTCGAGGCGCTGCTTAAACGCGGGCTGCCATCCGACCTGCCCGTAATGCGCGCGATCGGGGTGCCGGAAATCGCGGCATTTCTGGCGGGCGATTGCTCTTTGGACGAGGCGACCGAGCGCGGCGCCCAGGCGACCCGAAACTACGCCAAGCGGCAATTCACCTGGTTCCGGCGGCAGTCGCCCGATCACTGGGCACAGATAGAGTCCGAAAATATCGACATAGCCACCCAATTCGCATCATTATTACGCAATTAACCGTTGACACGTTAGATTATAATCAATAGCGCAGCAAATATTGGTCCGGCGCGCGCCCCCTGCGTCGGGCCTCATTTTTTGTTACAAGCGCATACGGTTTCTAACCCAGACGACCCCCCACTCAGTCAACGCCAACGCAACAAAGGAAATAATTCGTGTCGGATCAGCCAAAGCCGGACAAGCAAACCGGCGCCGCCATCCTGACCCAGTGTCTCGTCGATCAGGGAGTCGAATTTGTCTTCGGCTATCCCGGCGGCGCGGTGCTGCCGATTTATGACGAGCTGTTCGGAGACGAGCGGCTGCGTCACATCCTCGTCCGCCATGAAGCGGGCGCGGCCCACGCGGCAGAAGGTTATGCGCGCTCCACCGGGAAGCCGGGCGTTGTGCTCGTCACATCCGGCCCCGGCGCGACCAACGCGGTCACTGGCATCGCAGACGCGTTTCTCGATTCCATCCCGCTCGTCGTCATCACCGGACAAGTACCGACCGCGCTTATCGGAACGGATGCTTTTCAGGAAGCGGACACGGTCGGCATCACGCGCCACTGCACGAAACACAATTACCTCGTAAAAGACCCGGCAGACCTTGCTGCCACCATCGAAGAAGCGTTTCGCATTGCCACAACGGGCCGTCCCGGTCCTGTGGTCGTCGATATTCCGAAAGACGTGCAGATTGCCGTTCCGTCGCAGCGCCGTGCATCGAAACTGTCGGCCTCGCATCGCTATGCCCCGCAGATGGCGGCCTCGCCCGAACATATTGTCGAAGCGGTCGAGATGATCGCAGCTGCCGAACGTCCGATCCTTTACACCGGCGGAGGCATCATCAATTCCGGTCCCGAGGCAAGCGAGCTGCTGCGCCGATTTCAGGATATTACCGGCGCGCCTGTTACATCGACGCTGATGGGCCTTGGCTGTTTTGCCAACACGCATCCCGACTGGCTCGGAATGCTGGGAATGCACGGCACGTTTGAGGCGAATATGGCGATGAACCGCTGCGACGTGATGGTCTGCATCGGAGCGCGTTTCGATGACCGCGTGACCGGCAGGCTGGATGCGTTTTCGCCCGACTCGAAGAAAATCCACATCGACATCGACCGTTCTTCAATCAACAAGAACGTCCCGGTCGATCTCGGCATCGTCGGCGATTGCGGCACCGTGCTGGGCCAGATGCTGGAGACTTGGGGCACGCGCAAGGCGCAGGATCTGGGCGAATGGAAAGCCCGCATCGCCGGTTGGCGTGCACGCGAATGCCTCTCCTATCCCGACAAATCCAAGAAAGACCCTTCGGCCATCATGCCGCAAAAGGCTGTCGAGCGCCTCTATGCCCTGACAAAGGACCGCTCGCCAATCATCACCACCGAAGTCGGCCAGCACCAGATGTGGGCGGCGCAGTATTTTGGTTTTGACAAACCGAACAAATGGCTCACCTCTGGCGGGCTTGGCACGATGGGATACGGAATGCCGGCGGCTATCGGCGCGCAGCTGGGCCATCCCGATGCGCTGGTGATCGACATCGCTGGTGAGGCTTCGATCCAGATGAACATTCAGGAACTTGGCACGGCGAGCCAATACCGCCTGCCGGTCAAGATTTTCATCCTCAACAACGAATATATGGGCATGGTCCGCCAGTGGCAGGAACTGACCTATGAAAGCCGGTATTCGAACAGCTATTCCGACAGCCTGCCCGATTTCGTCGCCTTGGCAGAGGCATATGGCTGGAAAGGCATCCGGATCGAACGCGAAGAGGATCTGGATGCGAGCATTCTTCGGATGATCGAGCATGACGGCCCCGTTATCGTCGATTGCTGCGTTGCCAAGGATGCGAATTGCTTCCCTATGATCCCGTCAGGCGCGGCGCATACCGAAATGCTGCTATACGGCGATCAGGTCGAAGGCACGATGGATGACGAGGCGAAGGCGCTGGTCTAACCGCCGCGTCTTTCAGGGGAACCCAGACATGAAAATCAAAAGCGCCGAGAGCGAACGCCACGTCTTGAACGTGACCGTCGATAACGAGCCGGGTATTCTGGCGAAGATCACCGGCCTGTTCACCGCGCGCGGATACAATATCGATAGCCTGACCGTGGCCGACATTTCGGACGATCACGCAATCAGCCGGATCACCGTTGTCACCAATGGCCCGCCAGAGGTGATCGACCAGATCGAAGCGCAGCTTGAACGGCTGGTCCCGGTTCACAAAGTCACCGACCTCACCACCGCCGGCCCGCATGTTGAGCGCGAGCTTGCCCTGATCAAGGTCGCCGGCACCGGGGAAAAACGGGTGGAGGCGCTGCGCGTGGCAGAAATCTTCCGTGCAAGCGTGGTCGACACGACCACTGAAAGTTTCGTTTTCGAGCTGACCGGCGCGCCGGACAAGATTGACAGTTTCATCGTCCTGATGCGCGACCTCGGCCTGGTCGAGGTTGCACGGTCGGGCGTGGTTGGAATGATACGCGGTGCCGCTGGCGCCTAAGGAGAATACTCAAATGAAAGTTTACTACGACGCCGACGCCGATCTGGGTCTGGTCAAATCGAAGAAGATCGCCGTGCTCGGCTATGGCTCACAGGGTCACGCCCATGCGCAAAACCTGCGTGACAGCGGCGTAAGCGAGGTTGCAATTGCGCTGCGCGAAGGCTCCAAGACCGCCAAGAAGGCCGAAGACGCTGGTTTCAAGGTGATGTCCAACACCGAAGCCGCCAAATGGGCCGATATCCTCATGATCCTTGCGCCCGATGAACATCAGGCCGGTATCTGGGAAAACGATCTTGCCGGTCACATGAAGCCGGGCAGCGCGCTCGCATTCGCCCACGGCCTCAACGTGCATTTCGGCCTGATCGAGGCGCCGGATGACATCGATGTCATCATGATCGCGCCTAAAGGTCCGGGCCATACGGTTCGCAGCGAATACCAGCGCGGCGGCGGTGTCCCCTGCCTCATCGCGATCCATCAGGACGCCAGCGGCAACGCGCATGACGTCGCCCTCGCCTATGCCAGCGGTGTCGGCGGCGGACGCAGCGGCATCATCGAAACCAATTTCAAGGAAGAGTGCGAAACCGACCTGTTCGGTGAGCAGGCTGTGCTGTGCGGCGGCATCACCCACCTGATCCAGGCCGGGTTCGAGACGCTGACCGAGGCGGGATATGCGCCGGAAATGGCATATTTCGAATGCCTCCACGAAACGAAGCTGATCGTCGATCTGCTTTATGAAGGCGGCATTGCGAACATGCGGTATTCGATCAGCAACACCGCTGAATATGGCGACATCAAAACCGGCCCGCGTATCATCACAGAAGAAACCAAAGCGGAGATGAAGCGTGTGCTTGCCGACATTCAGTCGGGCCGGTTCGTGAAGGACTTCGTGCTCGATAACCGCGCCGGACAGCCGGAATTGAAAGCCAGCCGCAAGGCCGCAGAAGCGCATCCGATCGAAAAGACCGGGGCCCAGCTGCGCGCGATGATGCCTTGGATCAGCGCGAACCAACTGGTCGACAAATCCAAGAACTGACCCCATTTATCCGGGCGAAATGAAACTCACCCGGAACAATGCCCTGATATTAATTGCGTGCGCGGCGGCCTGGATCTTCGTCATGATCCGGGTCGCCAATCACGAGCCGGTGTATGAACCGCGCGAGATCGTGGCCGCCCCTGCCGAGGTGGAGCGGTATGCGCGTCAGCAATTGAACGATCTCCAGCGGCGATCCTTTGCCGAACAGCGCGAATTTTGCGGCGTGATCGTCGAGGATGATCGCGGCACGCTTTCCACCCTCGAAGTGTTCGAAGGCGACATCGCCAGTTGCAGCTATGAAAACAGCGGTAAAGTCGGGCTGAAGCCGGTGGCGACGTTCCACACGCATGGCGGCGCCAGTGTCGTTTTCGATGACGAAGCGCCCAGTTTTCAAGACCTTCAAAGCGATATTGCAACCCGGCTCGACGGGTATCTCGCCACGCCGGGGGGCCGTTTCTGGCGCATCGACTGGCAATCGCAAACTGCCAATCTGGTCTGCGGCGAAGGGTGCCTTGAACAGGACCCCAATTACCGCCCCTGCCCTGCAAGCGCCCCTGAAACGCAATACGATATCAAGCGGTTGCAGGCGCGGTTCCGCAACGCCTCCGCCACTTGCTAAATCGCACAGTTCGAACCCGGCCGCTATTCGAATGGATGTGACCGAGACGACTAGGAGGAAATCAATTCGGCCACATCCGGAATGCGCGCCGTCGGGCATTCGGCGCACAAACTCCCGTTTTGAACACGCTAGTCATTTGAGACACCGCGCACATTTGGTGTTCGCACAGCCCACACAATTGGTGACACGCCGGGCAAATAATTTTGCCGGCGTCGGCGGCTGAGGCATCAGATTGCATCACGCTCGACACATCTGGCGCAATCGGCCAAGGGTCATCGCGCTTATCTGAGAGATACGATGCGACTGTCCGACTGCCACAATATCGGTGATTTTCGTGCTTTTGCCCGCGCACGGCTACCATTCCCGGTGTTCGATTATATTGACGGCGCTGCCGATGACGAAGTTACCAAGGCGCGCAACACGCAAAGCTATGATTGTGTCGATCTAGTGCCCGATGTGCTGGCCGGTGTGGAAAGCATCGATACATCGTGCACCATCCTTGGCCGGAAGAGCGCTTTACCCTTGATGCTATCGCCAACCGCGGTCCAGCGCGCATTCCATTGGCAGGGGGAAACCGCAGTCGCCAAAGCGGCGGAAAAGTTCGGTCTGTGGTTCGGCATCAGCAGCCTTGCCACCCGCTCAATCGAAGAAATCGCCGCGCTGACCGCCGGGCCAAAACTGTTTCAGCTTTACGTCCACAAGGACAAGGGGCTGAACACCCACATGATTGAACGGTGCCAGCAGTCTGGGTTCGATGCGCTGGCGCTGACGGTGGATACGATCGTATCGGGAAAACGCGAACGGTGTCTGCGCAGCGGATTTACCACCCCGCCCCGATTTACCCCGGCCAGCGTGTGGAGCTATGCCACGCGGCCGCGCTGGACTCTCGATTACCTGCTGCGCGAAAAATTCCGCCTGCCCAACCTTGATACGCACGTGACCGAGGGATCGAGCAAGGCTGTTAGCATCGCGGAATATTTCAATACGATGCTCGACACATCGATGGACTGGGACACCGCCGCTGCGATCCGTCAGCAATGGGGCGGGAAATTCGTGCTGAAAGGCGTGATGAGCGCCGGTGATGCGCGCCGTGCGGTCCAGATCGGCGCAGATGCGATCATGATCTCCAATCACGGCGGCCGGCAGCTTGACGGCGGCCGCGCGCCCTTCGACCAATTGCCTGAAATTGTCGATGCAGTCGGCGGAGAGATCGAAATCATCTGCGATGGCGGCATCAGGCGCGGCACGCACGCATTGAAAGCGCTGTGCAGCGGGGCAAGCGCGGCGTCGGGCGGAAGGCTGTATCTTTATGCACTCGCAGCTGCGGGACAGGACGGCGTAGAACGGGCACTCGGCATACTGAAAGACGAGATCGAACGCGGGATGCGCCTGATGGGCGTGACGAATATCGCCGCGCTGAACCGCGACCGGCTCCGCACACGTTAATCCAGCCCTCATATGCTGCGCTGCAGCTTAGGGTCATGAAAATGGCTGCAAATCTGCTGATAGGTGCTGCGATGTTGACGGGGTGCACCCCGTCTGTGGGCGATGCTCCGACCGAGCCCGCACCGGCTCAAATAGCTAAGGCCGATAGAGCCACACCTCTGCCAGATCTCACTCCCTGTCCCGGCATCAATCCCGATATTCGCCGCCCGGCGGGCAGCAATTGCCTCGGCATCACGCCAGATCGGTGCGGCGCTGATGCGGTCCAGCAATATGTCGGGCAGCAGGGCACCCCGGAATTGCGAGAGCGGATCGCCAAGGCGACAAACAGCGCCACCGCCGGTGATCTTCGCTGGATACCCCGCGGAACTCCCGTGATCGAAGATTTGCGCGCCCACCGCATCAATATCGAATTGGATGAAGCAGGCGTAATTGAACGGATCGACTGCTATTGACGCGGGCGCTTCGGCGCGATTTACCCTCAATGTCACGAAACTGAAACGCAAAGGGCGATTAAACACAGGGCGAGCTTAATTCGTGACGGGGGTTTCGATGAAGTCACTTGCAGTGTGTTTGACGGCGGTATGCTGCCTCACTCTGGCCGCGTGCGGAAATGACCCTGCGGCGGGCGAAACGGATACGGACGCTGCGGATTTTGCCGCGCGAATCAACAATGGAACCGCCGCGTCATCGGAACCTGCCGCGAACGCAGTGCAAGCACCCCTCGCCCAGCAATCGCCAAACGTCGCTCAGCCAATACCTCCCGCCCCGGCACCTGCCAACGCGGCTCCCGGTGCCTTTGCAGCAGGGACCGCGACCGATCCTGCATCTGCGACCTGCAATGCCAACCGGATGGGCCCTTTCATCGGAAAAGTTGCAGATTCCCGCACCCGTGTAGATATCGAGGATACTGCAGGTCCGGGCGCGCAAATCCGGTTTGTCCGGCCGGGCGGCGATTACATCGCGCCCAACCCGGAAAGCCCGCGGTTGAATATGATGCTGGACAATCAGGATATCATCCGGGACGCGCGTTGCGGCTGAAGCGTTCAAACATCGCTGATATAGAGCGCGCACAAAGCGCCCTGAGGCGTTTCATCAGCGGCACCGCTTCTCAGCTTCGCGCTTGCACCGCGCCGCGTTATCGGCAAGAAGATAGCGCATGATCCGCAGCAATGGCATCCTACTACGACTAACGCGCCCTTGGGCGTGACCGGCTGCGCGTGATACCGGCGCGGCCCACCGCTCAAGGGTGATCGCAGCAGCCAGTCTCACAAAGTTTTGAAAAGTCGTATTCCATGCCCATGCTTTCCAACCCCGCTGCCAAATACCGTCCGTTTGGCCAGATCGATCTTCCCAATCGTGAGTGGCCATCCCGCCTGATCGACAAAGCGCCGCGCTGGCTTTCAACCGATTTGCGCGATGGCAACCAGTCGATCATCGATCCGATGGACGGGGTCAAGAAAGCGCGGTTTTTCGATCTGCTAGTCGAGATAGGCGTGAAGGAAATCGAGGTCGGTTTTCCCAGCGCAGGCGCGACGGAATTCACCTTTATCAAACACCTGGTCGAATCCGGCACGATACCTGACGATGTCGTTGTGCAGGTTCTCACGCAAAGCCGCGAAGACCTGATCCGCACCAGTTTCGAAAGTCTCGAAGGCGCTCGCGCAGCCATCGTGCACCTTTACAACGCCGTCAGTCCAGCATGGCGCGATATCGTGTTCCGCATGTCGAAAGACGAAGTGCGCGAAATCGCTGTTGCCGGTGCAAAGGTCATGCGCGACGAGGCGGCGAAACGTCCGGATACAGCCTGGCAGTTCCAATATTCGCCGGAGACATTTTCCACCGCAGAGCTCGATTTTTCGATCGAGGTTTGCGAGGCGGTGATGGGCGTGCTTGCCCCGACGCCGGACGATCCGATCATTCTCAACCTCCCCGCCACGGTGGAGGCGGCGACGCCGAACATTTATGCCGACCAGATCGAATATTTCTGCCGCAACCTGCCGAACCGCGAAAGCGCGGTGATCTCGCTCCACACCCACAATGACCGCGGAACCGGAGTGGCGGCGGCCGAGCTGGGGCTGATGGCGGGCGCGGACCGGGTCGAAGGTTGCCTGTTCGGCAATGGAGAGCGCACGGGCAATTGCTGCCTCGTGACGATGGCGCTCAACCTCTACACGCAAGGCGTCGATCCCGGCCTTGATTTCTCCGATATCGACCGGGTGATCGAAACGGTCGAATATTGCAACGACCTGCCCGTACATCAGCGGCACCCCTATGGCGGGGAACTGGTCTACACCGCGTTTTCCGGCAGCCACCAGGACGCGATCAAAAAGGGTTTCGAGGCCAACGACGCGCAGAATGACGAAGAATGGCGCGTGCCCTACCTTCCAATCGACCCCGCCGATCTGGGCCGCGATTACGAGGCGGTCATTCGCGTCAATTCACAAAGCGGCAAAGGCGGCTTTGCATGGGTGTTGGAACAGAAACAGGGGCTGAAACTGCCCAAGACCATGCAGAAAGATTTTTCCAAGCACGTCCAGACACTTGCCGACACCAGATCACGCGAACTGGACGCGAATGACATTTGGGAGGCCTTCAAGGCCGCCTATCACGTGCAAACCCCGAACAAGCATTTCCAGCTGGTCGATTACGACGAGACCCGAGCGTCAGACGGCACGCGCGTTTTCTCAGGCAAGATCGCGGTCGAGGGGCAGACGCAAAGCGTGTCCGGCCGCGGCAAGGGATTGATCTCCAGCGTTATGGATACGCTGCGCGAGACATTCGGTGTGGAACTGGAAGTTGTCGATTACACGCAGCAGGCGCTGGGCAGCGGCACAGATGCAAACGCGGCGACATATCTGGAGTGCGTCGATGCATCGGGCCGCACGGTCTGGGGCTGCGGCATCGATGAAGATGTCGCAACCGCCAGTGTGCGGGCTGTCCTGTCCGCTGCGAATTCGGCGGTCGGTTAGGCCGTCAGGCTAGCGGTGGTCGCGCGGTGAAGCTTAACCTTTGACGGGTTTGCCTTTGAACGGCTTGGCTTTCTTCGGCCCGCCTTTGAACCCGCCCTTGTCCTTTGGCTTGCCTTCGAATTTGCCGCCTGGCTTGTCGTTCGATTTGCCCGCGTAAGGTTTGCCGCCAGACTTTCCGCCCGGCTTGCCTGCAAATTTACCGCCGGGTTTACCCCCCGGCTTGCCTTTTCGAAACGGCTTTGCGTGGGTTTGCCCCCCTTGGCCGCCTGGGCCGCCCTCTTTACGATTGCGGCGACCGGCATCGCGCGGCGCTTCATTGGTCATTTCGATGTGTACCGGCTTGTCATGATCGTCGGTTTCAGCCGTCCGCTGGATCGCATCGTTGAATTTGTCCGCGTGGGTGCGCGGGATCTGGAAGAACGTCTCGCCTTGCGCGATGCGGATGGCTCCGATTTCATTGCGCGTTACATGACCGCGGCGGCAGATCAGCGGCAATATCCAGCGCACATCGGCATTCTGCTGGCGGCCAATATCCATTTTGAACCAGACGGTGTCTTCAAAGCCGGGACGGTGCCGTTCCTTTTGCGCATCGCGCCGCGCCTCTGGCGTGTTGGCGGTGAGCTCTTCGGGTTCTGGCATTTTCGCCCGGTGCGTCTGGACAAGCTGGGCTGCGATATCTTCGGGGCTTTTCTCGGCGAGGATTTTCTTCGCCAGTTCCCGGTCCGCATCATCAATCTCGACCGGCTCCAGCAAGACGGACAGCAGCCGTTCGTGATCTTTTGCCTTGATTGCGTCTCGATCTGGCGCGTCAATCCATTCTGCGTTGATCTTGGCATGACGGAGCATGCTTTCGACCCGCTTGCGCCGGCTGAAGGGCACGATCAGGACCGCAGTGCCTTTCTTGCCAGCACGTCCGGTCCGGCCCGAACGGTGCTGCAACGTTTCGCCATCACGGGGTATCTCGACATGCACGACGAGGCTGACGCTGGGCAGGTCGATACCGCGCGCAGCCACGTCGGTGGCGACGCAGACGCGCGCACGCTTGTCACGCAGCGCTTGAAGCGCCTGATTGCGTTCCTGCTGGGAATGCTCACCCGACAGGGCAACCACGCCAAACCCGCGCTCCTGCAAGGTCGCATGAAGATGGCGCACCTTGTCACGCGTGCCGCAGAACAGGATCGCCGTTTCCGCCTCGTGATAACGCAGCAGGTTGACCACGGCGTTTTCGATTTCCGGCGGAGAAACGGTAACGGCCTGATAGGCGATGTCGCCGTGGCCGCGCTCTTTTCCGATGGTCGCGATACGCAGCGAGTTAAGCTGGTAACGGCGGGCCAGCGCCTCAATCGGGCGCGGCATCGTGGCGGAGAACAGCAATGTACGGCGCGACTGCGGGGTCGCGTCTAGGATTGCTTCGAGTTCCTCGCGGAAACCCATGTCGAGCATCTCGTCCGCTTCATCCAGCACCGCAACAGCCAGCTCCGACAGGTCGAGAGCGCCGCGTTCCAGATGGTCGCGCAAACGGCCCGGAGTGCCGACGACGATGGTCGCGCCGCTACGCAGCGCCTTGCGCTCTTGCGAGGGGTTCATGCCGCCGACGCAGGTCGTGACGCGCGCACCGGCCTTTGCATACAGCCAACCGAGCTCGCGGCTGACCTGCAATGCCAGTTCACGTGTCGGGGCGATAACCAATGCTTTTGGCGCGATTGCGAAAGGCACCTTGCCATTTTCATCGAGCATCTCGCCCGCCATGGCGAGGCCGAATGCCACCGTCTTGCCCGAGCCTGTCTGGGCCGAAACGACCAGATCGCGGCCAATCGCCTCCGGTTCTAGGACCGCCGACTGGACATCGGTGGCGGAGGAATATTCCCGCTCTGCCAAAGCAGATTGCAGGGTTTCGGGAAGATTGGAAAAAGACATGACAAAAAACTCGAATGGCGCACACGCGCCATGCGCAGTGAGCGGGGAAAATGGCCGACAGAATAGGGGTTGCTGGCGGGCGGAACGAACAGACGTGCCGCAGGGGTTGGTGCGCCTATACGCGATCTTTGCAGGTTTGGCTTGCGAAAAATGCTGCAATAGCGAAGGGGCGCAGTTGCGGCGGCTTTGAAGCGGACCGGTTTCCTACTCGAAATCGCATGGCTACCAGCGGCAGCATGTCCCCTTTTACCGCCCTTGCCTGCTGCCTGAATTCGTGGGTCCTACACACAATGCGAGATTTCCGCTCAGGACCGTGTAACATGCGGTCCATGTCTCGCCCAATGGCGTGGACGCGAGGCCGCAAAAGCGGTCCGATTTGGGAGAGAACGACGCCGTGACCGAAGCCATCCTTGAACCCGATCTGCCGATCATCGACCCGCATCACCACCTGTGGGACTTGCGGCCCATGCTTCCGATGTTCCCGGAGCCGCGCCACCGTTTCCTCGAGACGCTGGTTCCGGCGGCGCACTACACTTTCGACCACCTTCATGCCGACGTCACCAGCGGCCACAATGTGATCGCCACCGTGTTCATGGAATGCGGCGCGTTCTACAACGCCAGTTACGGTGACGCGAAGAAGCCAGTTGGCGAGGTCGAATTCGTTAACGGTGTGGCCGCGCAATCGGCGAGCGGGCTTTACGGTCCACTTCGTGCGTGTGCAGGGATCGTGGGACATGCAGACCTGCTGGCTGGCAGCGCAGCGGGTGATGTGCTCGACGCGCTCATTGCAGCGTCCCCCGGCAGGTTCAAAGGCATCCGGCACCAGGGCGCGTGGGATGCCGATCCAGAGGTGCTTGGCCCGCCGTTCCATGCTCCGCCAGAACTGTACCGCGACACGGTGTTCCGCGAAGGTTTCGCGGAACTTGGCAAACGCGGCCTCAGTTTCGATGCGTGGATACTGGAGCCGCAAATCCCCGACGTGATCGACCTTGCCCGCGCGTTTCCCGATACACCGATCTGCCTCGACCATTGCGGCACGCCGCTGGGCATGGCGAGCTATGCCGGCAAGCTGCACGAACGCTTCGACACGTGGCGCGCCAACATCAAGGAACTGGCCACGTGCGAAAACGTGGTCGTCAAACTGGGCGGGCTGGCAATGCACAATTGCGCCTTGCCGGAAGAAGGGCCAGCCGCAGGTGTGGGTTCCGAGCGGCTCGCGGCGCTGTGGCGGCCCTATATCGAGACGTGCATCGAAGCCTTTGGCCCGGAGCGTGCGATGTTTGAAAGCAATTACCCCGTTGACCGGTGGGGCGCGACGTATCCGGTGCTGTGGAACGCATTTAAACGCCTGACACACGGCGCGAGCGATGCTGATAAGGCCGCGCTTTACGCGGGCACGGCAGCGCGGTTCTATCGGATTGAAGAGGTGCTTGCCTGATTGCGATTTGCAACCTACCGCGCTCGCAAAGCCATCTACGGAGAGACCCATGCCCCTTCCCGCCCCGTTCGACCGTCTTCGCCTGCCGCTCATCGGTTCGCCGCTGTTCATCGTTTCGGGACCGGAGCTGGTCATTGCGCAGTGCAAGGCGGGCATTGTCGGCAGCTTTCCGGCGCTGAACGCGCGGCCGCAAACGTTGCTCGACGAATGGCTGCACCAGATCACCGAAGAACTGGCGAAGCATAACCGCGAAAACCCGGACCGCCCGGCAGCTCCCTATGCCGTCAATCAGATCGTCCACAAGTCGAACGACAGGGTCATGGCCGACATGGCGACTTGCGAAAAATGGCAGGTGCCGATGGTCATAACCTCTCTGGGCGCGCGCGAGGAGATCTTTCAGGCGGTAAGCAATTGGGGCGGCATCACCATGCACGATGTCATCAACAACCGCTTCGCCAAGAAAGCGATCGAAAAAGGCGCCGACGGGCTTATCCCTGTGGCAGCGGGCGCTGGCGGACATGCGGGCGCGCTTTCGCCGTTTGCCCTGATGCAGGAAATCCGCGAATGGTTCGATGGCCTGATCGCCCTGTCCGGCTCTATCGCGCACGGTTCATCAATCCTCGCTGCGCAGGGAATGCGCGCCGATTTCGGCTATTCAGGAAGCGCCTTCATCGCAACCGAAGAAGCGAACGCCGATCAGGCTTACAAGCAAGGGATCGTCGATGGCGACGCGAGCGGGATCGTCTACACCAACCTGTTCACAGGGGTTCACGGCAATTACCTGCGCTCTTCGATCGAGAATGCCGGGTTGGACCCGGATGACCTGCCGACCAGCGACCCGTCCAAAATGAACTTCGGCAGCGGCGGCAACACCAAGGCGAAGGCCTGGAAAGACATCTGGGGATCGGGTCAGGGCGTCGGCGCGATCAAGTCGGTCGGCTCGGTCGAAGATTTGGTCGCCCGGATGGAAGCGGAATATCACGAAGCGAAAGCGCGCCTGCTCGCCAATTCGAACTATTCGTCATGGGCCGCAATGTCTCAAGCTGCGGAGTAACCGCCGCGAGGAGCCCTACTCGCGGGTAACGCGCACATACCTGCCATTGCGCGACGGCCTTAACATCAAGATATTGCCGTCGAGCCCGACCATCCGCTCGCTGGTATCCAGCCCGCCCAGCGGCACGAGCCGGTTGATGATCCGCACACCAAGACGTCCGGCTTCGGCAGTGTCATTCGACAGCGGCTCTTCGATCCTGAGTTCCTGACCGGTCCAGAAATCGAGCCCGACGCTCTGCACTGCCCCGTCGCGCGTGTCGCGAAAGGCGACAAGGCCGGGTGCGGGGAATGCTCCGCCGTCAAGCCATGCGGTCGCGATGGATTCGAAGAAACGGCGACCGATCGCGCTGCTTGATGGCTCCCAGATTACGGCTGTGAGGTCGTCGAACTGGCGCACGAAGTCACGGGCAAGTTCGATCATACAGCGCGCGACCGGCATTGTGTGTGCAGCGCCTTTGATGTGCCGTCCGGGAAGCAGTTGCAGAGCCTCAAGCCGAAGTGCCCCTGGCCGTTCGGTCATGTCAAACATATGATCGACATCCGGCACCGCGCTCTTCGCACCGGGCGCAAGCCCGTGCAGGTCGAACGTCAGACCATCGCACAGCAATTCGGTGGATAAGCGGTTATCGCCTGTGCGCATATCTACTGGGGTGGCTTGCGGGTCACGCTTGCCCGGCTGGGCCAATTGCAGTGGACCATCGGGAAACGGATCGTTGGAAATGCTTGTGCGGCCGTGGCCTTTGAAAAATTCTCGAATAGCAGAGTGCGCCGGCCGCTTGCCACTGGCAAACAGCAAATGCAGTCCGGTGCCGTTCGCAGGCTGAAATTCAGAAATTAGTAGAACCCTCCTGCAATCCGCGAACCTGATTTTGGCAAGCGGACCGAACCTCTTCGGTTCATCTCATAACCGCCGAGCACTGAATTCCAATGCGAATTTGTAATCGTCTGACATCAAAATATGCCGGCATGGATCCCTTCTATCAGCGCGAGGCCCATATCACCCGCGTCATCCAGAGCGGATTGAGGGACCTGTTTGGCGGCGAGGATCGCTTCGGGTGTCTGCGCATCAATGTTGACGATTGCGTGCTCCGCCACCCGCTTCAATCGCCAGCCCTTCACAATCCGGTCAAGCTGGCGCTGCGCCCCCTCCCCGTCCGATCCTGCTGCGATAATGGTGGCGTAAGGCCGCCCCTCGATCTGGCCGAGGACCGGGTAATATGTGCGGTCGAACATCTCTTTCATCTCGCCGCTCAATGCGCCGAGGTTTTCAGGGCAGATAAACAGGTAACCCGCCGCTGATAGCAGATGGTCGGCGGTGACATCGCTTGCCCGAATTAGCAGCGCGTCGCCGGGTCGCGCAGCAGATCGCGCCAACGCTTCACTCGCGCCAGTGCGACTGTGCCACACGACCAGCAAGGTTTTAGACGAAGCATCCGAGGGCATTGGAAGAAGGAAGCCCGCTCGGCTGTAGATTGTCAATGCCGGGCGGGTGTTGCACCGCGCCGTGATCGGGTATCATGCTGCAATGGCAACCCGATCCCTTTCCAACGTCCTAGGTGTTTCAAAATCGCTGAATGGCCGCGCCTGGCTTTGGCGGGGCGGCAATATGGACCTTGGCGAATCCTCCGCATCGGGGATGAGCAGCCTCGATTACGATATCCTCTCGCAGCTGCTGATGACGCGCGGCGTGGCAGCGGATGATGTATCGCGCCATGCCAATCCGACCATGCGCGGTTTCCTTCCTGATCCGTCGGAATTTCGCGATATGGATCAGGCCGCTGAACGCATCGCGCAGGCGATCCTCGCTCAGGAAAAAGTGACCGTTTACGGCGATTATGACGTCGATGGAGCGACCAGTGCGGCCCTTCTTGTGGAGCTGCTCAGCGATCTGGGCCTGAACGCCGAATACTACATTCCCGACCGCCTGCTCGAAGGGTATGGCCCCAGCGGAGAGGCATTGGTCAAACTGGCAGAAGCCGGGTCTAGCCTAATTGTAACCGTCGATTGCGGCGCGATGGCGCATGAGGCACTGGGCATGGCCCGCGATGCGGGGGTCGATGTGATCGTGGTGGATCACCACAAATGTTCTGCCGACCTTCCCCCGACAGTCGCTTTGGTCAATCCAAACCGGCTCGACGAAAATGACCTCGCCGCCAGCCACGGCCATCTTGCCGCCGTTGGCGTTGCGTTTCTGCTGGGAATTGCCCTCACGCGGACATTGCGAGCGCAGGGTTTTTTCAAGGATCGCAAAGAGCCCGATCTGATGAGCCTGCTCGATTTGGTTGCACTGGGCACGGTCGCTGATGTTGCCGCGCTGCACGGGTTGAACCGGGCATTTGTTTCGCAGGGGCTGAAGATACTCGCCCGGCGCGACCGCATTGGCATGTCGGCCCTGATGGATGCGAGCCGGCTGAAACGTTCGCCGCAAGCGAGCGATCTGGGTTTTGCGCTGGGCCCGCGCATCAATGCTGGCGGGCGTATTGGCGAATCGACACTGGGCGTGCGGCTGCTGACCACCAATGATCCCGAAGAAGCGCGCGCCATCGCCGAGCAATTATCCCAGCTTAACGAAGAACGCCGCGCGATCGAGGCAGAGGTGCAGGAACAGGCCGAGGACCAGATCGCCGCGCAGCACAACATGTCGGTGCAGGTGCTGTCGGGTGATGGGTGGCATCCCGGCGTCATCGGCATCGTGGCTGGTCGGATCAAGGAAAAGACCGGCAAACCCTCCATCGTCATCGCTAACGATACAGCCGATGGCACCGGCAAGGGATCAGGGCGCTCCATCAGCGGCGTTGATCTTGGCGCAGCTATTATCGCAGCGCGCGAACAAGGTCTGCTGGTCGCAGGCGGCGGACATGCGATGGCGGCTGGCCTTACAATTGAAAGCGCCAAATTGCCCGCGTTCGCAGAATTCCTCGACACCCGGCTGGCCCGCGATGTCGAACGTGCCCGCGCAGAGCAATCCATGCAGCTTGATCTGTCACTGGCCCCGGGCGGACTGACGCCGGACCTCGTGAACACCCTTGATGCGGCTGGTCCATATGGCGTGGGCTGGCCTGCGCCGCGCATTGCGGTGGGCCCTGTGCGCATCGTTAAAGCCGATATCGTAGGCAAAGATCACCTGCGCATCATCGCGGCAGGCGAAGATGGCAGATCGTTCAAAGGAATCGCATTCAGGGCCGCAGAGACCGAAATGGCGCAGACCCTGCTCCACCGCAGCAAGGGGCGCCGCTTCCACCTTGCAGGACGGGTAAAGATTGACGACTGGGGGCCAAGACCTGCCGCCGAACTCCATCTCGAAGACGCCGCATTCGCCGATTGACGGATTGCGCCGATAATTTTTCCAGAAACCGGCGCATACGGGCTTGACCGATTCCTCACACACCCCTAGATGCGCGCTCTCGCAAACGAGCGTGGCCCCTTCGTCTAGCGGTTAGGACGCGGCCCTTTCACGGCTGAAACACGGGTTCGATTCCCGTAGGGGTCACCACCTTTTCTTACATTGGTGTGACACACTGCCCCGCCCTCGCTCGGGCTGGAAAGCGTGCGTTTGCGCGCTTTGCCCGCATGGCGCTGTGCGCATGGGACCCTAGGCGCTTTCAACGCGCAGCTTATGGGGTTAAGGCACCTGCGCTATGAGCTTGAGGGACACCATTCCAGTCGCGGGCATTATGCTGGCTATTGTGACGTTTGTCGCAATGCTGATGCTGGGCCTTGATCCGATTATCTCGCTGACGGTGCTTGGCGTGTGGATCGGCTCTTTGATGCTGGACATAAGCGGTGCGCCAGAACCTGAAAGAGTGGTGGTGGACCAATCTTTCAGCGTCGATTCGATGCGCAAGCTCCTCGAAAATTCATCGACCCCAGTCCTAGTGACAGAGAAAAACACCATCGCCATTGCCAACGCAGCGGCGCGCCGCATTCTGGGCCAGCACATGGTCGGGCAGGACGCCCGCGTCGCCTTCCGCCAGCCCGAGGCAATCGCGCTTTTCAACAAGGACCGCAGTGGCCGCGCGATAGTGCGCGGACTCGTCAGGCGGCAGGACATCTGGGAAATCAACCGCCAGACGGTCTATCGCGGCGTTGCGGTGATTGAGTTGATCAATCAAACCGCAGAGGCAGACATCAGCCGTGCACACACCGATTTCGTCGCCAACGCCAGTCACGAACTGCGCACCCCGCTTGCCGCGATCCTCGGCTATGTCGAAACTCTGAGCGAGAGCAATGACAGTCTGGATTCGCCGACCTCGCAAAAATTTCTCGGCATTATCGAACGCGAAGGCAAACGACTGCAAAGCCTGATCAGCGATCTGATGAGCCTGTCGCGGGTGGAGGCGGAAAAGCACGACTTGCCCACAGATCTAATCGAATTGCCGGGGATGGTGGAGCGTGCGGCTCAGGACGCTGCAGGTCCGAACCGCGCCGAACAACTGGTGCTAAGCCTGTCGGCCGAAGCAAAGGTGCGCGGCGATCGCCAGCAATTGGAACAGGTGATCCGCAATCTCGTCGACAATGCGCTGAAATATGGCACTCCGGGCTCACCGGTCAACGTAACGCTGGACCGGTCACGGGACAGCCAGGCGCGCATCACCGTTGTCGATCAGGGCGAAGGAATCGCGCCGGACCAGCTGCCCCACCTTACCCGCCGATTCTATCGCACCGATCCTGGCCGCAGCCGCGCGTCGGGCGGAACCGGTCTTGGCCTTGCCATTGTAAAACACATTGTCGAACGCCATCGCGGCAGGCTTGAGATCGACAGCGATCTTGGCAAAGGGACACGCGTTTCGGTCCGATTACCGCTGGCGGAACAGGGTGATAGCGCAAAATCCGGTGCCGTGGCAGCAAACGCCGATCCGATTGCCTGAGGCCGATTACTTGAGAATTGTCTTTGCAGTGTCTTATTTTTTGAACATCGCGCCTGCATGGGGCACCAACCACGATAAGGCTGATGGGGATCGAAGCCGCGATCCTCGCAGTGAACGCGATCCTCGCAGTGAACTTGCGGGCATTCACACGCATTCGGTTTACGGACAAGTCGCCTTGGGCGCTCAGGGGAAACAGGTTTAACTCATGTCGCCGATCACGCTCATTCTGATTGCCATCGGGCTGGGTCTGGCAGGGTGGCTGGCTGGCCGCGCAAAGGCGTGGAGCTTTCAAAAGGCCAGCCCCGACGTGCGCCCGATCGCGCGCCCGACCTATCACGCATGGTATGTGGCACTCTGGATTGTCATTCCAGTGCTCGCATTCGTCACCCTATGGTCCTTCATCGCGCCGCAGCTTGTCACGCAAAGCGTCCTGACCTCTCCCGGCGCGCAAAGCTTGCCAGCCTTTGGTTTTGAACGCGATTCATGGTTGGCAGAGGCGCGAACAGTCGCGCTTGGCAATGCACCGGGCGTGTTCAATGACGGTGCGGATGCACTGGTAGAGCCTTTTCGCGAGGCGATCAGCCGCTACAACCTGATCGGTATCATCCTTACCCTGATGATCGGTTTTGCAGGCGGTGCTTTTGCGTTCCTGCGTGTGCGCCCCGACTTCAAGGCGCGCACCCGGGTAGAGCGGACGGTGATGATCATCCTGCTGCTTGCCTCGCTGGTGGCGATCCTGACGACATTCGGCATTTTCGCGAGCCTGGTGTTTGAAACCTATCGGTTCTTTACGCTCGTTTCGCCGGCCGATTTCTTTTTTGGCACATTCTGGGGCCCTGACCCGATGAGCGCCGCCGACAATCCCGATGGGTCACGCTATGGCGCGATCCCGCTGTTCTGGGGCACGCTGTTCATCGGTGCGATCATTGCCATGATCGTCGCCATCCCGCTCGGGCTGATGAGCGCGATTTACCTGACCCAGTATGCTGATCCAAAACTGCGGCAATGGGTTAAGCCGGCGCTAGAGATTCTCGCCGGTGTTCCAACCGTTGTTTACGGGTATTTCGCCGCGCTCACCATTGCCCCGGCCATCCGCGATGCAGCGGTTGCTATCGGGATCACTAGCGCATCGACGGAAAGCGCGCTTGCCGCAGGTATCGTCATGGGCGTGATGATCATTCCGTTCGTCTCGTCGATGGCCGACGATTCCATCGCCGCTGTGCCGCGCGCCATGCGCGATGGCAGCTATGCAATGGGCGCGACGAAATCGGAAACGATCAAAAAAGTCCTGTTTCCCGCCGCTCTCCCCGGCATTGTCGCAGGGATCATGCTCGCGGTCAGCCGTGCAATTGGCGAGACCATGATCGTGGTCATGGCCGCTTCAACCGCAGCCAATCTCAGCGCCAATCCGCTCGACCGGATGACCACTGTGACCGTGCAGATCGTGAAACTTCTGACCGGTGAACAAAGCACCGATCACCCGACATACCTCAGCGCATTCGCCCTTGGATTTGCGCTGTTCCTCGTCACCCTTGTGCTAAATGTCATCGCGCTGCGCGTCGTGAAACGGTTCCGTGAAGCTTATGAGTAATACAGCCAACCCTGCCGCCGGTGCTGCGCCGATGATGACCGCCGATAATGTCGGACCCACCCGAACGGGCGAGTTCGAACAGCGGCTGGCCAAACGCTACCGCGCCGAACGCAATTTCAAACGCATGGGCCAGGGCGCGATCCTGTTCTCGGTCGCGGTGCTGATCTTTCTCCTCGGCAATATGCTGCTGAACGGAATTGGCGGTTTTCAACGCGCCGAACTCGAAGTGCCAATCGACTTTCCCGAAAGCGGGGTCACCGGCGACGAAGTTTCGCTGACTGCGCCATCCGCGCTTCAGGTGCTCGAATTGCAGGGCCTCGACGAAGTCGTCTATTTCTACGCCGAAGAAGCTCTTGGCGAAGAGGCCGCCAGTCAGGTCAGCCGTGAAGCCTGGCGCGATGTTGCTGCTGCCTTGCAGGCCGATCCATCGCTGATCGAGCGGTCAGAAACCTTCTATCTTCCGGCGTCGTCAGACCTCGCCGCCGGTCTTGCTGGAGAGGGTTCGCCAGAGATGCAGGCGCTCGCGCAGCAATTGGAGGCAGAGGGCAAGCTTGCAGAAAACTGGGATCTTGGCTTTCTCTCGCGCTCGGACGCCACCAGCCCTCAGGCTGCGGGGATCTGGGGCGCGCTTAAAGGTTCGATCCTGACCATGATCGTGACCTTCCTGCTCGCCTTCCCGATTGGCGTTCTGTCGGCGCTGTATCTGGAGGAATACGCTCCGAAAAATCGCTGGACCGACCTGATCGAGGTTTCGATCAACAATCTGGCGGCGGTCCCTTCGATCATTTTCGGTTTGCTGGGCCTGTCGGTGTTCCTGTGGCTCTTTCCCAATTACCGCTCTGCACCGCTTATTGGCGGGATGACGCTGGCGCTGATGACGATGCCTATCATCGTGATTTCGGGCCGCAACGCGATCAAGGCTGTGCCGCCGTCCATCCGCGACGGCGCATTGGCAATCGGCGCATCGCCGGTGCAGGTCGTGTTCCATCACGTGCTCCCGCTTGCAATGCCGGGCATGTTGACAGGCACGATCATCGGCATGGCGCGCGCGCTCGGTGAAACCGCGCCGCTGCTGCTGATCGGTATGCGCGCCTTCGTCGCGACGCCGCCGGATGGCTTTACGTCGCCATCCACTGTACTACCGATGCAAATCTTCCTGTGGTCCGATGAAATCGACCGCGGCTTCGTTGAGCGCACAAGCGCGGCGATCATCGTACTCCTGCTGTTCCTCCTGTTGATGAACGGCCTCGCAATCTACCTTCGCAACAAATTCGAGAAGACCTGGTGACTGTCATTCACGAAAATATGGAAGACACCGCCGCCAAAATGAAGGCGCGCGATGTCTCGGTCTATTACGGCGACAAGAAAGCCATCGACGAGGTGTCGATCGACATTTCGCCCGATTATGTGACCGCGTTCATCGGCCCGTCGGGCTGCGGAAAATCGACCTTCTTGCGGTGCTTCAACCGCATGAACGACACGATCCCGTCGGCCAACGTGACCGGCCTGATCGAACTGGACGGCGACGACATCCATTCCAACGCGATGGACGTGGTGCAGCTGCGCGCGCGTGTTGGAATGGTTTTCCAGAAACCGAACCCGTTTCCGAAATCCATCTACGAAAACATCGCCTACGGCCCGAAAATTCACGGCCTCGCTGAAAAGAAGGCTGATCTTGATGCTGTGGTCGAAAAATCACTGACCCGCGCTGGCTTGTGGGACGAGGTGAAGGACAGGTTGGAGGATTCGGGCACCGCGCTGTCCGGCGGTCAGCAGCAGCGTCTCTGCATTGCGCGCGCTATTGCGGTCGATCCCGAAGTTATCCTGATGGACGAGCCAGCATCCGCGCTCGACCCCATTGCCACAGCCAAGATTGAGGAGCTGATCGATGATCTATCGGGCCGTTACGCCATCGTGATCGTCACCCATTCCATGCAGCAGGCTGCGCGCGTCAGTCAGCGCACCGCGTTCTTCCACCTTGGGCAAATCGTTGAATATGGCCGCACATCGGACATCTTCACCAACCCGATCGAAGACCGCACCAAAGATTATATCACCGGACGGTACGGCTGATGGCCGACCATACGGTCAAAGCGTTCGATGAAGACATTACCCGGCTTCGCGGCCTGATCGCGGAGATGGGCGGCCTTGCCGAAGTGGCCATCCAGGAAGCGCTGGAGGCGATGGTTCGCGGTGATGAAGAGCTGGGTGACCGGGTGGTTGCGCGCGATAAAAAGATCGATGCGCTCGAAGCGGAAGTCGACAAGCTGGCCGTGCGCATCATTGCGTTGCGTGCGCCGATGGCCGACGATTTACGCGAAGTGATCGCAGCTTTGAAAATTGCCGGCGTGATCGAACGGATCGGCGATTACTCGAAAAACATCGCCAAACGTGTTCACATGATCGAGGGGCGCGACCGGTTCGAACCGCTCACGCTGCTGCCTGCGATGGGCGATCTGGCGGGCGAAATGGTGCACGACGTGCTGACCGCATATGCCGCGCGCGATCCCGAACTGGCCCGCGAAGTTATCACGACAGATGCGAAGGTTGACGCCTTCTACAACAGCATTTTTCGCAATCTTGTCAGCCACATGGTCGAAAACCCTGCCACCATTTCCAGCGCCGCGCAGCTGCTGTTTGTCGCGCGCAACCTGGAACGGATTGGCGACCACGCGACCAATGTGGCTGAAATGGTGCACTTTGCCGCGACCGGCTCTTACCCGCCAGAGGAAGACCGTCCCTAGGCGCTTATTCTTTGGCTGTGGAAAGATAGCAGGGCACCATGTCATAAAACGGTAGCCGATTTGCAACATGACCCGGAACGAAGGCACGATAGGTTGTGCCGGGGGTGAGAGGGAGTTGTGCGAATGTCTGCCGCCAAACTGCTGCTGGTCGAAGATGATCCGGCGCTGTGCGAACTGCTCGAATATCGTTTTCAGAACGAAGGGTACGATGTCCGCTCCACCAGCGACGGTGACGAAGCGTTGGTTCTGGCAAGCGAAGACGTGCCCGACCTCATCATCCTCGACTGGATGATCGAAGGCACCAGCGGCATCGAGGTTTGCCGCCGCCTGCGCCGTGACAAGGAAACGGCCCATGTGCCGATCATCATGCTCACCGCGAGAGAGGCCGAGGATGACCGTGTTCGCGGGCTTGAAACAGGCGCCGATGATTATCTGACAAAACCGTTTAGCCCGCGCGAATTGCTGGCGCGCGTGGCGGCAGTGATGCGGCGTATCCGCCCCGCCCTCGCCGGAGAGACAATCGAAGTCGGCGATATCAAACTGGATCCTGTCGCGCACAAGGTTCAACGACGCGGCAATTCGCTTCAGCTTGGCCCGACCGAATACCGTCTGCTCAAATTCTTCATGGAAAGCCCGGGCCGCGTGTTCAGCCGGGGCCAGCTGCTTGACGGGGTATGGGGCACGGGCAGCGATATCGAATTGCGCACGGTCGATGTGCACATCCGCCGCCTTCGCAAGGCTATAGTGGTCGACGGGGCGAAAGATCCGATCCGCACTGTCCGGTCAGCCGGCTACGCGCTCGAAGTGGCCTGATTTGTGAGCCTGACCTGACTTAGCGGCAAACACCGCTCCAGCGGCCCTGCTGGTCGAAATGGAAATGGTTCGCATGGGCCGCGTTGTAATCGGGTGAAAGCACGGTTGCGAAAACATTGCAGGCTCCGCCGCGCACTTCGCGCAGAAATCGCGCCTTGTCGCCTCCCTCGTCCCAATCATCCAGCACACTGATGCGCGTTCCGTCGGTCAAGACGAATGCAGAGATATCGATTGCATTGGCACTCGCATGTTCGCTCCATGCGCCCTCTTCGCGGCCATAGAGGCGGCGGCAGGAATAGGCGCCGAGATGCTCGATCCGGGAAAGCTCGCTACCGAAAATTGTTTGCGCTGCAGGAGCCACGCTTTTGGTGCGCCACAGTTCAAGCGCGGCGGCGACCGGACAAGTGACTGAAGGGGTGTCCGGCGCGAGAGGATAATTATCGAGCTGCGTGCGGTCGGGCCGTTCGCACGCGGCGTTGCCAGTGCCCTCAAGCGCGCGAAATTCCACCTCGCTGCGCTCCAGCGTCACGCGGCACAGCTCCACATCATCTTTAAGCGCCGCCAGCTTGCCAGCGGTCGCCATGCCGATGGGGTGGCGCAGATCGAGCGGTGCCCACGGGTTATCTTCAGGGTGCGCCTCGAGCCAGCTCCATGCCGCGATCAATGCTGCGAACAGGGCGAGCAAGCCGATTACGCGCCGGTCGCCGCGAAACTTGCCAATTTTGCGGCTGATGTTTTTCTTCTGCGTTTTGCGAGACATGCTGCGGCCTTAGTGAAAGTCGCGGGACTTAGGAAGTATCCGCAAATTGCGCGGATGCGCAGGGGCACCAGGCACGCTGCGCAGACTGCGTTTGGGGGCGCCGCTGGCATCCGGCAACTGGTCGATCAAATCGCGCGGACGGATGGTTTCAGTATCGCCCGGGATCAGATCATCGCGCGGGTTCATCACCCGCTTTCCGCCCACCTGCGAGGGCAGCGGAGAATTAACATGATCCGCGCGCGCGACCGGCGCGTTCAGCATATCGTCGGACAGGCTGTAAAGCTGTTCGGTCGCATCGGTCATATGCTGCGCGATGACATGGATCACCTCGTCATCATATTCGACCCGTCCGCGCACCTCCATAAGCCGCGCACCCATCACCACGGTGCGCTGCTTCTCCTTGAGATCAGGCCACACGACGAGGTTCACGACGCCCGTTTCATCCTCCAGCGTGATGAAGCACACCCCCTTTGCACTGCCCGGTCGCTGGCGGATCAGCACCACGCCTGCAACCTTTACCATGGAGCGGAATTTGCGGTTGCGCAGGTCGCAGGCCCGCACAAAACCGCGTTCGGCGAGCTGCGGGCGAAGGAACGCCATCGGGTGCGCTTTCAGGCTGAGCCGGGTGGTCTGGTAATCGGCCACCACCTCTTCCGACAATGGCATGGCAGGCAATTGCACCGGCGCCCGCTCCGCCCCCTCATCCCGCTCGGCAGCGGCGCGGAACAGCGGCAAGTCAGGCCCGGCAATCAGGCTGCGCGCATCCCACAGCGCCTGACGGCGTGACAATTGCATAGAGGCAAAGCAATCGGCGCTGGCAAGCCGCTCAATATGAGCAGGCGAAAGCCCGGCACGCCCACGCAGCGCAGCCACGTCATGAAATATGCCGTTCTCCTCGCGCTCTGCGATCATCTGTGCTGCAACATGTTCGGGCATACCGTCAATCTGCCTCAGGCCAAGGCGCATCGCGATGTGCCGGTCGAACCGGCCATGCTCGCCCTCTTTTACCCCACCTTCAGTGGCCGTGCCGATTTCCTCCAGCGTGCAATCCCACATGCTGCAATTTACGTCCGCTGGCAGCACCTCGACCCCGTGGTCGCGTGCATCGCGCACAATCTGGGCCGGTGCGTAAAAGCCCATTGGCTGCGAATTCAGCAGGCCACATGCAAACGCCGCCGGGAAATGGCATTTGAGCCAGCTCGACACGTAAACCAGATGCGCAAAGCTGGCCGCGTGGCTTTCGGGAAAACCGTATTCGCCAAAGCCTCTGATCTGGTTGAAGCACCGTTCGGCAAATTCGCGGTCGTATCCGCGCGTTACCATGCGTTCGACCATCATATCCTGAAGTTCATCGACCATCCCGCGCGACCGGAACGTTGCCATCGCCTTGCGCAGCCGGTTCGCCTCCAGACTGGAAAACTTCGCCGCATCCAGCGCGATCTTCATCGCCTGTTCCTGAAAGATCGGCACGCCCAGCGTCCGTTCCAGAATGCTGGACAATTCATCCGGCGGACCATGCTGCGGCGATGGTTTGGGAATTGCGACCTGCTCTGCCCCGCGCCGCCTTTTCAAATAAGGGTGCACCATATCCCCCTGGATCGGGCCGGGCCGGACAATCGCCACCTGAATGACAAGGTCGTAGAATTCACGCGGGCGCAGGCGCGGAAGCATGTTCATCTGCGCGCGGCTTTCCACCTGAAACACGCCGAGCGAATCCCCTTTGCGCAGCATCGCATAGGTTTCCGGGTCTTCGCGCGGCACCGTGGCCAGCGTCAGGGCGCGGTCATGATGCCCCTCCAGCAAATCGAGGCATTTTTTTATGCAGGTCAGCATCCCCAGCGCCAGCACATCGACTTTCAGAATGCCCAGCGCCTCAATATCGTCCTTGTCCCACTCAATAAAACTGCGATCGGGCATCGCCCCGTTACCGATCGGCACGGTCTGCGTCAGCGCGCCTTCGGTCAGAATGAATCCGCCGACATGCTGCGAAAGGTGGCGCGGCATCCCGATCATCTGCTGGGTAAGTTTCAGCACACGGTTGAGGTGCGGATCGGTCATGTCCATGCCGATCTCCTCGACATGGGCCTCACCGATTTCGCGCCCGTGCCCGCCCCACACTGTCCGCGCGAGCGAGCTGGTTATGTCCTCCGACAGTCCCATCGCCTTGCCCACTTCGCGGATCGCCATGCGCGGGCGGTAATGGATGACTGTGGCGGTCAACCCGGCGCGGTGACGGCCGTATTTCTTGTAAATGTACTGAATCACCTCCTCGCGCCGCTCATGCTCGAAATCGACATCGATATCGGGCGGCTCCTTGCGTTCTTCGGAAATGAAGCGGTCGAACAAAAGCTGGTGTTTGGCCGGATCGACGCTGGTTATCTCAAGGCAGTAGCAAACCGCAGAATTGGCCGCGCTGCCGCGCCCCTGACACAGGATCGGCGGTTCGACGCGCCGCGCGAAATCGACGATATCCTTGATGGTGAGGAAATACCGCGCAAGATCCAGTTTCGCGATCAGGGCAAGCTCACGCTCCAGCGTATCGCGCACGCTGTCCGGCACGCCGCAGGGATAGCGCCGCTCTGCACCGTTCCATGTCTCCGTCTCGAGGTATTCCTGCGGTGACATCCCGTCGGGATAAATCTCTTCGGGATATTCGTAGCGCAGTTCATCAAGGCTGAAATCACAGGCATCCGCCACATCGCGCGCGGCGCGGATCGCGTGGGGCCAGCGGGCAAACAGCCGCAGCATATCCTGCGGAGATTTGAGGTGCCGTTCGGCATTGGCATGGAGCAGGTGCCCTGCCTGCGCCACGGTCGTCTTGTTCGCAATTGCCGTCATCACATCCTGCAAGGGGCGGCGCTGCGGCGCGTGGTAATGCACATCGTTGGTCGCCAGCAGGCCAAGGCCATGCGCACGGGCCAGCGCATCAAGCCGGTCGATCCGGGCAATATCCTCCCCGCGGTAAAGATAGCTTGCGGCAAGGTGGCGCAGGCTGGGCAGGCCGCGCACCAGATGTGGCAGAATATCGGGCAAAGCGCCCGTTACATGGCTTTCCAGATCGCTGCCATCCAGCGCGACGACATTGCTGGCCCATGCAGGCACGCTCACCCTCTCATCCAGATCATCCGGCGGAATCAGGATCAGCTGCACGTCCTCTGCATGATCAGCCAGCATGGCGAGGTCGATTTCGCACACGCCTTTTTCCTGCCATTCCCCGTTCAGCGTCTGCATCCGCCCTGTGCTGATAAGCTGGCATAGCCGCCCGTACGCCGCGCGGTTCTTTGGATAGGCGAGGAAGGCCAGTCCCTCTACCGTTTCAATGCGCGTGCCGATCACGGGGCGCAGTTTGAGCGTTGCGGCCTCTGTGTGGATGCGAACCACGCCCGCCATCGAATTCGCATCGGCGATCCCGATGGCATCATATCCCAAGGCGCGGGCCGTCATCACAAGGTCGACTGCATCGGATGCACCGCGCAGGAAACTGAAACAGCTGACAAGCCCCAGCTCAACGAAAGGCGCGCGCGGCGGCGTCTCGATCAGGTCGGGATCGACATCCAGCGTGCGTTTATCGGGGGTAAGCGGGGCGTCGGGCATGTCACGCTGCCAGCTCCAGAAGGCGCGATTTTACTGCCGTCAAATCCGCCTCGAACAAAGCCGCCTGCTTCTCACGCGCATCGCCTTCCAGACGCAGGAGGTAGGACGGGTGCGCCGTCACCCACAGTTCGGACCCGTCCTCCAGCATGGCAGGTTTGCCGCGCGCTTTTGAAATGCTCACCGTCTTACCCAGCAGGCTGCGCGCAGCCGACGCGCCAAGGGCCAGCACCACGCGCGGTTTTACAGCGGCCCGTTCTGCCTCCAGCCACCAGCGGCAGGTGTCGATCTCTTTGGCCTGCGGGCTTTGGTGGATGCGCCGTTTGCCCCGCTGGACGTATTTGAAATGTTTCACCGCATTGGTGACATAGGCATCCGCGCGATCAATCCCGGTGCGCGTCAGATACTGGTCCAGCAATTGGCCCGCCGGACCGACAAACGGCCTGCCCTGCATGTCCTCCTGATCGCCCGGCTGTTCGCCCACGATCATCAGCGCAGCACCCGGTGCGCCCTCACCCATGACAGCGCGGGTGCCGCAATCGGCAATGGGACAATCGCGGCAATTCGCAATCGCATCGGCAACCGCCGTCAGAGTGCCGGGCTGCTGGCGCTCTTCGCGCATTCCCGCCGCCACCATCCCTGCCTCGCGCGCCTGGGCGCCCGCGATCAGATCAGGGATCATCTCGGCCTCGGGCATGTTCTTCCAGTATTTCTTGGGCATCTCCGAAAGCATCGCCCCGACTTTCAGCCGCGCGGGATTGAAGATGGAGGCGTAATACGACTTCCACAGATCCTCCACCGGATCGCCCGATGGCGCATCGCTGCGCTGCGCCGGACCGCTTTCGCGCATCACCTTGCCGTCCCAATGAATGCAGCCGCACGGGGTCAGGATCGACCAGTTCATATTGGCAAAGCGGCGCATGAAGAAACTGGCATTGGCGCGCACGATATGATGGTCAGGCTCAAACCACGCGGCATAGTGTTCGCCTGCCTCTGCGGCGCCATCCTCGCCCGCCACTTCGCGGAAACGGACGAAAGCGTGCATTTTATGGCTGTCGCGCCGCACCGATTTATCCAGCTCCTCGATCCGGCGCACATCGGGGTCGGCCTTGTCCTCCATCGCGCGTGGATTGGACTGGAGCCGCCAGAGCATCCGGTACAGCAGGCCAAAACGTTCGGGATCGGAATGAAGCGCTGCGTTACGGGCGAGTTTCATGAAGCGTTTGCTGGCACGGACAGGCGGAGCGTCCGCATCCGGCACAGGCAACCGCTTTTCCCGGCTAGACGGCCCTTCCTGCGCAAACAGATCGCCCGTCCCGCCCGGTTCAACCCAGCTCACACGATCAGGCGGCACATCGCACTGGATCAGCGCCCGCGCGCGCTCTCGCCAGAATGCGAAATCATCAGGCGTCGGCAGGTGCACAACATAGCGCGAGCCGAGAGAGGCGTTCTGCACCGAGGCCTTTTGAGCGCCCATCAAAACAGCTCCAGCTGTTCTTGCCGGGGCGCCAGCAAAGCGCGCAGATCAGCGCGGTCGGTCAGCGCCGTAGGCCGCCAGTCCAGCGCGACCAGAAACGGGCGCACCTTGGCAATCGACTGGGTCAGCTTCGCCACATCATCGAGCCGCAAAGTCCGGTGCCGCCGCGCGGCAAGGATCCGGCCTACCGCCGTCGTCCCCAGCCCCGGCACCCGCAGCAATTGTTCTTTCGGTGCACGGTTCACATCGACCGGAAAACTGCCGCGAAATTTCAGCGCCCATGCCAGTTTGGGGTCAATATCAAGCGGCAGGTTGCCGTGCGCATCGGTCGCCTGCGCGACTTCTCCCGCAGCATAGCCGTAAAACCGCATCAGCCAGTCCGACTGGTAAAGACGGTGTTCGCGCATCAGCGGAGGGCGTTTTAAGGGTAGCACCGCGCTCGCATCGGGGATTGGCGAGAACGCGCTGTAATAGACGCGGCGCAGGCCGAAATTGCCGTATAGCGTGCTCGCCTTGCCAACGATATCGGCATCGCTGGCATTATCCGCGCCCACGATCATCTGGGTGGATTGGCCCGCCGGGGCAAAGCGCGGCGCGTGTTTGAACCGCTTCCTTTCATCCTTCGCCTCGATGATGCGCGATTTGGTTTTGGCGAGCGCACCTTCGATCTGGTGTTCATCCTTGTCCGGGGCCAAGCGGTTCAAACCTTTGCGTGTCGGCAGTTCGACATTGATCGAAACACGGTCAGCAAACAGCCCGGCCTGATAAATCAATTCGGGATCGGCCTCGGGAATAGTCTTGAGATGAATGTAGCCGCGAAAATCGTATTCCTCGCGCAGGATCCGCGCGCATTCGACCATCTGCTCCATCGTGTAATTGGAGCTTTTGATGATGCCCGATGAAAGGAACAGCCCCTCGATATAATTGCGTTTGTAGAAATTGATCGTGAGGTCAGCGACTTCCTGAGGGGTGAAGCGCGCTCGCCGCACGTTCGAGCTTTTGCGGTTGATGCAGTAGTGACAATCGAAAATGCAGTGATTGGTCAGCAGTACTTTCAGCAGCGAGATACACCGGCCGTCAGGCGCGTAGGCATGGCATATCCCCATCCCTTCGGTCGAGCCGATCCCCTTCCCGCCCAGCGAGTTTTTCTTCGCCGTTCCGGATGACGCGCAGGAGGCATCATATTTTGCCGCATCGGCAAGGATTTCGAGTTTTTGCTGGATCGTTTGTTGAGTCATGGAACACCTATATGTTCCTTGTATGTTCTCAAATCCAGTTCGGCAAATGAAATTACTAGCATTCGCTTGGAACCCGCGCGAGTTTGAGACATTATAACACCACGGACCGGGCCCCTCTGGCGAGCAATCTTGCTCGTGATGTCGGACGTAAATCGCGGCGTATGCCGAAGATTTTGTGACGAGGAGGCCAGTGTCTTCCTCGTCCCTCGAACGAACGGCCAACGCTTCTCGATGGAGCGTATGGCGCCTAAAGGAGACGAACGTGAAGAATTCAATTTCAGTATCTATTAAAACCAAACTGACGCTTGCGGCCGCCGCGAGCGCGCTTTGCACGACAGCTGTCGCCGCACAGAGCACCGGCACCATGCCGCTCGGCGCTGACCAGCCTCGCGCCCCGACCGAGGCGCAATTGCAATGTATCACGGAGAAAGAAGTCGTTGCCGCACAGGAGGCATGGGGCAATGGGATCATAGAGATCGGCGAGGCGTATTCGTCCGGTGGCGATTACCGCCAGGCAGCCATCGATCACATCGACAAATTCTATGCCTATGACGAGAGCCTCGTGCTGTTCAAGCCGACGCTCGCATCAGTCGAACAATTCCGTCCATCATTCGATGGAGCGCTCTCCTATTTCGTCGGAGGCAATCCTTCCTATCCCGAGGACAAGGGTTTTGCGATCACACCGTGGTCAAAAGTACGCTGGCAAAACGCTGGTATCACGAACAACATCTGCAACATGGCAGTCGCCATGGGGAACTACTACTTTACCCCGACCAACGGCGGTGATGAAACGAAGGTCGAGTATACGATCGGATATATTCGCGACGCAGAAGGTGACCTGAAAATGGCCGTGCACAAATCGACCATTCCTTACAGCCCGAATTGATTTTGCGAGACATAGCAGAGGGCCGCTCCTTGGGGGCGGCCCTTTTTGCTGCCTGCTATCTGCTCAGATTTGCTTGCCGCCAGCCTTCTTGGCTTCGACGTATTTGCACATTTGCGAATTGACCAGATGGTCAATGACTGCCGAATGCATCTCGCCTTCGAAGGACACTCCGGCCAGCCTGCCGTCAATCCATGCAACCGTACCGAGCGGCGCGTGGACACCGTCCACCTTGATCGTGACCCGATCGCCGATTTCCGCAAATCCATTTGAGCCGCGAATCTTGCAGCCGCCTTCGGAAATATCGATCAAATCGACATAAACAGGGCGCGACTTCACGCGGCCCTTCACCATCAAGCTGAGCGACCGTCGCTCTGCAGCGCGAGAGATGCTGTGCATGTTCATGAGAACGCATTAATGAACAAACGTAAAAATTTGCTGACTGCTAATGTTGGTATGAACCGCGCTGTTGCGAACGCTTCAGCTGTAGAGTCCTTGCAGATACCAATTCGGCATCCCGCCCCTGCCGTCGCCCGCAATGCCGTGACGGTAAATCCAATAGCGCCGCCCCTCGCTGTCTTCGATGCGGTAGTAATCGCGCAGGCGCACTGTCGATTTCTCGCGCCACCATTCCGGCGCAATGCGTTCCGGCCCCTCAACCCGCGACACTTCGCACACATTGCCGCGCCACCGGAAACGCTGGGGCAGCCCATCGGGAGAGGAATACAGGACCGCAATCGATTCGGGTTTATCGAGTATTTTCAGAGGCCTTTCGTGGAACTCTAACATCGGCTGCGAACTGCGCTCTGGCTCCAGCGGGGGCTGCCACGTCTGCGCGCGTTCAGGCAGATGGCTGGCATGGGGAACCGGACGGCGCACGGCGTGCGGGCCAAGCCGGACTGTCAATCTGTCGATGCAGGCATTCAGCGAGGTGCCGTGGCGCTCTGCTGCCTGTTCGACATCGCCCTGCGAAAGGTCGAGCGGTTCGGCCCAGCTGGCGCGCAGCCGCACAGTCTCGATCCCGAAACCGGCCTCTATGTCTTCAAGCCGGTCGGCGAACAGGCGCGTCATATGCGCCGCTTCACGCGTGGCGGCGGCCAGTTCAAGCCTGCGCACCAGCACCTCTCCATCGACCCGCCACAGCCCCAGCTCAAGCCGCCTTGCCCCTTCCCCGCGCGCCTCCAGCTGGCGCACCATGTCATCGGCCAAATCGTGCAACACCTTGTCGAGCAGGCTGCGATGGCGGATCGGCTCCATCAGGCGGCGCTGCACCATCGGCGCGTGCTGCGGCACAATCGGCAGCAGCGGTTCCGGCACGCGGCCCATCAGCTGGTCGAGCCGGACGAGCGGATTGGCCGACGGGGATTTGCGATTGCGAAACCGGCGGTGCAGCGCATCGCGCGCCGCGGCCTCTGCGCGGTCCGCAGGTCCGGTCGCAATACTTACAAGATCGCCAAGCCGTTTCAGCCCCAACCTGCGCAACACCGTAAGCACGTCCTGATCCAGCCTTAAAGCCGACACAGGAAGGTCTGAAAGGCATTGAAGCGCATCATCGCGCGGCCCAAGGATGGCTTTAGCCGGCCCGAAATGCGCCAACGCCCATGCCGCCCCTGCTGTTGGAGCAATGGCCGCGCGGCTGTACAGGCTGCGTTTTGCAAATGCGGTTTCGACATCGTCCAGCAGGCGTTTCTCTCCGCCAAACAGATGCGCTGCGCCGCTGATGTCCACCAACACGCCGTCGGGCTGGTCAATCGCGCTCCACGGTCCCCAACGCTGCGACCAGAGCGCGAGTTTTTCCAGAAAATCGAGATCGCCTGCGGGATCGGCGGGGGCGGTCTGGATGTCCGGGCAAAGCGTGCGCGCATCGGCCAGCATCATTCCCGCCCGCGCGCCTGCTGTGTGCCCTGCCCGGTTGGCCGCATCAATGCGCGGGCCGTGCGCTGTTTCTGTAATCAGAACCGTCGGCAGGGCATCGGCACCCTCGCCCGGATTGCACTTTGCGCTGTCAGAGCCGTGCGCAAGCCGCCAGCGATCGACCGACAGTCGGGCGAACCAGATCGCCAATATCCTGCGTGTTGGCCGCGACCGGGGTGCCGGTCCGCCGCGCTCGCAAACGTCCATTGTCATCTTTGAGTATCCATTCTCCCGGTGCATGACTGCGCGCCCTGAACAATTCCGCCTGCCAGGCTGGCGCGCCGGGGGCGTCGCTGTTCCAGCGCGCCGGTGAAGAGGCAGCCGGCCTCGACCTCCAGCGCATTCTGGCAGAGGATAGCTCCGGCGCGGCATCCAGCCGCACCAGCCACAGCGTCACGCCGTGTTTTTCCGCCGCAAGGCTGAGCCTGCGCGAAGCGGTGAAATCGAGCGTGCGCGGATTGCCGGAAATCTCTCCGATAACGCAGGCAAGATCGCGGCAGCGCAGCCCCTCTTCCAAGGCGAAGAGCGCGTCCTGGGCATCCTCCGCCTCGACATGGATGATCCGCCCGCGCAAATCGGATGGCAGGCCGTGGATATAAGGGCGTCCGCTGCGCTGCGCCGCGCGTTTGTCCTGCACCCACAAAACCTGCCGCCGGTCCTGCACCTCTGCCAAAGGATCAGGCTCGTCCCGTTTCGCCACCTGCAAGGCATCGCGCGCAAGGGCAAAGGCCAGCCCAGCCCCGCTCGCATCGCTGGAGCTTGCGAAAATCTCGCTATGGCTGGCCTGATCGGCAAGGCCGGGTTGCCAGCGCCCCTCGCGCGCCTTTGAAAGCGCCGCGATATCACCTGCGGACAGCCGGCCAGCCCCTTCTGCGACCAGAGTCGAGGCAGGAACAGACTGGAGCGCCTTTGCGCCGCTGGGAGAAACGGATGCCGACATTGCAAACCCTGTGAGTGTTAGAAATGTGATTGTTGGAAAAGAGACTCGCCCGAGTCACCTTTGTTCCTAATATGTTCCACATTTGGCGGCTTCGTGCAATCCCGCGTGTTTTACCCAGTCACAGCCTCGTCCTGCCGACCGGCTTGGAACGGATGGTCCCCTGCCCCGTTAGTTAAGCAAATACAGGAGATTGAATATATGCGTTACGAAGACGGAAACGCCGACGAACTGAAAACCAAATTCTGGAAAGCCCTTTCGGACTCTCCGTTCCTTTTCCTCCAGCGCGACGGAGAGCCGCAAACCGCAGTTCCAATGACCGCGCAAACGGACAAGGACGCCGATAGCTCGGTCTGGTTCTTCAGCCAGAAAAGCAGCGATTTTGCCAAGCTGGGTCCGGTGACTGCCACCTACGAAGGCAAAGGACACGATGTTTACGCCCGTTTCCACGGCAGCCTCTTCATCGAAGACAGCCAGGAACGTTTCGACTATTTCTGGAACAACTTTGTGAAGGCCTGGTACGACGGCGGCAAGGACGATCCCGATATCCTGTTCCTGCGCATGGACCTGCGCGATGCGGAAATCTGGAGCGGCGACATGAGCATCCTCACCACTGCAAAGATGGCGATGGGCATGACCGTCCATGACGATGTTCAGGACAAGCATGCCGAAACAACGCTGTAAAACATTCCGCCCGAACACATAATAATAATACGGGCCGCAAAAGGGCCGCTCCATCACGGAGCGGCCCTTTTTTCGTCCAGCTAGGATTCGCCGGGCCTAGCCGAGTATTTGCGGGAACAGTCCGGTAATCAAAATGGTGCCCACGGCCAACGGGCAGAGCCATGCGATCAGAAAGCGCCACAGCGACAGCCAGACACCTGAAAGCCCGGTCATCTCCTTCACAAGACGGCGATCCGCCTTCCAACCGACAAATATCGCGGTGAAGAACGCGCCCAGCGGCAGCATCACCTTGCCTGTAAAGCCATCAACCGTGTCCAGAATATCGGTTTCAGCAAATAGCGGCCAGAAACCCAAAAGACGGACATCGGACCAGACATTGTAACCCAGCAGGCAGGCGATCCCGATCAGGAACGCCCCGCCCCCGAACACCAGCGATGATGTGCGGCGGCTCCAGCCCATTTCTCCAATGCCCCATGCCACCGGCACCTCAAGCAAGGAGATCGAGCTGGTCACAGCCGCGACCAGGATCAGGACAAAGAACAGCAGCCCGATCAGCGCGCCTGCGGGCATCGTCTGGAATGCAAATGGCAGCGTCTGGAACACAAGCGTAGGGCCTGCCGCCGGATCAAGACCCACGGCAAACACGATCGGGAAAATCATCAGGCCCGACAGCAGCGCCACACCCGTATCGGCAAACGCGATGGTGACCGATGTCGAACCGAGGCCGCTCGGCCCCTTGATATACGAACCATACGTGATCAGCCCGGCAACGCCCAGCGACAGGGAAAACAGCGCCTGACCCAGCGCGGTGTTCATCACCTGCGGCGTCAGTTTCGACCAGTCAGGGGTAAACAGAAACGCCAACGCCTCTGTCATGTCACCCACGAATGCGCCGTAAACCGTGATCCCGACCAGCAGCACAAAGAACATCGGCATCAGGATCGTGGCCGCGGCCTCAATCCCCGAACCGATGCCGCGCGCGACGATGAACAGTGTAAGACCCATGAAAGCAAAGTGCATCGAAAGCAGCAGCATCGGGTTGGCAAACAGCTCTCCCATGCGGCCAGACACAGCTTCCTGGCTTTCACCGAGTAGCGCACCTCTGAACGGATCGCCTGCCATGATCGCGCCAAGGAAATCAGCGCCCATCACGCCGACGTAATACAGCACCCATCCGGCAACGACCGAATAGAACGACAGAATCAGGAACGCCGCCAGCACACCGAGAAATCCGAACAACGACCATGAACCCGACGCGCCCGACTGTTTCGCCACTTTGCGAATGGAGCCAACCGCGTCGTCCTGTCCGGTGCGGCCGATGAAGATTTCGGAGATGACCAGCGGCAGGCCGAGCAGGAACACACAGGCGACGTAGAACAGGACGAACGCCCCACCCCCGCTTTCCCCGGCAAGGGTCGGGAATCGCCACACATTGCCCAGACCGACCGCCGCGCCGACGGCGGCCAAGATGAATGCGCTGCGCGAGGACCAGCCTTCGCGCTCGCCCGAACCGGTGGATGCTACCATGATTGAAATTTTATCCCTTTTGCACGCGTCCCCCGACGCGCCGTGGTGTATGCCTTGCTTCTCTGCAACGAAACTGCGCCCGCGCCAAGGGGCCATTGAGATATCAACAATTGGCCTTTGGCCCGTCAGGCGCTAGACGCAGCGGCCATGTCGACGACTTTTGAGCTCGATACGAGCACCAGCAGAGCAAACCCAACCCCCAAACCGATGCGGCGGCTGACCGTCCCGCGCGTGCGATCGCGCAAGAAAGACGGCGTTACCGAAGAACCGTTGGTGATGCTGACCGCCTATACCGCGCGTCAGGCGCAATTGCTGGACAGTCATTGCGACCTGCTGCTGGTAGGGGATTCGCTGGGACAGGTGATTTACGGCCTGCCATCAACAATCCCCGTCACGCTGGAAATGATGGCCAATCACGGCGCTGCTGTGGTGCGCGGATCGTACCACTCGGTTGTCGTCGTAGACATGCCGTTCGGGTCATATGAAAGCTCGCCCGAGCAAGCTTTCGAAAGCGCAGCCTATTTGCTGAAACAGACTGGCGCCGCCGCCGTAAAACTTGAAGGCGGCGAAGGGATGGCGCCGACTGTCGAATTTCTCAATTCGCGCGGCATCCCTGTCATGGGCCATGTCGGCCTGACCCCGCAGGCGGTCAATGTGCTGGGCGGATATGCTGCGCGCGGGCGCAGCGATGCAGAGGCTGACAAGATTGTAACCGATGCGGTCGCTTTGGATAAGGCCGGCGCGTTCGCTATCGTGATCGAAGGCGTGGTCGAACCCATCGCCATCGCCGCGACGCAGGCCGTCTCTTGCCCCACCATCGGTATCGGAGCGTCCGCCCAGTGCGACGGGCAAGTGCTGGTGACAGAAGACATGCTCGGCATGTTTGAGCGCGTGCCGCGTTTTGTGAAACGTTACGAGGATATTGCCAGCGTAATCGACAAAACGGTCGCAACCTATGCCGAAGAAGTCCGCGCCCGCAGCTTCCCCAGCGATGAACAAACCTATCAGCCCAAAAGCTGAGCCCTCTCGAAATCAAGGCCTGACCTGTCATGCAAACGCTGCTGCGTTATTACACATTTTCACTGTTTTTCACCGCTGCGTGCTTCGCGCTTGCAGGATGGTATGGCTGGGTAAGCACCGGCACAATCGGCGGGATGCTTTCAATCCTGTGGATCGTGTTCGTTCTGTCGATCCTCGAAGTGTCGCTCAGTTTCGATAACGCGGTTGTCAATGCTACAGTCCTGCGGGAGATGGACCCGGTCTGGCAGCAACGGTTTCTGACCATCGGCATCCTGATCGCAGTGTTCGGGATGCGGATCGTGTTTCCCATCGCAATCGTGTCGATCGCCGCGCAGATCGGCCCGTGGGAAGCTGTCCAGCTATCGCTTGGTGATCCAGAGGAATACGAACGCATCGTCTCAGGCGCGCATATCGGCATTGCGGGCTTTGGCGGGGCGTTTCTGGCTATGGTGGGCCTCACCTTTTTCTTTGACGAGGATAAGGACATTCACTGGATCAGCGCGATTGAACGTGCCGTCAGCCGGTTTTCCAGCATTCCTGCAATGGAAATCGGGCTGGTTCTGGCGGTGCTGTACGCAATATCGACCCTGCTCACGCCTGAGGAAGCTCTGACATTCCTGACCGCAGGGGTGCTCGGCCTGCTGACATTCATCGGTGTGCATGCGCTTGGCGAGATCATCGAACAAGGCGAGGCGAAGAAAAAGGCTGCTGGCGAAGTTGTCCGGTCAGGCCTTGGCGGATTTCTCTATCTCGAAGTGCTGGATGCAAGTTTCAGCTTCGACGGAGTAATCGGTGCCTTTGCGCTGTCCAACAACATGATCGTGATCGCTATCGGCCTGTCCGTCGGCGCAATGTTCGTTCGCTCCATGACAGTCCACCTCGTGCGCGCGGGCACTTTGTCGCAGTTCCGGTATCTGGAACACGGCGCGTTCTGGGCAATCATTGTGCTGGGCATGATCATGCTGATTTCGGCGAAATATCACATTCCCGAAACCTTCACCGGATTGATCGGTGCGGTGCTAATCGGGGTCTCGCTTTGGTGGTCGGTCCGCCACAATCGCAAGCAATCCGCCGCTAACCCGGCTCCCCTTGCGAAAGATGCGTAGCCAGCGGGGCCGCGACCAGCAATTGCAGCAAATGGTAGATCAGCAGCGGGGCGATCACGAACCCTGCAATCTCCGGCGCAAACAAAATCGCGGCCAGCGGCGCACCGATGGCGACGCTTTTCTGCGGCCCGGCGAATAGAAAAGCGATCCGGTCCCCGCGTCCGAACCCTCCGAGCCGCGCGGTGTGCCAGGCCAGGAAATATGCGATCAGCATGAACACCGCCGTGATCGCCAGCAACCACAGGCCGGTCATGGCCGACATGCCCGACAGCAGACCCTGTCCCACAGCGCCGGACATGGCGACGTAAACGGCGATCCCGATCACCGTCCGATCTAGCCACACAATTTTCGGCTTGCGTGCAAGCAGCCAGTCCCGCGTGAAGCCTTGCAAAAGCTGCCCGATCGCGAAGGGCAGCAACAGGATAAAGCCGATGCGGACAAGCGTATCCGGGCCTAGGTCAACCGCCTCGCTTCCTGCCAGCAATGCAAACAACGGCGCGCTTACGAACACTCCGACTATGTTGATCAAAGCTGCGCCGATAACCGAGAGCGCGGCATTCCCCCCGGCCAGCGTCGTGTAGCTGGTGGCTGATTGGATCGTCGATGGCAGCACGCCGAGAAAGACGAAGCCCAGCGCAATTTCAGGAGCGGCAAAAATCGCGGCAAGCTTTGCAAAGCCGAGGCCGAAAACCGCCATCACGCCGAATACGAACATGAGCAGCGGCGCGAAAAACCGCCAGTTTGCCGCCGCGCGCACAATCTCTCCGCGCGCAATGCGCATTCCGTTGACAAGGAACAGGAGAAATATCGAAACGCTGGAGATATCCTGCGCTGCCTCGCGTGCGCCGCCGGTCGCGGGCACGATCAGGGCCAGCAACGTCGCGATAATCAGCACAGCGATCATCGGATCGAAAAGGGCTGTACGCATCTTCGACATCGCCCGCCCCTGCCCACGCTCGGCCCGCTTGTCGAGATCAATCAGGATCACGGGTCACAAACGCAGGCGGCTGCAAGGACGATAGAGCCGCGCGAAACGCCTTTGCTTGCTCGTTATCGCCCAGTTCCTCGGCTGCCTGCAATCGCAGCCTAAGCAACAGCGGATCATTGCCCGCACCGATGTTCGCCGCATGGTCCAGCAGCACTTTGACGCGGAGCCAATCTGCGTCGGCGGCGCTGCGACCAGCCTGCATGACAAGCGCCTCTGAATTGAGCGGATCTTGGGTAATCTGCCGCGCCAGCAATGTATCGGCGGCATCGTCATCTCCCGACAAGCGATAGGCCGCAATGATCTTACGAACGAGCGGCCATGACCGCCGCACACGCGCGGCATCTGCATAATCGTTTAACGCTGCAGAGGCATCTTTTGCGGACAGCCGCGCGTCGCCGGACAGCACCCTGATATCCGCCGATTGCGGATAATCGGCGGCGTATCGCTGTGCCAGCGTGGTCGCCTCTGACGCACGCCCCTTGCTCACCGCCGCGCGCATCTGCGTAGACGGCTGCGCAATGTCATCTAGAACGGCGCCGGTTTCGGTGATTGGCGCAAGTTCGCCCGCGTCCATATCGGCGGCGCGCTGCAAATATCGGGCCGCACTACCGCGCTGCCCCTGCCGCTCAAAAGAGCGCCCCACCAGCATGGTGATATACGGCGAGCTTGCCGGACCGTCCGCATAGCCGGCGAACCTCTCTATCAACTCGCGTTCGCGCCCGCCTAGCCACATTGCGCGGGCCAGCAGTTCTGCGGCGCGGATGTTGTATGGCTGTCTGACCAGCAATTGGTCGAGCGCGGTTACTGAGTTGTCAAAGTTGGCTTGCTGCATGTCGATAATTGCGCTGACAACGATTGCTGACGGAACGCCGCGATCCGCCATTCCGCTGCGTTTAAGCAGGCTGCTCGCCAGCACGGGATCGTGCGCGCGCGCGGCAAGGACCGCCTGAAGGTAATGCACCCGCGGATCGCGCGGGTCGATTTCGGCCAGCTTTCGCGCCGCTGTAAGCATGTCACGATGCCGCCCCAGATCGCCAAGCGTTGCGGCGTATTCGGCCAGCAGGTCGGGATCCTCGGGGTGCCGGGATAGCCCAGCCTCAAACCAGCGGAGCGATGCGGCTTTGCCATAGGCATCGCGGACGAATTGCGCCTTTAGCAGCATGGCGGGCGCTAAATTCGGGTCAAGCGATAGCGCGTAATCGGCCGCCTCCAGCGCCAGAAAATGCTCCCCGCCGCGAAAGCGCAGCCGGGCGATTGTCACCCACAAGCCGGCATCGCGAGGTTTCAGGGTAAGCGCCTCGTCCAGCAGCCGCCCTGCCCCTGGCAGATCGCCCGCTTCAATCGCGAACCGGGCATCTGCCACGATCCTGTCGAAATCGCTGCGTTCGGCGGTGTTTTCAGGAGCCGCCCCGCCTCCCGCCGTGCAAGAACTCAGCGCAACCGCGCTGGCAATGCACAGTCCAAAAAGGCGATAGCGCCGTTCACGCATGCAAATCGTATTGTTTGAGCAAGTCATACAGGGTGGGCCTGCTGATCCCGAGCATCTTTGCCGAATTGGAAATGTTGCCTTCGCTGCGCGCCAAGGCATGACGGATAACGCGGCGGTCGGCCTGTTCGCGCGCGGATTTGAGGTTCAGCACATCGGCGCTCTCATCATCCTCGTCATTGAAATCGAGGTCTTCCGCGCTCACCAGTTTGCCATCGGCCATGATAACTGCGCGCTTCACCCGGTTTTCCAGCTCACGGACATTGCCGGGCCAGTCATGCGTGTCGATCGCGGTAAGGGCATCGGGCGCGAAGCCGGTAACCGACGGGTTCATTTCCTTGGAAAACCGTTTCAGGAAAACTTTCGCGAGCAGGATTGCATCGCCGTGACGTTCCACAAGGCCGGGAATGCGCACGACGATTTCCGCCAGCCGGTAAAACAGGTCTTCGCGGAAAGTGCCCGCGCCGATCATCGCTTCCAAATCCTGATGCGTTGCGCAAACGATCCGTGTGTCCACCGAAATTGTCTTGCGCCCGCCAATGCGTTCGATTGTGCGTTCTTGCAGGAACCGGAGCAGTTTGACCTGCAATGGCAGCGGAATGTCGCCAACCTCGTCCAGGAACAGCGTGCCGCCATTGGCGCTTTCGATCTTGCCCTCGGTCGTCTTGACCGCGCCGGTGAACGCGCCCTTTTCGTGGCCGAACAGCTCGCTTTCCAATAGGTTTTCCGGGATCGCGGCGCAATTGATTGCCACGAACGGACCTTCGCTGCGGTCGCTGGCATCGTGCAGCCCTTGCGCCAGCAATTCCTTACCAGTCCCGCTGGCACCCAGCAGCATCACCGATACGCTGGTGCTGGCGACACGCTCAATCGTGCGGGCCACTTTCACCATTTCCGGCGCGCCAGTGACCAGTTTGCCGAGCACCGTCTTGTCTTCACTGGCATGGGCCGTGAGACGGCGATTTTCCGCCTCGATAAGGTGCAGATTATAGGCCCGGCGTACGATCAGCCCCAACGCATCGATATCCACCGGCTTCTGATAGAAATCATAAGCACCGCGTTCGATGGCCTGAAGCGCGCTTTCTCGCGCACCGTGGCCGCTGGCGACGATTACCTTGGTATCGGGCTTCAGCTCCATGATCGCGTCAAGAACGGCAAAGCCTTCGATCGTGCCGTCCGGGTCTGGCGGCAAGCCCAGATCGAGCGTCACGACTGCGGGCATTTCGCTGCGCAGGGCAGCGATTGCCGCATCCCTGTCGCCAGCGATCACAACCTCAAAATCTTCGTAAGCCCATTTGAGCTGGGCCTGCAGGCCCTCGTCATCCTCGACAATAAGGAGTGTGGGTTTCTTGTCAGCCATTTGCGACCTCGTTGTTGAATTCGTTCGACTGGTTTTCGGAATTGCTGCTGGCCGCGCCAAAACGGTGCGCCTCGGCCACGGGCAGGATGACACTGAAACGGGTGCCGATGCCTTCGCGCGATTCGACCACGATGCGCCCGCGCATAGCCTTCACCATTTCGCGCGCCTCGAACGCTCCGATGCCGAAGCCTCCCTGTTTTGAAGAGACAAACGGTTTGAACAGACCGCTGCGGACGAATTCCGGGCTCATTCCTTTACCGGAATCGATAATGTCGATCTGCCCGTTCAGCCCTTCGATTGCGGTGGTGAGGAAAATGGTCGAATTGTCGTCGCTTGCGTCAATCGCGTTCTGCACAAGGTGCATGATCGCTTGTTCCAAGGCCTCCCGATTGGCCATGACGCTGATATCGCGCGATTGCGTGAACGATACCGGGTGCACCGATTTAAACTTATCAGCCAGCTGCCGGCCAAATTCCGCGAGCTTTATTTCGGTCACGTTCTGCACCGGCCCCGCGCCATACCGGCCAAGCCGGGCGAGCAATGCGGAAAGTTTCTCTGACGAATTGCGCAGCGTGACTAGCATATCTGCGCGAAATGCGGGATTGTCCGCGTGTTTCTGCGCGTTCGCTGACAACAGCGAAAGCTGACTGGCGAGGTTTTTGATGTCGTGCATCACGAACGCCATGCGGCGGTTAAACTCGTCAAAGCGGCTTGCATCCATCAGCGCCTGCTGCCCTGCCTGTTCGGCCAGATAGCTCGCCAATTGCTGACCGACGACGCGCAGCAGATCGTAATCTTCCCAGTCAAGCCCGCGTTCGATGCGCGGACGGGCCACGACTATCGCTCCGACAAGGCGATCAAAATGGATTAGCGGGATGAGCGCCCAGACATCTTCGGCCTCTCTTAGCCAGGCGGGAACATGGGCCAGTTCTCCGTGATGTTCGACACCCCGCCGCACCTCATCCAGATCAAGGATATGACCGTGCTTTTCGAGCATTTCGCACAGCTCGTATTCGCCTGCGATGGCGGGCACAGCGATTGTCGGCCAGTTCCACCGCGCCGTCAGTTCCAGCTGCGCTTCCTCGTTGGATATGAGCAGCAATCCGGCCGGGCTGTCGGTGATATCGGCGACCGCCTTCACAGCGCGCTCATGAAAACTCGCACCGCCCGTGGTTCCGTGACCAATCGTGCTGGTAAATCGCAGCCATTCTTCGCGGTAATCATAGCGGTGCTGAAACAGGTGTTTCGTCGCTGTCACTCGCAGCCAGCCGCGCATCCGTTTGGAGGGAATCCATACCGCGGCAAGCACCACACCGAACACCACGAACATGACCTGACCCGCCCGGGCAAGATCGCCGCCCAACAGGGTGAGTGAGCGCGTCACCAGCACCATCACCAGCAGATAGCTGCTGATTACGAGCAAGGAGAGCGTTTGGAACGTTACGACGCGCGATGGTTTGAAATGCAACCCTGCGCGCGCCGCGTTACCGCCTACTGTCAGAACGGCAGCCATAAACCCTGCAACCAATCCGCGTCCTGCGACCAGGACGCCGGGATGCTCACCCACCAGATACGAGACGGTGAACAGGTTGAGATCATAAGCAAAGATGCCCGCCAGCGCGACGCCGCTCCAGCGCAAGATGATCCGCGATGCTGCTGCGGCCCCTGCATACAGGTTGTGCAGCAAAACCAGCGCGCCAATCGCGACGAGCATGTTGAGGATGGCTGACACTTCAAAACTGAGTGCGGCGATCTCCGGCACGAACCCGGCCCGAGCATTGACCAGTAACAGCACTGGCTGGAACATCTGCACCAGCGAAAGCGCGATGATAACAGGCCGAATGGGTTTCAGGCTTTCGTCCCTGCCATCGGCTGAAAACAGCCGGAAGATCATCGCGATCAGTGCAAGGTTGCGCGCTGTCTCTGCCAACACTGTCACTGGCTGCATCGGGCCGAGCGCCGCAGCTAGCGCGCACCACGTCGCAGTAAGGAAACTGGCCGCCAGCATTGGACCGCGATCCGGGCGCGAACGGTCGCCAAACCGCGCGATCCACATGCCCGCACCCGCGCTAAGCACGGCGCCTGCGATATAGCAGGCGAGGCTGGCATAAATCTCAAATTCGCCGAAACCGGGCATCAGCGCGCCCCTTCCGGCCAAAGGATGACGCGCACTGTCTGAAGCAGGATTACAAGGTCTAGAAACGGCGTGTAATTCTTTGCATAATACAGGTCGAATTCCAGCTTCTTGCGGCTGTCTTCGGTCGATGCGCCATAGGGAAAGTTGGTCTGCGCCCAGCCTGTAATGCCCGGTTTCACCATATGCCGTTCACCATAGAACGGGATTTCCTGCTGCAAGGAATTGACGAATTCGGGCACTTCGGGACGCGGCCCGACAAAGCTCATTTCGCCTTTCAGGACGCTCCACGTTTGCGGCAGTTCATCGATCCGCAATTTGCGAATGAAGCGGCCGATACGCGTGACGCGGGGATCGTTTTCGGTCGCCCACTGCGCTCCGTCTTTTTCCGCATCAGTTCGCATAGAGCGCAGTTTCACGACGCAGAACGGCTGTCCGTAAAGCCCCACCCGTTCCTGCCGAAAGAAAGCCGGCCCTTTGCTGTCGATTTTCACCAGCACCGCAAATAGGGCGATGATTGGCAGCGTTGCGATCAGCAGCAGCAGGCTGGCGATGATATCGAAAATGCGTTTGAACGCGCTGGAAATCATGCGTCCGCTCGAAAATCCGTCGGAGAAGATCAGCCAGCTTGGATTGACCGTATCCAGATCGACGCGCCCCGTTTCTCGCTCCATGAAGCTGGAGAAATCGTTGACATGCACCCCTTTGGTTTTCATCCGCAGCAAATCATCGAGCGGCAGCGCATTGCGCCGCTCTTGGAGGGCAAGCACAACCTCGCTTACGCCTAGATTTTCGACAAACCGGCCCAGATCGTGAATTGCCTCACGCGCAATCGCCTCTTCAACGACACGCTCGGGCTCGCTCATGGCGATATAGGAAACGATGGCGAACCCGCTTTCGGGTTTATCGCCCAGTTCCCGCAAACGCTGCGCCCGGTCTCCCGCGCCCAGCACCATGACCCGCCTGCGAAAAGCAGACGATCCGAGGAAGGCGTTGAGCAACAGGCGATCAGCGACGAGCACCAGAATGGCAAAGCCCATCGCGTACAGCAGCGTAGAGCGCCAGAATGTGTCGCCCGGAACCAGAAAATCGATAAATGCGAGGGCGATGACCCCCAGGCTGATCGCGACCAGCAACCGCGCGCCTGCAAATCTGAGGCTGCGCAAGGCGTACGGCCCGTAAACACCGACAGCAATCATCGCGAGCCAAACGACGCCCGCTGCCCCTGCGATGGCCAGCCAGCGATCGGAGATAGGACCAGCGTCCATCCCGATCTGCGCCGCGCGCAGCTGCCACGCGATTTCACCGGCGATGAACAACAGCACATAATCGAACAGGCCGAGCAACAGCACGGCATGCGGAATATAATGCTTGAAGAGGCGGATCATGGGTCGGACAAAGCTCGCAGGGGTTTGTTTGCAAGCTTCGTCCTACCCACGACTGCTTAAGTGTCGGTAAATTTTACATCGCCTTTCTTAAGCCCCGATTGGCGCGGGAGGCGATATTTAACCAAAGGTTGATTATTCGCCGGTCACTTCGTCAGCGACACCTTTTGCAGCAACGCCAATCTGGGCGGCCCCCCGCCCACCTCGCCAGCGGCATCAGTGATCGCTGTGTCCTTGGCAATTTCAGCCGCGCTCGTTTGCGAAAAGATGTAGACTGCGGCGGCAATTGCCAGAACGAGGATCAGCAGGAACACCCATTTGGCCCTGCTTCCCCTGCTTTCGATGTGGCCACCAGTGACGACGCGGGTCGTGTGCGTGTTGCCAGCTTCAACGCGTTCCGCTTTGTTGCAAATAAGTCATCCTTACCGGACCGGGTTTCCCACCATTCTCGCTGGAGCGGGGGTCAGACAGTCGACCCGTCCGCATCGCGGGCATCCCACGCCAAGCGGAACCGCGTCTTCGGGAGCCAGCGACACGCCGCGCGCATGGGCAAGTTCACTTGCGAAGCGTGCCTCCAACCCCAGAACCACCGCCTTGCGCGCAGAACAGGCCGCCCCGTCCACTTCGACCGTGCGGGCGATTGTGAACCAATGTTTCGGCACTGCCTCTCCCTCGCCGAAGGTTACAGCCTGACGCAGCAGCGCACCGCGATTTTCAAACGCTGCGTATGGCACCCATGCTGGCCAACGCGCCCCTTCGATGGGATGCACGGCCCCGCTGGCCCCTGCGGTGAAGTGCACCATGCGCCCTGTCCTTCCGAACCGTGCACTGAAAAACGGAAGACCGCGCTCTCCGACGCGCTGCAACGTCGTAAGGCGCTGGGCAATCTGATCAAAACTGGAGGCGAAGCGGCGCTGGAGGATATCGACATCATATCCGGTCTGCTCGCATGCGCGCAGGAACCGGCCATATGGCATCAGCAACGCGGCCGCGATGTAATCGGTCACATGCTCGCGAAACAGGTCGCGCGCTTCTGTTGAAGACAGGTTTGCTCCGGCGACCAGCGTCTCGATGGCATCGCGCTGCTCCAGCGCGCCGACTTGCCGGGCGATCTGGAAACGGCGCGCTGCTCCGGGCAACATTTCGGATAACTGCAGTTGGCGGGCGTGCAAATCGAGCCGGTGGACCAGCCCCGGCATCACCTCGGCAGGCAGGACGCGCACGGATAATTGGTGCTTTTCCCGAAGGCGCTCGGAAAGTGCAGCGCCGGTATCTCCGCTGGATAGGCGCAGCTCGTCTGCCGTGCGCTCCGATGCTTCGTCAATATCGGCAAAGTGATTCTGCCATTTCTCTACTGCTATGCGCGCCTCGCCCACCGGATCATCGCTCCGCATGGCGGCCTCTCCGGCGGTATCGTACAGCCGGGCAAAGGCGGCTGCAGCCTGCGGCGCGGCGGCGAGAAACTCCTGCACCTCCTCCCGGTCTATCCCGAGATCGGCAAAGCGTTTGTCGGTCATGCGCCTGACAAGGCCGTCCACGCCGCCGATCGCCTCATCTTCGCGCAGGGAGCGCGGGTCGAAATCGTATCGTTCGATCACCTGCACCAGAACGCGCGCCGATAACGGGCGCTGGTTACGTTCAATAAGATTGAGATAGCTGGGAGAAATGCCGAGCGAGGCCGCCATTGCAGCCTGCGTCAGCCCTTCGCGCTTGCGCAGCCGGCGCAGTGATGGCCCGGCGAGGAGTGAATTATCGCTCATCCGCGCTATGTAAACTTCTTTACAGAGTTACACAAGATTATCGCCGATCAGGCAGATACAGACACGAAAGTTTGTAATTTTTACTGTTGCAGCGCGCGCAATCAGGTCAGTGCGGTCTCACAAACCTCCCCAAACTCCCAAGGAGACATTGCATGACATACCAGAATACCATCGCGCAGATGCAGGAAATCATCAAGGCGAACGGCCCGAGCTGGGGCGCAATCGACGCCGAAGCGACCGCTCGTATGGCGATCCAGAACCGCTTCCCCACCGGCCTTGATATTGCAAAATACACCGCAAAGATCATGCGCGCCGATATGGAAGCTTATGACGCCAACCCTGCCGACTACACCCAGTCGCTCGGCTGCTGGCACGGGTTCATCGCGCAGCAGAAGATGATCTCGATCAAAAAGCATTTCGGCACAACCAAGCAGCGTTACCTCTACCTTTCGGGTTGGATGGTCGCCGCGCTGCGCAGCGAATTTGGCCCGCTGCCGGACCAGTCGATGCACGAAAAGACCAGCGTCCCCGCACTGATCGAGGAACTCTACACCTTCCTGAAACAGGCTGATGCCCGCGAACTGGGCGGACTGTTCCGCGATCTGGATGCGGCACGCGATGCCGGTGACGAACTGAAGGCGAAGGAAATCCAGAACAGCATCGACAATTACGAAACGCATGTCGTTCCGATCATTGCGGATATCGACGCAGGTTTCGGCAATGCCGAGGCGACCTATCTGCTCGCGAAGAAAATGATCGAAGCGGGCGCCTGCGCACTGCAGATCGAAAATCAGGTTTCCGATGAAAAGCAGTGCGGCCACCAAGACGGTAAAGTCACCGTTCCGCACGAGGATTTCCATCAGAAAATCCGCGCCTGCCGACACGCTTTCCTTGAAATGGGTGTCGAAGACGGCGTCATCGTCGCTCGCACCGATAGCCTCGGGGCGGGCCTCACCAAACAAATCGCCTACACCAAGGAAGAAGGCGATCTGGGCGACCAGTACAACGCGTTTCTTGATTGCGAAGAAGTTGATCCGACGAACACAAAGAACGGCGACGTATTCCTCAGCCGTGGCGGCAAACTGCTGCGTCCCAAGCGCCTGCCATCGAACCTTTACCAGTTCCGCGCTGGCACCGGCGAGGATCGCTGCGTGCTGGACGGCATCACCTCGCTGCAAGCGGGCGCAGATCTGCTGTGGATCGAAACCGAAAAGCCGCACGTCGAGCAGATCGCAGGCATGGTTGACCGCATCCGCGAAGTCGTCCCGAACGCAAAGCTGGTCTACAACAATTCGCCTTCGTTCAACTGGACGCTCAACTTCCGCCAGCAAGTCTTTGATGCGTGGGCAGAAGCTGGCAAGGATGTGTCGGATTTTGACCGTGAAGGGCTGATGAGCGTCAATTATGACGGCACCGATCTAGCCGCCGAAGCTGACGAGAAAATCCGCACCTTCCAGGCCGATGCAGCAAAGCGCGCGGGCATTTTCCATCACCTGATCACGCTGCCGACATATCACACGGCCGCGCTCAGCACCGATAACCTTGCCAAGGAATATTTCGGCGATCAGGCTATGCTGGGTTACGTCAAGAACGTCCAGCGCGAGGAAATCCGTCAGGGTATCGCCTGCGTTAAGCACCAGAACATGGCCGGCAGCGATATCGGCGATGATCACAAGGAATACTTCGCTGGTGAAGCCGCATTGAAAGCGGGCGGCAAAGACAACACCATGAACCAGTTCGAAGCTGCTTAAGCGGCTTGGAGAGGAGGTTCCCGCAAGGCCATGCGAAACTTGATCTTGCGGGAACCGATCTCTCCCCCCATTAGCTTCATCATTATCCCTCAAGGAGAGAGACAATGAGCGATACCGATACTCCAAAGACCGAACCTTCGCGCGCACGCGCGCTGCTTTCCACAGCAGACATGAAACTGCTTCGCCGCGCACTGGAAAGCCACGCCCGCAACACCGAAGACCGTGAAGAGCTCGCCAAAATCAACGCCCTGCACCACCGGCTTGGCACTTACGTGCCTGCCGCCAGCTAAACAGGCGTTACCCGAACCAGTTCTCCTGGGGAGGAGAATACGGCCGCCGGAACAGGGGAAACCCTGGTTCGGCGGCCGTCATCGTTTGGGCAGCTTGCGCCCAGATATTACGGTGATCAGCCGCCCGATTTGGGCATCAGGTCCAGTGTCGCAGCCGTTAGCGCCTCTGTTGCCGTCGCGATGACAACAGGGGCATCGGGCGCCCAGAACGGTGAATGCAGCGAAACAAGTTCAGCCTCGCCGCGCTGGGACGCTTCGTATTTGTCCTGCGGAACGCCGCCGACCCAGAAGATGAGCGATTCCACGTTTTCAGGATCGGCGCGGCGGAACTGTCCAAAATCCTCGCCGCCCATCACACTGGGCACTTCGAAAATGCGCCCTTCGAAACGGCCATTCAGGCCGGCCATCACTCGGTCGGTAAACTCCGGGTCATTATAAGTCGATGGCGTGTACGGATCCTGCACAGACACCTCTGGCAGCTTATCTTCGGGCATGCCTGCTGCCATAGCTTCGGCGCGGGCGATCCGCTCAATCCCTTCAAGCAGACTTGCGCGAACTTCGTCTGTGTAGCTGCGCACCGTGATCTGCAAACGCGCCTCATCCGGCACAATGTTGTGCTTTGACCCGGCCTGAAAACTGCCGACAGTCACTACCGCCGGTTCCAGCGGGCTAATTTCGCGGCTCACGAGTGTTTGCAGGCGCATCACGATGCTGGACCCGATTACAACGGGATCGATGGTCGTATGCGGATACGCGCCGTGTCCGCCCACGCCCGGTATCGTCACATCGACGCTGTCGACATTGGCCAGCGCATAACCTTTGGAATAACCGATAAATCCGGCGGGCGCCTGCGCGGCGTCGTGAAATGCGAGGACGTAATCGGGTTTAGGGAAGCGTTCATAGAGGCCGTCTTCGAGCATCGCCAGTGCGCCTTCGCCGATCTCTTCTGCCGGTTGCAGGATCATGACGAGCGTGCCCGACCATTCATCCTTGCGTTCGGTCAAAAGCTGCGCTGCGCCGACCCATGCTGCCATATGCAGGTCATGACCGCAGGCGTGCATGACGCCGGTTTCAACGCCATTGGCGGGTACCGCCATGCGTTTGGAGGCATAGGGCAGTCCGGTCTGCTCAATCACCGGTAGGCCATCCATATCGGCGCGCAGCATGACCGTAGGCCCTTCGCCGTTGCGCATAACAGCGACCACACCGGTCCGCCCCACCCCTTCGGTGACTTCAAAGCCGAGAGCGCGAGCACGAGCGGCGAGTTTTGCCGCCGTTTCGACTTCCTGAAAGCTGAGCTCTGGGTTGGCGTGCAAGTCCTTATACAGCTCCATCAGCGCCGGCATATCCGCCGCCACTTCCCCGCGCAGATCGTCCGCGTGGGCTGGCGCCGCCATTATGGCAGCCATCGCTGCACCCGCTGTCAAAACCCGTTTTAGCACTGCATTCTCCCCGTAAAGTTCGCGTCGTCGTTATAGCCCATACCAGAGCACAAGCAGGATCGACAAAGTCGTCACCATCAATGCCACCAGCGGCACGCCGGTGCGCACGTAATCTGCAAAGTCGTAATTGCCCTCCGCCATGATCAGCATATTCGTCTGATAGGCAATCGGGGTGGCGTAACATAGGTTGCAGCCGAACAGCACGGCCAGCACCAGCGGCTCTGCCGGCAGGCCAAGCTGAGCGGCGATGCTGAATGCAATCGGCGTGCCGACCGTCGCTGCGGTCGCATTTGACGCAAAGTTCGTCAGCACGGTCACAAACGCCATGATGGCCGCCAGAACCAGCGCAGGCGGCAACACACCCAGCCCGATGGAGAGCAATTCTCCCAGCCACATCGCAGCCCCGCTTTCATCAATGACGCGGCCGATTGCGATACTCGCGGCGACCAGCACGATGACCTGGCCCGACAAAGCCCGGCCGACGCGGTCGAACTTCACACATCCGGTCACAAACATCAGGATCGCACCAGCCAACGCGGAAATCGCGATGGGCAGGATGCCGAATGATGCGAGCAGGACCGAAAAGCCCATGATTGCCGCTGAAAGCACCGCCTTGGAGCGCCGCGGAAGCTCGCGCACACCTTCGAGCATGAGCAGACTGTCCGCGCGGGAAAATGCCTCCAGATCGTATTGCAGGCCCATCACCAGCAGCACGTCGCCTTCCATGATTCGCAGATCGCCGCCGGTTGAATACTGGTCTTTCTCTCCCAAAAGCCGTTCTGGCCGGTGGATGCCGAGCACCGCGACCCCGTAAAGATCGGCAATGCCTGATGATGGCAGCGTGCGTGTCAGCAGGCGGCTGTCGGCTGTCACCGTCATTTCTACGACGAGGATGTCTTCATCCGCAGCCGATGCGTTGCGTTTGATCCGGTCGAGCACCCAGTTCGGAGCAAGTTCACCCTTCAGATCGCGAACGGCGTCCTCCAACCCTTCGTGCGTGCCGGAGAGATGCAGCCGCTGCTGCGCCTGTAACGGCCCCTTTGGATCGCCGTGGAAACGGATCCCCTCCGGTAGCTTGGTCAGCAACTGCTTCGCGTCCATACCGACCAGCTGGCTTTCCCCGCCGATACGCAGCCGGGTGTGGAACCGGCGGACATTATCATCCGCCTCGGTCCGGTTGTCATCCAGCAGGCGCGGCATGACGAGCCACATATATGGCAGCGCGACCAGCCCGGCGAGCAACACGAGCGGGGTGAAATCGAACACGCCGATCTCGCGCATCCCAAGATCAACCGCGATCGAGACCACCAGAATATTGGTGGATGTCCCGATGGTGGTCGCCAATCCGCCGAGCAGAGACGCAGAATTGAGCGGCATCAGTGTTTTCGAAGTTGGCAAGGCGCCCCGGCTGGCTAGCGCGGCAAAAATCGGGATCATCAGCACCAGAACCGGCGTGTTGTTCACGAACATCGAGAGAAAAAAGCCGATCAGCAGCGATACCAGCAGACCAAGCTGCAGGTTCACCTTGAACACCCGTTCCAGCACACGCGCCGCCGGTTCCAGCGCGCCTGTAACGACTAGCCCCCGGCCCATCACCATCAGCGCGCAAATCGTGATCAGCGCGTAGTGTCCAAAGCCCCCGAATGCGAGCGCCAGCCCGTCAATCGGGCGCGTCCCTTCCAGCGGGAAGAAATAGAGGCCAACCGCGATGACAGCGATGGTCAGCAGCGACACGATCTCGATCGACATGCGTCCGCGAACGAAGCCGACGAACATGAGCACCGTAACAATCATTGCAGCGAGTGCGTGATAGGATGGGAAATCGACCATGTGGCTTCGCGCGATGTCTCAACTTACCGCAGTAAGATCAAGCGATTTTAGCCTCCATGGGCCACTGCGGGACTTTCGTGGCGCGCCGTTTCTCTGCGGCGATCCGAATTCAGGACATCAGCGGACCACGTGCACCGCCATCCAATCGCGTGAAAAGCGTCAATGCGCTCTTGAAGCGGCGAACCGAGCCAGCTAACAGCCGCGCTCTGCTCAGGTGTGCCCCTGTGGTGGAATTGGTAGACGCGAGCGACTCAAAATCGCTTTCCTTCGGGAGTGCCCGTTCGAGTCGGGCCAGGGGCACCAAATTCAGAACGCGTTTGTGTGCGTATTGTCGTGCGCTACCGCCTCGCTACTTTAGCGCGTTTTTGTGCGCTACCGCTCTGCTATTTGAGCGCGGGAATCTCATCAAACCCACACTTGCAGCTATGAACGGCGCAGAGCGCCGCAAGGGCGACCGCCCGCCCGCAGCGACGCGCCTGAAAGGCGCATGAGCGAGAAGCCAGCGCCCTGGAGAGGGCCGCGCTAAAACTAACGCAGCGATCCCGCGAGCAGTTTATGCAGGCGGGAATGCAGCGCATCATTCGCGGCAAGCACCTGCGCGGAATGGATCGGATTGGAACGCCCACGAAAATCGCTGACGAAACCGCCAGCTTCGCGCACCAGCAAGCAGCCTGCCGCTGTATCCCAGTCGTTCAAACCGCTTTCCCAGAACCCGTCAAAACGCCCCTGCGCGACGTAGGCCATGTCGAGCGATGCTGCGCCAAAGCGGCGGATACCCGCGACCTCAGGGCCGATAGCGCCGAAAATGCGGCTCCATTCGGCAAAATCACCGTGGCCCTGAAACGGAATGCCCGTTGCAATCAGCGATTCCGAAAGCGCCCGGCGGCCCGATACGCGCAGCCGTGCATCCTGCAGCCACGCGCCGCGCGATTTCTCTGCCCAATATGTCTCGTCATTGATCGGATGATAGACCACTGCTGCCGTGACTTCGCCCCACCCCTTGCCATCCAGGCGCGGTTCCTGGACCGCGATGCTGATGGCAAAATGCGGGATGCCGTGGAGGAAATTGGTCGTCCCGTCCAAGGGATCGACGATCCAGCGCGGCATACCCTCGTCACCTTCGATAACGCCAGCCTCTTCCAATACAAAGCCCCAGCCCGGACGGGCGTTCAGCAATTCGTCGTAAAGGATGCGTTCGGCGCGCATATCGGCCTTCGACACGAAATCTGCCGGACCTTTCTGGCTCACCTGAAGATGCTCGACCTCGCCAAAATCGCGGCGCAGGCGGTTGCCTGCCTTGCGAGCAGCGCGTTCCATGACGCGGATCAGGCCTGAAAACATGCTCATATCGGGTTAACTCGCTTTCCCGACATAGGTTTGTTCGTACACATCAACGATGATGCGCGTGCCGCTTTCGATGTGCGGCGGAACCATAATGCGGACTCCGTTGTCGAGCACGGCCGGTTTGTAGCTGGAAGAAGCGGTCTGCCCCTTCACCACGGCATCGGCCTCAACAATTTCAGCCTCGACCTGCTGGGGCAATTCGACGCTGATGGGCTTTTCTTCCCACAGCTCCAGCTTCACCTGCATCCCGTCCTGCAGGAACGCGCGCGCATCCCCCAACAGATCAGTTGGCAGGTTGATCTGTTCGTATGTGTTCTGATCCATGAAGACCAGCATGTCGCCGTCTTCGTACAGAAACTGGTATTCCTGGGTGTCGAGCCGCACCTTTTCCACGGTGTCGGCGCTGCGGAAACGGACATTCGTTTTGCGGCCATCCTGCAGGTTCTTCATCTCGACCTGCATATACGCCCCGCCCTTACCCGGCTGGGTGTGCTGGATCTTGGCAACTTTCCAGATGCCTTTTTCATATTCCAGAATGTTGCCGGGACGAATGTCGACGCCGCTGATTTTCATGGGGCCAGTTGCCTTTGTATCGGAAAAGTGAACGGCGCACGCCAAAGAGATGCGCGCGCGGGATAATGATGCGCGCCAATAGCGAAGCCCGCTCGCCACGGCAAGCGTAGGGAGCGCAGCGCACGCCCCCGCATCGTGCCCGCGCCGCCCGCGCGCCGCCCGCTTCTGTCTTTCAGGCTCAATTCAGCCAGCTATGGTAAACGCCGTTTAACCCGCACCCGCGGCAGGCTATGGCCGTGCTCCACAATGGAATCACCTGAATGAAAACGTCCCACGTCTTTATGCTGACAGCTTTCGCCGCGTTTGTGGCGGCAGCATCGCCGCTGATGTCACAGCAATCGGCACCGGCCAACGCGCCCGGCGGAATGCTGCGCACTATGCCGCATGGCGCATACCAGTGCGCATTACCCGGCGATGCTGGCGGAAAAGCCTATGAAGTGGTCGAGGCGGAGGGTTTCAGCATCGGCACCGCGTCCAGCTACACCAGTGCGCAGGGCCGCGGGAATTACATCTTGCGCGGTGACAGGCTGACATTCACGCGCGGCCCGAAAAAGGGCGAGCAGTTTGAACGCATCAGCACCAATCAGCTGCGCCAGCTGAACGCTTCAGGCAAGCGCACAAAACTGCGCTGCATCCGTCTGGGCGGCAACAGCTAGTTTGCCTTCCGTGGGCGATTAGGCGTCTTTGGCCGCTTTCCGCGCGTCTGCATCGGCGATTGCGGCAGCAAATGCCTCCACCGCTGCGACTTCATCGCCGTTCCACACCGCGCCTGACACGGCGATAAAATCCGCCCCGGCTTCGACCAGCGGACCGCAATTGCCGGGCGTAATGCCGCCTATGGCAACGCAAGGGATTTCAAACAGGCCGCTCCACCATTCCAGCGTTTCAAGCGTTGGGCGCTCGGCCTCGCCTTTATCTTTTGTTGTGCTGTCGAAAAACGCGCCGAATGCGACGTAATCCGCGCCCGCCTCCCCGGCCTCCATCGCCAGATGCTTGGAGGCGTGACACGTAACGCCGATCTGCACATCGCGGCCCAGTTCCTCGCGCGCCTCTTTGGGATCGCCGTCACCTTGACCCAGATGCACGCCGTCCGCTTTCAGCCGTTTCGCCAGCGGCACGCTGTCATTCACAACGAACGCCACATCATGCGCCGCGCACGCCGCCTGAAGCGGCTTCGCCAAATCAGCGAGCCGGTGCTGGTCATCAACGCCTTTCACACGGAATTGAAATGCAGTGACGGTGCCTTTTCCAGCCGCAAGCGCGCGTTCGAGACGCTGCGGAAACGCTCCGTCAACGTCTTCGGGCGAAATCAGGTAAAGCTGTGTCGGTGTTTCACTCATACGCGCCCCATAGCGCGCTCTTTCAGCCGCGCCAATCGGACTTGCAGGGTTACCCGGCGCAGCTGGCTGCAGAAATTTTGTCGATCGCCTTGCCCAGCGTTCCGTCGAAATCATCGTCCGACTGGTCTTTGCGCAAATCCTGAAGCAGGCCGCGGCTGAAACTGGCAATCATGCCGGGGTTCTTGGCCAGGTTCTCGCACGCCTCATCGGTGGAATACCCGCCCGAAAGCGCGACCACGCGCAGCACATTCGGATGCTCGATCGCCGGGGTATAAAGCCCCGCTTTTGTAGGGATCGACAGTTTAAGCATCACCTGACGCCCCTCGGGAAGCGCATCGAGCCCTTTCATGATTTCGGTAAGCAGGATGTCTTCGCCCGCAGCCCGGTCATCGGCGGTGATATCGAATTCCGGCTCCAGCATGGGCATGAGGCCCGCATCGGCGATCTGGTTGCCAACCGCAAACTGCTGCTCGACCACGGCAGCGATACCATCGGCGTTGGCCGATTTGATGACCGAGCGCATTTTGGTGCCGAACATTCCGTAAGCGACCGATTTTTCAAGCAATGCCGGCAGCTTATCCAGCGGCTTCATCAATTGCGCGCCGTTCTCTTCATCGGCGAGACCCTGATCAACCTTGATAAAAGGCACGATCCCGCGTGCCTTCAACGCCTCGGCGGTCGATTTGCCATCGACCGAGCCGTCCATCGTTTTTTCAAACAGGATCGCGCCGATTACCTTGCCCTGCCCGAAACACGGCGAGGTGATGACCCGGCTGCGCATTGCGTGGATCTGGGCGAACATTTCATCGTCGCCTGACCATTCGTCATCCTGAACACCGTACCCGCGCAAAGCCTTTGGCGTGGAGCCGCCCGACTGGTCCAACGCCGCGATGAAGCCTTGTCCGTCTTTGATCTTGGCGGTCATCCGTTCGGTATTCATGGGGCTTCGTCCTTGTCAGTCTGGGCATTGTCGGTTGCGCGCAGCGCATACCTATGCGCGTGGATTACAAGCGCGCATTAGCCAGTGCTACAGAGGCCCGCAACCGCCCAAAACGGACATTTCCCTAACCCTTACGAGCAACCGCGTCGGCGTTCCCGGAACCGTAACCTTTTGCGCTGCCAAGCGTATTAGGTGGAGAGCGGCCGCGGTATCGCCGCTTAAAGAGTATATGAGGAGACACAGTAATGCTCGACAAAACCCAGTCGGATTTGTGTGAGAACGCCCCAGCAGATTACAGCGATTTGTCCGCGTTGTTCATCAACTGCACCCTGAAATACTCGCCCGAGCCTAGCCACACAGATACCCTGATCGACATGAGCGCGGCGATTATGGAGAAGAACAAGGTCAATGTGGACCGCGTGCGCGCGACCGATTTCGATCTTGCATACGGCGTCTATCCCGACATGACAGAGCACGGCGCAGAAAAAGACGAGTGGCCGCTGCTTTGGGACAAGGTGCAGGATGCCGATATCGTCGTACTGGGAACGCCGATCTGGCTGGGAGAGAAAAGCTCGGTCTGCCAATTGATGATTGAAAAGCTGTACGCTCATTCCAGCCAGCAAAACAGCAAAGGCCAATACGTATTTTACGGCAAGGTCGGCGGGACACTGATCACCGGCAATGAGGACGGGATCAAACATTGCGGCATGGGCATATTATACAGCATGCAGCATGTCGGCTTTACCATCCCGCCTCAGGCAGATGCCGGCTGGATTGGGGAGGCTGGCCCCGGCGCGTCATATGGCGATGAGCGGGACGATGGCAGCCGCGCGGGTTTCGACAACGATTTCACCCGCCGGAACACCACATTCATGACATGGAATCTGATGCATTTTGCGCGGATGCTGAAAGATGCAGGCGGCATCCCTTCGCACGGCAACAGCGCCGAATTGTGGAGCGAAGGCCGACGCTTCGACGCGCCCAACCCCGAACACCGTTAATCGCCAGCAAAGATCAGCGTTTCCTGAAGCGGCGAATTATTCCGGTAAAGCTGAGCGCGGGCTCCCCGTCTGCGGTCACCATGCCGCGCACGAAGATCGTCTTGCCGCCGCCGCGCGTCACCTCGCCCCGCGCCTGCATCAAAGCGCCGGGGCCAGCCGCGCCCAGAAAATCGCCTGAAAGGTTCATCGTCACCGCATGATCGCCCGCCAATTCATCGGTGGCGATGGCAAACAGCGCAAAGTCGGCAAAGGTCATCAGGCAGCCCCCGTGCAGAAAGCCGCCGCCGTTCATGTGGCGATCCTCTGTGCGAAACGCGCTGGTGTAGCTGCCGTCATCCTCGCGCTGCATATAGAACGGACCGGACCGCGTTTCGAACGGATCGCCCTCCCAATACCGCCACCCGGCAAATTCGCCTTCCTCGCATAAAGCAAGCGTGCCGTAGCTGGTGCTGTCCGTTGTCTGGTCGGTCATATGCGAGTGTCCTTTATGCCTTGCGCGCAGGGACAAGGTTGATCGCCACGGATATCCGCGTCCCCTTGCCATGGAACGCGCGCACCGAATGCTGCAGCCAGCTTGGGAATATCACGATGAGGCCGGTCGCGGGCCTGACGGTGGGTTCGTTATTCTGGGCCGATCCCGCCTCGTCCTTCAGGCGAAGGTCGGGCGCGGTCATGCGTACCATCGGCATACGCGGATCGTACAATTGCAAATGGCCGCCCTGCCCCGGCTCGTCCGAACCATCGTAACCGTCATCGATATAGGCCACCGCCGACCAGTAACTTCCTGGATGGGCGTGGTATTGATTGGCGTTTCCGGCGGTGGACACGTTCGCCCACATTTCTGGCACCCACTCATATTCGTGGCCGCTGTCTTTGCCGACATTCACCGTATTTTCGTCAGCCAGTCTCATTGCCTTGAACGCGAGCGCACGCGCCGCTTCCCCGCCCCAGTCCAGCATATCCGTGTTCGAATGCCAGCCGCCGATATTGGAGATTTCAACGCCCGCTGCATCCCGCGCTTTTTCCGCGAGGATCGCCTCACGCAGGACGCGGATACCCTCGGTGCTTTGCAGCTTGTCGATAATGAACGGGGTCGTGAAGAGATGGCGCGTCTGGCTCATGCGGTTGTTTTACCCCAACCCGCCCTTAACGCCACAATTGCAGCGCGCGGATCGCGTCGGACATTGCGGTGCTGTCTTCCACGCGGGCAAGGCTGCGTTCGGTTAGCATCCAGCGGCGGCGGATCGGAGTTTTGCGCCAAAGATCGGTGATCAGAAAATTGCCTGCCCATTCGCGCCGACCCAGCTTCAGTTCCAGCTCAACATGGCCGGTGAACCATACGCATTTGCCATATTGCCGAGCGGTGATTTCCTGAAAGCGAAACGCCTCGCACAACAATTCTCCTTGGACCGCGGCAAGGAAACTTGGCCGGTCGAGTAACGCCGGGGGGCGCGTGCCGAACATCGTTATGCATTCGCTCGCCATGCTCTGCTTGATCCCCGCAAGATCGCGGTGGAGCCATGCGCGCATCAATTGGTTTTCGAGCACTTCGAACTGCGGGAGAAGGTCAGCCATCGCTGTTTTCTAGCGCCGCGACGCCGGGCAGTGTCTTGCCCTCCATCCATTCCAGGAACGCGCCGCCCGCAGCCGAGATATAGGTCACATCTTCGGTCACGCCGGCCTGCGCGAGCGCCGCAACCGTATCGCCCCCGCCAGCCACGCTGATAAGCGAACCTTCCTGCGTCAAAGCAGCCGCATGCCGCGCAAGGGCCACGGTCGCCGCATCGAACGGTTCTGTCTCGAACGCGCCCAGCGGGCCATTCCAGACAAGGGTGCGGCATGTTTTAAGGACATCGGCCAGCGCCTCAGTCGCCTGCGGTCCGATATCGAGGATCATCTCGTCTTCAGCGACTTCGTGCACGTTGCAGGTGCGCAGGCTAGGCGGGTTGGCGGCAAATTCCTTCGCCACGACTACATCGTATGGCAGGTGAACGGTGCAACCGGCGTGGTCCGCCTGATCCATGATCTTGGATGCGGTATCGGTAAGGTCATGCTCGCACAGCGACTTGCCCACATCGACCCCGCGCGCGGCCAAGAACGTGTTTGCCATGCCGCCGCCGATGATCAAATGCTGGACCTTGCCGACCAGATTTTCGAGCACGGCAAGCTTGGTTGAAACCTTCGCCCCGCCGACGACCGCGGCAACCGGCTGTTCGGGCGTGCCTAGCGCCGCGTCGAGCGCCTTTAGCTCCGCTTCCATCGCGCGGCCCGCATAGGACGGGAGGAAATGCGTGATGCCCTCCGTCGTTGCGTGGGCACGGTGTGCGGCGCTGAAAGCATCGTTTACGTAGAAATCGCCATGCGCCGCGATGGCCTGCGCAAAGTTTGGATCGTTGTCGGTCTCTCCCGCCCAGAAACGGGTGTTGTCGAGTAAGCCTATATCGCCGTTTCGGAGGATGCCGATGGATTGTTCGACCACGGGTCCGGCGACCTCGGGAATGAACATCAGTTCCTTGCCCAGCACCTTCTCAACATCGCCGACGACCATGCTGGTGGACAGGACCGAGGACCGCTTGCCGCCGGGACGGCCGAAATGCGCCAGCAGCAGCACTTTCGCACCCTTGTCCGCCAGTTCCAGAATCGTTGGCTTGACCGCCTCGACCCGGGTCACATCGCTGGCCGAGCCTTCTTTCATCGGCAGATTGAGATCGACCCTGACGAGTGCGACCTTTCCGGTCACGTCCCCGAGATCATCGAGTGTCTTGAATGCGGCCATGTCGCGCCCCTTCAGTTCGATCTAGTCAGAGAAACTTTGCTATCACACCAGCGGTGTCGATCATGCGGTTGGAAAAACCCCATTCGTTGTCATACCACGACACGACGCGGGCAAGTTTGCCCTCCATCACGCTGGTTTCCAGGCTGTCCACGGTCGAGCTGGCCGGGTGATGGTTAAAATCGGACGATACCAGCGGTTCATCGGTGTAATCCAGCACACCCTTCATCGCGCCATCAGCGGCGGCTTTCAGCGCGGTATTCAGCTCCTCTGCGGAGGTATCGCGGCCCGGCTGGAACACCAGATCAACAAGGCTGACGTTCGGCGTCGGCACGCGGACGGATGACCCGTCCAGCTTGCCTGCGAGTTCCGGCAGTACCAGACCCACTGCGCGCGCTGCGCCGGTCGTGGTCGGGATCATGTTCTGCGCACCGCCGCGTGCACGGCGCATGTCGCTGTGCATCTGGTCCAGCATCCGCTGATCGTTGGTGTAGGAATGGATCGTGGTCATGAAACCGCGTTCAATCCCGACCGTGTCGTTCAGCACCTTGGCAATTGGCGAAAGGCAGTTGGTCGTGCAGCTTGCGTTGGACACGATCACATCGTCTGCGGTCAGCACGTCATGGTTCACGCCGTAAACGATGGTGGCCGATACGTTCTTTGCAGGAGCAGAGATAAGCACCCGCTTGGCCCCGGCCGAAAGATGCGGGCGGCATGCCTCATCACTTTGGAAGAAGCCGGTGCATTCCAGAACAATGTCGATGCCCTGCGACGCGTGCGGAAGATTGGCCGGGTCACGCTCAGATGTGACCGTGATCGATTTTCCGCCAACCACGATCGCGCCGTCTTTCACGTCCACCTCGCCGGGGAAGCGGCCATGCGTCGAATCGTATTTAAACAGCAGCGCGTTGGATTTCGTATCCGCCAAATCGTTGATCGAAACCAGTTCAAGATCGTGATCGCTGCGTTCGAGAATGGCGCGTGCGACAAGACGTCCGATGCGGCCGAAACCGTTGATGGCAACTTTGGTAGCCATGATAGAAACTCCTGCTTAGCTGTTCAATTTGTTCTGGATTTGCGGAACGATATCGTCCGCTGTGAAACCGAAATGCGCGAAGAGATCCTTCGCCGGCGCCGAAGCGCCAAAGCTGTCGATGCCGATGTTCAGGCCGCCGCGACCGGTATAGCGTTCCCAGCCCAGCGTGCTGCCTGCCTCGATAGACACGATCAGGGCGTCCGACGGCAGCACGTCCGCGCGGTAATCATCGTCCTGCGCATCGAAAAGCTCGGCGCACACCATCGAAACGACATCGGCGCCGATGCCGTCTTTCTCCAGCTGGTCGGCGCATTCCATCGCAAGTGCGACTTCGCTGCCCGATGCAACGATTACGACTTTCCGCTCTGCCGATGCAGCGCGCATCCGGTATCCGCCCTTGGCACTGCGATTGGACGCGCTGGTCCACTCTTCATCGCCTTCGCCCCGCAATTGCGGCAGTCCCTGGCGCGACAGGGCCAGCACCGAAGGCGTTTCCGGCGATTCAATCGCAAGCGCCCAGCATTCGGCGGTTTCAATCGTATCGCACGGGCGGAAAACATTGAGGTTGGGGACAAGACGCAGGCTCATCACCTGCTCGACCGGCTGGTGCGTAGGTCCATCTTCGCCCAGACCGATGCTGTCATGCGTCATCACATAGATCGCGCGGGTCTTTTGCAGAGCCGACAACCGGATTGCATTGCGGCAATAATCGGAGAAGATCAGGAACGTGCCACCATACGGCACCACTCCGCCATGCAGCGCCATGCCATTCATCGCCGCAGCCATCCCGAATTCGCGAATGCCGTAATAGACATACCGGCCCGAATAATCGTCCGCCGTCATCGGCAGCGTAGATGGCGTCTTGGTGTTGTTGGAGCCGGTGAGATCGGCGCTGCCGCCAATCATCTGCGGGATCGCCTCCGTCAGCGGACCCAGCGCCATTTCCGACGCTTTGCGGGTCGCGACTTTCTGCGGGTCGCTTGCGAGGCTGCGGATGTGAGCCTGAATGGCGGACGATGCTTGATCGTCAATCGCGCTCATCCGGCGTTCAAAAGCCTGCTTGTCAGCCGACGCGTCGAGCCGGGTCTGCCACGCGCCATGCGCTTCGCTGCCGCCATCGCCCGCCGCGCGCCAATCGGCGAGGATGTCACTGGGCACTTTGAACGGTTCGGCTTCCCAGCCTAGCAGATCGCGCGCTGCGGCGATTTCTTCCGGACCTAGCGGAGCGCCGTGCGTCGCGCTGGTTCCCTGTTTGCTCGGAGCGCCTTTGCCGATAATGGTTTTGCACGCGACAAGCGAGGGAAGCTCTGAAGCTTTCGCCTCTTCGAGTGCGCGTTCGATATCGTCGAAGTCATGGCCGTCGCAGGATACGACATGCCATCCGGTCGCTGCGTAGCGTGCTTTCACGTCTTCGCTGGTCGAAAGGTCGGCGGTGCCATCAATCGTGATGTTGTTGTCATCCCACAGGACGATCAACCGGCCCAGATGCAGGTGACCCGCCAGACCGATCGCCTCGTGATTGATCCCCTCCATCAGGCATCCGTCGCCTGCTACCACCCAGGTGCGGTGATCGACCAGATCGTCACCAAATTCAGCGTTAAGGTGGCGTTCTGCCATCGCCATGCCAACCGCCATGGCGAGCCCCTGACCCAAAGGTCCGGTGGTGCATTCGACGCCTTCGAGCAGGAAGTTTTCGGGGTGGCCTGCACACGGGCTGCCCAGCTGCCGGAAATTGCGGATATCTTCCATCGTCGGACGGGCATAGCCGGACAGGTGGAGCAGGCTGTAAATCAGCATCGATCCGTGCCCCGCCGATAGGACAAACCGGTCCCTGTCGGCCCAATCGGGGCGTGAGGGATCGAATTTCAGGTGGTTCTGGAAAAGCACCGTGGCGACATCGGCCATGCCCATCGGCATACCCGGGTGGCCGGAATTGGCGGCCTGAACAGCGTCCATTGAAAGCGCGCGAATGGCGTTGGCCATGTTCTGCAAGCGGGCGGGTTTCATCGTCATGCTGGTCTGGTCTCTCCTGCTGGTCCGCGAAGTCCGGCTAAATAGGGAAGCCGCGAACGCTGCCGACCGCAATCGGGTTCGATTCGATCTTTACGGGATGCCATTGCCGAGCGGTATGATGAGGTCAAGCGGCGCTCGCCCGCCCCTCCCCATTTGCCCCGCGATGACGCAAATCGAAAAAACGCGGAGCATCACCCGACACCACTTATCAACAGGACGGCACAACGCTTTGCGCAGACACGGCAATCTGGTATTTCTCGCTGCATGGGTGAAAGCCGGATCGTATCTGCCATGGCGCGCATTGACGCCGCATTGCAGCGTATCGCCGCCGCTCCTGCGCCTGCGCCGCATGAAAACGCGGCTCCCGCTCCTGATCAGGCAGCCCAAGCTCCGCCGAAAGTGCTGGCGCTGGTGAACAGCCATGAAAAGCTGCGTGAAGAAGTGGCCGATACCTTGCGCCAGCTTGACGATATTATCACGGATCTCGAAAAATGAGCCGCGTCACGCTCGACATCGGGGGACACTCCTACACGGTCAATTGCGCCGATGGCGAGGAAGATCACATCACTGCCCTCGCCGCGATGATCGACGAGAAATACGCGCAGCTGGGCGATGCACGTATGCCGCAAGAGGCGCAGAACATGCTGTTTGCCGCGCTGTTTCTCGCGGACGAACTGTCCGAGGCCCGCAAAACGGCGGAAACCACCTCGCAATCGGCCGAGCATGAAATGGTGCGATCCGGCGGCAAAAAAGCCGAGCTTCGCGCAGAGATTGAAACGCTCACCAAATCCGAGGCGCGCGCTCGCGAAGAAATTGCGGCACTCAAGTCTGAACTGGCCGAAATGCACGAGGCCGCGAGCCATCAGCACGATCTGTTCGGTGCCCCTTCGGTGAGCGACGACGTGATCGAACGGCTTGAGGCGCTGGCAAAGCGGGCTGAAGAGACTGCGACGGCGCTTGAAGGCGGGGACAAAGCCTACTAGATCAATGGTTGGCGGGGCTGCCCGGTACGACCGTTTGAACATCCCTGAGGCTATAAGCAATCCATAGGGAGCTGTCCCTGCCTGAGTTAACGGGTTCGTCCTGGGGGCTTGGGCATACGGCGCCCACCTGACGTTTTCGCGTCAGAGGATTTCTCTGGTAACGACTCATGGTGGTCCCGTCACTTACTTGTCGCGCTATCGCTTCGCTGCCCATGCGCGGAACATTTGCGAGCCGCTCCGCTTCTGCCGGGCGGTCGCCCTTGCGGGGCTGCGCCCCTCGGCTTACCTTTCCCGGCAATGACCATCACCAAATCAAAGCTGCGCGCCTCCTTGCGAAAAGCCCGGCGCGAACATGTCGCTGCGCAAAGCGACAATATCCGCGCGCTTTTGTTCCACCGGCCCCCTGCACCCTTGCTCGCCAAGATCGGGGCGGACGCAACCATCGGCCTTTATCATGCCGGCGAAAGCGAAGCCCCCGCCGCAGCTTATGCGCGGTTCTTCCACGAAAGCGGCCACCGCATTGCCCTGCCCTATTTCGCGGACAGAGGAAGCGCGATGGAGTTCCGCGCGCACGATGATCCTTTTGGCGAGAGCAATCTCGCCGCAGGACCATACAATATCGCGCAACCTCCCGCCGATGCCGAGGCGCTGCTGCCCGATGTCCTGTTCGTCCCGCTCGTTGGGTTCACCGCATCGGGTGATCGGCTAGGACAGGGCGGCGGGCATTACGACCGCTGGCTGGCGGAACATCCGGGCCGCATGACGATTGGGCTCGCATGGGATGTGCAGCTTTGCGAAGAGCTGCCCGTCCAGCCGCACGACGCCGCGATGGACGCGGTCGTCACCCCCACAAGAATTTACGGAATAGACTGATGCGCGAAACACCAACCTGGCGAATTCCTATTGGCATTATCAGCCTGTTCGTATTCCTCATCGTCTACGGGGTTGTGATTGCCCGGTATGCCCCGGACATCATCGGTGGCTGGCCCGGCTGGGCACAAACCATCGTTTACCTGATCCTCGGCCTCATCTGGCTGCTCCCGCTGAAACGGTTCCTCATCTGGATGGAAACCGGCAGCTGGAGCCCGCCACCGTCCCCGCCAGAGGAACCTGCGCCCGGCGAGTGAGATGATCCCTGTGCCATCGCACGGGGAATAGTATCGGCCTGTAATGTAGGAAAGTCCCAAGTGGCGCGAGTGACGAGACTTGAACTCGCGACCTCCGGCGTGACAGGCCGGCGCTCTAACCAACTGAGCTACACCCGCTTAAACTTGTTCGTTCAAACTGTGGTTTGCACCGCTTGGGAGCAGGGCCATTAGGCCCCACAAACTTTGCTGTCAACGGCTCTGACAGCGATAATTTGATCTTTATTCGCTCAAAAGCAAAACTGGCGTTTCAATCAGCTTTTTCATGTCCTGAATGAAGCTTGCCGCGTCATATCCATCGACCACACGGTGATCGCAGCTGATCGAAATATTCATCAACTTGCGCTTCTCGATTCGCTCCACGCCGTCAGGTCCGGCCACGAACATCGGGCGCTCGATGATCCGATTCGGGCCGATGATCGCCACTTCGGGCCGGTTGATAACAGGCGTGGTCGCTACCCCGCCCAGCGGGCCGAGCGATGTTACTGTCAGGGTCGAACCGGAAAGCTCGTCAGATTTGGCGGAGCCATCACGCGCGGCCTCTGCCAGACGGCCAATTTCGCGCGCCAGCTGCCAGATATTGCGGCTCTGCGCATCCTTGATCACCGGAACCATCAAGCCATTATCGGTCTGCGCGGCCATTCCCAGATGCACGCTGCCGTGACGGGTGACGATATTCGCCTCGTCATCATAGCGCGCATTGATCATCGGATAGTCCGGGATCAGTTTGCAGATGGCCGTGACCAGCAAAGGCAGCATCGTCAGTTTCGGCTTGTCACCGCGCGCGCTGTTCAGATCGGCGCGCATCCGCTCCATTTCGGTCACATCGCATTCTTCGACGTAGGTGAAGTGCGGAATGTTGCGCTTTGCCGCGCTCATGTTCTGGGCGATGCGTTTGCGCAGGCCGATAACCTTGATCGGTTCATCCTCTCGCGTTTTCCCGCCCGCTGCGAAACCGCTGCCCGCATTGTAGGACAGGAACTGATCAAGATCGCCGTGGCGCACGCGGCCGTCTTCGGCGGGTTTCACGTCGGCCAGATCAATGCCGAGATCGCGGGCGCGTTTGCGCACGGCGGGCGTGGCGAGAACCTTGCTCTGCGCCGCTGGAGCTGGGGCTGGTGCTTGTGCCGGGGCTGGGGCAGGCGCGGGTTCGACCGGCTGCGCGGGCGCGGGCTGAGGGTCGGCCGCCATTGCCTCATCCGCGTCAGAGGCATCGGGATTTTCCACCTCAATGCGTGTTTCGGTTGTCTCGCTGACCGGAGCAGCGTCAGTTTCTCCTGCGTCCTCCGCCTCTTCGGCCACGTCGCCTTCGACTTCGACGACCAGCAGCATCGACCCAACCGCGATCACATCGCCAACCTCGCCTGCAACTTCGATGACCTTGCCATCGACCGGGCTTTCAATGTCGATTGTTGCCTTGTCTGTCATCACATCGACCAGATGCTGGTCCTCGGCAACGGTATCGCCGACTTTCACCATCCATTCGACGATCTCCGCCTCGGCGACGCCCTCGCCCACGTCGGGCATGTTGAATGTGAACTTGGCCATTTTCAAACTATCCTTCGAACTGCGATTGCTCGCGCCGTGTGTGTAGGAGACAGGTGACAGATACGAAAAGTGTCATGCGGTGCCTACACGGTCAAACCATTGGTATTGCTGAATATTGCTCTGTTGGACACGGTTGACACTTTTCCAACTCTTTCCGGTTCGGCGGCCATGATCATAGCCGCCGCCATGCCATCAAAACCGGTGGGTAGGAAAGTGCCGCGCGCCACAGGATCAATCTTTCAGGATCGCGTCGAGAGCCTCGCCGATCCGCACCGGACCGGGAAAATACGCCCATTCCAGACTGTGCGGATACGGCGTGTCGAAACCGGTAACGCGCTCAACCGGCGCCTCAAGGTGATAGAAACACCGCTCCGTCACCAAGGCGGATAGCTCCGCGCCAAACCCGCTGGTCCGTGTCGCTTCGTGTACGATCAGGCAGCGCCCGGTTTTCTTCACCGATGCTTCGATCGCCTCGATATCAAGCGGGACGAGTGTGCGCAGGTCCAGGATTTCGGCATCAACGCCTTTCGCTTTGCAAACCGCCTCTGCCACGTGGACCATGGTGCCGTAAGTCAACACGGTCAGCGCTTCGCCCTGCGTCACATGGCGCGCCTTGCCCAGCGGGATCTTGTAATATCCCTCCGGTACGGCGGCATCCTTGTGCTTTTTCCATGGCTCGACCGGCTTATCGTAAAAGCCTGTGAACGGGCCGTTATAGATACGCTTTGGTTCAAAAAAGATCACCGGATCGTTGTCTTCGATGCAGGAAATCAGCAGCCCCTTCGCATCGTAAGGCGTCGCCGGAATGACCGTTTTCAAACCCGAGACATGGGTGAAGATGCTTTCGGGCGATTGCGAGTGCGTTTGCCCGCCAAAAATGCCCCCGCCAAATGGCGATCGCACCGTCATCGGCGCGATGTATTCCGTGGCAGAACGATACCGCAGCCGCGCAGCCTCTGAAATCAGCTGGTCGAGGCCGGGATAAATGTAATCGGCGAACTGAATTTCCGGCACCGGGCGCAGGCCGTAAGCGCCCATACCCACAGCCACACCGATGATCCCGCATTCGGAGATTGGCGTGTCGAATACGCGCGTTTTGCCGTGTTTTTCCTGAAGGCCCGCCGTGCAGCGGAAAACGCCGCCGAAATAGCCGACATCTTCGCCCATGACTATCACGTCGTCATCGCGTTCCAGCATGATGTCGAGCGCCTCATTAATGGCCTCGATCATGTTGATGCGGCGTTCGCCGTCAGCCTGAACCGGCGCGTCCGTTTTGGTTTCGGCGCTCATGACTTTGGCCTCCCCTCGGGCCATTTGACCTCGCGTTCATGGGTGGCCTGCGCGGCCTGTTCTTTCAGATGCCATGGCAATTCCTCGAACACATCTTCGAACATTGTGTTGAATGGCTGGTGCATACCGTGGCCCAGAATGCCGTTCTTTTCCGCTTCCTTGGTCGTCGCTTTCACTTCCTCGGCGCATTTGAGGTCCATCGCCTGCTGGCGGTCCTCGTCCCATTCACCGATTGCGATGAGGTGGTTTTTGAGCCGCATCACCGGATCGCCCAGCGGCCATTCTTCGCGTTCCTGCGCGCTGCGATAACCGCTCGGATCATCCGATGTGGAGTGCCCTTCTGCACGGTAGGTGAAATATTCGATCAGGGTTGGCCCCTGATTGGCGCGGGCGCGGTTGGCGGCCCATTGTTGCGCGGCAAAGCACGCCAAAGCATCGTTGCCATCCACGCGCAGCCCGGCGAGCCCGTATCCGAGCGCGCGCGCGGCGAACGTGGTCCGCTCTGCACCCGCAAAACCGGAGAAGCTGCTGATGGCCCACTGGTTGTTGATAATATTGAGGATAACCGGTGCATTATACACCGTCGCAAAGGTGCAGGCGCTGTGGAAATCCCCCTCCGCCGTGGAGCCTTCGCCCACCCATGTTGCGGCGATCCGGCTATCGCCCTTGATCGCGCTTGCCATCGCCCAGCCGACGGCCTGCGGGGTCTGCGTCGCAAGGTTGCCGGAGATGCTGAAAAAGCTGTGCTCGCGGCTGGAATACATGATCGGCAGCTGGCGGCCTTTCAGCTTGTCGCCCTTGTTCGAATAGATCTGGTTGATCATCTCGATCAGCGGATAACCGCGCGCGATCAGGATGCCCTGCTGGCGGTATGACGGGAACACCATGTCATCGCTGGCAAGCGCCATCGACGCAGCGACGCTGGTCGCCTCTTCGCCGGTGCATTTCATGTAGAACGAAGTTTTGCCCTGCCGCTGGCCGCGGAACATCCGTTCATCAAACGCGCGAACCATCGCCATATGGCCCAGCATTGTGCGCAGGGTTTCGGGGTCAAGCTTCGGATCCCACGGACCATGCGCCTTGTTGTCATCTCCCAGCACGCGGATGAGGCTGTAGGCGAGGTCTTTCATATCCTCGGGCTTGGCGCTTTCATCGGGGCGCGGCTGCGCGCCGGGTTCACTGATTTCAACGTCCGCGAAATTGACAGGATCGCCGGGGCGCGAGCGCGGCTCTGGCACATGCAGCGCAAGCGCGGGCCGGTTGTCGCCGGTGTTCGGGTTGGTATCGGCCGGATCGGCCATAAAACTGCTCTCCCATCAGGGTCCGTATACGCCTTGAAGGAATGCGGCGGCGGCTTGGGGAGTTCCCGTTCGCCCCGATTGCCCGCACCCCTGTTAAAGTGTCTCTCAAATGGGCGGGTATGTCAGGCAAATTGCGCGGTCAAGCGGTGCGGATCACACCGCAACAGGAGCCTTGATAGGGGGCTGCGGCGCGTAATCTTGCACCAGAAAATCATCAATTTTGTAATCGAAAATTGTTTCGGGCTTTCTGGTGATTTCCAGCGTCGGGTGCCCTGATGGCTGGCGCGACAGCTGTTCATCGATCAGATGTTCGTGGTTTAGATAGAGGTGCACGTCCCCGCCCATCCACACCAGCTCGCCCGGCTCCAGCCCGGTCTGCTGCGCGATCATGCGCTGGAGCAGCGCCGCCGACCACAGGTTGAACGGCAGGCCCAGCGCCACATCGCAGCTGCGCTGGTAAAGCATACAGTTGAGGCGGTTTTCAGCCACATGGAACTGATAGGTCTTGTGACACGGCGGCAGCGCCATCCGGTCCAGCTCGGCAACATTCCACCCTTCGATAATGTGGCGGCGACTGCCGGGATTGGTGCGCAGGCTTTCGACGACCTCGGCAACCTGATTGATCCCCTCGCCGCGCTCATAGAGACCGTCCTTGCGATACCGGTAAGTCGGCCAATCCACCCATTGCTTGCCGTAAACCGGGCCAAGATCGCCCCAGCGTTTCGCAAAATCTTCGTCATCGGCGATCCGCTGGACGAATGTGTCGAGGCTGATGTCCTCTCCGCTTTCCTTCACATAGCGTGCGTGCGGCCATTCATTCCAGATCTTCACGCCTTGCAGCACCAGCGGGCGAATATTCGTCTCCCCCGTCAGGAACCACAGCATCTCTCGCGTCGCGGTCTTCCAGTAAACCCGCTTTGTCGTGAGCAGCGGCATTGCGCCGCCTGTCAACTTGAAACGCAACTGAGCACCAAAAACTGAGCGTGTACCGATGCCCGTACGATCAACACGTTCGTCACCCTGCTCCCAAACCTTGCGCATCAGCCTAAGGTAATGGTGCTCTGGATGGTTTGGATTGACCACCTCTGGATCAAAAAAGTGCAGTTGAGTAGGCATGCAAGTCGTCTAGAGAATTGTGGCAGTCAGCTACAATGCGTTACAATTTTTGGACGCGGACTAGTCGGTTAATGGCGAGTGGACAGGCTGTGGTGAGCAATTGGACATCTTGTGGACAGCTGTGGATAATCGAGAAAGTCCTAGCAGGTTTGAGGATCAAATCTACTAGCTTGTCACCCTCACCGTCCACACTTATACGCGCGCTCCTACCCCGCGTGGCCAGCGGCTATGCGGTAACGAGTCGGGAAGTAGCTCAGCCTGGTAGAGCACCGTCTTCGGGAGGCGGGGGCCGGAGGTTCGAATCCTCTCTTCCCGACCATTTTAGCGCGCTAAGCCGCAGATTTCCGCCTTTTAGCATGGGTTTCCGCCCCGTGTTGGTCACACGCCCAACACACATAGCGGGAGCACATGCGGGAAGGTCGTTATCGATGAGCCGCATACCCTTCACGATCCGGATCGAAGGCCGCTATTCGTTCCGCCGCCGAATTCATTTCCGAAATATTATCTCCAAACCGCTAACCCTAGCGTTGCAGACGGCCGATCCGGCAGCTGCGCGTGAGCGCGTCGCGATCCTCTCGGCGCGCTTCGTGGTCGTGAAATCGGATGTGAACAAAATTTTGGGCTTTGAACGCAAACTAACCGGAGACGAGATCGAGGCGATTTTCCGCCATAAGCTTGAAGCGGAGCTTCAGGCCTACCTTTCGGCCGGTTATGAAGACGAGTCCTGGTCTTCGTCCGTGACGGATTTTGCAAAAGAATACGGTGAGGCATTCAGGTTCTTGCGTCATCCCGACAGTCGATACGGCATGACCGAGGAGGTCCACGCCGAGCTAGTCCGCAGAGGACTGGGGCCGAGCATCTCGACCATCGAAAGCTACGTCGAGATGATCAAAAATTCACTCGATAGCCGCGATATTATCGCTGTGCTGAACGCCATGGGCATCGAGGAGAACGAGGCAAACGTTGCTTCGGCACGAACGCACATGATCCGAGCGGGAGCCACGGCGTCTTCTCTTGTCCAGCGAATGTTCGACGAAGACGTTCTTGCGTCGCCAAATCCGCTGCACACGCTTACCGCTGATCTTGGCGCACCGTCCGCGGACGTCACCGCGCTCATAAAGAAGATCAGCGGGCAAGCCACGAACGCGGCCGTCGCACCACCCGAAACGGCTCCAACGTCGCAGGAATGTCAGTTTGCGATTTACGACAAACGGCATTTTAGCGAGATCATCGAGGACGTCCTATCTGAGCTCAAACAGGACAAAATCTGGAAAGGCGACCTGAAGCAGCAGCGGCGGATCATGCAGTCCTTCGCCTGGATCACCGGCGACCGCGAACTAGGATCGTATGACCATCGTGACGTTGCCCGATTCAAGAACGGGTTGAAACGGCTCCCCACAACCTTTCGGTTCGGGAGCCCGTCCAAGGGCGCAATGTCCAGGCCGTTCGAGGAAGTGATCAGCGAAATCGACCCCATCACTCCAGCCAACGCAAGGAACTTGAAGACGGTCAATCGTGACCTCAGCACAATGAGCACGGTTGCCAAGCACTTGGCCCTCACGTCATGGAAGCCGCGCATCCACAATGCGCTGATCATGGATTTCGCGAGCGCAACCGTCACAATCCAAGAACGCGAAGATGCCGAGCTGCGGCCGCCGTGGAAGAAAGAGGAACTGGAATGTCTCTTCCGCTCCCCTCTGTATCAAGGCGGTGGAGCCGGCAAGAACCGCTTGAAAACCGACAGCCTTAGCCCGCAGGTTTGGCATGATGCGGCTTACTGGGCCCCGCTGATCTGGTATTACACTCACGCCTGTCGCGAAGAGATTTGCGGACTCGAGGTCGCCGACGTATTCGCTGACCACCCGGTTCCCCATCTCTCTATCCGCGAAAACCTCACACGCGGCAGGGACGGCGAAAAGGCCGGCGAAAAGCGGATCGCGCGTCGACGCAAGATCCCGCTTCATGACGAGATTCTCCGTCTTGGATTTCTCGATTACGTGGCCGCGGTCCGTGCTGAAGGCCACACTGCGCTCTTCCCCGAACTTTACCTCTTCGAAAGCAAGCGCGGCGGTGCCCAGTTCTACGATCGCGCCTGGCGGTATATGGTCCAGTGGATCACCGACCGGATGGAGGTGGAAGTGAATGATAAGGGCAAAGGACCTGATATCCATTCCATCCGCGCGCTCGGCTCCTCATTCTATGAGGTAGACGGGGTCAACGAAATCATGCGGGCCGACATTATGGGGCACGCGCGGACCGGCACGAACGCCAAGCACTACTCGAAACGAATCAAGACCGAAGGGCTTGAGATCGTGCTGAAAGAACGGCTCGAATTCATCCAGCGTTATGTCCCAGAGATCACCCTCCACCTCGATCCCTCGCCTATTCGCATGCTGCCAATAGAGGTCCGTTCGAGGGTTGGGTCTGGCCGCCACCGCCGTATCCGCTCGGACGCTGGGGTTTGCAAGACGCCGAAGGCCTAGCCTCACTCCCCATCGAACAAAGCTGCCACAGAGACTAGGGTCAGCGTTCGATCCCTGTCGGCGGTATGCCCAGCTGTCTGAGCGCTGTGTTCGCCTCCACTTTGAACGCCTCCTGCTTTGGTGAGAGAACCGGGCCAGCCTTCGCTATAAGCTCCTTCAGCCGGATTGCGTTCTGCTTTGCCTCGACGTCCCTCGTTGCCGCTCTTGCCGTAGCGATGCTCAATTCGCGCTGCTGTTTGGCAATGGTTCTCACCCAATCAGGAGGCTCCTTCATCAAGATGGCCTCCAATGCTGGGGCTTCCTTTCGGCCCGCGTTGGTCAATGCAAGCGCGCCTGACGAGGAAACGTCAAACCTATGAGGTGACGAGACCAATTGCTGCGTTACCTGCGACCATAACTGCGCGGTGTCGGCAATCGCGGCAATCGCACTCTCGCGTCCACGAAGTGCTTCAGTCTTCGCGCGATGCGATGCCTTTTCCAGCTTCATTGCGGATGTTTCATCAGCCAACGCCTTACGCGCACTCGCAAGGCTATCCAGCGCCTGCTTCTCTGCATCATGCTCGCGTTGCTGAGCTTCCGCTATCCGTTTCTCCGCGACCTCTTCGCGTGCACGCACCTGGCGCGTCATCTCGCGAACCCTGTCAAGGATGGCCGCCAATTTGAGCGCCATATTGTGAAGGATTTTCGACCACGGGCTGGTATACGCCTTCCTTTCCTCCGAAGTCATCTCGCTCTCGTTCATTGTGAACGCTTGGCCATTGGCTCGCAGGTTCAGACCCTGCTCGTCATCAGAGGCTCGCTCCAACAGAGCCAGCTGATTCTGGTCCAGCAGAATGCGCGCTGCGGCGTTTTCGCGTTCCTGCAACGCCTCTCTCTTGATCTGCTTCGCTTCTTCACGAGACTGGCGTCCCTCTTCACGCTCAAGGTTGCCCGCCGCCACCGTAGCTGCGATTTCAGCCTTGGCGTTTGATATCTCCCGTTTCTCCGATTCCAATTGCTCAGCAAGTTTCTTCGCACGGTCCCGTTCTGCCACGGCTTCGCTATTTGCGTTTGCCGCCGACACAAGAAGCTCCGCCTGCTGCAGTTCCATTTCTGTGCGAGCCATGCGATCGGCCTCAGCTTGACGTTCCCGTTCTGCATCGGCCTCGCGCCGACGCGTGTCGGCGTCCCGCTTGGCCTTTTCGAGTTCCGCCTTTGCTAGATCCCGATCTTCCCGTGCAGCCCGCCTTTTCTCCTCAGTCTCTTCTGACGCCGAGGCTGCTTGTTTTTCCTGCTCCGCGACGCTTCGCGCACTTCGCTCCAATTCGGAACGCTCCCGTTGCAGTTCGCTGCGTTGCTCCTGCAACTCCTGTTCACGAAGTTGCTCGGCGCTCAGCCAGTCAGGCCCTGCAATTGTCTTTGGCGAACCGCGCTGCACACCCGGCAACTTCATGACATCTCGGAAATAGGCGAACAGAGCATCCTGAAGAGCATGACCTGTCCCTCGCGGGGTGGTCGGTCGGTCGTGTTTTACCGCAAGCGCCTTGAGATGGCGGCTCATTGTGACAGCAATTTTCTGCTGGTGCTTGGTGATTTTCATATATTTGGGCGCGATAAAGATATCGACAATGTGGCGGCCCTTTTCGTCCCGATCAACGCGGTCCGCGAATATGGCGTCCGGTCCGAATACATCTTCGACGAATGCCCGCGCATGCCTCAGCATAAGCGCTGGTTTTTCACCATCCACGAGATCCTTCGGAAACTGGATGATGACGTGCATCGCCTTCGACTTGGCTTTGGGGACGAACGTATCTTTCAGGTGGTATCGGTGTAGCTTCTGCAGGTTGAGCCCCGTGGTAGATAGGGGAGCATCCCGAGAGGTACGGCGGGCCCTCGAAGTTGCGTCCATCCGCTTGCCATGCTTCTCCGCCATAGTGAGATCAGAGAGCTTCAATTGCTGTACACGTACCGCGCCCGAGAGGCCGGCGTTGGGGCTCTTTTTCATCGGCCCCTCCCAGCAGCAGAGGCGGTCTCGCAGAAAAAGCAGAACACGCTATGCTTTTTTCCCACCGGGAAAAAACGCGTGCCAGGGGAGCACCCCTGGACCCCCGACGGTCCTTCGGACCGTGCCTTCCCCTGCCGCGGGAAAGGCGTAGCCGCGCCATGACCATTACGATCATGGCGCGGGGCGAACCGGTCAGTCGTTTTCGCCATCGCGAGCCTCCCATTTGCCAGGGAGGCTCGCGCTATCGAGCGACAATTCGGCTTGATGGACCTGATGGCCATCATCCTCATTGCTCGACGACTTTGCGGAACCGGAAGGCCCGCATTTTTCCGGTTCGCTGGAGGACGGCTCGCTGGCGCTCGACACCTCTTCACCGACCTCGGCCGGATGGGCAGGAGGTCTCGCCAGGCTCCCACCTTCCATACCCGAACGTGGCTTGCCAGAATCGCTCTCTCCGACGTCTCCTTTCCGCCCCTTTATATTTCCAGATGCCGCATCCGCCCGAGCTTCTGCGAGCTGCCGTGCCCGTTCATCAAGCTGGCCGCGAAGACGATCAACTTCCCGCCGGAGTTTCTCGGCTTCTCGTTCAGCTGAAAGCGCGCGTTCCCGTGCGACTTCGAGATCTCTCTCAGTCTCGTTCCAGCGTTCGAGGACGTTTTCCGTATCAGCTTCACAATCGGCGGCGCGCCGCTCCGCAGCTCTCACGCGAAGGGTAGCCGTGCGGTCAATGTCCCCGGCGACGGAGCGAACGACCCGGACGAATTGATCCATTACAAGGTCGTGGGTTTCCGCGAGCACGCTCTCTAATTCAATCCGGGCCTCTTCCGGTATCTCAAGAGCAGGGAGATCTGCTTCGGCATCGCGCCGGCGCTTCCAGTCCCTGAATTTCCGGTAGAATTCGCCATTCGCGGTCAACCCGAGGCGGTCCGCGATTTCGTTCGGTTTCATTCCCGGCGGAATACCGCCCATCTCCTCGACAAACCCGTCGAGCTTCTCGTCCAGGTCCTCCTGACGGACCCAATTCTTACTCTTCTTCATCATCCGCACTCGCGATCGGCGAGCTGCGAAACCTGCGAGAGGTGCGAGACCCGCGAGATCTGCGAAGTCTGCTACCCAATAGCAATTTTCCAGGTCCCGCTAGCTGCACATACATTGGATCGCGCCCGCCAAAGGCGAGCGCACGTTACAGCCGGCAGGGATGATTAGGGGGCAGCCCAGCCCTGCGGAGGATGATAAAGGTTCCGCAACTGGAGGCTGCCAAGTGACCTCCGCAAATGCTGGATGGCAACAGCTAGGAAGCGCACGGCGTCCTTCTTCACCACCACGACGAAGGTCAGAAGTACGGATATAAGGCGGCGCAAGCGGATCGGTCCGCGGCGGCGAAGGATTGCCTGTCCTTCCAGCACGTCCGCGACTGCCGCAAGCAACTCGCCCAGAGCGACCAGTGCCGCCTGGCGTCGTCTCGGCCCTACGCCTTGCCGTTTAGCCTTGTCCGCCGTAGCCGTCATCCGACTATTATAGCCCCTGTTTGCTTTAAGACCAAACTCGAACAGGATCCGTATACGCTGGTCACTCCTTAGAGTAGCGTTTCTATAGCTTAAAAAGTGGGCTCGGATCTTCCTTCGACAAGACAAGCGTCAGCGATGTAGTCGCTCGACTTAGCGCGACATACAGTTTTGACCGCGCAGACATCGTATTGCCAAAATTCGCCTTATCACACGGCATCAGAAGCACACTGTCGAATTCTAAACCTTTGGCTTTGTGGATCGTGCTGATTGCTTTCGACGGTAATTTCGGGCGAGCATGACTCCGGCGGTTCGCGATTTCGGCAAACCCGACATCGGCGTTTTCATATCGCCCGAGCTGGATCGCCTCACCAAATTCACGGGCGTAATCTATCCTTATGCTCGCAAAGCTGTTCTCACTGGCAATGAGTTGCCTCAGATGCTTGAGCGCATCAGCAACGCCGCGATGGTCCGGTGTTTCAACAATGTGGCGCGCCATTGACTGAAGGTGATGCGGCTTTCCGGTGCACGCTTTGCTGCACCCGTCCTGTGCCTCTGCGATGAAACGATTGCCAAAGGCAGAAGGTGAAAACCCTGACCCCACATTGCCCATGAAGGTGACCATGCCTTGCGCAAGCTCTCCCGGATTGCCCCCGTTGGCCTTACAGTGAGCGATTAGGCTGGCCATGCTATCACGCACGTGCCCCTCCCAGATCGGCAGTCGGCGATTAAGGAAGGCTCGTATCGCGGTCACGCGCTTCCGATGCCCTGTAAGCACAAGAACACTGTCCGCGTTCGCACACGCATAGATCGGTTGACTGAGATTGCCCGCGATCCTGAAGCCCATATTTTGTGGCGAAGTATTAGAAGCGTAGTGGACGCTTAGGCCGGTTGGCAGATCACTGGAGAGGTCGATTTCTCCGCCATCGCGAAGCACCGCTCTTGCATTTAGAATCCATTCTCCAAGTGCAGGCTGCGCCTCTGTCCAACGGTGCGGCGTATCAAGTTCCTCCAACCGTTCGGCGCCCGCTTTGAGTTCATCCCATCGTTGTTTAGCCGCCGCCGCATCTGCTGCGGATCCTGCAAAAATCATCTGCATGGGATCCGCGAACACACGTAACATGGAGCCAGCTTCGTGCATGCACATTATAACGGCATGTCGGCTTGCGCAGGCATCTTGATGCTCATCGCAGATCATTATCGGGTAGCGACGCGCGAGACAGGTAGCAATCATCGGACGGCGGGTAAGTAGCAGCGCCGTTCGATTGGCAAGATCATCATAGCCGTTGATTTCGTTACGTGCCCAAGCGCCAACATCGGCCGGCAGGCCTAAGCACTGATGGTATGCGCCAGCGATTTCAGTAATCAGACCGTCAATCGTTCGGATCTCCACGCCATTCCCGAGACCCTTTGTCCGTTCGGCGAAGACATCGCATGCCGCGTTGGTGTGCGTTACGATAAGGAGGCGCCCTGATCCGATCGTCGGCGCAACATCGCGGGCATATTGAGCGCCCTGATATGTTTTGCCGCAGCCGCCAGGCGCTTCAACAACTACCAAGCGCGCGGTTGAACGCAAAGCTTCTGCGACCGTTTCGTCGCTCACTAGCTTATCGCCTCCACATCATCCTGCCCAACAGCGCCACGCACCGCATTGACGAAAGGAAGAAGCTGTGGCGCTAGCTGGGGCCACAACCCAAAGGCTAACAGCTTGTCCGCCAGCTCTTCACCGCCGCGCGTCGATTTGAACCATCTTTGCCCGTGCTTTTTCCAGATCTTCTTCTGATCGTCAGGCGCATTCGGATCGGTCGGAGCAGAACCGCAAGCAGCATCCATCATTAACTGACGGATATCGTCGGCCGCTGCTTGAATAGCGGTAAAGGACTTGTCGACGAGCTCCAGTCGGTCAGCCATTGTCCGTAGCCGTTCTCCAGCATCACCTTCTGGATCCGTAATGAAAGCTTCAAGCTGGTGGTCGGCAAGGTGGGGAATGATGTTGGTTTCGAGGCAGCCATTTGGCCACCGCATCAGCAAGTCACCGAGTTGATCCTTGACTTGTTGCCAGAGCCCCGACTGCGTCCCCTCGTTGTCCGCAAACCCCGCCACGGCGAGCCCGCTGGCCGCCAGTCCCTGAAGGACCTTCAGCGCCTCGGAATTGCTACCCCCATCACTTACCCAGATACCGTATCGGCGTATGTCTTCTCCAAGCGACCGGGCAAGCAGGTTGGTTACAAAGCCGACCTCAGTCGCGCCTTCAGCGATTACCGCGATACGAGCGAGAAAGGTCTCGGGATCACGCTTTTGATGCGCTGTCACTGTCTTCGGCAAGCGCCCCACGTTCCCGTCAGCGTCAACATACCAGAGTGCTGCGCCGACTGCGGCATTAACTGCCGGCGCACTATGGGTCGTCACGAATACTTGAGAGGGGTTCTCAATCAGCTCTTCCATGAGAATGCGCTGACGATATGACTCGAGCCCACGCTCGATTTCGTCAACTACAATGATAGGTTGATCGACCTGGTGTAGAGCCGCAATTTCATAGGCAGCAAGCCTACGCGTTCCGGCCCCCCAACTCGAAAGCGGCAACCTAGTGCCCTCACGGTTGGCCATGAGACCGATCAACGCATTGAGAGAAAAACCCGGGCCGCCAACTAGACCAAGTCCGAGTGAATTCGGCAGCAGTCTAGACTCAAAGCGCTGGTCCAGTTTGCCTAGGGCTTCCTTGGCTTCATCGTTGAGCTCTGCATTTACGTCGGTTTCGCCCAATTTGTCTGCAATACGCGACCGCAAAGTCCGGTCGCTCAGAAGCCGGTCCAGTGCAGATCCTTGTAGCATGCGAAGATCACGGTCATTGCGATCATCTCCAGTTAGCCGAACAACGCCGATTTTTCGGCGGACAGAGACGGGAAAGTGATCGAAGCTATCGTCCGGCTGATGGATTTCATGCTGGAGATCGAATTCCGGCGTGCCGTGGACCCGCACGCAGAATACGGGATCCGATGGCTCCCCTTCCTCCGGCTCAAGTTCGGGGAGCTTGGCCTTTTCCCCGTCCCACTCCCAAGGCCAAACTGATTTGCGCTGCTCGAGGATCCCACATGAAAAGGGCAACGTCATAACCGCCGATATCTCGAAGCCGTCCTCATGCCGCCGCTGCCAATAGTCGGCGTCTGAAAGAGCATTGGCATTTGTCGGATTTAGCAGAAGCGCGATGGCCTCGAGGATTGTCGTTTTGCCAACGTCCCCTCCCCCCAAGAGAACATTTACTCCCTTTTCTGGACGCCAAGTCAGGTCTTCGATAGACCTGAAACGCTTTATCGATAGGAGGCGGATATAGGGCGCTTCCTCAATGCAAGTTTGGGCTTCGTTGGGCATGATAGGAAGCTACGGATGCCCGGAAGATTGGTCCAGCGCAGAGAAGTACAAATTCACAATGAAAGGTTCGGCACGATCTAACGACGGTCGTCATAGATCTCGATCGTCGTTTAGAAACCCCCGTGGCTGAATGAGTGGCCACTTGGCCGATTGAAACTGGTCGAGTGCGGCTTTACCAAACGCCGGCTCCACCTGCACTGCCCATGCGATCAATCCTCGCACATGGTGATAAATACTAGAGATTCCCGTCTTACGAGCCATAGCGTGTTTCGCCGGCCCATGCTCCGGGGAGGTCAGATAGTGGAGATGAAGACGTATATTGTCCTTGTAGGACCGGGACAAACGGGGAGCCGGTCCATCGACCAATAGGCCGAGCACAATCCTTCGAGTTCCCGGTCCGCGAATAACAGTTTTGCGAAGATTGGGGCGAAACCCTGCATCGTTCAAAATGCGACATATTTCGCGTCTCAAGCGGTGCATCTCTTCAAGAGTTCGTTTCTTGTCAGTCGAGAAGGCGAGGTCATCCGCATAGCGCGAATAACGAAATCCTGTGGACTCCGCGGAGGTGGCTAGAATTTCGTCCAATGAGCGCATAGCAAGATTTGCCAACATCGGGCTTGATGGAGCGCCCTGCGGAAGCATTCCTTCAAATTTGCTCTGATAATACTCGATAGGTCCGGGGTGGGGCTCGGGATTTCGACCGTCCCCCCTATCAATGGCAACAGTGCAAAGTCGCGCAAACTCGAACGCAAGAAGCTTTGAAAATCCGAGGCTGGCGAATATTCGTGAAACCTGTCCTTCGCTGATCGAGTGAAAGAAGTCCTCGATATCCACCTTCAATAGCCATTCGGTATTGGGATGCTGCTCCGCAGCCAAAACCGGTGAGGAATCTGGGTGAAAGGCGAAGCTCGTCGGGTGGGGATCAACAAATCGAAGGACATTGTCCACCAGCCAGCGCTGAGCCGAAGCAAGGCTGGGAGGAGGAATCGAGATCATCCGCGTAGTCGATCTTCCAGGGATCCGCTTACGAAGATGAACGAAACGGTATCCCGCGCGTGCGTTTCGGGCAACGCTACGCCGAAGGAATAGATAGGGTAGACCAGTCAGCTCCGCAAAATGACGAAGCGTAAGCACTGGAGTTATACGCGGATCGACTTCCTTGATTCTCGCGAATGCCGCGAGTGCGTTATCGATTGTGTTGACCGCGACACCTTGCCGCTGACCAACAGAGCGATAGCGTTGAGGACTCGGCGTTGACATCTACTTCGACCCACCGAGGTGGGTGGGACAGCAAGTTTCGTCCAAGACACCGCCAGCCGAGACTTGCTGTCTCGCGCAGCGCGAAGGTCTCGCTCCGATACACGAACGCAGGAAATCCCGCGCTCCAGGTCCCCTAGGAACCCGTCGCCGCTTGCACGGCGCATTTCTAAACGGCCTCACCGGGCCCTCAACTGGGTTGGATAGTAATACGGCTGATCGCCAGAGGGAAGCACAACCGTTCGTGCCCGCCGTGATTTGAGCCGCCTCAGTTCTCGATGACCAAGCGCAGTTAAAGTCCTTCGGGGAGTCGTCCAGTGCGATACACGGGTGAATATGAGAATTTCCTCGACTGTTGCCAAAGGAAGCCGCGTTTTTGCCGAGACAGCCGTCGCACTACGCGCACCCTTGATCAGCGCTGTCAGCACCAGCATGGTCTCCACCCAACGTCGCTTTGTGGGGTCATCGAGAAATTTCTGGGCGGTGCGAATGCGCAAGACGCTGCGCGCCTGCTCGGCAAGCTTATCCGCGTTATCGGCAGGAAATTGCTCATTGGCTGCCAAAGAACTCCGATTGACGAACAACGGTCGCCAGCCGCGCCGCCTGCTATGCAATATCGGTGGAGCATTGTTTGGCATACCGTGGCCGAAGGCGATCAGCGCACCGGCAAAGCCATAACCAAGTGGTGAAGAATGCCTCTTGGGGAAAGCCCGGCACAGGCGCTCGATCTCCACCCTTTCGTTACCTTCAAATGCAGAAGATAAAGTCGGACAGGCGTGAACAATCCTTACATCGGGGGAGGCGCTATGCGATTGGACAAGGTCTAGACCGATTTCTGTCCCGGAATAGGCGACGACCGCAAACTTAATAACCCCGTAGGAATGCCAACTTCGAATAGAGGCAACTTGCCAGAATGCCTCGATCATCTCCCACACACGCTTACCTGATCCGATGAAGTCCGTGACGATCATGATCGTCCGTGCACGCGCTTCGCGAAGGTTATCTGGACCTGGGTGACTAAGCACCAAATCTCGATGCAATCGCCGGTAGCTCGTTATGAAATTTGCAATCGCGCCTTCGCTCCCAAGCTCTTGATCATCGGGATCGACTATGACTGGTGGCACGCCAGGCCCCGTCGCCCTCCCCTCTTCAGTTCCTGGAAAAAACGGGGCGACCTCGATGTATTCCCAGCCGTGATCGCTAATCGTTTTTTGCGTTTTGACGGCGCGTTCGGCGTATAGTGCAAGGGGTCTTTCGACCTGAGAGGCATCTCCCTCAGCTAGAATCTCGTCGAGGAGCCCGCGCAATCCGCGGTAGAGTGCATCGTGACTCACCAGCATGACCGCATCGGCCAACAGGGCGGCTGTTTTCCTGTCGCAAGAAGAAAATTGCTCGAGCCAAGTTCGGGCAAATTCTGTCTGAGAAATGCTCATGCCACCATTCATAGCGAAATGGGCGCTCATGCGAAGCGACGGAGTGGATGTGCAAAGAGCTGTCCACAGCCATGGAGGCTTTCAGCAGAGAGAAGCTCGTCGCCGAGGTTTGTGATCGAAGTCAGTTAGGGAGAAGGGAAAAGCCCTTCGGCTGACCTCGCGACACGAGGTAAACTCATGACCAATTTGAATCAGAAACCGCGGGATATGCACGCTGCCAACCATCAGAATCAACGTGCGTTATTGCCTACACGCGCTCGAGACGAATGGCCGCGGACCGCACCGGAAGGTGAATCGACCCGGCGCATCTGCGTGCTCGATACCGAAACCACTGGACTTAACATCAATCGGCATCAGATCATTGAACTGTGCGCCGCCATCGTGCTGGTAGACGACGCAGCACGCATCGTCGCGGTGCAGTCTGTTTTGACGGGGCTGATTGATCCCGGCCATCCGTTGGCTGCCGACATCGTCAAGCTCACAGGTCTCACGGACGCCGATTTGGCAGGGCATTCAATTTGTCGCCAACAACTGACCGAACTCTTCGAATACTGCGACGGTGTGATCGCTTACAATGCGGCCTTTGATCGACCGTTCATCGAGAAATACTTAGGGGCGCATACCCCGGTGCCCTGGGGCTGCGCTATGGCGGATATCTCGTGGCGCGATCTGGGCTATGAACCTGGACCGCAAGGCTACGTGATGATGCAGTCCGGCTATTACATGCCGACAGCCCACCGAGCAAAGGATGACGTTCTCGCTCTGATCCAGTTGCTGAGTCATGAGTGTCGCGACGGCCAGACCGTCGTGTCCAAGGCGCTCGCAGCAATGGATGCCGACGCCTGGAGGTTCGAGGCTAGCAACGCCCCCTACTGTTTCAAAGAAGATCTAAAGGATCAGCGCTATCGCTACGCTGGAGAGCCACGCCACAAACTCTGGCACAAACATGTGCGTCCGACCGATTTCCAAGCGGAATACCGCTGGTATCAGGACACCATCGGCAAACCTCCCGTGGTAGTCCCTCTGCCTGCCACGGAGCGATACCGCGCGACCGATACGTGGCTACCGACGCGCACGCAGGTAACCACGCCTTCTTTGCTGAAGTGATGATGAGCTGAATTCCGGAAAGGAAAAAGGCTCCGGCCAAAAGGCCGCAACACTAAAAAAAGGGAAATACAATATGGTCGATTTCGATCTCGGCGAGGCATGCCCTCGCCGCAAGCTCTCCTATGCGCTCGCTGATGCAATGGATCTCCCCATTGATCCGGGTCCTGGGACAAATGCAGTGAAGCTCGGAATACTGGATTACCCCAGCGAAGAGGCGATCGATGGTCTGGCTCTGGCTGCAATTGCAGGCCGTCAAGACGAACTGCTGTCCTTGTTCGCGGATCGAAGCAGCGAGAGCTTTATCTGCCTTGCATTGCTCTACCGCACACGAGACGGCGTAGAGACAATCAAAGTGGACCCTTGTCGTTTAAAGCGCGGCAAACCCATCATACTCGTATCTGCAGACCGTCGTCGGGCCTTCAAGCTCGATGATCGTTGCATCCTCACTACTTGCCCGGTCCCAACCCGCGCCAAGCTTGCGCGGGGCATCGAGAACGCATGGGCCGACCTTCGCGCTTCGATGCAGAATGTCGCCGTCGATCCACGTCATTGGGATCAACAGCCGATCGGCGAACCATGGGATGGAGGGTTCGCAGCAGCGTTCCGCGCCTGAAGCCCAAAACCGTACAAATTTTGAACCGCCGTGGAGGCGGCGTGCCTCACGGTGCGCCGCCTTCTCTGCATTTAGAGAAAAGGAATTGACTCATGGCCGGCATCGGCATGCATCATCCGCGCAGTCTCGCCTCACTTACCATCGTGCGCAGCGACTGTGAATCCACACAATCCTCTTTCATTCGCAGCATCGCACTTTTCAACGTTGATCGCTGTCCGGAATACGGTGTGCGCTTCCATATGGAGCATCGCGCCTTTGACGGCGACGCCAACAGAGCTGAGATCATCCATGGCATCGCTGCGCGTGTGGCAAACAACGCCACGCTGATCTCACTCGATCTATGCGAAACTGGGCATCCCCTGGGGCTGCCAGCGACGGACAACGGCCCTCCGCCACCGACCGACCTACAGATCCTGCAGCGACTTCGGCCTGACCTCGACCTGATGCCGTTCGAATGTGGTTCGGATATGTTGGACGAGACTGCGGCAGCATTCTCCATACGTCGATCAGGACCAGGCTCATCGCTCCTCGCAAGAGCTCGCCACGCTCCGGAAGAAGCTCAAATCCTCTGGCTTACTTACCTGTGGGCGTTCGCACGCGCATCGCAGCGCGTCGCCTTCAGCGCAGCCTGGCAAGCCTGGCGAGAGATCGAACGAGCGAGACCGCTCAGCTTTTGAACCCCAAGAAACGACAAGATTTGCGTGGATGGTCCACGAAAGGAAAATTTGAATGACCCAGAAATACCTTATCCTCGATACCGAAAGCGTCTTCGACCCCTATCTGCGAGAAGCCTACCAATCGATCGACCCGGCATGCGAGAAGGCACGCATTGCCTGCCGCCAACTTATCGCAGTCTCCATGTGGCCTATCGAGATCGACGCGCTCGGCCGCATTACGACGGGAACCTTGGCAAGTTGGACGCTGGACGAATGTGGGGACGAAGCATCTCTTTTGGCGAAGGCGTTCGCCTTCATTCGCCGGCATGAAAGCCATACGTTGGTTACTTATGGCGGGCTGGCAATGGACTGTCAGATCCTCCAGTTGGCGGCGATCTCAGCGGACCTTTCCCTGCCCCGTCAGCTTGCGGAAGCACAAGGTCCGAGGTGGAAGGACCTGCGTAGCGTCGACATTGGCCTATCGCTGAAGGGCTCTGGAAAGACTTGGCACCACATGTCGGAGGTGCTGCTGAGGCTGGGAATTCCGGTAGCCTTGCTGCTTGGCAAAGCTGATCCGGAAGTCCGTCCGGATCGAATTCGATGGGAGCAGATACGGCAGCACTGCGAATCCGATGTCCTGCTAACAGCAATGGTTCTAGTTGCCTGGCTGCGCCTCCAAGGTGCGACTACCATGCGCATCCCAGCGGGATGCCTCGCATTGCTGGAGTCGTTCATGCGCCGTCGCCCTGATGCCAGCCGACAGCCATTGCTTCGCAGGATGGCAGATGATTTTAAGGCCGACATTCTCGGGGCATTTGATCAAGCAGCATAATCGATCAGTGGAAGGCACCGGGCGGCGTCCGCCCGGTGCCTTCCCATCATACCGACAAGCGTTGAAAATGCTTGGGCAATACTGGCGAAACAGCGGTCAGCAGGCTAGCACTGGAATTCAATGTAAGGGGTTGGAATTGCCGATACTAGACTGGATGAGCCGAAGCGAAGACATCGTCGCTGCGGCGAAGGTGCCATATCGCATGCTGGAAGCGGTGCCGGAACTCGACGGCGGCGACCGCGACCCAGCGAATATGCTAATCCAAGGCGACAACCTTGATGCGCTTAAAGCGCTACTGCCTTTCTTTGCGGGACGGGTGAAATGCATATACATCGATCCACCCTACAACACGCGCAGCGCCTTCGACCAATACGACGACAATCTTGAGCACGCCCAATGGTTGTCGATGATTTACCCTAGACTCGTTCTTCTACGAGAATTTCTAGCCGAAGATGGTAGCATCTGGGTGAGCATCGATGACAATGAAAGCCATTACTTGAAAGTAGTAATGGATGAAGTTTTCGGACGTAGAAACTTCATCGCGAGCCCCGTATGGCAGAAACGCTATTCCCGCGAAAACCGAGGGTCTATCGGAGATGTGCACGAATACATCGTTGTATATGCTAAAGACCCGGACCGCTTCAAAACGTCAAGAAATCGACTTCCCCTGGATGAGAAGCAGGCGAAAATCTATAAGAACCCGAAGAACGCCCACGAAACCGATCCAGCAAAACGTTGGCGCGGTCTTCCAATGACAGCGCAGGGTTTTCGACCGAACCAGATGTATGAGATTGTCGCGGACAATGGAAAGATCCACCGGCCTCCGGAGGGTAGGTGCTGGTCAATGGTTGAAAGTGAATTCCTCAAACTGCGAAAAGCGGACCGAATATATTGGGGCAAAGACGGGAATGCTCAGCCAAGCGTAGTCAGATACCTGTCAGAGGTAGAAGGGCTAGTTCCTTGGACTTGGTGGCCTCACGAAGAAGCTGGGCATACTGACGAGAGCAAGAAGGAAGCAAACGCGCTTTTTGGAGCTGGGGTGAGTTTTGGAACGCCGAAACCCGAGCGCCTCATGCAGCGAATTCTACAAATCGCCACCAACCCCGGTGAACTCGTCCTAGATAGCTTCCTCGGTTCCGGCACAACAGCTGCGGTGGCGCACAAGCTTGGCCGTAAGTGGATCGGAGTTGAGATGGGAGACCATGCTGAGAGTCACTGCAAGCCTCGGCTGGATAAGGTGATTGAAGGCGAACAGGGTGGAATATCCGAAGCGGTTAATTGGCATGGCGGTGGGGGGTATCGATACTACCGGCTTGGCACGCCCGCATTCGACGCGAGTGGCAGGATCGAGCCAAATATAAAATTCGATACCTTAGCAGCCCATATATGGTTCGCTGAAACCGGACATCCGGTTGAGCGCAACCTTGAGGGGTCCTCGCCCATTCTAGGTATGCATGACGGCACCGCCTATGTTCTGCTTTACAATGGCATTCTCGGAGACCGCAGCCCCGGTGGCGGGAACGTTTTGACCGCGCCGTTGCTCGCATCCCTGTCAGAAGAACTCCCGGATCACGACGGGCCTTGGGTTATCTACGGTGAAGCATGTCGCATGTCGCCGGCCCGCCTGAAGGCTGCCGGAGTTACTTTCAAGCAAACCCCGTATGATGTGAAGGCGCGGTGATGCAGCTAAAAAAATATCAGGAGCGCGCGCTTGATGCTCTCGATTGTTTCCTTTCGGAGTCCGTGACCAAGCCGCACGCTGTCGCTTACAACATCGCCTGCCAAATTGGTGATCCCGGCTTCTATGCGTCTGCCTACGAGCCACTTCGCACCCTACCGCGAGTGCCATATTGTTGCCTCCGCCTCCCTACGGGCGGCGGCAAGACGCTGCTTGGTGCACACGCCGTGGGCATCGCACACAGCCACCGCGTAGACGGCCCGCAATACCCGGTCGCCCTATGGCTGGTTCCATCTGCGAAGATTGGTGAGCAGACACTGGACGCGCTCAAGAAGCCCAGCCACCCATACCGGCAGGCGCTGGACAAGGCTTTTGGCGGGAACGTCCGCGTCCTTGGAATCGATGAGCGGCGGCAGATAACCCCGCAGGATCTAGCCAGCTCCGCTCATGTTTTTGTCGCCACTATTCAGTCATTCCGCGTTGCACAAGCTGCACAGCGTAACGTCTACAAGGACGACGAGAATTTCGAAGCGTTCTTCAAGGGGCGTTCGTTGCCTGATGGCCTGATGCGCAACGAAGACGGGGAGCGCACGAGAGAGAACCCGCGACCCGGTGAGATAAGCTGGTCCTTTGCAAACGTAATGCGTCTTGTCCGCCCCATTATGATCGTGGACGAGGCACACAATTTTGTGACCGGCCTATCGGAAGAGACGGGGGCCAGACTCGACCCCTCAGCCATCATCGAATTTACCGCCACGCCTGTCAGATCCAACGTGATCGTCTCCGCGACCGCCGAAGAATTGAAGGCGGCCCAGATGATCAAGCTGCCGATCCACCTCACGCAGCACGCTGGTTGGGAAGCAGCGATTATCCATGCATTGCAGCAGCGCGCCGGCCTTGATCGTATCGCGACGGATGCGAAGGAGCCGATCCGCCCCATCGCATTGTATCAGGCTCAGGCCCGCACTGAAGGTGCAGAGGCCACGGTCGATGTGATCAAGGCAAAGCTCATCGAGCACGGAATTGCAGAAGAGGCGATCAAGGTAGCCACTGGCGATCAGCGAGAGCTCGACGGCATCGATCTGTTCGCCGAGGACTGCCCGGTCGAACACGTCATCACCGTAGAAGCATTGCGCGAGGGGTGGGACTGTTCCTTTGCCTATGTCTTCTGTTCGGTGGCGAACATTCAGTCCGCGACTGCGGTAGAGCAGCTTCTGGGTCGTGTCCTTCGAATGCCGTTCGCTACGCGCAGACCGGTGGAAGAACTGAACCGCGCCTACGCCCATGTGACGGGCGTCGGGTTTCATGCTGCAGCCAACAAGCTGCGAGATACACTCGTGGCTATGGGGTTCGACGAGCGCACGGCGCGGGACGAAATTATTGCCCAGCAGGCGTCCGATGCAGCTGCCGCTGTCCTGCCAATGCCCGGCCGATCGCCGCTTCCGCCAGTGAGCCTGAATTCCTCGCCAGACCTTGCGGCGATGCCTCAACAGGTGCGCGACGCGATCACGGTCATCGGAGAGGGAGACGGCGTGTCGGTCGTCATCGATCCGGAAGCGAGCGACGAGGTCCTCGATCAGATTGGTGAAACGCTGGCCCCACTTGCGGGAGATGGCGATCCGCGTCCGGCTATCGCGGCGCATGTGGAGCGCAGACAAGCAGCGGCCACGCCCTCGCAAAAGGGCGAAGTTTTCACCATGCCCGGGCTTGTGTTGGAGCAATATGGCGAGCTGGATCTCGTAGAGCCGACGACGCTTCTCGATCTTGCAGGCTGGACCTTGGAAGGTGTTGAGGCGGATTTGCCCGGCTTCGCGATCAGTGAAACCCCGGACACCGTCGTCGTGGACGTTGATGAGGGGCAGGTCCGTATCAGCCGCGACAATGCCCAAACGACGCTACAACTAGAGGATGAAACCGCCTGGACTGCCAGCGATCTTTCGCGGTGGCTTGACCGGATGACCCGTCAAACGGACATCTCTCAGCCGGTGTTTCTCGAATATTGCAGACGCGCTGTCGTGAAGCTGGTCGAAGATCGGGGATTTTCATTGGCTGCCCTCGTGCGGGCTAAAGATGTCCTCCGCCGCGCAATCGCGGCACGCGTGAAAGAGCTTCGAGCCGAAGCCGGTCAAACCGGGCTACAGTTGCTCCTAGACGATATCGCTCCATCGCTCGGCATCGGTGATAACGGCTTCACCTTCGCTGAAGGCAAATACCTCCCCCGAAAACCTTACTCCGGCCGATACAAGTGGCAGAAGCATTTCTATCCGCGCCCGGATGACATCAAGGACGATGGCGAGGAGTATCACTGCGCAATCGCAATCGACGAGCACCCCAACGTAAAGCACTGGGTGCGCAACATCGTTCGGGGAGAGAACGCGTATTGGCTACCGACGTCGACGGACCGTTTCTACCCCGATTTCATCGCAGAATTGGTGGACGGTCGCAGACTCGTACTGGAATATAAGGGTGGCGACCGGACTTCTAACGATGACAGCCGCGAGAAGGCAAATATCGGCGCCCGGTTGGAAGAGATCAGCGATGGCGACATTGTATTCTGGATGGCCGAGAAATCCAAGGACGCAGATTTCCGCGCGCGGCTTGATGCGAAAATCGGAGGCGGCGCATGAAACTTAATCGCAAACAGATTCATGCCCAGGCGCTCGACATCCTCGACAAAGAGGAAGGAGGCGTTCGCTGGGGTGAACTGCTTAAACGCATCCACAACGAAGCACCGGAAACGCCGCCCAACAGCATCCACGGGGCAATTCAGGTTCTTTTCCAGGCGAACGACGAGATCATCAAAGTAGCCCGGGGAACCTATCAGCTGGCCAAGTATGTTGACGCTCAGTCCAGCGATGCCCAAGCTGAAGAAGCAGCCACCGCAGCATTACCTGTTAAGTCCAACGGACCCCAGCCGATTACCGAGCAGGATTTCTACGAGAGCTTCGCGGAGTGGCTGGAGGAAAATGATGAGGCGACGGTGGCCACGGCTCTTGGAGGCAGTAGCTTCGGTGGCAAATGGGGCACGCCTGATGTCATCGGCGTTCTAAAACCTCGGGCGCAGGATATCTTCAAATTCGAACCGCAGATCGTCACAGCCGAGATCAAGGCGGTCCCTGGCCAGCCTGTGGTCGCCTTCGGACAAGCCGTCGCCTATCGGTTTTTCAGCCATAAGAGCTACATCGTCGTGCCGAACAGCACGAGCAGCGATGATATGAACCGGCTGAAATCGCTCTGCAGCATTCACGGCGTGGGCTTGGTGACGTTCACGCTCAACGTCGAGCAGCCGGACTATCTCGTCGTGGTTCTGCCGACGATCGCAGCGCCCGATATGTTCTACGTCAACACCATGCTTGACCGCTTGAAATCGAGCGAACCGAACCTGTTGAACAAGCTTTTCTGACCAGACCGCCCAGCGAACGAATGCGCTCGTGGACAACCGCTGAGCAGACACTGGACGCCTACACACAAGCCCTGCACAAGAGGCAGGCAACTCCGCAAAACCCGCGGAAATCTGCGGTTGTGGTTGAGCGCTATTCTGGGTTCGAATCCTCTCTTCCCGACCATTTCACCTCAAACAATCCGGTTGGCGATCACGCCCAGCGCAATGGTCAGCAATCCAAGGCCAATGGAAAGATGCCAGCGCAGCTGAAGGAAATCCTTCGCTGCAAATCCGAGTGCGCGGTCCACAAATGGTGACAGCAGGATCAGCGCGCCGAGATACATCAGAGCAGGTCCCGGCCAGTCCCACCCGAAACTCCACGGCAGGAACAGCGCAACAGATAGCAGGCTGGGCATGACGGCGACCAGATACGCCCCTGGCCCGCCCTTGCCGCTGGCAATGGCCTGACCCCACCACACACCGCCCAGAAAGCTGAAAATCGCCGCGCCATAGGCGAACCCACCTGCCAGCGCGCTATAGCCGTATTCATGCCCGCTCATCGCGAGCGCGACGCAGATTATCTGCGGCAGCAGTCCCGCGTAACCAAGGGCGATTGATGCAGAGGTGAGTGTGCGCGGGGTGTCCGGGTCTGTGTCCATACCGCCTCCAGCGATTTTGGGCGCGCGTGGTTCCCGCGCAGTTCCCGCAGGCTTGCCCAATGCAAGCGGCATTCTTGCCCGCGCAGTAAGATTGCGCCACTGAAACACGCATGGAACTGTTCGACCTTTCCGGCCGCGTGGCCGTGATCACCGGCGGCAATGGCGGCCTTGGCCTCGGCATGGCGCGCGGCCTTGTGAAAGCGGGCGCGAATGTCGCCATCTGGGCGCGCAACACGGAGAAGAATGCGCGTGCGCTGCTTGAATTGCGGTCCATCGGAACGGCGGAGGTTAAGACCTTCGTCTGCGACGTGACCGAAGAAGCGCAGATCGAAGACGCGATGGGGGCGACGTTGCGGGCATTTGGCCGGGTTGATGCGTGTTTCGCCAATGCCGGTGTGCCGGGCGCGGGCACCGCCGTTCCCGATATGACATTAGAAGGGTGGGACGCTGTCATGTCTGTGAACGCGCGCGGCCCTGCGCTCACGTACAAGCATGTGACCCGCCATATGGTAGAGCGCGCGGCCAATGGCGATGGAGGGGGAAAACTGATAGCCACGTCATCCGGCCAGTCGATCATGGGCGTGAACCGCTCGTCTGATTACGCTGCATCAAAAGCGGCAGTGAACGGTTTGACACGCGGGGCCGCATTCGAGCTTGCCCGGTATGGCATCACCGCCAATGCGCTGCTGTTTGGCTATTACGAAACCGACATCACCGCCGCTGCCGATCCGAAATTTGCAAAGTGGATGGAAAACCGCATCCCGCTGCGCCGCGCAGGCGATCACGCGGGGATGGAGGGGCTGGCGGTGTTCTGGGCGTCATCTCACAGCGATTACATCACCGGCCAGTGTCTACCCGTCGATGGCGGACTAAGTATCAGTTAAGTCATGCGCTGAATTGCCGCGAATAACACACCTTCCGGCAATTGGTTCCGTAAGTTTTTTCGGAACGATTGCGCGCCCCGCTCCGTTAATTGGTCAAACGACGGCGCGAAATACGGCGTCACCCTCGAAACCCATAAAAGGAGCCTGCTCGATGCTCGCTATTCTTACACTGATTGCAACCGTTCTTCTTCCGCCACTTGGCGTTGCCATGAAGAAGGGTCTTGGAACCGACTTTCTGATCAACCTCGTACTGACGCTGATCTTCTTTATCCCCGGCCTGATCCACGGTCTCTACGTGAACTATGTTGCGGGCGGATCACGCGCTCTTGCGTAATCTGACACACTAATTCTCTCGACGATTATCGAGCGGTTTGGGCCCGGGTTTATTCCCGGGCCCAAGTCGTTTTGGCGTGCAATTCAGATCATCTCACCCGGCTGCGGGAAACATTGCACCGCCGCGCCGTTGGAACAGCAGGGATCAAACCAACTTTTAAATACGAGAAACCATGTCCGACAAATCCGACCGTTCGCGCGAACGCTCCGTCCCATCGGGGCGCGTATCGCGCTTTGCCAGTTTCGGCAGGCTCGCCAGCGGGGTCGCAGGCGGCATGGTGGCAGAGGGTGCGCGCCGCCTTCGCACAGGCGACAGCCTTTCCCCGCGCGACCTGATCCTGACCCCCGGCAACGTCCAACGCATGGCGGACCGGCTCTCTCACCTGCGCGGTGCAGCGATGAAAATGGGGCAGATGATCAGCATGGATGCGGGCGATTTTCTGCCCGCCGAACTATCAGACATTCTCGCCACGCTGCGCGATCAGGCGAATTTCATGCCCGCGCGTCAGCTGGACGGCGTGCTTCGCGCCGAATGGGGACCGGATTGGCGCAAACAGTTTCGCTGGTTCAACCCGCGCCCTATCGCCGCCGCCTCCATCGGGCAGGTTCACAAGGCGATGACCCGTGATGGTGAGGAGCTCGCGATCAAGGTGCAGTACCCCGGCATCGCGGAAAGCATCGACAGCGATGTGGACAACGTCATGACCCTGCTCAAAGTCGCAGGCTTTGCCCCGCCCGAACTGGAGATCGACAAGCTGCTGGTCGAGGCGAAGAAACAGCTTCACGAAGAAGCCGATTACCGCCGCGAAGGCGCGCAGATGGAACTGTACCGTCAGCGTTTGGCCGGAACGCCCGGCTTTATCGTGCCCACCCTGCACGAAGGGCTGACGCGCGACCGCATTCTGGCGATGAGTTTCGAAGAAGGCGTGAGCATCGAAGAACTCGCCAACGAAACCGATGAACGCCGCGACGAGATTTATTCGCGCCTGCTGACACTGGTGGCGCGCGAATTGTTTGATTTCGGCGTAATGCAGACCGACCCGAATTTCGCCAATTTCCGTTATCGCCCCGACAGCGGCGATATCGTGTTGCTCGATTTCGGCGCATGCCGCGATGTCGATCAGGGCGTTGCCAACGCCTACCGCGCGATGCTGGAAGCGGGCATGGCAGGCGACAAGGACCGCGTGCGCGAAGAGACGATCAAGGCCGGTTTCATGATGCCGATCGTGGTTGAAAAGCACGGCGAGCGGGTCGACCGCATGATCGAAATTGTGGTCAACGAAATGCGCGAGGACAAACCGTTCGATTTCGGCGACCGCGCCTTTGTCCCGCTGCTGCGCGAGGAAGGGTGGGAGATCGCTCAGGACAAGGACACGTGGGCGTTCCCGCCGGTCGAAACGCTATTTGTCCAGCGCAAGGTAAGCGGCACCGCCCTGCTAGGCGCGCGGCTGAAAGCAAAGGCAAATGTCCGCCGCATCACGGAAAAGGTGCTCAGTGATACCGAGCCCTTCCCCGTGAAAGCAGCCTGACTTAACCCGCCGCCGCTGCCTTTTACAATTGAGCGGCGATCCAGCGGTCCACGTAATCCTCCAGCACGCTGAGCGGCACCGATCCGTTCTCCAGCACGGTGTCGTGGAAGGCGCGCAGGTCAAATTCCGCGCCCAGCGCATCCTCGGCACGCTCGCGCAATTCGCGGATCTTCAGCTCGCCGATCTTGTATGCGAGCGCCTGACCCGGCCACGTCATGTACCGATTGACCTCCGCGTCGATATTCGCAGGCGATAGCGCGGTGTTGTCGAGCATGTAATCGACCGCGCGCTGTTTGCTCCACCCCTTGGAATGCAGGCCGGTATCGACGACAAGACGCGTCGCGCGCCACATTTCATAGGACAGCCGCCCCATCTCTTTTGCCGGCGTATCGTATAGACCCATCTCGATCCCGAGCCGCTCTGAATACAGCCCCCACCCCTCGACAAAGGCGGTGAAGAACACGCCGTTGGCCCGCAGCGGGTGAATATCCAGCTCCTGTTGCAGCGCGATCTGGTGGTGGTGCCCCGGCACCGCTTCATGCACACCAAGCGCGGGCAATTCCCAAAGCGGGCGCTGGTCGAGCGCGGTGAGGTTCAGCCAGTAAATCCCCGCCTGCCCCGTTTCCAGCGATCCCGGCTCGTAATACGCGGTGGTGTTACCCGGCGCATTGGCGGCGGGGATCGGCTCAACGGTGTAGGGCTGCCGCGGCAATTTGCCGAACAGCTTTGGCATGAAACCGTCGATCTTTTTTGCCAGCGCCTGCGTATAGCGCAGATATTCCTGCCCGTCGGTCATGTAGTATTGCGGGTCGGTGCGCAGGTGCTCGATAAACGCCTCACGCGTGGCAAAGCCCGCCTCCGCGGCTACCGCCTCCATTTCGGACCGGATGCGCGCAACTTCGCGCAGGCCGAGGTCGTGAATTTCATCGGGCGTCATGTCGGTGGTTGTGAAACTGCGAACGCGGTGCGCGTAATATTCCGCGCCGCCGGGCGTTTCGAGCACGCCGGGCGTGCCGGTGCGGCAATTGGGTCCGTATTCCGCGCGGTAAAAGCTGAGCAATTCTTCGTAAGCGGGCAGCACGCCGCCCTCAATCGCCGCAGCAGCGGAGGTTTTCAAAGCCTCCCATTCCGCCTCGGAAACTGAGCCGGGCCGCTCGCCTGCAAAGGGCCGCCAGAACGGCGATTCGGTATAATTGTCCACCAGTTGCTGACGGATCTTGCCGTCGAAACCCTCCATCGGCTCGCATGGCTGCGTCAGGCCCAGGCGCACCGCTTCACGGCTGCGCGCAATGCCTTGGCCGTTATAGGCCCGGTACGCCTCCAGCCGCGCCACATAACTCTCGTAATCAGCCAGGGTAAAAAACGGCGAGCGGTTGGGCAGCGACGCAAAGCCTGAAAACCACCCGCTGAACGTGTTGAACAGCACATATCTTGTATGCGCGTGCTGCGATGCGTCGATCTGGTCTTCGATGCTGCTCTTCAGCACCTCGTAATCGATCCGTTCTGCCGCTGGCAAAGCGGCCGCATCTATCGCCTCCAGGCGCTGGAGATAGACACGCGCCATCGCAATCTGCCGCTCGTATTCGGCCACCGACAGATCGCCCAGCTGCCCGTCCCCGCGCCGGTCGCCGATGCTGGTTGCAAGCTGGGGGGACGCATCGAGCGCGGCCTGCCACACCTCTTCGCGCAGTTCCTCGTAATCCTCCACCGGACCGGCAAAGGCAGGAGCCAACGGCGCAAGAGCCAAGACGGCCCCCATGGTTAACAGTCGCATAATATTCACTCCTATTTTGCCCGTGAAGGTGTTGTCATTGCCGCGATTGCGGCGTTAATGGATATCGATGTTAGGCAATGACGACAAACGAACGGGCGTGCTTTTTGTATGTCTAGGCAATATCTGCCGCTCCCCGATGGCCGAGGGTGCGTTTCGCAGTGCTGCCGCAAGGGCCGGTCTTGACTGCGTGACCGATTCCGTCGGCACGGCCGCCTATCACCTTGGCGAAGCGCCCGATGACCGCGCGATCGCGACCGCAGCCGCGCACGATGTGGATATTTCGGGGCTGCGCGGACGCCAGTTGGAAGCGGAAGATTTTCGCCGTTTCAATCATATCTTCGCCCTCGATACAGCCAATCTGTTCGCGATCAAAGCAAAGGCTCCTCTGGACGGAATTGCAAAAGTCGCGCTGCTCATGGACCTTGTCAAAGGGCGCGAGGGCACAGCGGTGAAAGACCCGTATTATGGCGACATGAAAGGCTTCGAAACCGCGTGGAAAGACGTGAGTGTCGCGGCTGATGCGTTGGTGAAGATGATTGCGCGAAAAATCCCCGCCGCAAACGACTGACCGCCTAACCGCCGCGCAACAATTGCACGCCCCAATCGCGTTCAAACAGATACAGCAATTGCCGCGCCGCTTCGCCGCGTTCGCTGGTGAGGCCGCCATCGCGGTCCATCAAAAGCCGTGCATCGGCGTGGGCGACGGGCAGCAATTGCTGGACCTGTTCAAGGTTGGCGATGCGGAATGCAGCATCGCCTGATTGGCGCGTGCCGAGCAATTCACCCCCGCCGCGCAGTTCCAGATCCTCTTCCGCGATGCGGAACCCGTCCTGCGTCTCTCGCATCAGGGCGAGCCGTTTCTTGCCCGTTTCGGAAAGCGCGCCTCCGCGCAGCAACACGCAAACTGATTTCTCTGATCCGCGACCGACACGTCCGCGCAGCTGGTGCAATTGGGCAAGACCGAACCGTTCCACCTGCTCAATCACCATCAGCGTGGCGGACGGCACATCGACGCCAACTTCGATAACGGTTGTGGCGACCAGCAATTTCGCCCCACCGCCAGCAAAGCGTTCCATGTTGGCGTCCTTGACGTCGCCGGGCAGTTGGCCGTGAACCATCACGACGTCATCGCCAAACCGCTCTTTCAAATAGGCGTAACGCGCCTCCGCCGCCGCGATGTCATCTGTTTCGTTATCGCGCACCATCGGGCACACCCAATAGGCCTGCTGACCTGTCGCCAGATGGCGCTCAACCCCCGCGACCATATCATCCAGCCGGTCCTGCGAAATGACGCGGGTGTCGATCGCCTGGCGTCCCGGTGGCAATTCGTCGAGGCGGCTCACATCCATTTCGCCATATTGCGCAAGAGTGAGCGAACGCGGGATCGGCGTCGCCGTCATGGCAAGCGTGTGCGGCGCGCGCCTGCCCTTCCCCGCGAGCGCGAGGCGCTGTGCCACGCCGAACCGGTGCTGCTCGTCAATCACCACAAGCCCCAGATCGCGGTAATTGACCGTATCCTGAAAGATCGAATGCGTGCCGACTAGAATGTCTATCGAACCGTCGAGCAATCCCATCAGGATGCCCTCACGCTCTTTACCCTTCGCACGCCCGGTCAGCAGCGCGACTTCGGCCCCGGTGGGCGCGGCCATTTTGCGCAAAGTCTCGTAATGCTGGCGCGCGAGAATTTCTGTTGGCGCAAGCATGGCGGCCTGTTTGCCAGCCTCCACCGCGATCAGCATCGCGGCCAGCGCCACGACCGTTTTACCCGCGCCGACATCGCCCTGTAACAGGCGAAGCATCGGTGCCTCCTGCTGCAAATCACCCTCAATTTCGGCAATCGAGCGTTTTTGCGCGCCGGTCATTTCAAACGGCAAGTCCAGTTTAGCCCGCAGCCGCCCATCACCCGCCAGCGCCTGCCCTTTTCTGCGGCGGCTGTCCGCTTTTACCAGCAGCAGCGCAAGGCTGTTGGCGAGCAATTCGTCATAGGCCAGCCGGTCACGCGCTTCCTTGTGATCATCCTTGTGCGCCAGCCGCAGCGCGTCCTGCCATTTTGGCCAGTTCTGCGCGTCGAATTGCCCCGGTTCGATCCATTCGGGCAGGTCCGGCAATCGGCCAAGGGCCTGCGCGGTGAGCGATGCCATGCGCGGCTGCGTCAACCCTTCGGACAGGGCGTAAACCGGCTCCATCAGCCGCCCCAGATGCGCGTTGCCATCTTCCTCCACATGATCGGGATGTACGATCTGGAGCATGTCGCCATACCGGTCCAGACGTCCTGCCACCCAGCGTTTCTCGCCCACGGGAAGCTGTTTTCGCGCGCTGTATGACGCGCGCCCGAAATATGTGAGCGCGCAGATATTGCCCGCCTCGTCCTGCGCCAAAACGCGGTACGGCCCGCGCCCCGGATTGCGGCTGGCGCGGTGCTCTGTCGGGGTCAGCGCGACGATCACCTGCTCGCCCTCCGCGCCTTCATCCAGATCGGTAATCGCCCGCCGCGTTACGAACCGTTCAGGCAGGTGATAGGCAAAATCCTTCACCCGCGTCAGGCCCAGCTTTTCCAGCGGCTTCATCAGTTTTGGCCCGACCCCGTCTAGGTCGCGGGCTTCGGCAAACAGGGGGTTTAGGGCTTCGGGGCGCATAATTGCCCTCTATACCGCCTTGAACGGGAATGCCGAGTGCCTTACTTGGCGCTGCATGACGGATATGCCCACATTCGAAGCGCGCCTCGCGAGAGCGAAATTCCGCGCATGGCACCGCGGCACGCGTGAGGCCGATTATATGATCGGCGGGTTCTTTGACAGGTATTCGGCAGAATGGGACGTGCCCGCGCTGGAATGGTTCGAAGACGTGCTTGCGGAAGACGACGTGGACATCATGGCATGGGCACTGAAAACCGCGCCAGTGCCTGAGAAATTTCAGGGCGAGCAGATCGCAAAGATGCAGGCGCTCGACTACGTCGATATCCCGCGCTAAGCCGCGCCCGCATTTTGCCTCCACCTTCACGGGTTTGCGGGAACACCCGCCCCTCCCGTCGTTTGACTGAACAGACATGCCCGATTTGAACCGTATTTTGGCGGCGGAGACCCCGCTTACGCTATCGTCACTGCCGCGCGGCGCGATCCCGCTTGTCATGAGCGATCTGGCGCGTGCGGCAAAACAGCGCGCGGTGTTTATCGCGCCGGACGATGCGGCCATGCGCGCAGCGGCAGAGGCCGCGCGGTTCTTTGCGCCTGAGGTTGAGATCATCGAGTTTCCGGCGTGGGACTGCCTGCCCTATGACCGCGCCAGCCCCGCTCTTTCGGTCAGCGCGCAGCGGCTGTCCGCATTGTTCAAATTGCAGCGCCCGGCGGGCGGTTCGCAACTGCTGGTCACAACCGTCAATGCGGTGTTGCAACGCGCGCTCACCCCGTTCCGCATCCGCGAGAGCGTGCGCGAGTTCAAACCCGGCATTACAATCGGTCACGAAAGCCTCGCCAAACTGCTTCAGCGGCAGGGATATACCCGCACCGACACCGTGATCGACCACGGCGAATTTGCCGTGCGGGGGTCGATTGTCGATATTTTCCCGTCTTCGCTGGACGAAGGATTGCGGCTCGATTTCTTTGGCGATGAGCTGGAAAGTCTGCGGCTGTTCGATCCGGCCACGCAGCGTTCGACAGGCGTGATCCAGTCGCACCTCCTGCTCCCCGCGTCAGAGGCGCTGCTGGATGAGGACAGCATCAAACGGTTCCGGTCGCGTTACCGCGAAATGTTCGGCGCCGCCGCGACGCAAGATCCGCTTTACGAGGCGGTAAGCGACGGGCGACGACTTGCCGGGATGGAGCATTGGCTGCCCCTGTTCGAGGATAAGCTGGCGACCCTGTTCGACCATCTGGCTGCCGATGATCTGGTGGTCATCGATCAAGGCGCGCTAGGCGCTGCGGATGAACGGTTGGGCGATATCTCCGACTATCACGACCAGCGTGAGCGGATCGCGGCAGACAAGACCGGCAGTTACCGGCCGCTTGACGCGCAGGCGCTGTATCTTGGCAAGGACGAATTCAGCGCAGCTCTGGAGGCTGCACCGGCCCACCGCGCAAGCGGATTTGCCGCACCGGAAAACACCGGCACGGTCGATTTCGGTTTCAAGGCTGCGCGTGATTTCACGCCGGAACGCGGGCGCAGTGACAACGTCTACGAAGCGGCGGCAAAGCATTTCAAAGCCATCGCCAAATCGGGCCGCAAACCGCTGTTCGCCGCCTATTCCGCTGGCAGCCGGTCGCGCATCGCCTCTATCCTGTCAGAAGCCGGATGCGAAAGCGTAACCGCCGATAGCTGGCAAGAGGCGCTGGGCCTTGCGGCGAAGGGCAAAACCGCCGCGATGGTGCTGCCGCTGGAAACGGGCTTTTCCAGCGACGATCTGGAAATCCTGACCGAGCAGGATGTGCTGGGCGACCGGCTGGTCCGGCGCAAGAAAAAGCGCAAGGATTCCGACGCTTTCCTCGCCGAACTTCAGGCATTGGCAAAGGGCGACCTGGTCGTCCATGTCGAACACGGGATCGGCAAATATCTCGGCCTTGACCCAATCGCGGTTGGCAAAAGCCAGCACGATTGCGTCGCGCTGGAATATCATGGCGGGGACAAGCTGTTTATCCCGGTCGAGAATATCGACGTCCTCAGCCGCTATGGCTCCAGCGAGGAAAGCGTCACGCTGGACCGGCTGGGCGGCGAGGCATGGCAAAAACGCCGCGCCAGACTGAAAGAGCGCATTACCGCCATCGCAGGCGAGCTGATGAAAGTCGCCGCCGAACGCGCGCTGAAAAAAGCGCCGGTTTTCGAAGCGGAAGAGGCCAGTTTCAACCAGTTCGTCGACCGCTTCCCATGGGAGGAAACCGACGATCAGGACGCGGCAATCGCCGATGTCTTGCGCGATCTGGAAAGCGGCAAGCCGATGGACCGGCTCGTCTGCGGCGATGTTGGCTTTGGCAAGACAGAGGTTGCCCTGCGCGCCGCGTTCGTCGCCGCGATGAGCGGTCAGCAGGTCGCCGTGGTCGCGCCCACCACCCTGCTCGCCCGTCAGCATTACCAGAATTTTGTCGACCGCTTTGCCGGCTTCCCGCTGAAAATCGGGCGGCTATCCCGCCTTGTCTCTTCCAAGGAAACGACCGAGACACGCGAAGGTCTGGCGAGCGGCGATATCGACATCGTCGTGGGCACTCATGCAATCCTGTCGAAATCGACCAGTTTCGGCAATCTGGGCCTTGTCATCGTCGATGAAGAGCAGCGTTTCGGCGTGACGCACAAGGAAAAGCTGAAGCAGCTGCGCAGCGACGTGCACATGCTCACGCTGACCGCGACGCCAATCCCGCGCACGCTGCAAATGGCGATGACAGGCCTGCGCGAACTCTCCACGATCCAGACCCCTCCGGTAGACCGCCTTGCAGTGCGCACTTACGTCATGGAGTGGGACGATATGGTGATGCGTGAGGCGTTGCTGCGCGAACACCACCGCGGCGGGCAAAGCTTTATCGTCGTCCCGCGCATTTCCGACATGGCGACGGTCGAGGAATGGCTGCACGAAAATGTGCCCGAGGTGAAACCGATCTCCGCCCACGGCCAGATGGGCGCAGGCGAGATCGAAGAGCGCATGAGTGCGTTTTACGAAGGCAAATACGAAGTCCTGCTATCCACCACCATCGTGGAAAGCGGCCTCGACCTGCCCAGCGCAAACACCATCATCATCCACCGCGCCGACCGGTTTGGCCTCGCGCAATTGTACCAGCTGCGCGGGCGCGTGGGACGCGCGAAACTGCGCGCCTACGCCTATCTCACTTACGAAAAAGACGTGCAGCTTTCAGAGGTTGCGCAAAAGCGCCTGAAGGTGCTGAGCGATCTCGACAGCCTTGGCGCGGGTTTCCAGCTGGCCAGCCACGATCTCGACATTCGCGGCGCGGGCAATCTGCTGGGCGATGAGCAATCGGGCCATATCCGCGAGGTTGGCTTCGAGCTTTACCAGTCCATGCTGGAAGACGCGATCCTCGCTGCGAAGGCGGGCGAAATGGGTCTGGAGGCGGCCAAGGACAAGGTTTCGCCGCAGATCACCGTCGATGCGCCGATCATGATCCCGGAAGAATACGTGCCGGACCTCGCCGTGCGCATGGCGCTGTATCGCCGCCTGAACCAGGCGCAGGACAAGGCCGAGATCGAAGGGCTGGCCGCAGAAATGATCGACCGTTTCGGCGACCTGCCGCAGCCGACCAAGAACCTTATCCGCTTGATCGAGATCAAGCATCAGGCGATCGAGGCCAATATCGCCAAAATCGACGTCGGCGCTCGCGGGACGCTGGTGACATTCCACAATGACGATTTCCCCGATGGTCCGGGCCTGATTGGCTATGTCGACCGCCTCAACCAAAACCGCGAAGACACCGCCAAACTGCGCCCCGATATGAAGCTGGTAATAAGCCGAGCATGGGGCGACCCGCAAAGCCGCCTGAACGGCCTGTTCCAACTGACCAAGGGGCTAAGCGGCATCGTGAAAAAAGCGCGCAAACAGGCGGCGTAGGCTGTCAGTTTTTCGTGCTTGGTTCGTTAGAGCCGACTGCCGGTTTGCGGACCTTCGTGCCTGAGCTCCATCCAATTTGATTTGATCACCTGAGCCACAAAACAATTGTTACCTCCCGGGTTTTGATTGAGCGCCGAAGGCGCGATTGTTCAATCCCAGTTCTACCCCAATGGCGGGCACGCAGGCGGATGGTACCCAATCATCAAGGGAATTGGTGATTGGAGAAGAATACGATGACGGCTGCGGCGCATGCCGAGTTGAGAAGGCCGAGTTGAGAAGGCCGAGCAAAGTTGACTTTGCGGGCATCCTCTAGTCATCTCACCAGCCATTGGGGGGTATTAATGAAAATCACACACACGTTCTTCGCCGCCGGGCTGCTCTGTAGCCAGGCGTCAGTTTACGCCAACACCGAAGAGGCGACGCTTGGCGACAGCGTAGATGCGATCTTTGCCGATCTGGTGCTGGAAGACGCGCCGGGTGCGGGCGTGATTGTGGCTGAGGGCGGGGAGCCGCTGCACGAGTTGTATTATGGCGAGGCCGATCTGGTCCATGGAGTTCCGATTGGACCCGACACCGTCTTTCACGCCGCGTCCGTGTCCAAGCAATTCACCGCCTACGCGATCAATCGGTTGGCGCTCGACGGCAAGATCGACCTCGACGCGACGTTCCAAACCTATCTGCCCGATGTTCCCGATTACGGTGCGCCGATCACCGTGCGCCAATTGATCCACCACACCAGCGGCTTGCGCTCGAGCTATGTGGTCGCCTCTCTCGCGGGCCAGCCAAGGGATCTTCCCATGACCATGGCCCGCGCCAAGCGCTGGCCTGAATCGCTGCGCGACCTTAACTACGCGCCGGGGACAGAAACCTCTTACACCAACCTCGCCTATGGCTATCTGGCTGAAATCGTTGAGGCGGCGGCGGGCCAGAGCATGCCGGATTGGTTACAGGCCAACGTGTTCACGCCGCTGGATATGCGCTCAACCCTCGTGCTTAATGATTACAACCGCGTCGTGCAGGGCCGCGCTACAAGCTTTCGCAAGACCGAGGATGGCTGGGAGCACAGCCACTATCTCAACAACGTTGCCGGTGGGACCAACGTCAACACCACGCCGCGCGATCTGGCGAAATGGGGCGCGCATCTTGTCAGCCTGAAGCAGAGCGATCCCGAAATGTGGTCCGCCATGACCACTCCCGGCACGCTGAACGATGGCAGCCCGGCTCTGCTCAATGGAAAACTGCCATACGCGGCCGGGTTGATCCATTCGAAAATCGCGGACGTTCCCGTCCTTGGGCATGGCGGGGCCAACGCACAGTTTCGCGCCAACATGAAGTTCGAACCGGAAAGCGGGCTGTTCGTCGCGATCCTGTCCAACACATCCGAAGGCGCCCCCCACGCAAAGATTGACGCGGTGATGCGCGCCGCCCTCGTGTCCAAGGGGCTGGCCGAAGCTGATCCCGCGAAAGAAGCGGACGAGGCGCAAGAGAAAGAAGAGAAAACCAAGATTGCCTTTGACATGGACACGGTCGCACCGGCGATGGGCGCCTTCACCATCGCGAGAGCGGCGCTTCCAGAGGGCATTGCCCATCCGCAGGGTCAGAACCTTCCAACGGACGCGACCATTCTGCTGCGGGCCGGTGAGGAAGGCGTTGAGGGGCGCGTCGACAGCAGCGTCTGGGTGCCTCTTGGTGCCGTTGCCCCGACGATCGCCAAAGCGGGTGAGGCGACCATCGATCTTTCCGGCGCGCAGCCCATATTGCAATTCAACGGCGAAAGCACCGCCTTAGCGCGCGGCGGGTGTTCAGCAGCACGCTCGGCGCAGCTTGTCGGTCGCTATAAGAACCCGGCGTGGCCGGTGGTGATCGAAGTCACCTATGCAGACCAGATGCTGCTGATGACCTATGGCGAAGACGAAACGCGCGGCCTCACCTGCGCATCCGAGAGCCAATTGGTCACTACGATCAACGACAGAACCGATTTTGCCGGCAGCAAGCAGTTCGAAACTGTTGGCGATGGCACGCCAAGCGCACTCGACGTGAGCCTGGGCCTGCGCGTACGACGCGTACGGTTTGATCGGATCAATTAGGTCGTCGTGCTTTCTGGGCGCTGTTAGGATCCCACAACGGACGTCCGCTTCCACCCCCAATTTCGGACATAGTTCGTCCGTGCGACGCGACCAATCACAGCGCGCTCCCCGCCCAGTCAATTATCGACGCCGAAGCGCGCCTGATCAGCCGTGACCGCGGCCTCGTGCTGTTCTTGCCAGCGCCAGCACTTCTTCGCTTTTCATTGGCTGCGCGCGCAGGAAGCCTTGCCAGTATTGGCACCCTTCGGAGATGATCGCGGCGCGCTGGATTTCACTCTCGATCCCCTCTGCGTAGACGTCGAGGTCCAGCGCATTCGCGAGCGCGATGATGGCGCGCAGCACGGCCAGCGACTTGCCATCGGCAGGCACGCCCTCAACCATAATCTTATCGAGCTTGATCGCGTCCAGTGGCAATTCGCGCAGGTAATGGAAATTGCAAAACCCCGCGCCGAAATCGTCAAGCGCCGTGCGGAATCCCAGCGCGCGCAATGCGCCCAGCGCCTCGCTTGCCTGAGCCAGATTGCGCAGCAGCAGATCCTCGGTAATTTCCAGCATCAAACGGCCCGGCGCAATCGCGCCCGTCCCGATCAACGCCGCAAAATCGGCTGCAAAGCGCGGATCGCCCAGCTCTTCCGGCGTGATGTTGAGCGACAGGCTCAATTCCTCTGGCCAGCGCGCGGCCTCTTCCAATGCGCGCGCGACCACGTGGCGCGATAAAGGCGACACCATCGAAGCGCGTTCCGCAATGGCAAACAGATCGCGCGCGCCGATCTCTCCCAAGGTTGGATGCTGCCATCGGGCCAGCGCCTCCGCCCCGGCAACCGCGCCCGTCCCGCCTGCAAATTGCGGCTGAAAAAGCACTTCTATCTCGGCCCGGTCCAGCGCGCGCATCAGATCATCTTCGAGCACGCCAATCTTCACGCCCGGAAAGATGGCGCGCTGCGGCTCTCTAAGCGATTGACCGATGGAGGGGTTTGCTGTGTCCACGTGTCTTGCTGACATTCCCGCACCTTAGGCGCGCAATCCTGAAAAAGCTTATCCCATTTGCAATCCGCCCAGATTTGGAACATCTAGGCGCCAGACGGATTGCCACTTGGCCGTCTGAGCCGACACAGGCATCGGATCAAGTCAGGGCAGATACCCACGATGCGGGAGGGGACCGGACCGGTTCGAATATTATGGCGACGAATGTCCCCCGCAATCCCTTTGCGCGCATGGCGCTGGTCGCCTCCGACACATCCCGCGCGCAGGAAGCGTATGAGGCGCTGCTGGGCCAGCAGGATTGGGCACCGCTGGAAGAGGCCGATGTGGCCGTGGTTCTGGGCGGTGACGGGTTCATGCTGCAAACGCTGCACGCAATGCTGGATGCGGGCCGGATCATCCCCGCTTACGGAATGAACCTTGGGACGGTCGGGTTTTTGATGAACCGGTATGATCGCCGCGCCGTCATCGCCAATCGTCTGGCCAAGGCCAATCGCAAAAGCATCACGCCTTTGCGCATGACAGCGGTCCTGCAAAACGGCGAAAAACAGACATTGTGCGCGATCAACGAGGTTTCGCTGCTGCGCGAAACCCGCCAAACCGCTAAGATAGAAGTGACCGTGGGCAGCCGCGTGCGGATCAAGGAGCTGACCGGTGACGGCGTGCTGGTGGCAACGCCGGCTGGCTCCACCGCCTATAACCTCTCCGCCAATGGCCCGATCCTGCCGCTCGACAGCGAAATGCTGGCGCTAACGCCGATCAGCCCGTTCCGGCCAAGGCGCTGGCGCGGCGCGATCCTGCCGGACCGGATGCCGATCAAGCTGCGCGTATTGGACCCGGACAAACGCCCCGTCGCCGCCGTCGCCGACCAGAAGGAACTGCGCGATATTGCCGAGGTGACGGTCGAAAAGGCGCAGGACACAGCGCTGGAATTGCTGTTCGATCCCGGCCAGTCATTAGAAGAGCGCATTGTGGCTGAACAATTCGTCGTCGATTGAGAAATTGCCCGAAACGCGGCAAAACCCTCTTGCAATGAATTGAGCGCCCCCATATAGGCGCTGCTCGCATCCGGGAAACATCCGGTTGCTGCTCCCCGATAGCTCAGCGGTAGAGTAGGTGACTGTTAATCACTTGGTCGTTGGTTCGAATCCAACTCGGGGAGCCATTTTACCTCATCATGAAAATGGCACCGGGCATTCGGCGCATCACCGATTGGTGTGAGCCTGAATTTTCTCTAATGACGCGCGATATTGCGCGATTAGAACATCCCTCTCATGCCGCGCGTCATGCTTCCACCGCCGTCGCCCATCCTTCCGCCACTGCCCCCGGTGAGGTTGCGAACAGAACCATATTCAATGAGTTTCGGAGCCGAATAGGCTTTGATGGCCGGGCGATCAGACGCCGCAGCCTTTTGATAATCAACCATTTCCTCGATCTTTTCTTTTTATATCTTCGCATTACGCCGAGCGAATCGGCGGGGAAAAATATAGTTGACGTCGCGTCATCGGATCAAGGGTCATCAAAATGGCCAGAGCAACCTGGCGCCTACCACCAAAACCAGCGCCGCAGTCAGCCATCTGATCCAGCGTTTGGGCAGGACGCGCACCGCCATCAGGCTGCCGATCTGCCCTCCAATCGCAACTGCGATCAGCAGCGGCAGTGCGGCGCCGATTGCGCCTGCGAACGCGCCCGGACCTTGCTTTAGCAATTGCCCGATTAGTCCGAACGCGGAATTGACGAGGATGAACAGGCTTGCCGTCGCGGCAATGGCCTTGGCATCGCGCCAGCGGGTCAAATGGAGCAGCGGGGCAAGGAATATGCCGCCGCCTATACCGACCAGTCCCGCCAGATAGCCCAGCGGCGCGGCCAGCACCGGCACATATCGGGCAAGCCGCATGGGCTGCCCCGCCCGCCCCTCTCTCACGGGAAGCAGCATCGTCGCCGCAGTCAGCACCAGGCTAATACCCAGCAGCATCATGAAACTGCTTTGCCCGATGGGGGTCAGGCCGCCAATTAGCGCGGCTGGCGCTGCCAGTGCGGTCATCGCCAATGCGCCGCGCCACGGGATCAACCCTGCGCGGGCAAAACGGATCGTGCCGCCCGCAACCACCACGATATTGCACGCAAGCGCGACCATCGGCAGCAGCCGGAAATCGAGGCCCGATAGCGCAAGCAGCGCGGCATAGGTCGACCCGCCGCCAAACCCCACGCTCGCGTAAAGCAGCGCGGTCAGCAGGAATGCAAGCGCGAGCAGCGCCGGAACCGCTCCGATCATCGCTGCTCGCCTCTATCGCCGTCCAGCGCGATTAAGCGGACTGTTTCGCGCTCGCTGCACCGTGGCAATGTTTGTATTTGTTGCCGCTACCGCACGGACACGGCGCATTGCGGCTCACATCAAGGTTGGCATACGGATCATCCGTGTTTGCCCCACCCGGCCCCGATGCCGCGCGCGTCGATCCGGCGAGCGAGCCGAACAGTTCCGGACGCCGCGACGAACCATCGCCATCATCGGAATTGTCGAGCCCTGTCAGCGGATCGATGTGTCCGGTCAGGAAATCGGGAAGATCGGGGAGCGCCTCAGGCTCTGGCTGGGCGATGCGCAGTTCGGATTTGAACAGCAGCTTCGTCACTTCCTCGCGCAAGGTTTCGAGCATGGTTTCAAACAGACCAAACGCTTCCTGCTTGTATTCATTGATCGGCTGTTTCTGCGCAATGCCGCGCATCCAGATCACCTGACGCAGCGCGTCGAGCGTGGCGAGGTGTTCTTTCCAGTGAAAATCGAGCTGTCGCAGCAGCACGTCCTTTTCGACCATGCGCCAGATGGTCGGATCGTTTTTGCCGATCTTTTCTTCCATCATTTTGTCGGTCTGTTCGCGCAGACGCTCCTCGATCATTTCCGGTTCGACCTGATCTTCCTGCAGCCAATCTTCGAATGGCGGGTTGAGGTTGAACACTTCCTCAATCTTGGTCTTCAGCTCCTCGACATCCCATTGTTCCGGATATGAGCCGGGAGGGCACGCCGTGCCGACGATCGAATTGATCGTGTCATGGCGCATATCGACGACGACATCGTCGACCGTCTCACTGTCCATGATCTCCTCGCGCTGTTCATAGATGACCTTGCGCTGGTCGTTCATCACGTCGTCGTACTGGACCACCTGTTTACGCGTGTCGTAATTGCGGGCCTCGACCTTTTTCTGGGCGGTTTCGATAGCTTTGGACAGCCATTTGGAACCGATGGCCTCGCCGTCTTCGAGGTTGGAATTCATCATCTTGGAAAACAGCGTATCGGGGCCGAAAATACGCAGCAGATCGTCTTCGAGGCATAGGTAAAAACGCGATAGGCCAGGGTCGCCCTGACGGCCCGAACGGCCGCGCAGCTGGTTGTCGATCCGGCGGGATTCGTGCCGCTCCGTGCCGAGGACAAACAACCCCCCTGCATCCAGCACCTGCTGCCGCTCTACAGCCACTTCCTCGCGGATTTTTGCGACTGCCGCTTCCTTTGCCGGGCCGTCTTCCATCTCGCCAAGTTCTTCCTCGATGCGGAATTCGACATTCCCGCCCAGCTGGATGTCGGTGCCGCGGCCCGCCATGTTGGTGGCAATGGTCACTGCGCCCATGCGGCCAGCCTGCGCCACGATATACGCCTCGCGTTCGTGTTGGCGTGCGTTGAGGATCTCGTGCTTCACGCCTTCCTTGTCGAGGAACTGGCTGAGCAATTCGGATTTCTCGATCGAGACCGTGCCGACCAGAACCGGCTGGCCGATCTCGTTCTTTTCCTTGATCGCCTTTGCGATGGCCTGGAATTTATCGAGCGTGTTCTTGTAAAATTCGTCTTCCTCGTCGATCCGCGCGACGGCCAGATTGGTCGGGATTTCGACCACACCGACCTTGTAAATATCCCAGAATTCCGCCGCTTCGGTCGCGGCTGTGCCGGTCATGCCGGACAGTTTGGGATACATACGAAAATAGTTCTGGAACGTGATCGAGGCCATGGTCTGGTTTTCCGGCTCGATCTTTACGCCTTCTTTCGCCTCCACAGCCTGATGCAGGCCGTTGGACCAGCGGCGACCGTCCATCATGCGGCCAGTGAACTCATCAATGATGACCACCTTGTCATCCTTGACGATGTAGTGATCGTCGCGGCGGAACATGTGCACCGCTTTCAGCGCCTGATCGAGGTGGTGGACGACCTGCGTGTTTTCGACGTCGTAAAGGTTCTCTGTTTCCAGCAGGCCTTTCTCGATCAGCAGCTTTTCAACTTCGTCCAGGCCATCTTCGTTCAGCTGGATGTTCTTGGATTTCTCGTCCTTTTCGTACCACTCCTCCGGGATCTCCTTGGCGACCTCGTCCAGCTTTACGTAAAGGTCGGACTTGTCCTCGGTCGGGCCGGAGATGATCAGCGGGGTGCGCGCTTCGTCGATCAGGATCGAATCCACCTCATCGACAATCGCAAAGTTGAACGGACGCTGCGCCATCTGGCTGCGCTCGTGTTTCATATTGTCGCGCAGGTAATCAAAGCCGAACTCGTTGTTCGTGCCGTATGTGATGTCCGCGTTGTAGGCATCACGCTTTGAATATTCGTCCATGTTCGGAATGATCGTGCCGGTCGTCAGGCCCAGCCATGTGTAAAGCTGCCCCATCCATTCGGCATCGCGCGTGGCGAGGTAATCATTGACGGTCACGACGTGCACGCCCTTACCCTCAATGGCGTTGAGATAGACCGCCAGCGTCGCCATCAGGGTCTTACCCTCACCCGTGCGCATTTCCGCGATTTCGCCCCGGTGCAGCACGATGCCGCCGATCAGCTGCACGTCGAAATGGCGCATCCCGAACACGCGCGTGGACGCCTCGCGCACGGTCGCAAACGCTTCTGGCAGGATATCATCGAGCGTGCTGCCATTATCTAGCAGGCCGCGGAACTTGTCCGTCTGCGCACGCAGATCATCATCGGACAGCGCCTGCATCTGGGGTTCAAGCTCGTTGATCTGATTGACAGTCTTGCCGAGTGATTTGACGTAACGGTCATTCGAGGAGCCGAAGACCGATTTCATAAGTGCGTCGAACATGGGTTTTGTATGCCTTGGATTGGGGGCGGCCCGCATGCGGGGCCGGAAAATCTGGTAAAATGTATGGGTGGCCCGCGCCCGTCATGCAGGCGCGTTGCAAAATTGGTGTGCGCTGGACGCTATTCGTAAGCGCGCTCGATCCCCATCAGCACCGGCAACCGCAGAGCGTGCGGGGTGGGCGATGGCGGATCGATATCGGCCTCATCTGCGGCGATTGAGCCGGATGTCTGACCGAATTCTGCCTGAACGTGTTCGCTCGCAGCAATGGCATCGGCGCTGGCCGAAACGCTGGCATTGCACGGCGATGCGGCAGAGGAATACGACGCGGCAGCCGGCCCGCTAAGCGCGACAAGGCCTGAAAGCATGGCCAGAAAGGCAAAAAGCTTACGCGTCATTGCTCGCATAGATAGGCTTTCAAAGGTAAATAGTCCACTCGCATTGGCGGATTTACTGTTGGCGGACGCTCGCCTAAGCGCGTCTGCCATGGAACTTGCCACATCGCCTCTCGCCCGGCCCTTTCCCGATATGCCCGCGATCAGCGGCGTGGAGCTGCGCGTCGCGCGCGCGCAGTACAAAGATTGGGACCGCGCCGACCTCACCTTTGTAACGCTGGACGAAGGGACGAGCGTGGCCGGTGTCTTCACTCAAAGCGCCTGCGCATCGAGCGAGGTTGAAATGGGCCGCGATCAGGTGAAATCGGGCGCCGCGCGCGCATTGATCGTGAACGCGGGCAATTCCAATGCTTTCACCGGATATCGCGGGCGCGAAGCGGTCGAGGCGATCATGCAGCAGGTCAGCGCGGCAATCGGCTGCACGCCGGACCAAGTGTTCGTCTCCTCGACCGGAGTGATCGGCGTTCCCCTTCCCCAGGATAAAGCGCGCGCCGGGATCGACGCTGCGCTGACCGCCGCGCCATGCGGGTGGGAGGATGCAGCACTGGCGATATCCACCACGGATACATTTGCAAAAGGCGCGCATGCTTCTGCCATTATCGGTGACACACGGGTCGAACTGTGCGGCATTATCAAAGGGTCCGGCATGATCGCGCCCGACATGGCCACCATGCTCGGCTATGTCTTCACTGATGCAGGCGTCGCACCTGCATTCCTGCAAGAGGCACTGGAGCGGGCCAGTGCGCGCACTTACAGCTGCATCACAGTGGACGGCGACACCTCGACCAGCGACACTGTGCTGGCATTTGCAACCGGCAAAGCGGGCAATGCTCGGATTGAAAGCTGGGACAGTCCCGGCGCAGACGCATTTGCCGCCGCGCTGGAGGATGTTTGCCGAGAGCTTGCGCAACTGGTCGTGCGCGACGGCGAAGGCGCGAGCAAATTCATCACCGTGCGCGTATCGGGCGCGGTCAGCGATGACAGCGCGCGCGCCGTCGGCCTAGCCATTGCCAACTCACCGCTCGTCAAAACTGCCATCGCCGGGGAGGACGCAAACTGGGGCCGCGTCGTCATGGCTGTTGGCAAGGCAGGCGAACCGGCTGACCGTGACCGCCTTTCCATCGCATTTGGCGGAGTATGGGCAGCGCGCGGCGGAATGCCAGTTGATGACTATGACGAAGCGCCTGTTGCACAGCATCTGAAAGGCGAGGAAATCGACCTCACCGTGGACCTTGGCATGGGCCATGGCCGGGCGGCTGTGTGGACCTGCGACCTCACGCACGGATACATTTCGATCAACGCGGATTATCGTAGCTGACATGACTGCACTCGACGAAGAAATCCGCGACCTGATGCGCTTTGCCGCGCAGCGTTCCATGATGCCGCGGTTCCGCGCGCTGGCCGACAGCGATATCGAGATGAAGGGCGAGGATGATCCTGTCACCATCGTCGACCGCGAAGTGGAAGGTTTCCTGACAGAGGCGCTGACCAAACTCGCGCCCGGCGTGGCTGTAGTGGGCGAAGAAGCGGTGCATGCGGACGAAAGCGTGCTCGATCACCTGTCAGGGCAATGCTGGATCATTGACCCGCTGGATGGCACCGCAAACTTTACTGAGGGCAAGGAGCCGTTCGGCATCATCATCGCGCTGGCTGATGCGGGTAAAGCGGTCGCCGGTTGGATTTACGATCCGCACAAGGACCGGTTTTGCCATGCGAAGGCCGGCGAAGGCGCTTTCGTGGACGCAGAGAAAATTAGCGCGGCGACCACGGGCAGCAACCCGCCCGTCGCCGCAATCAGCCGGATGTTCCTGACCGAGGAACAGCGCGCGCAGGTCGATGAAAAAATCGCCCCGCATTATTCGCTGGTCGATATTCCGCGCTGCGCCGCTGAACAATATCCGCGCCTCGCGCTAGGCGAAAACGATGTGTCGAGTTTTAAACGCACACTCGCGTGGGATCATGCCGCAGGCGTGTTGTGGCTGAACGAAGCGGGCGGCAAAGCGGCGCGGCTGGATGGCAGCGAATACCGCGTGGACCAGCACGGCGAGCCGGGATTGGTCGGCGCATCCAGCCCTGCAATCTGGGACGAATTTGTCGGGCGCGTTCTCGCCCAGACATAAAAAAGGGCGCCGCTACGGACGCCCTTTCTTGAATGCTTTGGCCGAAATCAGATTTCGCTTTCGATCCAGTCTTTCAGCTGGCTTTTCGGAGCAGCGCCAACCTTGCGCGCAACCGCTTCGCCGTTTTTGAACAGCACCATCAGCGGGATCGACTGGACGCCCATTTCCGCCGGAATGCCGGTGTTTTCCATGATGTCCATCTTAGCAATAGTCACCTTCTCGCCCAGCTCATTGCTGATTTCTTCGAGCGCGGGGGCGATCATCTTGCACGGGCCGCACCATTCGGCCCAGAAATCGACAAGTACGGGCTTGTCGCTTTCAAGAACGTCGGCTTTGAAGCTTTCGTCGGTGACATTGACGGTGGACATTCGGATTCTCCTGTAATTTGCTTGCCCCCTACTTAGGGCAATTCCCCGCTCACTCAATATCGAGCGGGACATAGCTTTCCTGCGCGCTGCCCAAATCCTGCTTGTGCGGGGTCAGGACGTTCGGCGGGATTTCGATGAGACGCGGGGCGTGGGTGTAAAGGATCGCGGCGCGCACCGGCCTGCCGGGATAGATGACCTCCAGCGCAGCAACATAGGCGGCCATCTGGCGCAGCACGGCGCGCGGAACATCTTCCAACGTTTCAGGCGGGCGGCGAGTGGTCTTGAAATCGACCACCGTCACCGCGTACTGTTCGATCAGCAGCCGGTCAGCCGTGCCCGCAATCACAGTGGTGCCAACCGTCGCTGTCAAAGGCACTTCGGCCAGCGCATCGGGCGAGAATATCGCCGCATATTCCGAGTCATCCAGCACCGCTATTGCGCTGGCCAGCATGGCTTCCAGATCGCCATCGTCGAGGCCGCTTGCCTGCCGCCTTAACCAGCGCGCGCCTGTATCCTGCCGCTGCTCGCTGGGCACATCTGGCAAACGTTCCAATAGCCGGTGGATCAGCACCCCGCGCTGCGCCGCGATCCGCGCAGCATCCGCAGGCAGCGGCGGGTCTGCGCCCGTTTCCTCACCCGCCGAACTTGGCGATAGCGGCCGCGGCGGGCTGGGTTCGGGGCCAATCGGCGTGACCGCCCAATCGGGCAGCGCATCCGGTGCGGTATTTTGCGCGGCTGTTTCCGCAACCACCAGCGGCTCCGCACGCTCCCCCCATTCGCGGCGCGCACCCCATAAAGGATCGTCCAGCTCATCGCTTTCGAAAACCTGCTCCAGCCGCGCATACCAGCTGTCTTCGTGCGGAATTCCCTTTTTCGCGTCCTTTTTGTTGAGCGATCCGCCGATGAACAGCGCCTCTTCCGCGCGCGTCATCGCGACATAGAGCAGCCGCCAGTGCTCCTCCATCGCGGCAGCGCTCACGCTTTCCTCTGCATCCGCCACGCGGCCCCGGCGCTGCTCGGCTGACAGCGATGGCAGCGGCACGGTGCGCCCGGTGCTTTCATCCAGCGGAGCATCCTCCAGTTCCAGATCGCCGCTTTGCCCCGGCCCGCCTGCTGCATCGGCCAGAATAACGATGGGCGCCTGAAGCCCTTTCGAACCGTGCACGGTCATCACCCGCACCTGGCCGCCCGCGCTATCGGCGTTGCGCTTCAGATCTTCATTGCTCGCGTCGAACCATTCGATGAACCCTGCAAGGCTGGGCACATGCGCCGCCTCGAATGCGAAAGCGGCGTTGACGAGTTCATCAATCGGATCGTTCGCCTCGCGCCCCAGCCGCGCGATCAGACGCTCCCGCCCTTTCCATGATCCGGTGAGCAGCCAAGCAAGCAATGCCTGCGGCGTTTCAAAATCGGCGCGGGCCAGCAGGCCTTTCAATCGCTCGCAGCTTTGCACCACAAATGGATCGTCGCTGCTACGCAAATGCCGCCACAGCGACAGACCTTTCTTACGCGGCACATGGGCAAGCAGATCGTCCTGTGTCCACCCCATCAGCGGCGATGAAAGCAGGTTTGCAAGCATCAGATCATCGAGCGGCTGCGCAGCAAACCTTAGCGCGGCCATCAAATCCTCTACCGCCAGCGGCTCGCCCAGTCGCAGGCGGTCCACGCCCGCAACCGCAACGCCTTTTGCATGGAGCTTGGCGACAATCTGCGCTGCCAGTTTTCCGCGCTTTCGCACCAGCACCATGACGTCGCCCGCATCCGCGCGGCGGTGCGGCAGGCTTTTGGCGAGGACGAATGGCTCATCCCCCTTTACCCAGCGGCGAACCTGCTCCGCAATGCGCTCTGCCAGCAATGTCTCGTGCGCGGGCAGCCAGTCTTTTTCTTCATCGCTGCGATCATCCAGCGTATCCAGCGGGCTGACCAGTTTCCACTGCGTGACGAGGCCCGGCCGGTCTGCACCGATATGATCGCTCGGCTCCGCATCCAGACCGAACTGCTCATATCCGAGTGAGGCAATCGCGCGGTTCACGAAATCGAGCACGGGGCGCGATGTTCGGAATGACTGACCCAGATCGAGGTCGCGCCAACCGGGCACGCGGCGATTGTCTCGCATACCGGCGGCGTTCTGGCGCGCGGCGAGGATAGCTTTGTGAACCTTGTCCTTTGCCCGAGCGAAGTTTTCGGGACTTGTGCCCTGAAATCCGAAGATCGCCTGCTTGTAATCGCCCACGGTGAAGATCGTGCGCAGCCGGTCCCCGCTCGCGCCGTCACCGCTGAAGAAATCGTCGATCAGCGCGAAGACGATGTCCCACTGCGCTTCGTTCGTGTCCTGCGCCTCGTCGATCAGGATATGATCGAACTGCCGGTCCAGTTTGTACCGAATCCAGTCGGCGACCGCGCTTTTCTTGAGCAGGACCGCAGCTTTGCGGATCAGGTCATCGAAATCGAGCAACCCTTCGCGCCGTTTTGCTTCCTGCCAGCGCCGGGCAAACGCGTATCCGATTTCGAGCGAGGCAGTGAGCAGTTCTGCGACGCCTAGCAATGCCAGACGCTCCTCGATTTGCAGCACGGCCTCGGAAATCAGCTCCAGTCCCTCGGCAAACCCAGCGTGATTTTCACGCGGGTTCTTCAATTTTCCGTTCGGCGTGCCGTCTGCTTTTAGCAAAGTCCCCTTGAACCCGACGACCGCATTGATCCGCGCCGCGTGATCCAGTGTTAGCCATTCCCGCATAAATAATAGGCATTTGTCTGCGGTCGCTGTGCCCCATTCCTCCAGCGGCGGGATCATCGCCAGCAATCGGTAGTCGGGGAAGGTATTAGGCGACAACCCATCATGAGCCCACGCTTCATCCGCATCGGCAGGAATGTCGAGCAGGCGGCGCACGCGCGCGTCCATCGGCGATTGCCAGCTCCCCGGTCCTTCCCATAGATCATCCGCCTTTGCACAGCGCATCAACCAACCATGCAGCGCGCCGGGGTCTTTGGCGGTGGTGAACAGATCGACGGCATTTGTGATCCGGGTGTCGCCGGTCCGTTCTGCCTCCACCAGCAGATCGGTAAGGACTTCGCGCGCGAGCAGTTCTCTTGTGCGGTCCTCCATCGGCTGCGCGCCGGGCGGCAGATCGGCCTCTTCCGGGAAATTTGCGAGCAGCCACTGCGAAAATGCGTGGATCGTGTCGATCCGCAGCCCGCCGCCAGGGCAATCGAGCACTTGCGCAAACAGGGTCCGCGCGCGTTGCTGCACGTCCGGCCCGATCGCTGCGCCCAGATCGCCCAGCTCCTTGGCCAGCTGCACCGGCTCCATCCGCACCCACCGGGCGAGCACCGCGTTGATGCGGTTCGCCATTTCCGCCGCCCCAGCCTTGGTAAAGGTCAGGCAGAGAATTTCCGACGGATCGACGTCGGGCCGCAGCAGCAATCGCAGCACGCGCGCCGATAGAACTTGCGTTTTGCCCGTCCCAGCGGATGCCGACAGCCAGACATTGTGCTCTGGATCAACGGCATCGCGCTGTTCGCCTGCCAGCGGATAGACTTTACCCTCGCCGCTCATGCAGCATTATCCTCATCGCGAGAGGCGAGCGTGACGGCCCATTCCTCCAGCCGCATCAACTGATCGTAATCGGTGTAACCGGGGTAATCGGGGTTTTCCTTCGCCGTAAAAGGATCGCTGCCATTGATGTATTTCGCAATCGCATGACGCAGGTGGCGTTCGTGCGTTGGCAGGAATTCTTCGGGTAGCAGGCCGGAGCGTTTGCCGGCTGTTTTCACAGGCTGATCGACATAGCCGAATTCGCCGCTCTTCTTTTTGGCGAGCGACCAGTATTCAAACGCGGTCGCCTTTCCGTTCACCGGGCCATCATCGGTGGTGAAAGCGCCTTCACCCGCAATCAGGCCGAGCACGCCAAGCTGCAAGGCATAGCCTGCCTCGACCTGCGCCGCGCTGGGGGAATTGCCGGTCTTGTAATCGACAATCGCCAGCGATCCGTCCGCTAGCCGGTCGATCCTGTCCGGTTTTCCGCCGACCGTTACGCCCTCAAACTGGATATCACCCCACACCTCGGTCGCGATCACTTCGCGCCCCTCGCGCGCTGCCTCGTCCACCCATTGCTCGAACCGTGACAGCGCAGCGCAGATGCGTGGCCGCCACAGCCCCCAGAACAGCGGATGCACCTGTTTTTCGCGCAGCTGCTTTTCAGCAAACGGGACGAGGCCAAGGTTCGGTTGATCAATCCGCGCCTTGTGCCAGTTATCGAGGATATCGTGCACCAGCGTTCCGCGCAGCGCCGCATCGCCAAACGGATCGGCAGCCAGCGGATCAAGCCTTTTCAGGCCAAGGATTTCGCGGGCGTAAAACTGGTATGGATCGCCCAATAACCGGTCCAGCGCGGTGGCGCTGATCTTTACCTGTCGCTGCTGTTTTGTGGGCGAAGGCGCTGGCTGGGTATATGCCGGTGCGCGCGGCGGATCGCGGTCTATACGTTGCAGCATGGAAGGGATCGCGGCTTCGCGGTGCGCCTCCGCCAATTCTTCACCCAGCAGCGCCTCCACCCGCAGCCAGAACCGGGATGCCAGCGCCGGCCCCTCGCTATCGCGGGCCGCACGGCTCAGCACCACTTCGGGTGCGCCCATCGCGCCTGCCAGATCGTGCGCGGAAAGTCCGATGCGAAACTCTGCCCCCGGCACTCCCAAGGCGCGCAGCACCCCGGGTGCGAGCAAGGCGTCGGCACCGGGCGGCTGGGGCCAGCTGCCCTCGTTCAAACCGCCGCAGATTACCAGGTCGGCGCGCGCCATACGCGATTCCAGCAAACCGTAGATGCTCACCCGCGGATGGCCGCCATAGGGAGGGCGCACGGCAATGTTGTCCATCGCATCGCGCAGCACTTTTGCCAGATCGCCCGGTTCGACCAGAGTGCCGATTGCGCGGGCGTGGAGGCGCAAATCCTCGACCAGCGCAGAAAGCGCGCGGCCATCCTCACGCGCCCAGAGCCTGTCCCCCGCCAGCGACTGGGAGGCGGTGACGAGCAGGTCCAGCGCATTGGCCAGCGCGATGGCTTCGTCGCTCAAACAAAGCGGCGCAAGGATTGCCTCACTCTCCTGCCACCACGGTGCAGTCCCCGCTTTTGCCGCGATTTCTCGCAGCGGGGCAAAGCCAGGCGCTGGCGAAGGGCCGCGCAATTCCTTTTCGAACTTTCGCAGCCCGCTAAGCCATTCGCGGCGCATGTCCGTATCGTGTGCGCGCACCAGCGGATGCGCGAGCGCCGCGATCAGCGGGGCCGGTTCCAACCCATCGGAGGTAAGCTGCGCGAGAAGGCCCAGCAATCGCCCCGCAGGTGTCAGCGACAGGGGCTGGCCAGCGGTATCATCCGCCTCGATATTCCAGCGCGCCAGATGCTGCGCCGTCCTGCGGGCAAGCGCGCGGTCAGCGGTGATGACGGCGATGCGTTTTTCCGGCACTTCCAATGCCTCGCGAACGATCAGCGCGATGGCCTGCGCCTCTTCCTCTGCCGTCGCGCTGGTCATCAGCTTTACGCCCGACAGCCGCCGCTTGTCCGCAGGCAGATCGATCCATGACTGGCTCGCTTGCGGGGGCAGGAATAGCGAGGATATCGCGTGGCTGCGCTGGGGCGGAGCGGCTGATGCGCCCTTGCGGTGCCATTGCGACACCTCCGCACGCGCAATGCCCATGCGTTGGAGCAGCAGTTTCAGGTGATATTGCGGGTGGGTAAGCGCGTCCTTCTTGCCGAACACCTCGCCGTCGGGATCCTCGGTTGCACCAGCGCGGCCCAGTTCATCCCACGCCGCCTCGCTCATATTAAGGTCGAGATCGGGCAGGATCACCGCGCCGTTTGGCAGGTTCGCGATGGTCCGCAGCATCTTGGCAAGTGCGGGTGAGGCGCTGGTCACTCCGGCGGCAATTATGGGGGCTGAAGGCGGTTCATCGCGCCAGCGGCGCGCGGCGCGCTCAAACAGCATGTTGCGGCGGGTCGCGGCATCGACCCGGTCAAGCTCTTTCAACCGCGCAAGCCAGCGCGCCTGCACGCGGGCGAACAGGATGAGCGCATTTTTCCAATGCTCAGAGAGTTCGCCGAGCATCGTCAGCACCGCTTCGCCCGTCAGATCATCTGGCGCGACGTCTTCTACCAACAGGCGGTCCATCGCGCGCGCCATGTCGCGGGCGAGACGCAGCCGCGCCGCCCCTGTCAGTGCAGGTCTGCCCTGCTCTGACAGCTCGACCCTGATCAATTCGGCCAGTTCAAGCCAACGCTGCGTTGGCTCGGTCGCGGGCGGAATATCCTGCGCGCCCAGCGGATCGAGCAGGCTTCCCAGCGCCTCATCCAGATCGAGGTCGCCGACCGTCACCATGCGCGGCATTAGCAGCCCAGTCGCGCCGGAATGGCGGACAAACGCCTCTGACATGGTGCGCGCGGCGCGGGAACTCGGAACCAGCAGCGTGAGGCGAGCAAGGCCAACATCGTCCTGCGCGTAACGCGGCACCAAACCGGCGACCAGCGCGTCGGCAAAACCGCGATGCGCCGCTATGGAATAGACCGCTGGCCGGGACTTATCACCCACGCTTTAAAGCGTCTTCGGTTGGGGCGATTGCCTGCGGAGTGCCCACTTCGAACCATATGCCGGTGAACGCGACGCCGTATAGCCGCCCCTCTTCGATGGCGCGGTTCCACAGAATGTTAGTAGAGAATTTCCCCTCAGGCGCATCGCGCAGCAGCCGCTTCGATATCAGCTGGATGCCGGTGTATATAAACGGCGCGATCCGGCCCGGCAGGCGGCGCGAGAGTTTGCCCGACCCATCCATATAGAAATCGCCCTGACCGTTGAAATTGGCCGCCTTCGCATGGCCGACGAGCAGCAGCAGCGCGTCCATTTCATCGGCATTCCAGCGAGAGGACAGATCGGCAAAAGCATCGCGCGGCCCGTCCAGCCATATATTGTCCGCGTTGAGGCAGAAAAACGGATCGGGCAGCGATCCTTGCGCCTTCACCAAGCCGCCGCCTGTTTCCAGCAACTCGTCCCGTTCATCCGACACAGTGACGCGCGGCTTATCGCGTTCGAGTACATGCGCCTCCAGAGCATCGGCGAGGTAATGGACGTTTACGACAGCATTCTCGATCCCGTTTTCCGCCAGCCGGTCGAGTGCATGGTCGATCAATGCTTTACCCGCCACGCGCACCAGGGGTTTCGGCTGGGACGCGGTCAAAGGCCGCATCCGCTTGCCGTAACCGGCGGCCATGACCATCGCGGTATCGCTCGCCAGATCGGATTTGCTCACGTGATCGTTCCTCCGCCTGAATGGCGCAATTCATCGGGAATGTTGCTGTCGAACCAGCGGGCGACGGGACCAAGGGCCGGATGCGTGAGATCGCGCTCCATCGCGGCCCAGACTCGGGGGATCAGATCAAGATAGCGCGGCTTTTCGTCGCGTTTATAAAGGCGGGTGAAAATGCCAACGATCTTTGCGTTGCGCTGCGCACCCAGCCGCGCATAATCCGCTTCGAAATGATGATCGGGCGACGCCAACTGGCGGTACCGATCAAGCATCGCGGATTCCAAATCTTCGGAAACTTCCCGCCGCGCATCCTGTAACAGTGAGACAAGATCGTAAGCGGGATGGCCAACCAGCGCGTCCTGAAAATCGATCAGACCCTGCGGCGCGCGGGCCACCGGATCGCCCAGCAGCATGATGTTTTCCGCGTGATAATCGCGCAGGACCGTCACGCCGGGTGATTGGCGCTGCATCATCGGGGCCAGCGCCTCTTCCCACGCAGCTTCGTAAGCGGCTTTATCCACGGTCAGCCCCTGCGCCGGAGCATACCATTCGGTCAGCAGGCCGGTTTCGCGCAGATAGGTCGGCATATCGTAGGGCGCAAAGGGTCCGGGGGGTCGCTGGTGAAGCGCCGCAAGTGCATCGATTGCCACTTCGTAGGCCGGCGCTTCTCCGGCAGGATGATCATCCAGCCAGTCACGCATCCGGTCATCGCCGAAATCTTCGAGCAGCACCCACCCCTGCGCAGCGTCCGCCGCGTAAATTTCAGGTGCGCGCATGTTGTGATCCGATAGCCAGCCTGCAACGTGCAGAAACGGTTTTGGATCTTCATGCGGCGGCGGTGCGTGCATCAGCATCGCCTTCTTTCCGCCCGCCGATTTGATGCGGAAATAGCGGCGGAAAGAGGCATCACCGGGGATCGGGTCTATATCGGCCCCGCCCCATCCCGCTTTTCCAAGGAATTCTTCAATACCGTCAGGCAGATCGCTCATGGCAATCGTCCTAGCCAATCCGGTCCGCTGCGGGCAATCGCAATTCGTCCTGCATCCTCAGATTTGGACACGGTTTCAAGCCGGATCGAAAGACACGCGCTCTCATGCGCAAATCCGCCCGCATGATCCGGCCATTCCGCGATAAGCGCGGCGCCGTCACGATAATCGTCCAGCCCGATTTCCTGCGCCTCTTCGGGATGTTCCAGCCGGTAAAAATCGGCATGAGCAACTGGCACTCGCAGCGGCGGCGCATCGTATGTTTCAATGATGGTGAAGGTTGGCGAAGGCACTTCGCCGGCATATCCCAGCGCCGCGATGATCGCGCGCGCAAGGGTTGTCTTGCCAGCGCCCAGCCCGCCTTCCAATGCAATCACATCGCCGGGCCTAAGTGCATCGGCAATCGCCGCACCCAGCCGCTCCATCGCGGCGAGATCGGGCAGGTCGTATCGCGACTCTTCACTCACGGGAGGTAAATGACCGCCGTTGTGCCGACGCCCTCTTCGCTCGACAATTCGAGCGATCCGCCATGCGCTGCGACCAGCTGGCGGGCGAGCGGTATGCCAAGACCGCTGCGTTTTTCCTGCTCGCCTTCCGCGCCTTCGCTTTCGCCGTCGATGGCAAGCGCCAATTCCTCCGCACTCATCCCCGCTCCGGTGTCGCGGATCATGAAGCTGGCGCCCCATTTGCCGTCGGGATCAGGCTTGGCAATCTCAATCAGGATGTGTCCGTCTTTCGGAGTGCCGGCGATTGCGTTGTCCAGCAGGTTGCCCACCGCGCGTCCCAATTGCCGCGGATCGGCATCCGCCTTGCGCCCGCGCTTGCCTTTCAGGTCCAGTCCCAGCCCGGCTTTGATAATCGCGCTTTCACGGTCGCGGACCAGTTTGGTCAGGAATGCGAGCAGGTCGATCGGCTCTTTCTCAATCGGCAACAGGCCTGCCTCGCTCTGTGACAGGTCGAGTACGTTTTCCACCTGTTCGCGCAGCCGCTCAACGGCAGTCAGGATCGAATCGACATATTCCCCGGCGCCCTCGCCCAGTTCACCCGCCGCGCCGCTTTTCAAAAGCTCTGCATAGCCGCCGATGGTGGTGAGCGGCGTACGGAATTCGTAGGACATATTGGCGAGGAAGCGTGCCTTCACTGCGTCGGCCTCTTCTAAGGCGACCGCACGTTCCCGCAGCGCCTCTTCGGCTTTTTGCGAATCGGTGATGTCGAGCACGGTCAGCAGGCCGTTGCCATCGGGCAGCGGCACCCCGGCAAACCGCAGCGTGCGCCCATCGGATAGCCGCACCAGCCCCTCTTTCTCACGCCGGTCGAGCGTTGCCGCGCGCACGACTGCGCCGATCTTGTCAGCATCGTTTTTGCGCACAAGGTTTTCGGCAATCGCTTCGATCAACTCATCAGCGCCGGGATGAATATCAAGGAATTCGCTGCTGAGGCCCCATGTCCCGGCAAAGCTGCGATTCCACAGCTGCACCGATCCGTCGGGGGAAAAGATCGCCAGCGCCTCAAACAGACTGTCGAGCGTGGCGGTGCGTGTGCGCAGCAGCGTGTCGCGCGTCGCCGACAGCGAAAGGCTTTCCGTGCGGTCTTCCGCGATCATAACCATGCCGCCATCGGGCATCGGCTGCGCGACAATGCGCAGATGCGTCCCGCCGGGCAGCGGCCATGCCTCTTCTTGCATATCGGGCTGGTCGAACCACCCGGCGTGTTCGCGCCGCCATTCGGGGAAATCGCGCACTTCGGGCGTGCGCCCTTTCTCGCGTGCGTCGGACAGAAACCGTTCGAATGGTGTTTTTTGACTGATCGCGGTTTCAGAAAGGTCGAACTGGCGCTGGAACGGGCGGTTTGCAAAACAAAGCTGTTCGTCCGCATCGAACTGCGCCACGCCAACGGAAAGCTGGTCCAGCAAGGCACGCTGCGCATCGCGGAACGCACGAAATTCGCGGCGGACCTGTTGCTGCTCCTCGATATCGATGGCGTATCCGGTGACGCCCTCTTTTCCCAGCGGCTGATTGCTGACGCGCAGGGTGCGGCGCGATCCGTGGACGGTTGCTGTGGTCGTGCCGTCTTCCGCTTTCTGCTGCGCGAACACGCGCTGCGCGATTTCAGCCGGAGTTTCGCCCGCTTCCGCTTCCAGCAGCTCGACCTGATCGGCGATGACTGCAGCAGCGCTTTCCGCCCCAACCGCATCGACATAGGCCTGATTGACGAGCTGCAATTCCATCGTCTTGCCCCGGAACCACATCGGCACCGGCGCAGCCTCGATCAGTCCGACCAGCGCCGCGAAATCGGCCTCCGCCCGCGCCGCCGCGCTGCGCAGTTTCGACAATTCGTCTTCGCTTTCGCTGAAATCGAACACCCATACCAGCGCCGCGCCGCCGGGCGAGACCTGCGGATCGGCGAGCGCGCCCTGCATCGCGAGGCTGCGGCTCGATCCCGGCGGGCTGATCGCCATTTGAAACGGTGCGGCACTTTTCTGCGTCAGGCGAATACGCTGCGACAGATCCTGCACCTGTTTTTCAGACAGGCCTGTGCCCTCTTCGCCTGAAAGCTCCGTAAGGTAGGACGGCATGGTATCTAGCCCCAGCCAGCGGGCGAGCCGCTCTGGCGCTTCGATCCGGCCATCGACCCGCACCAGCATCGGGATGGCAGGCGCTGCGTCGAGCATGTGCTGCATCCGTTTTAGCGAGGTTTCAAACGCTTTGGCCCGCCGCGATTTCGCGCTCGCACGGATAACCATAACCGCCGCCGCCAGCGTCCACGCGGCGAGGATCAGTCCGATAACAACCAGGGCAAGCGGGGAGAATTCCATCGTAGCAATCAGCTATGCCGAGAGCGGCCCGCTTGCAACTGCCGTTGAACGCAAAAACCCCCGCAAATGCGAACAATTGCGGGGGCTTCCGGTTTGTTTGCGGCAGAATGACTGACGCTGCCGTTGAATTACGCGGTGTTTAGTAGCGGTAATGATCCGGCTTGAACGGGCCAGCCGAAGGGACACCGATGTAATCGGCCTGCTTCTGGCTCAGCTTGGTCAGTTCCACGCCCAGCTTTTCAAGATGCAGCGCGGCAACCTTTTCATCGAGATGCTTTGGCAGGACGTAGACATCGTTCTTGTATTCGTCCGATTTCGTAAACAGCTCGATCTGGGCAAGCGTCTGGTTGGTGAAGCTGGCGCTCATCACAAAGCTTGGGTGACCGGTCGCGCAGCCGAGGTTCACCAGCCGGCCCTTGGCAAGGATCAGCAGCGAATTGCCATCGGGGAAGGTGACCATGTCGGTGCCTTCCTTGATTTCCTTCCAATCGTAATTGTCGAGCGCGCTGATCTGAATCTCGCTGTCGAAGTGGCCGATATTGCACACGATCGCCATGTTCTTCATGTTCTTCATGTGCTCGCCAGTGATCACGTCTTCGTTACCGGTCGCGGTGACAAAGATATCGGCGCGCTTGGTCGCTTGTTCCATGGAGACGACTTCGTATCCGTCCATCGCCGCCTGCAACGCGCAGATCGGGTCGATCTCGGTTACCATGACGCGGGCTCCGCCATCGCGGAGCGACGCTGCAGAACCTTTGCCGACATCGCCGTAACCAGCAACGCAGGCAACCTTACCGGCCAACATCACGTCGGTGGCGCGGCGGATTGCATCGACCAGCGATTCTTTACAGCCATACAGGTTGTCGAACTTCGACTTGGTCACGCTGTCATTCACGTTGATCGCCGGGAACGGCAGCTTGCCCTGCTTGGCAATCTGGTAAAGGCGCATGACGCCCGTTGTCGTCTCTTCGGACACGCCCTTGATGTTCTGGACGCTTTTGGTGAGGTAGCCGGGCTTTTCCGCAACATACGCTTTCAAAGCGCGCTGAAATTCGATTTCTTCTGCGTTCTGCGGTGCTGGCAGTTCTTCGCCCGCTTCGATCCGTGCGCCCCACAGTGCAAACATGGTTGCATCGCCGCCATCATCCAGGATGATATTCGCGGTCAGGTCCGGGTTTTCATCGGTCGACCAGTCGAAAATGCGGCCAACGTAATCCCAGTAATCCGCCAGCGTCTCACCTTTGATTGCGAAAACCGGAATGCCCTGCGCTGCAATCGCTGCCGCCGCGTGGTCCTGCGTGGAAAAGATGTTGCAGGTCGCCCAGCGTACTTCCGCGCCCAGCGCAGTCAGCGTCTCGATCAGGACAGCGGTCTGGATCGTCATGTGAAGCGAACCGGTGATCCGCGCGCCTTTCAGCGGCTGCGATGCGCCATATTCTTCGCGCAGAGCCATCAGGCCAGGCATTTCGGTTTCGGCAATGTGGATCTCGTCGCGGCCGTACTGGGCCAGCGAGATATCCTTGATGATGTATTCCTGAGTAGCAGCAGCGGTGGCCATGTTCGTCTCCTGGAGGTAATTTTTCGCAAATATAATCTTGATTGCGCCCTAGCGTTCGCAGCCTTCGCAGGCAAATATAAACTTATCTTTATATGTCTAATTGTTGTGGCCCGTGCAACAGGCCCTATATCGTTTCGCAACACCCCCTTCACACGAAAGGAAATGCTAATATGACAATCTCGGTAGGCGACAAACTGCCCGACGTGGCGCTGGTTAAAGCGACCGCAGATGGCCCCCAGCAGGTTCAGGCGAGCGAGTATTTCGCAGGCAAGAAAGTGGCGCTGTTTTCAGTGCCCGGCGCTTTCACCCCGACCTGTTCGGCCAAACACCTGCCTGGCTTCGTCGAAAAAGCCGATGATCTCAAGTCAAAGGGCGTTGATGAGATCGTCGGCACGGCGGTGAACGATGCGTTCGTGATGGGCGCGTGGAACAGCGCGGCTGGCAGCGAAGAAATCACCATGCTGGCAGATGGCAATGCCGATTTTGTCGAAGCGGTTGGTCTGACAATGGACGGCACCGGCTTTGGCATGGGCAAACGCGGCCAACGCTTTTCGATGATCGTGAATGACGGCGTGGTCGAACAGTTGAATGTCGAAGAACCCGGCGATTTCCGCGTCTCCAGCGCGGAACACATGCTCGGCCAGCTTTAACAGGCTCTGCATCGCACATGAAAAAGGGCGCCCGATGGAGGCGCCCTTTTCTTGTTGTTCGGTGTTTGGCAAGCGTCGCGGGATCAGTATCCCATAAGGCTCATCACTTCCTTGCGGCTGCGATGATCTTCTAGGAAACAGCCCAGCACTCGGCTGGTCGTCATTTCAACGCCGTGTGTTTTTACCCCGCGGCCCGTCATGCAGCCATGCTGCGCTTCGATGACAACCGCCACGCCGTGCGGGTCGAGATTGGTCCAGATGCATTCTGCGACCTCTGCGGTAAGGCGCTCCTGGATCTGAAGCCGCCGCGCAAATCCATGCAGGACGCGGGCGAGTTTGGAAATTCCGACAACCTTGTTCTTAGGCAGATAGGCAATGTGTGCCTTGCCCGTGATCGGTGCCATGTGATGTTCGCAGTGAGATTGGAACGGAATATCCTTGAGCAGGACAATCTCGTCATATCCGCCGACTTCTTCGAACACCCGGCTTAGATGGATCGCCGGATCTTCCTTATAGCCTTCGCAATATTCGAGCCATGCGCGGCCCACGCGTTTGGGAGTGTCGATCAAGCCTTCGCGAGTTGGATCATCGCCAGCCCATTCAAGAAGCGTGCGAATGGCATCCTGCACATTCTCGGGAACATCGGGTTTGCTCAAGGGATTCTCCGGGTCAAACTCATCGTCATCATGCCCATGCATGTAATTCATAGCCAAGGTCTTTCTAAACTTTGACGGCAGGCCCGGATGATGTTCAGCCCCGCTCTGTCGCTACAATCCCAAACCACAAACGTGCCATCCCCGCGTTAGTTCCGCGCAAAATAACAGTCCTGGCCGCATTGCCCCCTAGTATGAAAAAGGCGCCCTCAGCTTTCGCCGGGGCGCCCTTGCTGTGGAGGAGTGGAAGATTACTCCTTGGCGTCTTCCATTTTTTCCGGCGTCAATTCGGCCGCTTCTTTTTCGGCTTCCTTGCGCTCGTCAAATGTCTGGGTCATTTCCTTGTCCATCGCATCGTCGATCTGCTCGGCGAAATCGGGGAAGTGATCCTTTTCCTCTTCCGTAATATGGTGGCGATACCGATCATCCAGCTGCTTGAACTTTTGCAGCCATGCAGGCGAGCTCATGTCGGTCGCGGCCAGATCGTTGAGCATTTCATCGATTTCGTGGTGCTCTGCAACCGAGTGGCGCGTTTCATCGCTGACTTCGGGATCGGCGAGCATTTCGGAATACACCGCCTGCTCCTCGGCAGCGGCGTGGCTCTTCAGCTCTTTATTCAGCTCTTTGAAAAGCTCGCGGCGGCGCTCTGTATCGCCGCTTGTCGCTGCGATCTGGTCCAGCAGGTCGCGCTGGCGGTCATGGTCGGTCTTCAATCGTTGGAGGACAGTGGTCTGCTCGGTCATAAATTCGCTCCTGTTATCTTTCCAATTCAATGGATGAGCGCGCATGACGTTCCGAAAACTTGCCGCAGCCGCGCCAAGGCACCACATAACTGCGATGAACCACCCAGAGCCAAGCGCCGCTGATTTTGACGAGGCTGCACGCCGCGTGATTGCGCGCTTGCCAGAGGAATTTCGCGAGCAGCTGACCGGATTGGTCCTACGCATCGACGAATTTGCATCACCCCAGCAGCTTGCCTCGCTTGAATTGCGGGACAAATGGGGGCTGACCGGATTGTATGAAGGTGTCCCGCTGACCGAGCAATCGTCATGGGGCAACGCCGACATGCCGCCGGTCATCAGCCTGTTTCGCCAGCCGCTGCTTTTGGAGATGCGCGAAACAGGCACTGCGTTTGACGATCTGGTCCGGCATGTGGTCATTCACGAGGCCGGGCACCATTTCGGATTCTCCGACGACGATATGCACGCGCTTGAGGATCAGGTCGCGGACTAGGACGCCGCGCGCAACGCATTCCCCGCGCCCCGACAATCCTGCGCCCCAACAAAAAAGCCCACCCCTGATAGGGATGGGCTTTCTTGGTGCGCCAGGAAGGATTCGAACCTCCGGCCGCCTGATTCGTAGTCAGGTACTCTATCCAGCTGAGCTACTGGCGCACGTGAGGGGCGGCACATAAGCGGGCATCATTAGATTGGCAACCTCTGTTTGCGATTGCGTTCGCGAAAATGTCATTCTTTTCCAAACAGGCTGCGGGTCAACTCACAATCGAGCGGTGGTTTATCGAGCGCCCTGATCTCGTCAGGCGTAAACCAGCCTGTTCCACCGCCCTCCAGCGATATCGGATCACCGTCCCAAATGCTTACTTTGTAAAGCAGGATGACAATCGGCTTTTTATCCGCTTGCCCCCGCTCCTCGGCAAAGGCGACAGGGGCGCATTGTTCTGCATGAACCGTGATTCCCAGCTCTTCTTGAAGTTCGCGGGCAAGAGATTCTACTGGTTTTTCAGATGCTTCCACCTTACCTCCGGGAAACTCCCAAAGCCCGCCGTGCTGTTTCGTTAACGGCCTGCGGTGCATCAGCCATCTGCCGTCGCTGCGACACAAAGCGCCTGCGACCACTGCCAACCACAAGGGGGAAATGTCGGAATTTTTGCCAGCCGCGGACAGCTTCTCAACCATTTCTTAATCCCCTGCCTCGATATCAGGTCTCGTCAGGTACGTTTTGACAGGTGACCACATGAATTTGATGACATTCCTAAAGCACATTGGAACGGACGAACAAGGTGCCACCGCCGTTGAATACGGACTGATCGTAAGTCTGATCGTGATTGCCATGATCTCTGCTCTCCAAGGTGTAGCCACGGAGACGGTGAATATGTGGAGTTCTGTGAAGACTGCGAGTGAAGAAGCATCGAGCTGACCAAATTAAGGTTTTTGAAAGGCTCCAAATTAGGACTTTTTCAAGAGCTGCTCGCTAATTCTTAAATCGTCTGATCGCTTTCCGGCGAGATGGCACGGGTATCGAAGACTTGAACCAGGAGACTACCAATGAACTTCATCAACAAACTGGCTCGTGACGAGCAGGGCGCAACCGCAATCGAGTACGGCCTCATCGCCGCTCTTATCGCTGTTGCAGCAATCACCGCCATGCAGAGCCTCGGCAGCACGCTGTCCGACACCTTCTCGACCGTCGCGTCGTCGATGGAAGTCGCATAATAAGTCGCAAGACTTACTGCAAAAAGAGAGCGGCGGGGATTTCCCCGCCGCTTTTTTTTGTGCTGTGAAGACGCGGCCGCATTGAATGCGGCCAAGTCTCAGATCAGCGCGCCCTTACGACAAGCTTCACTTTTTGTCCTGCGCGCAGCTGATCGTTTGATCCCAGCGCATTGAGCACGCGAAAACGCGCTTCTTGTCCCGTTGAATAGGCCATTCGCTGCGAAAGCGACGCAACCGAATCGCGCGATCCCACTGTTACAACATCAATCCGCCGCGGAATAACGCTGGCAGCCTCTGCCTGCGTGATGCGGCGCATCGACTGATACATCGAATTGAAGGTCCCGGCATTGCCAGCAGGGGTGATCGCCTGAAAATGATAGGCGCGGTCGTTGGAAAACTCATACGCGAACACCACTACATTGACCTGGCTGTTGCCGTTGTTGACGGTCGCGGTGCCGTATGCGGCAGAAAGACCGTTCACCGTAGTGCGCGAAATGCTCTGCGGAGCGAGATTGTTGCCCTCGCCGCCCAAGGTCGCGAATTGTTGGCGAACATAGCTTTCAAGGTCACCGGCATACGGGGCGAGGGTCAGCTGCGCCTGACCGCTTTGGCCCTGAATGCTGACCGCCGTCGTGCCGTTGACCATGTAAAAGCCCTGCGGCGCGGTGAAGGCGAGGCGCAGATCAGGGTGAATGAACTGGCTGCCTTCGATGACGCCCTGTTCGGGATCATCGCCGTAAAGCATTCCGTCGATCCGTGACAGGAACGTATCCCTGTTGGTTACAGTGCCGCTCAACCCTTGCGCCTTGCTTAGCGCGGTTTGCACCCGGCTGGCAGGATCGGGATGGGTCGATGCCCATTCGGGAATCGTCGCATTGTCGCGGCCCTGCAAACTTGCATCGAGCGAATTTTGTGCGGCCAGGCTGGCCAGCACGGTGCCCATTGCGCGGGCATCATATCCGGCCCTCGTCAGATACTGAATACCGAGTTCGTCGGCTTCGATTTCCTGACTGCGCGAAAAGCTGAGCGTAAGGAGCTGCGAACCTTGGAGGAAACCGCGCGAAACGGTTTCTCCGATGGAGCTGTCACCCAGCAGGATCGAGCTGCCGATCGCGCCAAGCACGCCGAGGATAGAGTTGCGCTGCGTAGCCTGCTGGCGGCGCTGGGAATGGCGGGCGGTAACGTGGCCGACTTCGTGGCCAAGCACACCTGCAAGTTCCGCTTCATTATTCATCAGCGCGACGAGTTGGCGAGTTGAATAAATGTATCCGCCGGGAATCGCGAAAGCGTTATTCACCGGACTATTCAGAAGGCTGACCGTGAAGCTTTCACGCGCATTGCCGAGGCCCGATTGGACCGCGATATTTTTGCCCACCTGCTCGACGTAATCGGCCTGCGGACCCGTCATCGCGCCGCCAAATTGCGCGAGGAATTGCGGGTGATATTCTGCGCCCTGCTGCGCTTCTGTCTGGGTGATTGGGGCAGAGGCCGACGGAATTGATCCGCCCGCACCCATGCAGCCCGTGATCGTCAGAGCCAGCGCCGAAACGCACCCGATCTTCGCCAATTTATTGAAATTTCGCATATTATCCGCGCTCCCCTTCTGGTTCTTGTCGCAGCGTATTGTAATCAAACAATACAAACGCCGCGCAGAAGTTCCGGGAAGGCGGGCTATCAGCCGCCCAGTTGCAAAAAGCGTTCCTCGCGGGTGCGAATCAGCTCATTTGCCGGTTTACCCGCCAGCGCGGTCAGTTCTTCACTGAGCGCCTTGCCGAGGTTTTTCGCAGCTTTCACCGGATCGCGGTGCGCCCCGCCCTCTGGCTCTTTCACGATCCGGTCGATGACCTTGAGCCGTTTGAGATGCTGAGCGGTAACGCGCATCGCCTGAGCAGCCTCTGCCGCCTTTTCCGATGTGCGCCACAGGATGGACGCGCAGCCCTCTGGCGAAATGACTGAATAAACCGCGTGTTCGAACATCACCACACGCTCTGCGCTGGCCAGCGCAACCGCGCCGCCCGAACCGCCCTCGCCCACAATCGCTGCAACCATCGGTACCGGCAGCGCGAGGCACGCCTCTGTCGAGCGGGCAATCGCTTCGGCCTGGCCGCGTTCTTCGGCCTCGATTCCGGGAAACGCACCTGACGTGTCGACCAAGGTGACAACTGGCAGGCCGAACCGTCCGGCAAGCTCCATCAGGCGGATCGCCTTACGATACCCTTCGGGTTTGCCCATGCCGAAATTGTGCTTGATCCGGCTTTGGGTGTCGTTGCCTTTTTCATGGCCGATCACCATCACGCGCCTGCCGTCCAGTTTGGCAAAGCCGCCCATGATCGCGAGGTCATCGCCGAACAGTCGGTCTCCGCCAAGTGGCATGAAATCTTCGAACGCGTGCTCGATATAATCGCGGAAATGCGGGCGCTGCGGGTGCCGGGCGACCTGCGTTTTCTGCCACGGCGTCAGCGATGAATACGTGGACGCGAGCAGATCCGCGCTCTTTTTTTCAAGCCGCGTGATTTCGGTGGAAATATCAACCTCGTCACTTTCGCTCGCGCTCCGCAATTCTGCGATGCGCTCTTCAAGCTTTGCGACGGGTTTCTCGAATTCGAGATAAGCATTCATGGCCAACGCGCTAATCCGATGTGCGCCTTGTAGCAAGAGGGTGACGCGAATTGACCAGTGTTACGAGCCGCGCTGCATCAACATGCGTATAAATCTGCGTCGTGGCGATGTCGACATGGCCCAGCAGCGTTTGTAGGACGCGCAAATCCGCCCCGCCTTCAAGCAGATGTGTGGCAAAGGCGTGCCGCAGGACATGCGGGCTGATGCCGGAGGGATCGAGGCCGGCCCTGACCGCCAGATCTTTAAGCAATTGAAACAACCGCACCCGCGAAAGATGGCTGTCCGCGCCAGAGCGGGTGCGCGACGGGAAGAGATAGCGCGACGATTTTTCCGCCGGGCGCACTTTGATCCATTGCTGAAGCGATTCGCGCGCACGCTCACTAACCGGCACCATGCGCGCCTGCCCGCCTTTGCCCATCACCGTGATAAGCGGCGCGTCACGCGGCACCGCGCTTAAAGGCAGCGATACCAGTTCGGTCGCGCGAAGACCCGAGCCATAGAGCATTTCCAACAAAGCAAGTTGCCGCAGACTGGCAGGCTTCGCGCTTTGCGCTTCCAATTCGGCGCGTTCCAGCAAAGCCTCGACCTGACTGTGGGAAAGCACTTTGGGCAAAGGGCGGCGACTGCGCGGCGATGGCAAGGCGCCAGACGGGTCGTCTTGCCGCCATCCCTCGTCTAGGGCAAAACCGAAATACTGGCGCAGCGCCGATGCTTTTCGAGCGACTGTGGACGGGGCAAGTGCGCTCCAAGCGCCAGAAAGCTGCGCAACTTTCGCGCGCGAAGCCTGCGCCAGATCGCCAATCAGTTCTTCCGCGCCGTCCAGATCGCGGCGATAGGCCGCCAATGTGTTTGCCGCCGCGCCGCGCTCTGCTGCGAGCATGTCCAGAAAAGCCTGAGTGGAAGCGGACATGCCCGATTTCGATCCGCTTGGATCAGGCCCGCGCGACCGCTTCGGCAGCGATCATGCGTGCCTCCGCGTCCAGTCCGACGCGGCGCAATGCTGACGTGATGTGATAAAGGTGCAGCGGCGTCATTTTCGACCAGTCGCTGCCCTGCATTCCCAAGCCTGCAAGCAAGGAGACAAGCGCCGCATTATCGACATCCGCCGCGCGCGAAATCATGCGGGTCCAGCGTGTCTGGCGGCTTAAATCGACGCCGATTTCATCAGAAAGTCCGTCCAGTGCGCCGCCCGATACGCGCTCCAGCCCAGCAAGGCTGGCGAGCAGAAATGCCGAGCCGCGCCCACCGTCACTATCATCGTTGTCAAAGAAAACCTCGACCGCTTCGGGATCGGCTTCTCCGGCGCCGGGCAGGCCCAGTTCGAGCAGCGCCCAGCCCATGCTGCCGTCGGCAATCGCGCCGCGCCAGCGCGCGGCATCACGGTCCAGACCGGCCGCCAGCATCGAACCGATGAGATCGCCGGTGTAGCCTGAAAATTCTTTCGAGACGGGAATGCGCGCCGCTGCGAAGGCTGTCATCACGCGGCCAGCATATCCACCCTCAGCGCCCCACAATTGCTGCATCGCGCTGATGCGAGCCTGAGGGCTGTCAGCGACATAGGCCGCGCGCAGGTTTGCCGCGCGGTCGCCCAAATCGCCGCCAATCGAATTGTCCGCGTATATCCGGCTGTAAAGATCGACCATTGCCCGCGACGAAAGTACACCTGCCTCTGCCGCGCGCTGCGCAAACGGCGCACGCTGCTCCAGCGAAAGCATCGGCGCTGTCGCTCCGGCGAGCGCGTAATAATCGCCGTCAGCCCCCTCCAGAGCGGCGTTCAAAAGCGCCTCTGGCACAGGCTCTCCCACCGCATTGGCAAAGGCAAAACGCCACGGATTGATCTCCTCGACCTCTTCCCACTCAACCGAAACTGCGCGCCGTCCCCGGCCAGCGGCACCGGCGTAACGCTGCGCCAAAAGAACATCGATCGGCGGGGCGATCTCTTGGCCCAAAGCGCGGTCAAGCTGTGTTCCGGCAAGCGCGCCCTCACCCGCATAGGCATTGCACACCGCCTGCATCATCACCCATTGCGAGTCATCGCGCGCGCTGCCTTGTAGCCGGACGGCAGGGCAGACCCCGACCATGTCAGATGTTGCAATATAAGCAGTCAGCGCTTCGCTTGTGAGCGCATCGTTCCAGTTGCCAGTATCGACATCCTGCACCAGCGCGCGGGCAATCGTAAATTCGCCCATGCGGTTGAGCGTCGCCATCCGCAGTGCGGCGAATTCGACCGGGTTCATCCCTTCGGGCGCGGTCAGTCTGCTCGCCAGCGTCCGGCGCATAAGAATGTGCCCCCAGCGCGAAACCATCGGGCGGCGCGTCCCCGCCAGAACCGCGCGGACCAAACCGGCGGGCTGATTGGCGAGCGAGCCTGCCGGTAGGCCGCCCTCTTCGGCAGAGAGCAATCCGACCTGCGACAATGATCGGCGCGCTGCAGGAGGAATATCGAATTTGGGTTTCAGGCCAAGCCTTTCGTCCAGCTCATCCGGGGTCAGCGCCTCCAGCTCTTCGAGCGAGGGGATCCCGGCCAGATCCTCGCCTGATAGGGTCGGAACAGACGGCAATTGCGCAGGCGCCGCCGGTGTGCCCGGCGCATCAGGACCGCCCGGAGCCGCGCCGGGTGCAACCGGAGGAGCGGCTGTAGTCGCCGCAGTCGGCTGCGCCGTTGGCGTAGGGGTCGGGGACGGCGTTGGCACAGGATCGTCGAACCCGGGCGGCAAAAGCGATGCAGGCCCGTCCTGCGCGCTCGCCAACGAGGCGGAAAGGCCGCCCGCTGCCGCACCGACCAGCCCGATCGCAGCCGCGCTGCCCAGCCAGAAATTCCGCCCCATCATTCACTCCTCCCGGCACTGCCAGGCACATCGATCTGTTCGGCAATTGGCCGGATCGGTTCTTCACCGCCGTCGATGTAGGCGAGAACCAGCACGGCGCAAATACCCAAGATTACAAACAGGGCGTTTCTGCGGCGCGGCCTGCGCTCCGGCTGGCCCAATACCCTGCCCTGTGCATGAGAATGTCGTGACTTGATTGACATATTGCGCGCGCCCTACCCCATCTATAGGCCATGCGGCAATGACTGCCGCGCCGTCTTTAACCGATGATGAAATCGCCCGTATCGCAAGCCGGATCGACCGGCCTGTGGTGCTGGTGGGATTGATGGGCGCTGGCAAATCCACTGTGGGGCGTCGGCTTGCGACATTACTGGCCCGGGACTTTGTCGATGCTGACGACGCGATCGAGGATGCGGCCCAGCGCAAGGTCTCCGAGATATTCGAGGAATTTGGCGAGGCCTATTTTCGCGACGGAGAACGCCGCGTTATCGCCCGCCTGATAGAAGAAAACAGCGGCATCATCGCAACCGGCGGCGGCGCCTTTGTCGATCCTGAAACGCGCGCGCTTATCCTTGAAAAAGCCATTGCGGTCTGGATCGATTGCGATGTCGATACCTTGGTGGAACGCACATCCCGCCGCGATCATCGCCCGCTTTTGAAAACGGGTGATCCGAAAGAAATCCTTATGAAACTGCACGGCGAACGTGCCGCGTTTTACAGTCAGGCGCAGATCCGCGTGCTGAGCGAGGATGGCCCCCATTCGAACACGGCAAAGACTATAATCGAGGCAATTGACCGATGGCTGTAATCCCCGTCGCACTGTCCGGTCGCAGTTATGATGTGACAATCGAGCGCGCATTGCTGGGCGATCTGGCAACGCATGCTGCGCCCTATCTGGAAAGCTATCGCACATCAGCTCGGCCCGTCCCCTTCGTGGCTGATACGAACACGCACCGGCTTTACCGCGACGCGGTCGATAAAAGTCTCAAGAGCGCCGGGCTGCGCGCCGACTGGTTCGTTGTTGAGCCGGGCGAAGGCGCGAAAAGCTGGGCCGTGCTTGAACGATTGACGGACCGCCTGCTGGAGCTTGGCGTGACACGCACCGACCATGTCTTTGCGCTGGGCGGCGGAGTTGTGGGCGACCTCACCGGCTTTGCCTGTGCTGTGACAAAACGCGGATGCGGCTTCGTCCAGATACCCACCACGCTGCTGGCACAGGTCGATAGCTCCGTCGGCGGAAAAACCGCGATCAACACCGCAGCTGGCAAAAACCTGATCGGCGCATTCCATCAGCCTTCGGCGGTCTTCATCGATCCGGTTGTCCTTGAGACCCTGCCTGACCGCGAAATGCGCGCCGGCTATGCCGAGGTGATCAAATACGGCTTGCTAGGCGATGCGGCATTTTTTGGCTGGCTTGAAGAAACCGGCGACGCAGTTCTATCGCGTAAGCCGGAGGCGCTGGCCCATGCCATTGCCACAAGTATTGAGGCGAAGGCACGGATCGTAGCCGAGGATGAGCGCGAGACGACCGGCGTACGCGCGCTGCTCAATCTCGGCCATACATTCGGGCACGCGTTGGAGGCGGAAACCGGATTTTCCGACCGGCTGTTACACGGCGAAGCGGTTGCTGCAGGAATGGTGCTTGCCGCCAGATATTCAGCGCGGCGCGGCGATTTGTCGGAACAGGGCGCGCAGCGCGCAGCGCGGGCCATTGCCGATGCGGGCCTGCCCTCGGAAATCAGCGCCATGGGACTGGATTGCAGCGGAGCCAAACTTGCCGACCACATGCGGCATGACAAGAAGATGGAGGGCGATACGCTGCCCTTCCTGCTGATGAGGGAAATCGGGCACGCTTATCTTGCGCGCGATGTTGCGCTGGATGATGTGGCGGCTTTTCTTGATGAACAGATGCACGAAAGCTGATCTAGTGTCATGACCGCGCAAACGATAATTCTCAATGGCGTAAGTAGTGCAGGAAAGTCGACGATTGCGAGAGCAATTCAAGCAAAGGCTGAGCGCCCATTTCTCCACGTTGCGATGGACGATTTCATCTCGATGGTCCCTAGCGGCAAAGAGTTCACATCGGATTGGTTTCCAGTCCAACACATGAAGGTTGCAGGCATCGAATTACCTAATATCGGGACCGGACCCAAAGGCGCGCGCCTGCTGACTGCGATGCGGACCTGCGTAAGTGGTCTCGCAGATTCAGGGCTGGATCTCGTGGTGGATGAGGTTTGCGAAGAAAGTCAAATTGCTGATTATCGATCCAGATTGTCAAAATCGCGTACCTTGTTCGTGAAAGTTGGCGCACCTATCAGGATAATCGAAAGCCGCGAAAAGTTGCGCGGTGACAGATTGATCGGACTGGCCCGCGCTCAGTCCATCAAGTTGCATCAAAATATCGAATACGACATGGAGGTTGATACATCGACCGATGAAGCGGAAGATATAGCAGCGCGTATTCTCGGCGAATGCGGCATGCGCAGCTAACTCGCAGATCTGGTCACTCACTGTCGATCACCTGCCTCGCGGCTGGATAATTTCGAGATTCGACTTCAAAGACGAAGCATAAGCTTCATGACCCTGTCGGGCGGCTGGGCAGTTTTGCGATTTTTGATCCGATTGTCGTCACATCCGCTTTATTGTTGGCCGTGAATTCGGCCATCATATCGTCGTGTTCGGCGAAAAGTGTCTCTATCGCCGGGCGCTGGTCGATAAGCAGATGCGCAATTCCAGGCGCAAGGCTTTCGCCGTCGCCAATCTGTCCAAGCAATGCCGCAATATCGCTGGCTGTTGCGTCGCGGGGTGATTTGAAGAAATTACCCCTGCGGTCGAAATATCCTGTCCCTCGTTTGGCCATGTCGTCTTCCCTTGCCGCGTTGAGCCGCGCAAAATTGCGCGATTCGCACCGCAAATAATCTCGCAAAGCAAGCAAGGTTGGTAGAGTGTTAACGTCCTTTTCTGTGCCAAATCGAGAGATTGTCGTCTCCATACAAAAATGCCGTAATATCGAATCAGCACCGATCGCAGAAAATTGCCGAGGCTTGTTCGAAAACAGAATCGCAGGATTTCGCGACCGGTTTATTCCAGTTCGAGGATGACCGCGTCGACCGCCAGGCTCTCGCCTTCCTGCGCGTTGATGGACGCAATCGTGCCCTCTTTCTCGGCGCGTAGGATATTTTCCATCTTCATCGCCTCAACCGTCGCAAGCGGCTGACCCGGCTGCACCTCTTCACCTTCGCCAACATGCAGCTTCACCAACATTCCGGGCATCGGGCAGATCAGCATCTTTGAAAGGTCGGGCGGCACCTTTTCGATCATGTGCTGTGTCAGCGGGGCGAGATCGGCCGGAAGAACCAGCGCCTCGTGAGAGGCCCCGCGTGTGGTCATTCTCCACCGAACGCCGGCCCGTTTGATCTGGACGGCCATTTCATTGTCGCCAGTGACCTGCGCAATCGGCATTCCGACTTCCCAGTCCCAAGTGCCGCTGACAGCCTCTCCATCGACAGTCGCACCGCCTGTCTCAAGCAATACGTCGAATGACCTGCCGTCCATCGTTACCATCCAGCGCGACGGCGGATTGTCGCAGCCATTTAGCTGCCCCGAAATCCGGCGCGCACGGACTTGCTGGGTGAATTCAGCGCCGGCAAACAGCGCCGCCAACTGGCGCTGCAACGCCTCGTCAGCAAATGCCCCTTCAAAGCCGTCGGGATATTCCTCCGCGATGAAACCCGTGGTCAGCTCCCCCGAGCGGAAGCGCGGGTGCTGCATGATCGCGCTCAGGAAATCGACATTGTGGCCCAGCCCCTCAATGCGGAAACGATCCAGCGCCTCTATTTGAAGATCAGCTGCCTCTTCGCGGGTCGGTGCCCATGTGATCAGCTTGGCGATCATGGGGTCGTAGAACATCGACACCTCGCCGCCTTCAAACACGCCGTCATCGACACGGATGCTGCCGGACCCGTGCGCGACGCCGCGCCGTGCCTTGCCCTGAACTTCGCCGTCATCGCTCCACCCTTCGACTGGCGGCGAGTAATGGACCAGGCGGCCTGTCGACGGCAGAAATCCGCGATAGGGGTCTTCGGCATAGACGCGGTTTTCAATCGACCAGCCGTCAATCCCGATATCGTCCTGCGTCATTGCCAGTTTTTCACCAGCCGCGACACGGATCATCTGTTCGACCAGATCAATGCCGGTGATCGCTTCGGTAACCGGGTGTTCGACCTGAAGCCGCGTGTTCATTTCAAGAAAATAGAAACTCTCGCCGGTCGGGTCCGCGCCGCTGACAATCAGTTCGACTGTGCCTGCCGAATGGTAATCGACCGCTTTGGATAGCGCGACGCATTGTTCGCCCATCGCTTTACGCATTTTGGGCGTGACGAAGGGCGACGGCGCTTCTTCGACGACCTTTTGGTGGCGGCGCTGGATCGAGCATTCGCGTTCATTCAGATACAGCACATTGCCGTGCTTATCGCCGAGGATTTGAATCTCGATATGGCGCGGGTTCTCGATGAATTTTTCGATAAACACGCGGTCATCGCCAAAGGAATTGAGCCCTTCACGCTTAGTCGCCTCGAACCCTTCGCGCACGTCTTTTTCCGACCATGCCAGGCGCATCCCCTTTCCTCCGCCGCCTGCGGAGGCCTTCATCATCACCGGATATCCTATGTCGTCCGAAATCTCGACCGCATGTTCGGTGTCGCGGATTTCCCCGACGAAACCGGGGACCACGTTTACACCGGCTTCACGCGCCAGTTTCTTCGATTCAATCTTGTCGCCCATTGCCGCAATCGCGGGAGCGGGCGGGCCGATGAATGCGATATTCTCAGCCGCCAGTGCGTCGACAAAGCTCGCGCGTTCGGACAGGAAACCATAGCCGGGATGGACCGCCTCAGCGCCTGTCTCCTTGCACGCGGCGATGATCTTTTCCGGGATCAGATAGCTTTCCGCAGCAGGCGCCGGGCCGATATGGACCGCCTCGTCCGCCATTTTGACGAACGGCGCGCGCGCATCGGCGTCCGAATACACCGCGACCGTGGCGATTCCCATTTTCCGGGCAGTGGTGATGACCCGGCAGGCAATTTCGCCGCGATTGGCGATCAGGATCTTGGAAAACAAACGGAACCTCCGACAGGATAACTGGCTTGCAAAAGCCTATGGCGTGTCATGCGCAGGCAGGCAACCTACCCAAACTGCCACCTATTCCGGGCCATCGGCAAGCGCGCGCAATTCTTCTGTCCGCGCCTTGGTCAAAGTGGTTTTGCACGTCGAGACAAGCAACGGTTCAAGGCTGCCTCCGCGCGCGGCATACCCATCGGTGCGGCAATGGGCGTCGCGATAGGCGATCCACGCGCGCTGCCCCTCAAGCAGAGACGCGAAATAGCCGGGCCTGTCATCCCAATCGGGCGTCCACCCATCGTCGCGAGCCTTCATTTTGGAGCTGGTAATTTTCCACTGCGCATTCAGATTGGCATCGGCTGCGCGGTATTCTGTCATAGCGCAGATGTTCATTTCCTGCTGGATACCGCGATCCGCGGCCTCTTGGTTGCAGACCGGTTCATATGGCTGCGCGCCTTGCAGCAGAAGCGAGAGTACGGATACGATCATTATATTCGTCCTTCTTCTCAGAAACTTCGAGCAAAACCGGTCAGAGCTGCGGCATAGTGCGGCGTGCCGCGACGTTCGCCTTCGCCAGTTACCAGGGACTGCACCGCTTCACCAAGGCTGGCGATACTCAACGGCGATAACGCGCCAAGCGGTTCGACATAGATGCCGATGGTGAACAGGATCGCGTCTGTATCCGGCAAGCGGCGCAAGGTCTGGCGCTCTGACCGCACGAACAGTGTCTCACCCGCATTATCCGACGTTACGTGGGCGAAAGGCTGATCCGGCAGCTCGCTGGCAAGCCACCTGCGCTCCCCCGTCGGCGCGATAAACCAATTGCAGCGGCCATAGATCGGCCCGGGTTTCAGCGTGTCCATGAACCGGTCCACCCCGCTCGCGAGGTGCTCTTCGTATCCGGCGATTGGGGAATGTAGCGCGCGCAGGGGCAGGCCGATCTTGTCCTTAGGCTTCCAGTCGGAAGGCCACGCGACCGCCGCGCCGATTAGGCGGTATACGTCCTCGTCCGGTTGCCGCGTAAGCAGGCACATATCCTCATGCGATGCTGCCGCTGCCTCCGCCAACCCGCCCCTTACGCCAACCATCGCTGCAAGCTCGCGCCCCGGCGCGTCGGCGTCTCGCGTCAATTGCACCCCAACGGGCCAGTCTGCGAACGCCGCCGCGCGCGCAGAAAGGTCCGGTTCGGGTTGCAGCCAATCGCCCTCATGGAGGCGCACCAATCCCATTTTGAGCTTTCCGCCCATCCGCGCCTTTGCCAGCAGCGCATCGACGGAAAAGCCCAGGGTCATCTGGCGGCGATCACTCTGCCGGTTCGCGAACCTTGCAGGCGCGCGCGGGCTCCTCACCCTGAAGCGCGGTCAGCCCTAGCTTTGCAAACAGCGCACCGTCGCTGTCATCGCCTGCGTTGGGCGCAGTGAGCAGCTTATCGCCGGTAAAGATCGAATTCGCCCCGGCCAGGAAGCACAGCGCCTGCGCGGCATCGCTCATGCTTTCGCGTCCTGCCGACAGCCGCACCATCGACCGCGGCATGGTGATCCGGGCGACCGCGACGGTGCGTACGAATTCGATGTCATCAATTTTGGCCATCGGCGTATCGGCCAGCATATCGCCCAGCACGGTACCCTTCACCGGAACCAGCGCGTTGACAGGCACGCTTTCAGGATGCTCCTCCAGCGTGGCGAGCGTATGGATGAAGCCGACGCGGTCCTCGCGCGTTTCACCCATGCCGACGATCCCGCCGCTGCACACATTGATGCCTGATTTGCGGACGTGATCCAGAGTATCGAGCCGCGACTGGAAATCGCGGGTCGAAATCACCCGCTCATAATATTCCGGGCTGCTGTCGATGTTGTGGTTGTAATAATCGAGGCCCGCTTCGGCGAGCATATCGGCCTGATGCGGCTCCAGCATTCCCAGCGTCATGCAGGTTTCCAGCCCCATCTCGCGCACGCCTTTCACGATTTCGACAATCGCTGGCATGTCGCGGTCTTTGGGATTGCGCCACGCGGCACCCATGCAGAACCGCTGGCTGCCGTGATCCTTGGCCTGCGCCGCTGATTGCAGCACCGCTTGCACATCCATCAGCTTCGTTGCCTCGACCCCGCTATCGGCCTTCACCGATTGCGAGCAATAGCCGCAATCCTCGGGGCAGCCACCGGTCTTGATGCTGAGCAGGGTGCAAAGCTGGACCTGTTCAGGCGGATGATACTCGCGGTGGATGCTGGCGGTTTGGAACAGCAGTTCAGTGAAGGGCAGGTCGAACAGTTCCGCGATTTCATCGCGGGTCCAGTCGGTGCGGGGGTGGGTCAAAGGAATGTGCTTTCGTTGATAGTGTTCTTCTCAGCCCTGCGAATGATCTGTCGGCAGAATGCCCACGATACTAGAGCGATAATGACAATGTTAATTGCGAACCAGACCCAAGCCATTGGGCCATCGGAATACGGGCCAGGCAACCCGAATAGTCTTCCCACAAATGTGTTCAAGAATTCGATGGCGTAACCAAGTGAGAAGAATAAGAATGTCAGAAGTGTAGCTGCGGCAATTTCAAGTTTTCTCACTCAGCAGCCTCGTCCAATCCTTCGCCCAAAGGCGGCATATTATGTCCGAGCAGCGTCAGAATATCCGCCGCGCATTCGACCACGTTTGATCCGGGGCCGTAAATACCCTGCACCCCTGCTTCGCGCAGGAAATCATAGTCCGATGCCGGGATCACCCCGCCTGCTGTCACCTTGATATCGCTGCGTCCCGCGTCTCTTAGCAAGCGGATCAGTTCCGGGATCAGGGTTTTGTGCCCCGCTGCAAGGCTTGACGCGCCGATCACATCGACGTCCGCTTCCAAAGCCATGTCGCGGGTTTCTTCGGGTGTCTGGAACAGCGGGCCTGACACAACCTCGAAACCCATATCAGTAAACGCAGATGCAATCACGTTCGCGCCGCGATCATGGCCGTCCTGCCCCATTTTGGCGACAAGAATGCGCGGCTTGCGGCCAAGGCGGCGTTCGACGGCATCGACACCGTCCGTGACCTGCGCCCAGCGGCGGTCGAATTCGTATGCGGTCTTGTAAACGCCTGTCACCGGCTTTGGCGTGGCGTCGTGGCGGCCAAAGACCTGCTCCATTGCCGCCGAAATTTCGCCAAGCGTCGCGTCTTGGCGTGCAGCCTCTACCGCCTTTGCCAGTAGGTTCACATCGCCTTTCGCCTCCATTTCGGCGAGCACTTTTGGCGGGAGCGGAACACCCCGCTCATCGCGGCCGTCACCCAGCGCCGCACGCGCAGCCGCAGGGTCGGTCGCCGCCGCCTCTCTCAGCGCCTCAAGCGCGGCCTGACACGCCGCTTCATCGCGCCCTGCCCGCACCCGCTCGATCCGGGCGATCTGATCCTTGCGCACTTTCGCATTGTCGATATCGAGCGTTTCAATCGGGTCTTCGGTTTCCTTGCGGTATTTGTTGACTCCGACGATCACGGTTTCGCCCTTATCAACGCTCGTCTGCTTTTCCGCCGCCGCGCGTTCAATCGCAGCCTTGGGCGCGCCGGTGGCGACATATTTGGTCATGCCGCCCGCTTCATCGACCTCGGCCATCAGCTTTTCAGCTTCTTCGACGAGCGTCGCTGTCAGCGCCTCGATATAATGCGAACCGCCCAGCGGATCGACGACATTGGTGATGCCGCTTTCCTCTTGCAGAACCAGCTGCGTGTTGCGGGCAATCCGCGCGGAGAAATCGGTCGGCAGCGCGATCGCCTCATCCAGCGCATTTGTATGCAGCGACTGCGTGCCGCCAAGCGTCGCGGCCATCGCCTCTATCGTGGTGCGCATCACGTTGTTGTAGGGATCTTGCTCTTGCAGGGAGACACCGCTGGTCTGACAGTGCGTGCGCAGCATCTTTGAGCGTTCCGTTTTCGCGCCCAGCCCGTCCATCACCTTGTACCATAGGGTCCGCGCGGCGCGCAGCTTCGCAATCTCCATGAAGAAATTCATGCCGATCCCGAAAAAGAACGAGAGCCGCCCTGCAAACGCATCAATATCCAGCCCGGTCGCCATCGCCTTTTCGGCGTATTCCTTGCCATCCGCGATGGTAAAGGCGAGTTCCTGCACCGCCGTCGCTCCGGCTTCGTGCATGTGATAGCCGCTGATCGAAATCGAGTTAAATTTCGGCATGTTGGCAGAGGTATATGCGATGATGTCCGAAACAATCCGCATCGATGGTTCGGGCGGATAGATGTAGGTGTTGCGGACCATAAACTCTTTCAGAATGTCGTTCTGGATCGTGCCAGAAAGCTTATCCTGCGAAACGCCGGACCGCTCCCCCGCGACGATATAAAACGCCATGATCGGGATCACTGCGCCGTTCATCGTCATGGAGACGGACATCGTGTCGAGCGGGATCTCATCGAACAGCACCTGCATGTCGGCGACCGTATCGATGGCAACGCCTGCCTTGCCCACATCACCGACCACGCGCGGGTGATCGCTGTCATATCCGCGGTGCGTGGCGAGGTCGAAAGCGACCGACAGCCCCTTTTGCCCCATCGCCAGATTGCGGCGGTAAAATGCGTTGGATTCCTCTGCGGTAGAAAACCCTGCATATTGCCGGATCGTCCACGGGCGGCCTGCATACATGCTGGCCTTCACCCCGCGTGTGAACGGCGCAAAACCGGGGAGACCCGGATCGAAATCCACGTGATCTTCTGCGGTATACAGCGGCTTGATCGCGAAGCCCTCGGGCGTTTCCCATGTCAGGTCGCGCCCTTTCGATTCCTTCTCGGCGAGGGCTTTCCAGTCGGCGGGGGTCGGTTTGTCGGTCATGTCAGGGGCTCTAACGGTATTGCGAGGTTCAAAAAAGGCCGCGCCGCAGATTTCATCACAATCCCGTCCCGACGGTCCACTGCGCGAATGCGATTGCGCCGCCGGTTACGGCAAACATCAGGCCGAACCAGCCCAGCAGCGCGCGGTCCATCTTTGACACGTCGGCGCGGGCTGGCGCGCGAACTGCGCCCGATGCGATGGTCAATCCAAACGCCGCGCAGACCGCGCCGATGATGATCCCGCTCAGGCCGGGTTCAATGCAGCCCGCCCCGCCATGCGTCAGGATTGTATTGCAGGGATCAAATGAAAGAGCCTCCAACCAAGAAAAAATGGCCGCACCGGTTGCCAGAGCTGCGAAGAGCGCGGTGAACAGACTTCCGGTCTCGCCCGATCCTTGTTCCCTGGTCATGTGTCAATCTGCCCTGCGATTACTGGCCTTTGAACTGCGCTTTGCGCTTTTCGAGGAAGGCTTTGCCGCCCTCTTTCGCATCGGCGCTGCGGCCTGCGATGTGCTGGGCCTCCGCCTCCGCAAGCAGGACATGCTGGAGATTGCCGTCGAGCGCGGTGGCGATGTTGCGCTTCATCGCGGCGTAGGCAAGCGTCGGACCATTGGCGAGCTTTTCTGCCAGTGCGCGCGCTTCGTCCATCAACGCATCATCGTCAACGCATTTGTAGATCAGGCCCCATTCCTCGGCCTGCTCTGCACTGATTTTCTCGCCCAGCATCATCATCCGAGTGGCGCGCGCGCGGCCAATCGCGCGGGCAAGTAGCCACGTGGAGCCACCATCCGGAACAAGGCCGATATTGACGAAAGCCTGCAGGAAATACGCCTTCTTAGCCGCGATCGTGAAATCCGCCGCCAGCGCGAGGCTGCACCCGACGCCCGCCGCAGGACCGTTGACCGCGCAGATCACCGGCACATCGGCGCGGATCAGATGACTGATCGCTGGGTTGTAATGATTGTTCAGCGCCTCATGAGAGCCGCCCTTGCCCGTCAGCGGATTATCGCCGCTGCGCGCGGAAAGGTCCGCGCCTGAACAGAAGCCCTTGCCCTCTCCTGTAATCAGGACGGCGCGGGCATCACCCAGATCGTAAAACACCTGCCCGATTTCGTCCGCCATTTGCGGCGGCATCGCGTTCAGCCGGTCGGGACGGTTCAGGGTGATGGTGGTCAGCGGGCCGTCTTTATCGACGCGAATGGTTTCGTAGGACATGTTTCTCTCTCTCGCTGGGCGATCCGGTCAGTTCGACCAGTGCGCATCCTCTTTCGGTGTTTCCATGATTTCTGTAAGCATGCCCTGCATGTCCTTTGGATGGACGAAAAAGATAGGAGTGCCATGCGCGCCAATGCGCGTTGGGCCAAGGATGCGTTTGCCCTTCCCCTCAAAGTCGGCGCGCGCCTCCTCGATATCGGGAACTTCGAAGCAGACATGATGCTGCCCGCCAAGAGGGTTTTTGGCGAGGAAGTTGTGGATCGCGCTGTCCGGGCCAAGCGGCTCGATCAGTTCAATTTGAGTGCCATCGGTGTAATTCTCACCTGGCGTGTCGATAAAGCAGACCTTCACGCCCTGTTCGGGCAGGTCGAACGGTGTGTGAATATCAGTCGCGCCCATCGTGTCGCGGTAATGCACAATGGAAGCTTCGATAGAAGGCGTTGCAACGCCGATGTGATTTAGGCGGCCGAGTTTCATTTCATAGCTCCAAGAAAGCTCTTACGCCCAACACTGTCATGGCAATTCCCATAAAAGTGAACACAACAAAGCAAAACCAGAATTGAAACTCATTCTTGCTTCTTGATGCCTGTGAAAGCTCCGGAAACTCGCCTCGCACGAAGCCCCGAAAGGCGTAAGCAAATGCGAGAGGTCCGAGGATCAAACCCCCGATGGAGCGATGTGAGATCGATGCGCTGTCCAACGGATCAGCGACGGCAAGCAGGGCCACAATGAGCACCACGCCGAAGAAAAGCATGTACTGCCGATCCTTTTCGCCCTTCTCACTCACAGCGGAATATTGTCATGCTTCTTCCAAGGGTTCTCTAACTGCTTAGTCCGCAGCTTCCTTAGCCCCAGTGCAATCCTCCGCCGCGTGTTTCGCGGGTAGATCACCTCGTCGATATAGCCGCGCTGTGCCGCGACGAAGGGGTTGGCGAAGCGGTCTTCGTACTCCTTCGTTTTCTCGGCGATCTTTTCTGCGTTGCCGCGGTCTGATCGGAAGATGATCTCTACGGCGCCCTTTGCGCCCATCACCGCGATCTCTGCGGTAGGCCAGGCGTAATTCAAATCCCCGCGCAGGTGCTTTGACGCCATGACGTCGTATGCGCCGCCATACGCCTTGCGCGTGATGATCGTGATCTTGGGCACGGTCGCCTCGGCATAGGCGAACAGCAGCTTTGCGCCATGTTTGATGATGCCGCCCAGTTCCTGAGAGGTGCCGGGCAGAAAGCCGGGGACGTCGACGAACGTCACAATCGGAATTTCAAACGCATCGCAGAACCGCACGAATCGCGCAGCTTTCTTCGATGAATTGATGTCGAGCACGCCCGCCAGCACCATCGGCTGGTTCGCGACTACGCCCACGGTGCGCCCCTCGACCCGGCCAAACCCGCAAATGATGTTCGCGGCATGGGCGGGCTGAATTTCGAAGAACGATCCCTCGTCCACCGTCTTCGCGATCACCTCATGCATGTCGTATGGCTGGTTCGCATTGTCCGGGATCAGGGTATCGAGGCTATCTTCTACGCGGTCGAACGGATCGTCCGTCGGCAGCGTGGGCACTTCCTCGCGGTTGGACAGCGGCAGGTAATTGAAAAACTCGCGCGTCGAAAGCAGCGTTTCGATGTCGTTTTCAAACGCGATATCGGCGACGCTCGTCTTGGTCGTGTGCGTCACCGCGCCGCCCAGTTCTTCCTGAGTGACTTCTTCATTGGTGACCGTCTTCACGACATCCGGGCCGGTCACGAACATGTATGAGCTGTCCTTCACCATGAAGATGAAGTCGGTCATCGCGGGCGAATACACCGCGCCTCCCGCGCACGGCCCCATGATGAGGCTGATCTGCGGCACGACACCGCTTGCCAATACGTTGCGCTGGAAAACTTCGGCATATCCGCCGAGTGACGCCACGCCTTCCTGAATACGCGCGCCGCCGCTGTCATTCAGGCCGATGACGGGTGCGCCAACCTTCATCGCGGTGTCCATCACCTTGCAGATTTTCTCCGCATGGCGTTTTGACAGTGAGCCGCCAAACACGGTGAAATCCTGGCTGAAGACATAGACAAGGCGGCCATTGATCGTGCCCGATCCAGTGACCACGCCATCGCCGGGGATTTTCTGTTCGGACATGCCGAAATCGACGCAATCGTGCTCGACATAGGCGTCCAGCTCTTCAAAGCTGCCCTCGTCCAGCAGCACGGATAGCCGTTCCCTTGCGGTCAGCTTACCCTTGGCATGCTGCGCGTCGATCCGCTTTTGCCCGCCGCCCATTTTGGCAGCTGCACGGCGGCGTTCCAGTTCGGCGATATTGGCGGACATGTCTGATCCCTGTTTGCAAACTTGATGTGTCGATGCCGGAGCCGCGCGGCAGCGTCAACGTATCAAAAACGCGGATCGCGCTAGAATTTGAGTGTGATGCTGCGGGCGAGTGCGGGAGATATCGACTCCGCAATTCGCAGTGTCTTGGTCATGCCGATATTGGCTTCATCACGGTCTTTTTCGATCGCCTCGACAATCTGCCGAGCGCATTCCTCCGGCGACATTTTCTTGACTGCCCTGCCGGCATTCATCTGAGTATCGACCACAGGAGGCAACGCCTCGATCACGCGGACATTGGTGTTTTTCATTTGTTCGCGCAGTGCCAGAGAATAAAAGCGCAGACCCGATTTCGTCGCGCAATAAACCGGCTGGCGCGCAGCAGGTGAGATAGCCAGGCCGCTCGTAACATTGACAATCCCTGCTTCGGGTTGTGCCTGCAGTCGCTGCGCCAATGCAGTGATCAAACGGATCGGCGCGTTCAAATTGGCGTAGATGCAAACGTCAGTGGCATCGGCATCCGGCGTGCCCTTGCGGAAATCGTGATCAACCAATTGTCCCGCATTGTTGATCAGCACGTCAAGATTGCGGGCGCCCCATGCCTCCAGCAGCGCATCGACACCTGCTGCATCGGAAAGTCCCGCCGAAATTGTCTCAAACCCTTCGCGTGCCATTGCCGCCAACCGATCAGGATTCCGCCCGGTCACAACGACCTTTGCACCCTTATCTTTCAGCTGGAGCGCCATTTCACGGCCTATGCCAGCGGTCCCGCCGGTAAGCAGGATTGTCTTTCCAGAGATTTCCATACGCCGGAGCGTACAACGATTATTTCATCAAAACCAGCTCTTCGGCAACGGTTGGATGGATCGCCGTGGTTGCATCGAAATCAGCCTTGTTCATGCCGGCTTTTACCGCGACCGCCGCGGTTTGCATGATTTCTGGAGCATAGGGACCGATCATGTGAACGCCTAAAATCTGACCATTCGCGCCGTCGCAGATCATTTTGACAAGACTGCGTTCGTTGCGGCCCGCCACAACGTTTTTCATCGGGCGGAAATCCGATGTATAGACCTTTACCTGGCCGTATTGTTCTTTCGCCTCGCGCTCATTCAGGCCCACTGACGAGATAGGCGGGTGGCTGAAGACTGCGCTTGGAATGCAGGAATGGTCGACCGAATACGGTTCGACATCGCCAAACACGCTGTCGGCAAACGCCTGTCCTTCGCGGATTGCAACCGGGGTCAGTTGCACGCGGTCGGTCACGTCGCCGACGGCGTAGATGTAATCGACATTCGTTTTGGAAAATTCGTCGACTTTGATCTCGCCCCGCTTGCCCAGTTCGACCCCGACATTTTCGAGGCCAAGCCCCTCGACATTGGGAACACGGCCAGTCGCGGCCATCACGAGGTCGAAAGTCCGCTCTTCCACGCCAGTCATCTTTACCGCGAAGGTGCCGTCATCGCGTTTTTCAAGCTTCTCGACCTCGGCACGGAAAAGGAATTCGATCCCCTTGGTCATGGATATCTGCATCAAACGGTCGCGCATGGAAAAATCGTAACTGCGCAAGATCACATCGGACCTGTTGGCCACCACGACTTTCGATCCGAATTCATTGAAAATACCGGCGAACTCGTTTGCGATGTAGCCGCCGCCCAAAATCAGGATGCAGCCTGGAACTTCGTCCAGATGAAATGCCTCATTCGAAGTGATAACATGCTCGTTGCCCGGAAAGTCCGGCACATGCGGGGTCGCCCCTGTCGCAATCAGGATGTGCTTCGCCGTTACCACCTTGCCGCTGGCTAGAGTGATTTCGTGCTCGTCAGTGATTTTGGCATGTTCGTGGAACAGCGTGACATCGTGCTTTTCCAGAGTTTCGGTGTAGACGCCCTCAATCCGGCCCACGTCCTTCATCACGTGATCGCGCAGCTTTACCCAGTCAAAGCTCTTGCCTTCGATGGTCCAGCCAAATTGCTGGCAATCCTCAAGATCTTCGGCAAATTGCGCGCCGTACACGAGCATCTTTTTCGGCACACAGCCGCGGATGACACAGGTGCCGCCAACGCGGTGTTCCTCTGCCGCAGCAACGCGTGCGCCATGTGCGGCAGCGACGCGGCTGGCGCGTGTGCCGCCCGAACCGATGCCGATGGTAAAGAGATCGAAATCGTATTCGGTGTCAGCCATGCATGATGCTCCTGATAATGATCTGCGCCCTATGGCGCGGCTGGCAGCAATTGCCAACCGCGCGGGATGCGCACCTTCCGTTTTCGGGTGCGCTGTTCGCAGTTCATACGCAGGGGGTTACGGAAGGTTTCGGATACGCCTCCGGTCTTAGTCGGAGCGACCACCGCCGCCGCCGCCGGGCTTACCGCCCCTCCCGCGGCCACCGCCGGGCCTTCCGCCACTGGGGCGGCCGCCACCTTGTCGGCCCCCGCCACCGGCATTCTTCGGCCTGCCCTGACGGTTGGGGTGCTTGCGCTTTGGCTTTCCGCCAGCGCCGCCGCCTGCGCCGTCTGGACGATCACCGCGCGGTTTGCCGCCGCCAGTTGGACGCGGCCTGATTTTCTTGTTCGACACGCGGTTCTGCCCCTTTGGCGGAGGCTTGGTCGGGCCGACCCCTTCCACAACGGCGCGAAAGTTTTCCGGCAGGTCCAGCCGCTCCAGCTCAGCGTCGGTGTTGCGCTGAATATCCTTGAGATACGACCGTTCATCCTCGGCGCAAAACGCGATGGCAATGCCTTCCCGGCCTGCGCGCGCGGTGCGTCCGATCCGGTGGACATATTGTTCGGGCACGTTGGGCAGTTCGTAATTGAGTACGTGGCTGACACCCGGAATATCGATCCCGCGCGCTGCAACGTCGGTTGCCACAAGAATGGCGACTTTGCCGCGCCGGAATTCATCGAGCGCGCGCTGGCGCTGCGGCTGCGATTTGTTGCCGTGGATGGCATTGGCGGCAATGCCGCGCTGGGTCAGCTTCTTCACTACGCGGTCCGCGCCGTGTTTCGTCCGGCTGAAAATCAGCACCCGCTCCATTTCCCCCGGCACATCGTGCTGGCCCGAAAGGATCATCTCGAGCAGAGCCTGCTTTTCGTCCTGCTGGACCATGAACAGGTACTGGTCGATCCGCTCTGCCGTCGTCGCCGCCGGGGTCACGCTGACCTGCACGGGATTGTTGCAGTAATTGCTGACCAGATCCTTGATCGCTTTCGGCATCGTGGCGCTGAAGAACAGAGTCTGGCGCTCTTTCGGGACAAGCTGGTTGATCCGCTTAAGCGCGTGCACGAAACCAAGGTCGAGCATCTGGTCTGCTTCGTCCAGCACCAGCACTTCGACACCGGAAAGGTTGAACGCTTTCTGGTCGATCAGGTCGAGCAGTCGGCCCGGCGTCGCGATCAGGATGTCGGTGCCGCGGTGCAATTTGTTCCGGTCCTTGTTCACCGAAGTGCCGCCTACGATGACTTGCACTTTCAGACCCGCCAGCGCGCCGTAATCCTTGGCGCTGTCAGCGATCTGTGTGGCCAGTTCACGCGTTGGGGCGAGGACCAGCATACGGCAGCTTTTGAACGGTATCTGGTTATCGGAATCGCGCAGCCGGTCGATGCTTGGCAGCATGAATGCCGCCGTCTTGCCAGTGCCGGTCTGGGCAATGCCAAGCAGGTCGCGCCCTTCGAGAACGGGCGGAATGGCCTGTTCCTGAATTGGGGTCGGCGTGTCGTATCCTTTCAGATCGAGCGCCTGGAGAACGGGCTGTGAAAGCCCGAGTGTTTCGAATGTCATTGAGTAAATACTCGCAATAAATGCGGTGCGGCGGCAGATTCCAGACGGAATCGCAGCGCAGCGCGGGGGGTTGAAACCGCCCGCGTGAAAAGGGAAGTCTGTTAGATAATCACAAGGTCATGCGCCGGGGCAGATATGTCATAACCGCCGCTTCACGCGAGGCTTGCATGCCTTGTTCGCCGCTCAGATGGGCCTGACGCGCGCAAAAGTCAATCGCGGTGTGCACTGCAGCATTGCCGCTACCGCACCGGATACGGCAACGGCACCGGAAGAAATCCGAAAGCCTTAGAGGCTGTCGCGCATCTCCTGAAACGATAAACGTGCCGAATAATTGGCAGCCACCGGCATATCGGCGGCGTCACGCGCTGGCTCGAACGTGTGATGTTTGAGCAGAACCGAACACATTTTCTGCTTCACGTACGCCCGGCGAAAATCGTCATCGATCGCGCAGCCGGTCACATCGCCGTTTTCGTTGACGGTCAGGGTGTAAGCAATGTGCGTGCGCCAGATCCGCAAACGGGATGCTGTCTTAAGGACCGCCCACTCGCCGTCGAATTCGACGAGCTTTACAGGTTCCGCCGCCATGTTCGCGGATGCTTTCGTCAGTTCGTCCTTAGCCATCGCTGCCGGTGTGATTGCGAGTGCAGCAATTGCAGCGAATGACGAAATGAGGCGAACCATCGAATATCCTTTGTTGTGGTTTGGCGACTTGAATTGGAAGCGCCGGATACTACGCAAAACACCTGCGCGCGCAATTATATCCTGCATAAAATGCTGCAGCGCAACGTAACGCGAAAATCTCGCGCTGGGTTGGAATAATCTTGCGAAGGCACCTCAGATAAATCCAAGCCCGTGAAACACGGTTAAGGCGCGTTAAGAGAATCGGGTCCGTTACAGCAGACCCGCTGCTTCCATGAGTGCCGTTGTAGACGGATCAAACTGACCCTCGCCTGAATCAAGCTGTTTCGCGATGGATTTGCCAAGCTCAACGCCAAATTGGTCAAACGGATTTATCCCCATCAGCACTGCGTTGGCGAAAGTGCGATGCTCATGAAACGCAATCAATGCGCCCAGCATCGCTGGATCGAGGTCATCGACGAGGAATATCGCGGAGGGCCGGTCGCCTTCGTAAGAGCGCGCCGGATCGTCGGAGTGCTGCCCCGCCATCAGCGCCGCACCCTGTGCAAGGCAATTCATAAGGAGTGCCTTATGGTGGGCCGGGTCAAGCTCGTCCCCCGGAGCAATGCTGGCAATAAAATCGACCGGGATCAGGTGCGTACCCTGGTGTAGCAGCTGGAACACCGCATGCTGCGCATCGGTCCCCACACCGCCCCATGTCACAGGCGCTGTCGGTCCGCTTACCGGATTGCCATCGGCGGTCACGCTTTTGCCGTTCGATTCCATTTCCAGCTGCTGGAGGTAATCGGGGAACAGCGCCAGCCGTTCATCATAGGCGAACACCGCGCGCGTCTGGCAGCCGCGAACCCGCGTGTAATACTGATCGGCAAAGGCGGCGAGCAGCGGAGCGTTTGCGCGCCCTTCGGTATCGCGGAAATGTGTGTCGATTGCGTGGGCGCCGGCAAGGAAGGCGCGGAAATCATCCATGCCGACCGCCATCGCAACCGGAAAGCCGATGCTTGACCAAAGCGAATACCGCCCTCCGACACTTTCGGGGAAAGGGAGTATCCGTGTTTCATCGACGCCCCATTCTACCGCCCGTTCCGGGTTCGCGGTCAATGCTATGACGCGGCCAGTCGGGTCGGTCACCCCTTCGTCCGCAAGCCATTTCAGCGCGCTCGCGGCGTTGGTCATCGTCTCCGTCGTGGTGAATGTCTTCGATGCGACAGCAATCAATGTCGCGTGCGGGTCACAGCCAGCAAACGCCTGCTCCAACGCCAGTCCGTCTATATTAGAGACGACATGCACGTCCACCAACGCCAGGTCGCGGGTCAAAGCATCCACGGCAAGGTCCGGGCCAAGCGCCGATCCGCCGATCCCGATATGGATAAGATGCTTTACCTCACCCAGCGCGCCCTGGTGGATTGCCTCCACCAGCATGCCCATGCGCGCCAGCAATGCCTCTGCCTCTTCGACCTGTGTTTCGGTGCCGCTGCCCCGCATCGCGCCGTGTGTCGCAGGCCGCCCCTCTGTCGGGTTCACGATCCCGCCATCGAACATGGCATCGCGTGCGGCCCCAAAACCGCTCGCTTCGACCAGCTCCTCAAACGCGGACAGTACGTCATCATCGAGATGCGTCTTGGACCAGTCGAGCAACATGCCATTGGTCCCGTGGCCGGGGATCTCAAACTCGAACCGCTGGCTCAGCTTGGCCACTCTGTCGGCATCTGCATCGAACAATTGCGCCAGCGTAGGCTGCGGCAAATCATTGAGACGGGACCAGATTTCATTGTGAGTATCGGAAGCCATGCAGCAAACCCCTTTGCGCGTTCAGTGTGTGCGAGTAAGGGGGCGGGCGATGGATGTTAAGACCCAATCTGCGACTTTGACGCAATCGGACGAAAATGCGTCCGGCGAAAGCTGGGGCAGCTTTGCGTTTTTCCTGCTGAAATTGGTCGTTGTGGTGTTCCTTTTCCGAACTCTGGTCTTCTCTCCCTTTTCGATTCCGTCGGAAAGCATGTTGCCGCGCCTTTGGAACGGGGATTACCTGCTGGCAGCAAAGTGGTCCTATGGCTTTTCCGGCAATTCGCTGCCGTTTGACGCTGGCCTGCCGCAAGGGCGCATCTTTGCAAGGGAGCCCGAGCGCGGCGATCTCGTCATCTTCAAACACCCCATCGACAACACCGATTATATCAAACGGGTGATCGGCCTGCCAGGTGACACGGTGGCCATCCTTGGCGGGCAGATCGCGCTGAACGGCGAACTGGTCCCGCGCCGCGCAGTGGGCGAATTTGACATTCCGATTTCTCAAAACACGACATGTGCGTGGGGCGGCGAAGAGGCCGTAAGCGGTGATGGAACGGCCGTGTGCCGATACAGCCAATTCGAAGAAACGCTGCCCGGCGGCAGAACCATCCCGGTGCTCGATTTCGGGCTGACGCAAGGCGACACGTTCAGCGCTGCAACTATTCCCGAAGGTCACATGTTCGTGATGGGCGATAACCGCGACAATTCGCGCGACAGCCGGTTCGAAGCGATGTCGGGCGATGCAGTCGGCATCGTCTCGCAGGACAGCCTTGTGGGTGAGGCTTCGATCATCATGTGGTCGACCGATGGCAGCGCCGAATGGCTGAAGCCGTGGACCTGGTTTACAGCCGCGCGCTGGGGCCGGATCGGAACCGTGCTGTGACCGCGCTCACCCCCGAAACGCGGCTGTGGCTGGAAGAGCACGGATTTTCCGTCAGTTCAGAGGCACCGTGGCTGGAGGCGCTGACACATGGTAGCTTTAACGGCGGGGCCAGCGACATCAGCGAGCGGGATTACCAGCGGCTAGAATTTCTGGGCGACCGCGTGCTGGGGCTGGCCGTAGCGAGCTGGCTTTACAGCGCGGGCGACGCACCCGAAGGCAAACTTTCCCAGCGCCTCAACGCGCTCGTCAGCGGGGCGACCTGCGCGCGCATTGCCCGCAATATCGGCCTTCCCGACCATATAAGGCTGGGCAAGCAGGCACGCGAGGATGGCGGGGCCGACAGCAACAATATCCTTGGCGATGTGATGGAGGCGCTGATCGGGGCAAGCTTTGTCGAACACGGCTTCGATACGACACGCGCGCTCATCTACCGCCTCTGGCAAGGCGAACTGGACGGCGATGCGGGCAAAGCAAAGCATCCGAAAAGCGCGCTGCAGGAATGGGCCGCAGGCAATCGCCGCGCCATGCCCAAATACGAAGTGACGGATCGCAGCGGACCGGACCACGCCGCCAGTTTCACCGTCAAGGTAAGCATTCACGGAGTGGGCGAAGCCGAAGGCGTCGCCACGAGCAAGGGCGAGGCTGAAAAGCACGCTGCAAAAGTATTTTTGGAGAAATTCGGGTGAGTTTGGAACAGGCGCCAGCACAATGCGGCGTGGTCGCGATTATCGGCGCGCCCAATGCGGGCAAATCAACTTTGGTCAATCAGCTGGTCGGCCAAAAGGTCGCGATCACCAGTGCCAAGGCGCAGACGACGCGCGCGCGGATGCTGGGCATCGCGCTATACGGAACGGTGCAGATGATCCTGGTCGATACGCCCGGTATTTTCGAGCCAAAACGCAGGCTGGACCGCGCCATGGTCAGCGCCGCATGGGAAGGCGCAGACAGCGCCGACGCGATTGTCCTGCTGGTCGATCCGATCAAACAGCGCCGCCACGAACTGATGCCGCTTCTGGAGGCGCTGTCGAAGCGGCCTGAGAAGAAAATTCTGATCCTCAACAAAGTCGACAAGGCAAAGAAAGAGCCGCTCCTCGCGCTCGCAGAGGAATTGTCGGCGCTGGCCGAATTCGAAGAGATTTTCTTTATCTCCGCGCTAACGGGCGACGGTGTGCCTGAAATAAAAGAGGCGCTGGCAAAGGTGATGCCCGAAGGTCCGTGGATGTATCCCGAAGATCAGGTTTCCGACGCATCGGAGCGCCTGCTGGCCGCTGAAATTACGCGTGAGCAGGTCTACGCCCAGCTGCACGAAGAGCTGCCCTATGATGCCGCAGTGCGCCCGGAAAGCTACACCGTGCGGCCTGACGGCAGTGTCGAAGTGCGGCAGCAAATCGTGATCGCCCGCGATAGTCAGAAACCGATCGTGCTGGGCAAAGGTGGTCAGAAAATCAAAGCGATCGGCGAAGCTGCGCGCGCCGAACTGGCGGAAATCTTGGGCGTAAAGGTGCACCTGTTCCTACACGTCAAAGTCAGCGAAGGCTGGAGCGATGACAAGGAAGTCTTCGAGGAAATGGGCCTCGACTGGGTGAAGTGAGGCTCCGGCCCTAACGCTTTTTAGCGATCTTGATCTTCTGCTGTTTGGCGAAATTCTTGGTCGAATCTTCGCTGCGGTTCAGCGCTTTTGCGATCTGTTTCAGGCCCTGCCCTTTGGAGGCGAGTAGCCTCAACCGCCCGGCTTCCTCCGCATTCCATGGTTGTTTGTGGCGCTCAAAATGTTCTTTGCTCATCAGCGCGGCCTAGGGCGTTGCATCCGCCATGGCGAGCGCAATCGGCGCTAATTGCCGCCCAGCTTTTCCAGCTTGGCTTTCAGCGCGCCCTCATCAAATGGCTTGACGATATAATCGTCTGCGCCCGCGCCAATGCCTTCGTGGATGTCCTTTGCCTCTCCGTTGGAAGTGCAGAAGATCACGATGGGTTCTTTCGGCGTTGGAATGGAGCGCAATTGGGTGACGAATTCGATCCCGTCCATTTCCGGCATGTTCCAGTCGGTAAGCACGATGGCCGGCATCGCTTTCTTACACTGGGCAAGCGCCTCTTCGCCGTTTTCCGCTTCGACCGGGACATAGCCCAGACTTTTCGCGATCTTCGATGAAACCTTGCGGATCACGCGGCTGTCATCGACGATCAGGCAGATTTGCGCGGCGTCTTTCCGAGCGCCATCATCACCGAAACGGTCGCGCATGACCTTTGCAGCGGCGACTATACTTTCGGTCTGCCCGTTGGCGGGATCGGGTTTAGGGGCGCGCGCAATTGCCTCTTCGGCCTGTCTGACAGCCTCGGGAGACGCATCTGGCGCATGCGCGGTGTCCGGCGCAGATTTGGAAGCAGAAGTGGCTTTGGCATCGGCTTCATCAGCCGCCGTCTGCGAACGCGCCTGGGTCAGACGTTCGGCAAGGCTCTTGCCTTCGCCAAGGTGCCGGTTGCGGTTTGGCCCTGCATTGCGTTTGATCAGATTTTGAATGGTTCGTGCTCCCCTCCGAGCGTGGCGAACTGGTCTTCGCCGCGTAGGTCGTGTCCGGAATCCTCGTCGTGCGATGTATCGCGCGTCATGTCGTCCAGCACCGGCTCACTAGCGCCTTCGCCGGGGGTCATCCGAACGTGCAAATAGGGCATCCAGACATCACCAAATTCAGCTTTCTGATACCACACATCGATGACATCATAGCTAGCCCACATCCCGTCCGGTTCGCGCAGGCGCAGCCCTTCACCGATGCGCGGTACCGCCGCAAAGCGGACGCGCGCCTGGTTCTGGTGGGTCTCGTTCTGAACTTCGATTTCAATCACGTGGCAATGTCCTCGATTCCATAAGGACATATTACGAGCCAATGCTTGACGATTTACGAACGTATCAGCGTGAAAACCAAGATTATAGAACTGGTTAATCCAAGGTTTCGGCTTACTTCGCCGGAGCCGCTTTCTTGGCGGCCGGTTTCTTCTTGGCGGCGGTTTTCTTTGCGGGTGCCTTTTTCTTTGCAGGCGCTTTTTTGCCCTTTTTCTTTGCCGGTCCTTTCGCCGCGCGCGCGTCGATCAGCTCGATCGCCTGCGCCGCCTCGATATCTTCCGGCTTCACATCTTTAGGGATCGTCGCGTTGACAGTGCCGTCGGTCACGTAAGGGCCATAGCGGCCCGGCATAACCTTGATCTCGCCGCCGCTGGTCGGGTGTTCGCCCAGCGTCTTGATCGGTTCAGCCTTACCTCGAGAGCCACCTTTCCGGTTCGCCGCCTCGGCCAGCATCGTGACCGCAGCGTTCATACCGGTGTCGAAGACATCGCGGGTGGATTGCAGTTTGGCGTATTTGCCATCGTGACGCAGATAGGGGCCGTAACGGCCGATGGCTGCCTCAATTTCCTTGCCAGTTTCTGGGTGCGCGCCAACAATACGCGGCAGGTCGAGCAGCTTGATCGCCCATTCCAGATCGAAATCGTCGAGGTCTTTGGGGATAGAGGCGCGCTGTTTCTTCTCATCGACCTCCATCTCGACATAGGGGCCGAACCGGCCCGACTTGCGGTGGATTTCCGCGCCTGTTTCGGGGTGCGTGCCCATCAGGCCGTCCTCGGCAGGATCTTCGCCGTCCGCGCCCGGCTGTGCGAAACGGCGCGTGTATTTGCATTCGGGATAGTTCTGGCACGCGACAAACGCACCAAATCGGCCCCCGCGCAGGTTGAGCTTGCCGCCCTCGCGCCCTTCCTGCTCGCAAAGCGGGCAGAAACGGGCATCCTTGCCGTCTTCGCGCGGCGGGAAGAGATAGTCGGAAAGGTATTCGTCGAGCACCTCGGTGACTTCGCTCGGCAGCTTTTCCATGACCTCTTCGGTCTTGGGTTTGAAGTCTTTCCAGAACTTGGCGAGCAAGGTCTTGTATTCCTCGCGCCCGTCCGAAACGACGTCCAGCTCCTCCTCCATTCCGGCGGTGAAATCATAGGCGACATATGTCGGGAAAAACCGTTCGAGAAACGCCGTGAGCAAACGTCCGCTTTCCTCGGCGTGAAACCGGCTTTTCTCCATCCGCACATAATCGCGGTCGCGCACCGTCTGGATGGTAGAGGCATAGGTCGATGGGCGTCCGATGCCCAATTCTTCCAGCCGCTTGACGAGGCTCGCTTCGGAGAAACGGGGCGGCGGCTGGGTAAAGTGCTGGTTCGCCTCAACTTCGTTTTTCGCCGGCACATCGCCGTCCTTCATCGCGGGCAGCAGGCCGTCTTCATCATCATCAGACTTGTCATCGAAGCCTTCCTGATAGACCGCGAAGAAACCAGGGAATTTGACGACCTGGCCATTGGCGCGCAGTTCATGCTGGCCGGTCGCCTCGCGCAGGGTGACGGTGGTGCGTTCTAGCTGGGCGGCGGCCATCTGGCTCGCCATCGCGCGCTTGAAAATCAGCGAATACAGCTTTGCCTCGTCCCCTGACCCAACCTTGTCACGGCTGAAATTGGTCGGACGGATCGCTTCGTGTGCTTCCTGTGCGTTCTTGGCCTTGGTCGAATAGAAGCGCGGCTTTTCAGGGCGGTAGTCATCGCTGAACCGTTCCGATATCGCATCGCGCGCAGCCATGATCGCGCTCATGTCCATCTGCACACCGTCGGTACGCATGTAGGTGATCGCGCCCGCTTCATACAGCGACTGCGCCAGCCGCATTGTGTGGCTCGCGGAAAATCCGAGCTTGCGCGAAGCCTCTTGCTGCATTGTCGATGTCGTGAATGGCGGCGCGGGGTTGCGTTTCAGCGGTTTGGTTTCGACGCCCTCGACGGTGAAGCGCCCTGCCTCGACAGCAGCTTTCGCCTCCATCGCGGCGCCCTCATTGCCAAGGCTCAGCTTTTCCAGCTTTTCGCCCTTGTACCGCACCAATCGCGCATCGAAGGCTGTCCCGTCATGCTGCAATTTCGCGAGCACCGACCAGTATTCATCCGCCCGGAAAGCCTCGATCTCACGCTCACGGTCAACAATCAGACGCAGCGCAACAGACTGGACGCGGCCTGCCGATTTGGCACCGGGCAGCTTGCGCCACAGAACGGGCGAGAGAGTAAATCCGAACAGATAATCGAGCGCACGGCGCGCCAGATATGCATCAATCAGCGGCTGATCGAGTTCGCGGGGAGACTTCATCGCCTCGGTGACGGCGGATTTGGTGATCGCGTTGAATGTGACCCGGTCCACCTTGGCCGGAAGGTTCTTACGCTTTCGCAACAATTCCTGGACGTGCCAGCTAATCGCTTCGCCTTCGCGGTCGGGGTCGGTCGCGAGAACCAGCCGGTCGGCATCCTTGGCCGCGTCGCTGATCTCCTTGAACCGCTTTTGCTTGTCGCGGTATAATTCCCAATCCATCGCGAAGTCTTCATCGGGCCGCACGCTGCCATCCTTTGGCGGCAAATCGCGAACGTGGCCGTAACTGGCCAGAACCTTGAAATCCTTGCCCAGATATTTCTCGATAGTCTTCGCCTTGGCCGGCGATTCAACAATAACAAGCTGCATGATGGTCCGGTCTATGTCCCTACACGTGTACGTACGCGCGAGAGTGGGATCGGGGCCCGCGCGCCGTCAAGTGGTCATTCAAGGGTGTCGATGAGTTGATCCATCTGCCCTGATTGCAGGCCATATACCGCAACGCCCAGCAATGTCAGCCATGCCGATGCAATATAAATCGCGGCATTCACGGCGATAAGGATTAGCGCGCCGCCAGCATCCACGGCAGATCCGGCATCGGGAACGGCAGTGAAGAGTGCGCCAAAGGCCGCGAAATGAATCGCGACCGGCGGCAACAACGCGATTGAGAGCGGCATTTGGGCGGGCTGCGACGCGTGCCAGCTCCACCGCATCGCGGCAACAGCCCCTTCATCAGTGGTGACAGCCCGCGCGTAGGCGGAGAGCCAACGCATCATCAGATACAGTCCGGGCAGTAGCAGTAAGAACAGGCCGAAAGTAACCGCAAAACTGATCAAAAGGCCAAGCCCGAAATAGGTGCCAAGCCCGCTTCGCATCCCATGGACAAGGAGACCGCCCGCCTTCATCACACCGACCAAGAGCGCAAAACCCAGTCCCCACATAACAATGGTCAGGATAAGGTTGGCCGCGTCGGCATCGTAAAAATAGATATCGAAAACCGAATATGTCGCGGTGTAGATTAAAACATAACCGATCAGATACGCGCTACCTGCTTTTGCAAGCCGCAGCTGTTCATCATGAATGTCTGCGAGGGTTAGCGGACCCAAGATCGCTACTCAAAGACCTCGGCCAGTTCATCGGCATTGTTATGCAGCAACCGGTACACCGCGACCGGAAACGCGATGAACAGGACGGTCGAAATGCCATCCGCCACGGCGACCGCAATTACGCCAGGAATTGATGTGAGCTGGTCTGCCAACGCGAACGCCCCGCCAATGACCGAGCTTATAATCAGCACTCCGACGAAGAGGATCAGCGCCGCGCCAAGGATCGACCAGGAATACCCGCGCACCCTGTTCCAGCTTTCCCCGAATGTATCCATCGCAGGCGTGTCGGCTTCCACGACCAGCGGCAAAACCATGACCCAACGTATGGCGAGGATTATGCCGGGCACGATCAGGATTAAAAATCCAAACACGATCCCGATGGAGGACAAAAGATAGATACCGAACCACGGCCAGAACCTGTCGAAACCGGGCGAAATTGTCTGACGGACGATGGCTGCAAGCAGCCAGTATAACAGCACCACACCGGCAATGGTCGATGCAATCACCACGATCACGGCGAGAATGCCCTTCGCCATCAGGCTTTCGGTCAGCATGAAGCCAAACCCGAAACCCATCGCGTTGCTCGAAGAGGGATCAATATAGGTGGTTATCGCGCCAATCGGAATCCACATGGCCAGAAAAATGCCAATCGCCCTGGCATTTTCGCGGATCTCTTCCACGGTCTGGTTCAGCAAATTGCCGAGCGTTGCTTGTTCATTCATTTTCCGGTTCGCCCCTGCTTGATCCCTTATCTGTCAGACTGCCTTGGTCAGGCTGATCAGTCCACCTGTATGTCGTTCAAGTTCCCCGGTAATTTCCAGCTCGAGCAGGGCCATGTGCACGGCTGAGGGGCTCGCACCCGATTGGCGGATCAGTTCATCAATCGCGATGGGGGCTGTAGAAAGCAGCCCTTCTATCGCTTCGGCTCCCTCCAGCGGATCGGCCTCCGCCAGTTCGCTGTAATCGAAATTGGCAGCATCCTCCGCCACCCGGAACGTGGACCGCGGTGCGCCGGTAAAACTTTGCAGCAATTCAATCACTTCTTCCGGGCTTTGCACCAACACCGCCCCGTCGCGGATCAGCTGGTTGCAGCCGAGCGAGCGGGTGTCGAGCGGCGATCCGGGTATCGCCATAACCTCGCGTCCCGCTTCGCCCGCCAGCCGCGCGGTGATGAGCGTGCCCGATTTGGGCGCAGCCTCTACCACCAGCGTTCCGCTTGCCAGACCTGCGATAATGCGATTGCGACTGGGGAAATGCCGCCCGCGCGGCTCGGTGCCCGGCGGCTGTTCTGCGATCAGCAGCCCCTCGTTTGCAATCCGCTCCTGCAAATCGGAGTGCTGCGGCGGATAGGCAATGTCGATGCCGCTCGCGATGACGCCGATGGTGCGCGGAAATGCACCCTCATGCGCTGCTCCGTCGATGCCGCGCGCTAGCCCGGAGACAACGGTAAAGCCCGCTTGCGAAAGTTCGGCGGCGAATTCGCGTGCCAGTTTGACAGCCGCCGCGCTGGCATTGCGCGCGCCAACCATGGCGACGCACGGCTCGCTCGCCAATTCCAGCTGGCCGCGGCAGGTTACGATGGGCGGCGCGCTTTCCAGCTCTGCCAGCAAAGCGGGATAATCCGCCTGATCGTGAAACAGATAGCGCGCGCTCGCTTGACGCACAGCGCCCACCTCGCGCTCAATCCGATCGGCAGGTGCGGCTTTATACGGCGATTTTCCGCGCGCCGCGAGGTCGGGCAGTGCCTCCAGCGCCTCTACCGCCGTGCCGAACCGCGCAAGCAGTTTGGCATAACTGACCGGCCCGATATTGGGCGATCGCAGCAGGCGAATGCGCGCAAATGCCTCTGCCTGCGATAGTCCTGTTGCGGCTGGCGCGTTCACTTTTTGCTGCCGACCTTCGGTTCCTCACCCTTCGTCAGGCGGGCGATGTTTTCGCGGTGGAGATAGACGATTAATCCGGCAATCGCGGCCAGAACGGGGAAAAACTGCGGAAAGCCAAACAGCGGAGCGGCAGCAGCGGCAGCGATAACCGCGCTCATCCCGGCGAGCGAGGAAATGCGGAATATCGCCAGCATCGAAACCCAGATCAGCGCATAAACAAGGCCCAGCGGCCACGCGAGGCCGAACGCAACGCCGGCATTGGTGGCCACGCCCTTGCCGCCTTTGAAACCGAGCCAAACGGGAAAACAATGCCCAAGCACCGCGCCGCCCGCAGCAAACGCCTTTGCCACGTCGCTGTTATCGCCCGCCCAAATCAATCCGGCGGCGAAAACGGGCGCGAAACCTTTTACGAGGTCGAGCAGCAATGTGCCCGCCGCCAGCCCTTTATTCCCCGTCCGCAGCACATTGGTCGCGCCGATATTGCCGCTGCCAATGCTGCGCACATCGCCCAGCCCTGCCGCCTTGGTCAGCAGCAAGCCAAAGGGTATCGAGCCTGCAAGATAGCCGAGCAATGCGGCGAATAACGGTTCCATGATGACCCCAATGTGCTGCGCGGACGGTCAAACGCCCGCTTTCCTTTTGCCGTTGCCTAAGTAATAGACCGCAGCGCGGCAAGTTTACAGCGGACAATTATAGCCATTTCAGACCCTTCTTCCCCTATCCTCCTCTTCGATTCAGGCATGGGCGGCCTTACCGTATTGGCTGAATTGCGCGAGGTTTTGCCGGATGCTCCGGTGATATACGCGGCCGATCTGGCGGGCCTGCCTTATGGGACGAAGACGGAGGCAGAGGTCGCAGCGCGCGTTTGCGGGTTGCTGGGGCGCATGGCCGAACGGTATCGCCCGCGCCTGATCTGCATCGCCTGCAATACAGCCAGCACAATTGCGCTGGGCATGGTCCGCGATGTGCTGGAAATCCCGATTGTCGGGACGGTGCCCGCGATCAAGCCTGCGGCGAAGCTGACGCAGACTGGCGTGATCGGCCTCCTCGGCACGGCGGCGACGGTTCGCCAGCCCTATGTTGACCGGCTGGAACAGCAATTTGCCGCCGATGCCGTGCTGCTGCGCTGCGCCGCGCCGGCACTGGTCGACCTTGCCGAGGCAAAGATTGCAGGCCGGGCCATCGCGTTGGATGACGTGCGCCGCGCCGCAGCAGGACTGCTCGATGCGCCGCGCGGCGGAGAGATCGACACGGTCGTCCTTGCCTGCACCCACTTCCCTTTGCTCGAGGAGGAGCTGGCGCAGATATTCGGCCCGCAGGTCCGCTTTGTTCACGGGGCAGAAGGGATTGCCCGCCAGATCGCGGCGTTGACCGATGGACAGCCTTTCGCCCGCGCTTGTCCGGACCGCGCGATTGTCACAGGCGATTCGGGCGCTTCGGGCATGGAACCGGTGAGGAAACACCTCAAAAAATACGGGCTCGATCAACTCGATCAGTTTTAACTGCGAGCGAATCGCAAAGATCGCGGTGGCAAACAGGGAACCGATTGCCTATTTCGTCGCTGTTGAACGCGGTTCCTAACGCCGCACTGCCGACGAGAGCGCACGTGAATTACGATAAAATTTTCGATTCCGCGATTGACCGACTGCATGAAGAAGGTCGTTACCGCGTCTTCATCGACATCATGCGGAACAAGGGCGCCTATCCCAATGCGCGCTGTTTTCACGGCCATAACGGCCCTAAACCGATCACCGTGTGGTGCTCGAACGATTACCTGTGCATGGGCCAGCATGAAAAAGTCATCGGCGCGATGGAAGAGGCGCTGCATGATGTTGGCGCGGGTTCCGGCGGCACCCGCAATATCGGCGGCAACACGCATCTTCATGTCGAGCTGGAGCGCGAGCTTGCCCAGCTGCATGGCAAAGAAGGCGCGCTTACCTTTACCAGCGGATACGTGTCCAACGATGCGACGCTTTCCACGCTGGGCAAATTGCTGCCCGGCTGCGTCATCTTCTCCGACTCGCTGAACCACGCCAGCATGATTGCCGGCATTCGCAATTCGGGCTGCGAAAAGCGGATTTTCCGTCACAATGACATGGCGCATCTCGAGCAGATGCTGGCCGCCGAACCTGCGGAAACGCCAAAAGTCATCGCATTTGAAAGCGTGTATTCGATGGAAGGCGATGTCGCCCCGATCCACGCGATCTGCGACCTTGCCGAAAAATACAACGCCCTCACCTATATCGACGAAGTGCACGCCGTGGGCATGTACGGCGAACATGGCGGCGGCATTTCAGAGCGGGACAGCGCGGCGCACCGGATCGACATTATCGAAGGCACACTGGGCAAAGCGTTCGGCGTGATGGGCGGTTACATCGCGGCCGATACCCGCGTGATCGACTGCATCCGCTCCTATGCTCCGGGTTTCATCTTCACCACATCGCTTTCGCCGGTGCTGGTGGCAGGTGTGCTTGCCTCGGTAAAACACCTCAAATCCTCCAGCATCGAGCGCAATGCGCAGCAACAGGCCGCCGCAATGCTCAAACTGAAATTCGCCGAAGCCGGTTTGCCAGTGATGGATTCAACCACGCACATCGTCCCATTGATGGTCGGCGATCCAGTGCACGCAAAGAAAATCAGCGATATTCTTCTGGCGGAATACGGCGTCTATGTGCAGCCGATCAATTTCCCGACCGTGCCGCGCGGCACGGAGCGGCTGCGATTCACCCCCGGCCCCCATCACACCGAAGTGATGATGGATGAACTGACAGACGCGCTGGTCGAAATCTGGGACCGGCTCGAAATGGATCTGGCCGAAGCTGCATGACCGCCGCCGCCCTAGCGTCCTTTGTTATCACGCAAAGCTGCGCTAGCTGCTGTCATCAAACGTGACATCAGGAGAGACTTGTGAGCGGCAATGCAGACCAGAAATACGATGAAGTTGTCCTCGGGCGGCGTTCAATCAGAGGCTATCTCGACAAGCCGGTTCCGCGCGCGCTGATCGAGGAAGTGCTGACGCTCGCGATGCGATCTCCCACCAGTATGAACACGCAGCCATGGCATTTCCACGTCATCACCGGGGAGCCGCTGGACCGCATCCGCAAGGGCAACACCGAGCGTATCCTTGCTGGCGAGCCAGACAGCCGCGAATTTCGGCGCGGGGAGCCATTTGCCGGCATCCACCGCGAACGCCAGATCGGCGTGGCAAAACAGCTGTTCGGCGCGATGGGCATAGAGCGCGATGACAAGGAAAAACGCCAGGACTGGGTGCTGCGCGGTTTCCGCCAGTTTGACGCGCCAGTCTGCGTGATCGTCACCTATGACCGGGAACTCGGCACCAGCGATGACACCGCATTTGATTGCGGCGCGGTCACCACCGCGCTCGTCAACGCGGCATGGTCACGCGGGCTTGGCTGTGTCATCAATTCGCAAGGGATCATGCAAAGCCCGGTGGTGCGCGAACACGCCGGAGTGCCGGACGATCAGGTCATCATGAAAGCAATCGCACTCGGCTGGCCCGACCCCGATTTCCCCGCAAACGCAGTGGTCAGCGAGCGTAAAAGCGTGGACGAGGCGGCGCGGTTTGTGGGGTTCGAATAGCCTGGGCCGCGCATCTCTTGGTCAGGCCACTGCGCCTTTTGTGTTCACAACCAGCGTATCGGCCTCGATGCAGCGCAGCAGGTCACTCGTCACGCTGCCGATAGTCGCTTGTTCGAACCCGCTTGCTCCGTGACTGCCGATCACGGCGAGGGCATCGGGCACGGTTTCTAGCCCGCGGCGCATCGCGACGGTCGGCCCGCCCTTGACCAGATCGAATGTGACCCCGCCTAGCCGCGGTTCTTTCACGGCAAGCGCGCTGATGAATTCTTCCATGTTCGACCGCTCGGCGCTTTCTATCTCGTCGGCGACATATTGGTCTTTCTGAAACGCCTGAAATGGCACGTGCCAGCCGTGGATGAGATGCATCTCTGCGTCCGGGAACATCCGGGCTGCGGTCAGGATTGCAAACTCCGACCCCTCCGAGAAATCCGTGCCCGCAACGATGTGGCTATAGGGGCCGTGCGCCCGGTTTTTCGTCACCAATACGGGCTTTTCGGTGTTACGCAGGACGTAATCCACCGCTGTGCCCAGCAGGTAATCGCCAATGGAATTGTAGCGCGCTGGGCCAATGACCAGCATCGATACGTCATCGACCATACAGGCATTTGCGATCGCTTTGGGCGGCGAGCCGGACACGAATTCAAATTCGACCGCTTCTGATAGCGGATCAGCCCCAGTCGCCTCACGCATCTTGCGATTAAGCTCCGCAATGTCGGGTGAATCATCTTCAGGAAGATTAGTTGCATGGACGAAGCGCAGCTTTGCGCCGGTCCGTTCGCTCAATTGTTTACCGCGATCAATCGCCCGATCCCCGCGTGAGCTGAAATCTGTGGCAACGACGATAACATCCCATGACATCGCATCTCTCCCCGACTGACAGGGAGATTGTGTATCATAAGCTGCAAATGTTTCTCAATAGCTTTGTGCGTCAGGCCGCTTATCTTAGCGAGACCACATTATCACTCGGTTCGCGCACACGGGTTCCGTTGAACAAGCTCAGCATAGGTTCGTCTGTCACAACGACGCATTCGGCATCGCCAAACCCGTTAAAGCCGGTTTTCATCGCCGCGCCGTATGCGCCCAGCATACCGATTTCGATGTAATCGCCAGCTTTGATATCGCCGGGAAGCGGGAACGGGCCTGCCATGTAATCGGCGTCATCGCAGGTCGGTCCGTAAAACGCGAAATCCTCCAGCGGATCGCGCAAATCCTCCTCCAGTGCGTTCACGGGGAAACGCCAAGCCACGTGCGCGGCATCGTATAGCGCGCCGTAGGCTCCATCATTGATGTACAGCTCATCGCCGCGCCGTTTCTCGACCCGCACGATCATGGAGCTGTATTCCGCGCACAGCGCCCGGCCCGGCTCGCACCACAGCTCTGCGTTATAAGCGATTGGCAGCGCGTAGAAATGCTGGTGGATGATCGCGAAATAATCATCGAGCGGGGGCGGCTCCATCCCGGGATAGATACTAGGAAAGCCTCCGCCCACATCGATCATGTCGATGACCACGCTGGCCTCTGCAATCGCGGCGCGGGTGCGATCCAGCGCCTGCACGAATGCGAACGGCGTCATCGCCTGGCTGCCGACGTGGAAACACACGCCCAGCCAATCACAATGCTGGCGGGCCTGCTGCAACAGCACAGGCGCTTCGGTAAGATCGCAGCCGAATTTGCTGGCGAGCGAAAGCTCCGAATATTCCGAAGAGACCCGGATGCGCACGCACAGGCGCAAATCGGTCGCCGCTTCACCGGTTTCGGGATCGCGGCAAGTCTCTACGATTTTTTCCAGTTCCTCCGCCGTGTCGAGGCTGAAGGTTTTGACGCCGTGTTCGAAATACGCCTCGCGGATCGCCTTGCGCGTCTTGATCGGGTGCATGAAGCACAGGCTCGCATCGGGCAGGACACCGCGCACCAGCCGCACCTCTGCGATGGAGGCGACATCGTAATGCGTCACGCCTGCATCCCACAATACCTCGATCAGGTCAGGGGCGGGATTGGCTTTGACCGCATACAGCACCTTGCCGGGAAATTTCTCGACAAAGAAACGCGCAGCGCGGCGCGCGGCGTGCGGGCGGTTCAGGATGACCGGCTCTTCGGGCGATAGCGCCCGTGCTACAGAAATGGCGTCAGAGTAGGTGTGCAATTCAAGGGACCCCCAGAAGGTTCAGCGTTTAACCAAACGGTTTTGAGGCTGCCTTGCGGTAAAAGTGTCCCTTGGGGCAGCGGAAGCGCGCATATAGCGATGCTGCGCGCTCTCGCAACTATAAATCATACACGCGGTGAAAGTTCCGTGATTTAGAACGAAATCGCTGGTGCCTGATCGACAGTGCCCTTTTCGCTATCGTCGAGCTGGTGGAAATCCGCCTGCTGAAACCCGAGCGCACCTGCGAAGAGCACCGCCGGGAAATTTTCACGCGCCGTGTTGAACCGCGCGACCGCAGCATTCAGCGCGCGGCGTGCCGCTGCCAGCTTGTCCTCGACATTGGCGAGTTCGCGCTGCAATTCCTGAAAATTGGCCGAAGCCTTGAGATCGGGATACGCCTCTCCGAGAGCCAGCAGGTTATCCAGCGCGATCTTCAGCCCCTGTTCGTCACCCGAAGAGGGCGAGCCTTTCGCAGCCTGATTGCGAGCGGAAATCACCGCCTCCAGCGTGGATGCCTCGTGACCGGCATACCCCTTCACCGTCTCGACCAGGTTGGGGATCAGATCGTGGCGCTGGCGCAATTGTGCATCGATATCGGCCACGCCCTGCCGCACATTCTGACGCAGACCCACCAGCCGGTTGTAGATACCCACGACCAGAACCGCCGCCAAGACGATCACTGCCAATACGATGATTGCGCCAAAACCCATTGTCCGCCCCTCCTTTACCGGGCAACTATATACTAACGGGGACAGGTTAAAAGATCGCATTGGCGCAGCACGCCGATGGGACAAGACGGCACGGGGGTGGCCACATTGATGCGGGCGGATGTTCAGGGATTGATGGCGGGGGAGCTGGGGGACTGGCTGTCCGATCAATCAATCATGCGCGAAAAGGCGAAAAAGACCGCATTTAACCGCTGGTTTTTCGGCGGGATCATTTTGCTGCCGATCCTTGCATTTCTATGGTTCGGCCCATTCGGCGAATGGCGCATGTTTGTCAGCTTTGCCGGGATCGCGGGGGTCAGCGCGTTCGGGTATCAGCCGATCCACGAGGCAAAGAAAGCGATCAAAGTCGGGATCAATTCGGCCATCGCGCGCAGCCTTGGCATCGAATACCAGCATGAAGTCGAGCCGGGTGCAGAATTCGAGGCATGCAAGCGATACGGTCTAGTCCCCGGATATGACCGCGACAGCTTCGAGGATCGCTGGTTTGGCGATGTCGAGGGGCATTCTTTCCAGCTGTACGAAACGCATCTGAGAGAGCGCCGCGGGTCAGGTAAAAATCGCCGCTATGTCACGGTGTTCCGCGGCGCCATTATCGCGATGGGTTTTGGCCGCCCGTTTCATTCGACCACCCTGCTCCAGCGCGCGGGAAAGCATAAATCATGGTTGGGCCTCGGCGGGCGCAAGGATAGCGTGACGTTCAGCGGCCACCGGCTCGATTACGTCGATCAGGTGCACCCGGCGTTCGAGGACGTTTTCGAGGTGTGGAGCGACGATCAGGTCGAGGCGCGCGTGATTGTCCACCCGTCCTATGTTGAGCACCTGCTCGCGCTGGAGCAGGCGTTTCACGGCGATGCGGTGCGCGCCCTGTTTGCACGCGGGCAGGTGATTGTGGCGGTCGAGAGCGGCAATCTGTTTGAGAGCGGATCGCTCGACGAAGCAGGTGATCATCAGCGCGTTGAAGCTGCGGCGGATCAATTCTCCGCGCTGGCCAAACTGGCCCTTGCCATCAACCAGAACGAGCGCGGTCGCACACTGGATGCGGACTAAGCGCGCTGCTTAACTAAGCCGTCCGCGAAAATCCTCGTAATCGAACCGCTTTACGCATTCGAGCGCGTCTGTTTCGCTGTCCCACAGCCAGATGCTCGGCAATTGCACGCCGTTGAACGTGTTGGTCTTCACCATGGAATAATGTGCCTGATCGAGGAATGCGAAGCGCGCCCCGGCCTCTGCGGGCACGGGCAAACGGTAATCGCCGATGACATCGCCGGCGAGGCAGGACGGCCCGCCAAGGCGGATCGGGATGCTTTCATCTTCAAGCTCGCCCATCATTGCCGGGCGATATGGTGCCTCCAGCACATCGGGCATGTGACATGTGGCGGAGATATCGGTGATGCCAATGGGCACTTCGTTAAAGCCGGTATCGAGCAGCGTGCCGACCAGAATGCCCGCATCGAGCGCAATGGCCTCCCCCGGCTCGATAATGATCTCCGCGCCTGTATCGGCGGCGGCATCGCGCAGAAATTCGGTTAGCGCATCACGCTCATAATCGGCGCGGGTGATGTGGTGCCCGCCGCCCATGTTGATCCATTTGAGCTGGCCGAACCACGGTTCGATCACGTCGAACACGCGGTCCCACGTTGCGCGCAGCGGTTCGAACGTCTGTTCGCACAGATTGTGAAAATGAATGCCCTCCACACCCTCCATCGCTTCTTCGGTCAACTGGTCGAGCGGGAAGCCTAGACGCGAGCCGGGCGCGCTGGGATCGTATTTCGCCACTTCACCAGTCGCGACCATCGGATTGATGCGCAGACCCACAGACACATCACCGCCGGTGGTTGCCGCATGGTCGAGAATATGCGCCGCGCGTTTCATCTGGCCGGGTGAATTGAAGATAACATGTTCAGACAGGCGGCAAATCTCGTCCAGTTCCTCCGGTTTGAACGCGGCGGAGTAGGTCGCGATTTCGCCGTCGTAAAACTCCGACGCCAGCCGCGCTTCCCACAGCCCACTGGTCGATACCCCGTCGAGGTATTCGCCCAGGATGTGCGCGGTCGACCACATGGAAAACGCCTTGAGCGCCGCGAATACCTTGATGCTGGCACCATCGCTCGCGGCTTCGTCACGGATACCCGCGAGGATCTGGCAATTCGCGCGCAGCTTTGCCGCGTCAACGACAAAAGCGGGGCTGTCGACGCGCGAAAGATCAAACTGGGCGAACGCGCCCGGATCACCGGCTTTGGTTTGCATGTGTGGGTCCTGTCTGGTTTCTCTGTCCGAAACAAACTCTAGAACGAAACCGGCCCATCCAGTTCAGTCACCTGCCATGGAAGACCGTGTTCGTTCAGCATTTCCATGAAGGGATCGGGGTCCATTTCTTCCATGTTGAACACGCCCTCTCCGCTCCATGTGCCGGTTACCATCATCGCAGTGCCGATCATTGCGGGCACGCCTGTGGTGTAGCTGACCGCCTGATTGCCGGTTTCTCTGTATGCAGCCTCGTGCGAGCAGATGTTGTTGATGTAGAACGTCTTCTCGCCTGAACCATCCAGCGCTTCGCCGGTGGCTATGCAGCCGATATTGGTGTTGCCCTTGGTCGTTTCGCCGAGGCTCTCCGGCTTTGGCAGAACCGCGGCGAGGAATTGCAGCGGCACGATTTCCTGCCCCTGATACCGGACCGGCTCGATGCTGGTCATACCCACATTCTGGAGCACGGTAAGGTGTTTGATGTATTCATCACCAAACGTCATCCAGAACCGCGCCCGCTCAATTTCGGGATTGAATTTGGACAGGCTTTCCAATTCCTCGTGATACATCAGATATGCCTGGCGCGTGCCGACCTTTTCAAAATCGAACGGGGTTGAAACCTGCATCGCAGGCGTTTCCACCCACTCGCCGTTTTCCCAATGCCGGGCCGGAGCGGTGACTTCGCGAATGTTGATTTCGGGATTGAAGTTGGTCGCAAACGCCTGACCATGATCTCCGCCATTGCAGTCGAGGATGTCGAGTGTGCGGATCGTCTTGAGCTTGTGCTTCTTCAGCCACATTGTGAACACGCTCGTCACACCGGGATCAAAGCCGGAGCCGAGCAGCGCCATCAGGCCCGCTGATTTGAACTTGTCGTGATAGGCCCACTGCCATTTGTATTCGAACTTCGCCTCGTCCTTCGGCTCGTAATTGGCGGTATCGAGATAATCTACGCCCGCCTCCAGACAGGCATCCATGATCGGCAAATCCTGATACGGGAGCGCGAGATTGACAACGTGGGTCGCGCCGACCTTTTTGATGAGGTTGACCATAGCGGGCACTTCTTCCGCGTCGATTTCGTATGTGGCGATGGTTTCGCCCGTGCGCTCTCTAACGCTCGCAGCGATGGCGTCGCACTTCGACTTCGTTCGGCTGGCGAGGTGGATTTCTGGGAAAATCTGCGGGTTCATAGCCATTTTGTGGACGCAAACCGAGCTGACGCCCCCTGCCCCGATCACCAGAACTGTCGACATAATCATGACCTTTCAAATTCGATTCTTGCGCGCTCACTACTGCAATGCGCTAAGTGGGACAAATGATCCGGTGTTTCCTACATCGGCGTCTTTCGGCAGGGTGAAATCATGGCAAATCCAATTCCAACACAGCCTATCGCTTCACGAGACGAAAATCGTTTGAAATCAGAGAATTCTTCTTCGCCAAGACCGTGTCACATGCGGTCCATGTCTCCCTACAAACCGGGGGCAACCGCATGAGCGATCAGGTTCGCAAACCCAATGCCGACGGTGTCGCAGCGGCGCTGGAAAGCATTCAGGCAATCCCGCTTGCGCCCACGCCCCTGCTTCCGGTCGAGATCGGCGGCGTGCAGGCGCATGTGAAGTGCGAGAACCTGCAACCCATCGGCGCGTTCAAGATCAGGGGCGCATGGTGGCGGCTCAAAAGTCTGGATGACGATCATGCCGTCGCCGTGTCGAGCGGCAATCACGCGCAGGGCGTGGCATGGGCGGCGCGCAAGCTGGGCCTGCGGGCAACCATCGTCATGCCGCGCGATGCGCCGCAGGTGAAACTGGACAACACCCGCGCGCTGGGCGCGGATATCGTGCTGTACGAACGGCCGGGGGAAGATCGCGACGGCGTGGCGGCGAAAATTATCGCCGAAAAAGGCGGCACGTTGGTCCATGCGTTCGGCGATCCTTGGGTCATGGAAGGGCAAGGAACCGCCGGGCTGGAGCTTGCGGCGCAACTGGGTCACGAGCCGAGCCGTATCATAACCTGCTGCGGCGGAGGCGGCCTCGCCGTGGGCCTGAGCCTCGCCTGCCCTGCAAGCGCAATCCATATCGTTGAGCCAGTGGGCTGGGACATGGTTGGCAAGGCGTTGGCCGCAGGCGAAATCGTCGAAGCTGCCGCAGACGCGCCGAAGACCATTTGCGACGCCCTGCAACCCAACGCGACCAAGCAGCTCAATCTCGACATGCTGGCCGGGCGGGCAGAACCGGGGATTACTGTCACGGATGAAGAGATTCGCGCGGCGCAGCGGTTTGCGTTTGCAAACCTGCACATCGTGCTCGAACCGGGCGGAGCAGCCGCGCTCGCCGCTGCACTGGCGAGCAAGGTGCCCGTCGACCCGGACACTGTCATCATGCTGACAGGCGGCAATGCCGATCCAGCCGCCTATGCCCGAACTATCGCAGCGGCTGAGACCGCAGAGGCGGTATAGCGGGTTTGACAATCCTCGCGCGCTTTCGCAGGGAGCGTGGCGATAGAGGGAAAAGGGGATCGCTTTCATGCAGGCACAAATGCTCGCGCCCGCCGCGATATTGGTGGTGTGGACGCTGATTGTCATGTTCTGGATCATACCGACGCGTTTTGGCGCGGTTGCAAAGATCAAGGACAATTCCAGCCTTTCCGGGCGCACGGGCCTGCGCGGCGGCGACCTGGAAGGCGTCATTCCGGACAAAGCAAATTGGCCTGCGCACAATCATACGCACCTGCATGAACAGCCGACGCTGTTTTACGCTACCGCAATTATGCTGGCGATTGCGGGCCCGGGTGCTCTCGATGTGACGCTGGCATGGGTATATTTGGCGCTGCGTATCGTGCATTCCCTGTGGCAGATACTCGTCAACACGCTGCCTGTGCGTTTCACCCTGTTCCTCGTCAGTTCGATAGTTCTGGTCGTCTTGGCCATCCGCGCGGTATTGGCGACTGTGTTCGCTGATCCAGCATCGCTTACCTGAATACAATTGATCGGAAAATTTGAGACATGATTGGAATGGATATCCTGCAACCGGCGGTCGCGCTGATGATCTGGACGATGATCATGTGGGCGTGGATGTACGCAACCCGAATTCCCGCAATGGGCAAAGCGCCCGATATCGAAAGCCCGGCCAAGCTGGTGGGCACCACCGGTTCTGAATTGCGCGCCAAATTGCCGGAAAAGGTCAATTGGAAAGCGGACAATTACAATCACCTGCACGAACAACCTACGGTGTTTTACGCGGTGGCAATCGTGCTCGCCATCCTTGGCTCTGGCGATGGGATGAACGCGTTTCTAGCGTGGATTTATGTGGGCCTGCGCGTGGCGCATTCGCTCGTGCAAGTCACCGCGAACCGCGTCATGGTTCGGTTTGTCCTGTTCGCGCTTTCCAGCCTCGTGCTGATTGCGCTGATATTCCATGCAAGCATCATGGTCTTCGACATTCACATTTGATGGTGCCGGGCGATGAGCGGCGGAGGGTGTTACTCCGCCGCTTCCACCTCGCGCTCTGCTGGCGCAGCTGCCATAGTGGCGAGGAAACGCTCCCCGTCCAGCGCGGCCATGCAGCCCATTCCCGCCGCGGTGACCGCTTGCCGATACACGTGATCGGTCACATCGCCAGCGGCGAACACGCCCGGCAACGCCGTTTTCGGGGTCCCCGGTTCCACATCGAGATAGCCGCTTTCGTCCATGGAAAGCTTACCCTTGAACAGTTCGGTCGCGGGGGCGTGGCCGATGGCTACGAATGCGCCGTCGACCTCCAATGTCGATTTTTCGCCGGTTTGCGTGTCTTCCAACGCGAGGTGATGCAGGGAGCCGTCTTCGCCCGCCTCGAAACTGGTGACCGTCTTGTTCCAGAGCGCGGTAATCTTGGGGTGGTTGAGCAGGCGGTCCTGAAGGATTTTCTCCGCGCGCAATTCATCGCGGCGGTGGATCAGGGTCACATCGTCGGAATGATTGGTCAGATACAGCGCCTCTTCGACGGCGGTGTTGCCGCCGCCGATAACCGCGACCTTCTTGCCCCGGTAAAAGAACCCGTCGCACGTCGCGCAGGCCGATACACCCTTGCCGCCCAGTTCCATTTCGCCTGGCGCGCCCAGCCATTTCGCCTGCGCGCCGGTGCAGATCACCAGAGTGTCGCCGACATATTCATCGCCGCTATCGCCGATCGCCGTATAGGGCGGGCCATTGTCGAGATCGACCGAGACGATGGTGTCCCACATCATGCGCGTGCCGACATGTTCGGCCTGCGCCTTCATCTCTTCCATCAACCACGGCCCCTGCACGACATCGCGAAAGCCGGGATAGTTTTCGACATCGGTCGTGATGGTCAACTGGCCGCCGGGTTGCAGCCCCTGCACCACAATCGGTTCAAGCATGGCGCGCGCAGCATAGATTGCCGCGCTGTATCCTGCCGGGCCGGAGCCGATAATAAGCATCTTGGTGCGATGGGTGGTGGCCATGTTTTGTATTCCTGTTGAACTGAAGCCCATGACTTAGGCGTTCATGCGCCGCGCTTCAATTCGCGCACGCAAGGATTGTCTTACGCATCCACAAGCTGTTCTTTGATTGCCGCCTGTTTCGCCGCATCCACCTGCAAAACTGCGTCCAGATAGCGGTCCGGATCGCCAAAGCGGCTTTGCACAGAATCGCGGGCTGCATTCAGAAACTCGGCATCCACGCCCATCAACACGCGCGCGGTCGCCTCGTCCCCTGCGCCATATTTTTCCCCGAGCAGTTGCATACCGTGGGCGATCCGTTCTTCGTTGCGGGGCGAATGATTGGTCAACAGGTAATCGTGCATTGCATCGTCAGGATGCACGCCAAGGATGTGGTGGAGCAGATCAACCGCAATGCCCGTGCGATCTTTTCCTGCGGCGCAATGAACCAGACTTGCGCCCTCCCCCGCAGCCAGCGCGGTAAAGAACCGGCGCAGGATTGAGTTCAGCCCCTCGCGGTCGGGCAGCGCGCCATACAGTTCGACCATAGCGCGGTGCGCGCTCGTCGCATCGATACTGCCCTCTGCTGCCTCTAAATGCGGGGCAAGCCCTGCCGTCTCCCCTTCGAAATACATCACCTCTGCGCCGAAATCATCGGGCCGCTGGCAAGTATGGCGCGCCCGCTCGCTATCTCCGCGCAGATCAATAACGTGTTTAAGCGATAGCGCCGAAACCGTCTCCAGATCGCTAGTGGTCGCGTCTGCATGGTGCCCGGATCGAAAGAGCAAACCGGTTCTGACCCGCCCGCCTCCGGTCACAGTGTATCCGCCGTAATCGCGGAAATTATGGATGCCTTGAGTAGGAAGGAACGGGTCGCTGGGCGTAGATCGAATCATGTGCGTGAGAGTGGCAGCGCCGCGCACCGCGCACAACCGCAGCGCGCGTTTGCATCCATTTCGTATTCACCAACCCTAGTGCGAATGCGTAGTGGCGCGAAAAGGGGCATTTGGTAACCATCGGAGTAACCATAACCGCGTCTACCCCAAGCAAAGCAATCACAAGGTGTTTCACAATGGCCCGCATACTCATCGCCGATGATGATGATCTGATTGCGCAGATGGCTTGCGACATCCTGCTTGATGCCGGACATGCCTGCGGCTGGGTGACCAGCGGCGAACATGCGTGGGATTTGATGGAGACGCGGCGACCTGACATCTTGCTGCTGGATCAGGATATGCCCGGAATGTCTGGCGTCACATTGCTGCGTAAACTTCGCGGATCGCAATTTTTCTATGATCTGCCCGTCATCATGTTCACCGCGATGACCGACGAAGCGGACGAGACCCGCGCCATTTATGCCGGCGCTCAGGAATACCTGCGAAAACCCTTCACTAAGCAAGGGCTGTTGAGCAAAATCACCGATGTGCTGATGCGGCGCGGGCGCGATTTGCATGTCGATCTGAAAACGCGCGTGGCGCGCGAAGCCGGTTTTCTTGAAGAAACAAGCAGTTTGAAACGGCGCTGGGTCTAAACTTGGCAGCCCGTCAGTCGGCAGCAAGATCGCCGCAGAAATCAGACGTCCACGCCTGCACATTGTCATCGCGCACGGTCTCGACCATCGCTTCATAACGCGATTTGCGCTCTTCCAATGGCATGTCGAGCGCAGTTTCGATTGCGCGGGAAAGCAGATCGGGACTGTGCGGGTTGACAATCAAGGCGCCCTTGCCATCGCATGACAGCTGATGCGCTGCTCCGGCAAAATCGGACAGGATAAGTACGCCCGGATCTTCAGGGTCCTGCGCCGCGACATATTCTTTCGCGACGAGGTTCATGCCATCGCGCAGGGGCGTGACCAGACCGATCTTGGCCGCGCGGAAAAATCCGTACAGCTCGGCATGGCTGTAACCCTGGTTGACGTAGCGGATCGGCACCAGATCAACTTCACTGCGCGCACCGTTGATCTGGCCCGTCTTCTGCTCCAACGTTCCGCGAATTTTCTGATAGCTTTCAACATCTTCCCGGCTGGGCGGAGCGATCTGGATAAACACCAGATCGCGCACGCGTTCGGGGTGTTGGTCGAAAAACCGGCCGATTCCATCAATACGTTCGGGCAGGCCTTTGGAATAATCGAGCCGGTCCACCCCGATCATCCCGGTGCGATGCCGGGTAGAGGCAAGCAGCCGCTGCGCGGCCTGACGCGCATCGCCGGTGTCGCCCTGTTTCTGGAAATGGTCCCAGTCGATCCCGATGGGATAGGCGCGCGCAATCGTGGTGCGACCCTCATGGGTGATGCGGCCCGTTTCTGGATCGACATCCGCTCCCAGTTCGGTCTGGCAATAGTGGACGAAACTGGACAGCCATTCCTCGGTCTGGAATCCGATAATGTCATAGCTGAGCATGGTCAGCACCAACCGTTCATGGAACGGCAGCGAAGTCAGCAGGCGTGTTGGCGGCCAAGGGGTGTGCAAGAAAAATCCGATACGGTTTTTCGCGCCGCGTTCCCGCAGCCGGCTGCCGATCGGGATGAGATGATAGTCATGCACCCAGACCAGATCGTCTTCTTCGATCAGAGGCAGGACGCTTTCAGCGAAGCGTTCATTCACACGCTCGTAACCGCGCCCGGTTTCATTCTCAAATTCAGCTAGGTCTATGCGGTAATGGAACAGCGGCCATAGGGTCGAATTGGCGTAGCCGTTGTAATATTCGTCCACGTCGCGGCTCGACAGATCGATGGTCGCTGTGGTCACGCCGTCACTGCGCACCAGGTTCATGTTTCCGGTGCGGTCTTCGCTTTCCTCACCCGACCAACCGAACCACAGCCCGCCGCGATCCTTTAGCGCCGCGTTCAGCGCGCCCGCCAATCCGCCCTGCGCACCCGCCGCGCCGCGCGCTTTGGGCACGGCCACTCGGTTGGAAATCACGACAAGGCGGCTCATGAAAAGGTTATCGCACTTCACTCCAGGATTTGGACAATAGACCGGCGCAGTTGATTACCCCTACCAGCGAGTAGGTCTGCGGGAAGTTCCCCCAAAGCTCTCCGGTTTCGTAATCGAGGTCTTCCGAAAGCAGGCCGGATTGCGTCGTGTGGCTAAGCATCGTGGTGAACAGCTTGCACGCCTCTTCGTCCCGTCCGGCGAGGTGCAGCGCCTCGATCAGCCAGAACGTGCAGACATTGAACGCGGTTTCCGGCGCGCCGAAATCATCCTCTGCAGCGTAACGCAGCATGTGGTCGCCGCGCCGCAAATGTTCCTCGACGGCGGCGAAGGTCTGCTGGAACCGTTCGTTATCGGGCGAGAGAAAACGCAATTCGACCATTTGAAGCAGGCTTGCGTCGAGATAGTCGCTTTCAAAACTCGCACCGTAATGCCCGCCTTCGCCGTTTTCTTTCCACGCTTCGGCTTCAATTTTGGCGCGGATGCTGTCGGCGCGCTCCCGCCAAAGCTGTGCGCGGTCCTCCTTGCCGATATGCGCCGCCACATTGGCCAGCCTGTCACACGCGGCCCAGCTCATCACGGCGGAATAGGTGTGCACTTCTTGACGGGTGCGAAATTCCCACAGGCCCGCATCTGGCTGATCGTGCATCGCCCAAGCCATTTTGCCGACCTGCTCAAGATTTTCGAAATCCCGCTCGTCCGCCATCCGAAGCAGGCGCGTGTCGAAAAAGCTTTGCGCGCTCGGCAAGACGATCTGCCCATAACAATCGTGCTGGATTTGTTTGTAGGCCGCATTGCCGCGGCGCACCGGTCCCATGCCGCGATATCCGGCGAGGTAGCTGGCTGTGGTTTCATCCAGCTCGCTTTCGCCCATCACCGAATACAGCGGCTGGATCTGCCCGCCGCGCGCACCGTCCACGATGTTGCGCAGATAGGTGAGGTATTTCTCCATCACATCGAGCGCGCCGAGGCGGTTAAGCGCTTGGATCGTGTAGTAGGAATCGCGGATCCAGCAGTACCGGTAATCCCAGTTCCGCTCCGAATCCGCAGCCTCCGGGATCGAGGTCGTCAGTGCCGCGACGATCGCGCCCGTTTCTTCATGCTGGCAGAGTTTCAGCGTGATGGCGCAGCGGATGACCTCTTCCTGCCATTCGAACGGAATCGCGAGCATCCGCACCCAGTTTTGCCAGTATTTGCGCGTCGCCTGCTCCATCGAACGGACTTCTTCGCGCAGATTGCCGACGAAAGGTTCATCCGGGCCGAGGAAGAAATGGGTGTCCTCCTCGATACGGAAAGTGCGCCCTTCCATAATGTAGCCGACCGGCGCATCGGTGGAGAGGCGCAGAGCCTGAGGTCCGACCAGATACCGGATGTGGTTCGTGCCGTGCGTGGTATCGGCAATCTGCGCGCCGTAATTCTTGACCGGGTTCAGCACCACGCGGATGCGCGGATTGCCGGATATGGGCCTTACGATACGAACATAGGCAACGGGCCGGTACATGCGGCCCGATCGTTCGTAGCGCGGACAGAAATCGAGGATCTCAACCGCGCTGCCATCGCTCGCCTCCAGCGTCGTGACCAAATGCGGCGTGTTGCGAATATATTCCTGCTTCGCGTTGCATTGCCCCTCCAGCTCGAATCGCCAGATACCCGCATCACGCTGCTCGCCGTTGAGCAGCGCGGAGAAAACCGGATCGCCATCAACGCGCGGCACACAGCCCCACACCAGCGCGCCAGTCTGGTCGATGAGGCCGGAAACCTGACAATTGCCAATCGGCCACAGTTCAAGATTGGGAAGGCGCGTTTCTGTCATAGTTCCAGCCATTTGTGCACGGATTGAACAGTGGGAAGGCGGAATACCGCGCGCGTATCGCTGCGCGTTCCGACTAGGATACCTGCCCCGCCGGCCGCCTCACATGCGGCAAAGCCGGCTTCGTCGGTCAGGTCATCCCCGATGAAGAATGGGCGCGATCCGGCGAAGGGTGGCTCTTTCATAAAAGCGGAGACCGCTGCACCCTTGTTCGCGGTTTTCGCCACCACTTCGATCACGCATTTACCGCCCTGCGCGGCCCAACCGTGTTTTTCAGCCAACTCATTTGCGAAATTTTCAGCAGCTACGCCAGCATCGGGTTTGGCGCGGTAATGCAGCGCGCCGCCATGCGGTTTTTCTTCGTAATCAATGCCGTGTTCCTCTGCGAATGCTCGCAGCGCCTGCTCGATCTCTTGCGGCAATGCCTTTGCGCCTGCGCCCACACTGATCCCGTCGCGGCGGCGCATGTCGGAGCCGTGCGAACCTGCCCCGGCGACCGGCAAAGGTCCAATATGCTTTTCGATATCGGACAATCCGCGCCCGCTCACCACAGCGCAGCGCCCACCCAACCGGTCCGCAAGCGCGCCCAGGGCATCGGCCAGCCCATCGCGCGGCTTGATCGCATCCGGCCCCGGCGCAAGCTCCACAAGCGTCCCGTCAAAGTCGAGAAACAGCGCCGCCGGACCAGCCTCGATCAGCGAAGCAAGCGAGGGCGGCGGGCCGGGATTGATGCTGGAATGCATGACATCCGGCATAGAGCGTCAGGCCGGGCCGTCAATAACTACGCTGCACTGCAACAGGATCAATCACCGCTGATCTGCAAGCAGCCCGCGCCCGATGACCTGCGCCTGTATTTCCGCCGCGCCTTCGAAGATGTTGAGGATGCGCGCATCGCACAGCACCCGGCTGATCGGATATTCCAGAGCATAGCCGTTGCCTCCGTGAATCTGCACGGCATTGTCGGCGGCGCTCCACGCCGTGCGGGCGCCAAGCAGTTTTGCCATGCCCGCTTCGATATCGCAGCGATTGCCGCGATCTTTCTGGCGCGCAGCGAAATAGGTCAGCTCACGGCTCATCACGATCTCCACCGCCATGAGGGCCAGTTTATCAGACACGCGCGGAAACTGGGTGAGCGGCGCGCCAAATTGCTTGCGACCGAGCGCATAATCAAGCGCAAGGTCAAAGGCATTCCACGCAACCCCGATTGCGCGTGCGGCGGTCTGGATACGCGCGCCCTCAAATGTGCGCATTAATTGTTTGAACCCCTGCCCCTCTGCCCCGCCGAGAAGCGCATCGCCGCGAACGGCAAAGCCATCAAAGCCGAGCGCATATTCTTTCATGCCGCGATAGCCCAGAACCTCGATCTCGCTGCCATCTATGCCTTCATCGGGGAAAGGATTGGCATCACACCCGCGCGTTTTTTCAGCGAGAAACATGGAAAGCCCGCGATAGCCCGGCTCATCAGGATTGGTGCGTACCAGCAATGTCATCAAGTCGGCGCGCGCGGCGTGGGTGATCCATGTCTTTGCGCCGTCGATCTGCCAATTGTCATCGCCTGCGGCTCGTCCGCGGGTCCGCACACTGGCGAGGTCCGACCCCGTATCAGGCTCTGTGAAAACAGCGGTGGGCAGGATGCTACCGTCAGCAATGCCCGGCAAAAATTTGGCTTTTTGCGCCTCAGTCCCGTTTTCGCCGATCAACTCGCCCGCAATTTCGGACCGAGTGCCTAGCGAACCTGCGCAAATCCAGCCGCGCGAAAGCTCCTCCGACACGACCGACATCGCCAGTTTGCCCAAGCCCAGCCCGCCGTGGCTTTCCGCGATACACACACCGAACACGCCAAGCTGCGCCATTTCAGCGATCACGCTGTCCGGGATCAGGTCATCGGCGAGATGCCATTCGTGTGCGTGCGGAGTAATCCGGTCGGCGGTAAAGGACCGGAATTGTTCGCGGATCATGTCCAGCGTATCATCGCCAAGCCTCTCGTCCGGGCGGATGCCTTCGCTCAGCAATTCGGCAAAGCGCGCGCGGGTTGCAGGTGTGCTGCCTTCATCGATGAACCGGCACACCGCCGCATTGGCGGCCAGATCTTCAGCAGCTGCCTGCGCGCCGAGCGCGGCTGGACGGACCACTTCGCTCGCGCTCATCGGCACGCCGTGAATCAACTGCGCGCAATATTCGCCGAACCCGATGCGCAAGGTCAGTTCTTCCGCTTCGCCATAGGCTCCGTTTTCCTCGGCGCGCGCAGCCCAGTCAGATAGAGCCTCCAATGCTGCGGCGCTGGACGCGATCCAGGCGAAACCGTGCACCTTGTGCTGTTCGCGCGTGATTGCTGCCGGATCGGTGCCGACATCATCGCGTACAGCGGCGCGGACTGCGCTGGTGTAATTCTTGGCTGCAAGCGCGGCATCGCGCGCCGCCGAAATCCATTCATTCATAGGGCAACTCGCTAGCAGAGCGCGGCGCGTGAGCAGGCCGCTTCAATTTGAGAGGGCGGGCGGGGCTTTCAGATCGCATGGGCTTTCAGCGCCTCGTAATCACCACGGCTTGCCTCCGCAACGCGCGCAAACTGCCCGTCCAGTTCGGGCAAATCGCCCCGCGGCGGTCCAAACCCGGTGGATGCGTTGACTTTGTCATACCAATGCGCACCCCACACGCCGTCTTCGGGTTTTGCGCCCGGCTCCCAAGACAGCATGGCCGGGTGCCAATCGATATTCAGAGCCTTGCAAAGCCGTTTGAGAACGCCCTCCGGGTTTTGCAGCACCGCATCACTATCAATGACCGGCGGAGCGGCGCCAGTGCGGTCTGCCTCTTCTTCAAAATATTGGCGCAATTTGGTAAAACCAAGCGCCTCTGGTTCGCGCAATTCATTCTTGCCACGGTAACTTGCGACAACTCGCTCAGGCGCGCGGATCAGGAAAGCGTGGCGATGGTCTGGAAAATTGCGGATCGAAACGGGGCCTATCATGTGGTGCGGCATATGCTTTTGATACCAGACTGCTTTGCCCTCTGGCACCGGACCGGACTGCGTACGAAGGATGCTGCGCCAGTCGCAGTCCATATCGGCGATGGTTTCCTGCGCCATCGGGTGCTGCTCTCCGCTGTTCTTTAGAAACGCGCCGTAGAACGGCTCATCAGACACCGTGCAGTCACGCCGCGCACCAAAACTGCGCATCATCGCGGTCGAGATATTGCGCGGGCCAGACCACATCGCGATCCTGATACTCACGCTGAAACGTCCCGGTCCATCAGCCCCTTGTACAGACGTTGCAAGCGTTCAACCATCGGTCCCCTGCCGTCTGTCAGACTACGCCCGTCAGTCTCTGTTACCGGAACAACGCCCGCAAATGTACCGGTCACAAACGCCTCATCCGCGCCGTATACATCGGTGAGGGAGAAATTCTTTTCGAACACCGGAATACTTTCTTCGCGGCAGATCTGGATGACATTGCTACGGGTGATCCCGCCCAGGCAATAATCACCGCTGGAGGTCCAGACCTCGCCCTTTCGCACGATGAAAAAATGTGTCGAATTGCAGGTCGCGACGAAGCCGTGCGGGTCCAGCATCAGCGCCTCGTCCGCACCGGCCTGCGCGGCCTGAATGCAGGCGGTGATACAGTTCAGCTTGCTGTGCGAATTAAGTTTTTGGTCCTGCACCGCTGGATCGCCGCGCCGCACATGCACCGTGAACAGGCGTATGCCGTGTTCGATGGTCGCAGGCAACGCCGCCTTGTATTCGGGGATGATCACGATGGTAGCCGGCGAAATGATTACGCGCGGGTCCTGATACGGCGTAGAGCGAATGCCGCGCGTCACCATAAGGCGGATATGCACGCCCTCCTGGTCCCGCATATCATTGCCGTCGATTACTGCCTCAAGCCGCCGGACAAGAGCTTCGCGTGAAAGGCCAATATCCATCGCGATCGCCTTTGCTCCTTCAAACAACCGGTCGAGATGCGCGTCCAGAAACGCAATCCGGCCACGATGCAGGCGCAACCCCTCCCAAACGCCATCGCCAAGCATGAAGCCGCTGTCGAAGACCGACACGCTTGCCTCGGCACGCGGAAACAGCGTCCCGTTCACATCGATCAGGATGGTTTCGTTGCGGGGATCGGGGGCGAAATCATGCGTGCCTTTAGCCATGCCTCCTTGTCTAGGCAGATCGGCGCGGCTGACAACCATCTGCGCATTTACGGGCGGCGCGATCCATCATCTGTCCACATTTCATCGCTAGCTTATTCTTGGCCTGCCGGCCGAGTAACGGTCGGCGCGGTTATTCCGCTAAATCTTTCTGATCGTGTCTGTCACGGCTCTGGTTGCCGCCGCCGCGATGGCGGGCCTGCCTGCACTCAGCCTTAGCCGAGGGTTCGAAGCCTATGTTGACGACCGTGACGCGCAGCAACTCGTCGAATTCGCTGCCGAAGCAGAAGTCGCGATTGCTCAGTCGCCGGAAAATCACGTGCGCGCAGCCCTGTCGCTGCCGCCCGGCAAATCGGCGGTAGACACAACCGAACCGCCCCGCAGCGGGACCATAATTGGTTTCAGCCAGGATTATGGATGAATTATGGGCGCGCCCTGCGATTGCAGAACGCGCCCATGAGAGTTTCAGAGCGTTTGTTACGCCTGCGCTGACATCATACGGACAGCGCGTCGCGAGTTACGACGGCAAAAATACCGCTTTGGCGTTGACGAATTCCTTCATGCCAAAACCGCCGTGTTCACGGCCATACCCGGAATTCTTCACTCCGCCGAATGGCATGGCCGGATCAGCCGCGCCGAATGAATTGATGCGGATCATGCCTGTATCGAAGTGGTCACGGGCAAGCCGGATCGCCTTATCTTCATCCTTGGTAAAGATACCGCCGCCAAGGCCGTATCGGCTATCATTGGCGATGCGCATGGCGTCCTCATCATCCTTTGCCCGGATGACAGATGCAACTGGACCGAACAGTTCATCGTCATAGGCCGGTGTTCCGGGAAGACAGTCTGCCAGAACGGTTGCGGGGTAATAGCACCCCTCTCGATCATCGGGATCGCCGCCGCACAGGATTGTCGCGCCGCCATCGACGCTCTTTTTCACCTGTTCGACTAGGGTTTCGAATTGCTCGTCACTCGATACCGGCCCCAGCTGCGTGTCATCGTCGCGGGGGTCGCCCATCTTGATTGCCTTCATCTGCTCGACGAAAGCCGAAACGAATTCATCGTAAACCGCGTCGGTCACAATAAAGCGTTTGGCAGATACGCAAGTTTCGCCGTTGTTATAAAGGCGCCCCTGCACACTGGTTTTCACCGCGAGGTCGATGTCGGCATCTTCCAGAACGAGATACGCATCGTTTGATCCCAGTTCCAACACGGTTTTCTTGAGGTTTTTGGCTGCCAGTTCGCCGATATGGCTGCCTGCGCCGTCGCTGCCGGTCATGGTCACTGCGCGCACCAGTTTGTGTTCGATAACCTTGTCCGACACGTCATGGCCGACCAGGATCACGTCGAACAACCCTTTCGGCAGACCCGCTTCGAGGCAAAGATCGCGCAGCAACAGCCCGCTGCCAGTGCAGATAGAGGCGTGTTTGAGAATGACCGCGTTACCGGCCATCAAGTTTGCCGCGAGCACGCGGAGCGGCTGATAGATCGGAAAATTCCACGGCTGGATGCTGTAGATCACGCCGATGGGAGAATAGGTGACGATCCCGCGTTTCTTGCCGCCACTGTGTTTGCGCTCTTCGTCAGCAAGCTCGCTCGGCCCATTATCAGCGGTGTATTCACAAATGCGGGCACAAATTTCGACCTCGGTATGTCCGTCTTTCAGCAGCTTGCCCATTTCAGCGGTCATCAATTGTGCGAACTTTTCCGAATTGTTGCGCAATGTCTCGGCGATCTTGCGCAGATACGGTGCGCGTTCTTCATGGGTGAGAGTGCGCCAATCCAGAAACGCGCGGTGAGCCGCCTCGATTTTCGAGAACGCCTGACTTTCGTTCATAGTCTCGTATGTTTCGATTTCTTCGCCAGTGGCAGGGTTTACGGTGGTGATAGTGGTCATTTGATGCCTTTATTGGTTGCGGCGCCCTCACCGCGAAACTCGAATTGGATCAAGCTTCGCGGGAAGCGCGCGGGGGGATTGGTAATGTAACGGAGTTCGGCCAACTGCGTTCCATTCCCGTCGCAGCCCGATTGCCAGCACACTTGCACCCGATGCGCGCGATTTTGAGTTTTTTGGGCTTTGACCCGGCGGGCTCCCGTGACAATAAGCACGGGTAAACAGACAAAACTTGGGAGCTCCTGAAATGAACCTTGAATTTTCCCCAGAGGAAATCGCCTTTCGCGAGGAGGTCCGCACCTTCATCGCTGAAAACCATCCTTCCCATCTTGGTGACTTTGGCATGCGCGAGGACATGACTCCCGAAGAGATGACCGCATGGCACAAGGTCCTTGGCGAAAAAGGCTGGTCGGTTCCCGCTTGGCCGGTCGAATATGGCGGCACGGGCTGGACCCCGACGCAGCGTTATATCTGGTCAGAAGAAAACGCCCGCGCGAACACGTTCATGCCGCTTCCATTTGGTGTTTCGATGGTTGGCCCGGTAATCTACACATTCGGCAATGAAGAACAGAAGGCCCAGCACCTGCCCGGCATCCGCAGCGGCGATGTGTGGTGGTGCCAGGGATATTCCGAGCCAGGCGCAGGATCAGACCTCGCCTCACTGAAAACCACTGCCGTTCGCGATGGCGATCACTACGTCATCAACGGCCAGAAAACATGGACCACGCTGGCACAGCACGCCGATTGGGGCTTTTTCCTGTGCCGCACCGATCCCGACGCTGCAAAGCCGCAGGAAGGCATCAGCTTTATCCTGATCGACATGAAATCGCCTGGTGTCGAAGTACGCCCGATCAAGCTGCTGGATGGCGGATACGAGGTCAATGAAACCTGGCTCACCGATGTCCGCGTGCCGGTAGAAAACCTTGTCGGTGAAGAGAACAAAGGCTGGACCTACGCCAAATTCCTGCTCGCCCATGAACGCAGCGGGATCGCCGGCGTCGCCCGGTCCAAGCGCGGAGTGGAAAAACTGCGCGAGATCGCAGCCGCAGAACAGGTCGAAGACACACCGCTGATCGAGGATTTCGATTTCGCGCGCAAAGTTAGCCAGCTGGAGATTGATCTGGCCGCTCTGGAGATCACCGAACTGCGCACGCTCGCGGGTGAACAGGCGGGCAAGGGTCCGGGACCGGAAAGCTCGATCCTCAAGATCAAGGGGACCGAAATCCAGCAGCGCCTCACCGAACTAACGCTGGAAGCTGTCGGTAGCTATGGAACGCCCTATTACGGCAACATCGCTAACATTTCCGGCAATGAAGGGTCCAACCAGTACCCGATTGGTCCGGATTACGCGCATCACGCCGCCGCGACCTATTTCAATATGCGCAAGACTTCGATCTATGGCGGGTCGAACGAAATTCAGCGCAACATCATAACAAAGATGATCCTCGGCCTCTAAAAGCACGAGCGACACCGGAGAGATATAGTGGACTTCAACTTCACCGAAGAACAGGAAATGGTGCGCGACGGACTTTCGCGCATGGTCCGTGAACAATATGATTGGGAAACCCGCCGCGTCGCCATCGAAAGCGAAGCGGGCTGGCGGCCAGAGGTTTGGGCAAAGCTCGCTGAACTTGGCATTCTGGGTATGCCATTCAGCGAAGAAGATGGCGGTTTCGGCGGCGGCGCAGTCGATGCGATGGTCGTCATGGAAGAATTCGGCAAAGGCCTCGTGGTCGAACCATTCGTGCCCACCGTTGTGTGCGCTGGCGGTTTCCTGAAACACGCCGGCACTGCGGCGCAAAAAGAAGAGCATATTGGCGGCATCGTCGATGGGAGCCAGGTGTTCGCATTCGCCTATGCCGAGCCGCGCGGCCGGTATGATTACGCCAATCTTGAAACCACCGCTAAAAAGGATGGCAGCGGATATGTTTTGAACGGTCACAAGGCTGTTGTCATCGGCGCGCCGTGGGCCAGCCACTTGGTCGTCACCGCCCGCACATCGGGCGGCCAGCGTGATGCCGACGGCGTGAGCGTTTTTATCGTCGACAAGTCAGCCGATGGCGTCGTCACCCGCGATTATGAAACCGTTGACGGGCGCCGCGCATCGGAAGTCTATTTCGAAAACGTGTCGGTTCCCGCCGAAGCTCTCATCGGCGACGAAGGGGCCGCGCTTCCGTTGATCGAACAAGTCACCGATGAAGCCATCGCAGCACAATGCGCCGAAGCCTGCGGAGCAATGAAAGTCGCGCACGCAATGACGGTCGAATATTCGCGCCAGCGCAAACAGTTTGGCGTTCCAATCGGTTCGTTTCAGGTCCTGCAGCACCGCATGGTCGACATGTACACCGAATACGAACAATCGGTCTCGCTCACCTATCTGGCGACCCTTCGGCTTGATGCCGAGGTTAATGAGCGTAAGCGCGCCGTTTCAGCGGCAAAGGTCCGCATCGGTCAGGCTGCCCATCATATCGGTCAGGAAGCAGTGCAAATTCACGGCGGCAACGGCGTGACCGATGAGTACGCCATCGGGCACTATTTCAAACGGCTGACGATCTTCGATTCCGAATTCGGGAACGTCGATCATCACATGAAGCGCCACATCGCGCTTTCGTAACAACAATACCGGGGCTGATGCCCTGCCAGCCAATCGCGTGCGCACCGGCAGACACGGTGCGCGCGCGATTGTTGTTTGGGGACACAGCCCGGAGTTTAAGTGCGTTCAGAACGCTGTCGGCACGATGATGACCGATTTGTGGCTGCGTCTAAGCCCGTGATTGAAATGCAGCGTCAGCGGCTCTCCCGAATTGGAATATTCGACGCTAAGGCAATTGCGTTTGTAGCCTTCATAAAACACGCTGCAAAGCTGATCGTGCGGCTGCCTGAACGGCGGGTCCGAGAAATGATCCATATCGCCAACAAACTGGATCATCACCGGTCCGGGCGTGCCTGCCTCCGTCGCCAGTTTGGGCACATTAAGTGTGACCGTGTCGCCGGATGAACCGTTTTCGCAAATCTTGCGGACAGTATCGTCGGGGAACGTGATATTGCGAGGCTCTTTGTAATCGAAGCCGACATTACGCGAGAGGCCGATAGTGCCGCCGCGCGCTTTCAACGTCGGACCGCCCTGCCACGCTTCTGTGCAGGTCGTTACCCCGTCAACTTCGCCGATGGTAATGACAGCGTAGCATCGGCGATAGGCATCGACGATGCGCCCGATGTCTCTGCTCATCATGGGCAGGAGCACCTCGTTCAAAGGCCCGTTTGCATCGCTGCCCGAAAGCGTCAGGCTGGTGGGAGATGCGCTGTCACCTTCAACCGATATCGTGACATTCTGTTGGCCGCCAGCGTTGATTTGAACCTGTTTTGATGGCGCCGCGAGGCTACTGCCGGTCAAGAATTGACGCTCTCCCCCGCGGAGCAAAAAGCCCGATGACCCGGCGTTTCCTTCCGAAAGTGAAAGTTTGGTCCTTCCATCGGCACTGCTGAATTCCCAGTCCATAAATCCCCCCAAGGTTGCAATCGCCAGCTGCGGATAGAGCGGCTGTCGGCGTTGACGATGGCAGATTTATCACGGCCCTCCAAACAGGAGGTCAGACACCGCAAAGACCGGCAACCAGACGCGCATCCGGAGCAGAACTGCCAACCGCATTATCCAGCCGCATATCCAGCTTTCCAATCAATTGCTTGCTGGCCAGATCGTGCAGCGCACCGCCAGTTTCCGCGAAGCTTTCCAGCCGCGACCTGCCGTCTCTCCATGATTGGACAGCCTTCGCGTTCTCGCCGGCAATCGCCTGCGAATCGCCCAACATCAGCGCCGCATTTACCGCCGCCAGTGTCAGGCCGAGCTCGCTTGGGTTATTGTCAGCAAGACCTGCCAGACGCCGGGCTTCGGATGCGACCTGTCGTAAAGCGGTGCGGCATTGCTGTATGGATGAAGCCCTGCGCGCATCGATTTGCGCTGTCAGAACGCGCGCATTGCCAAGCAGCTCTCCGTTCCATGCGAGCCTTGAGGGATCGTCTGCGGCCAATTGTTCAGCATATCGCCCAGCACGCCGGATAGCTGCCTCAGCGGACCGATCATCGCCCTTAGCCAGTTGCGCCCGGGCCAGAACCAGCTGCGAACGCACGAAACGATCCACGTTGGTCATGTCCGCCGCATCAAATTCGAGCGATTTCGCTGCCCCCTGCGCAGATTGCTGCGCCAGTTCCAGCCCTTCCTCGCTTCGCCCCGCGAGCAGGCGCATATCGGCCAGCTTGGCGCGATTGCTGACCCGCGATGCGAGGGCATAGGTGTCTTCAGGATCGTCTGCCAGCATCGCCTCGTAGATACTGTTTTCCTCCCCGAGCAAACGCGCGGCGGCATCATTCTTCCCATCGGCAGTCATCGCGCGCGCCATCCACGCGAGCGTGATCGCAAAATCGAACTTGTCCTGCCAATCTGCATCACGGCTGCTCGCCGCCTCGCGCTTGATCGTGATTGCGCGCTCCAGATTGGCAATCGCTGTATCCAGATTGCGCTGCTGATATTGCACAATTCCCAGATTGGCGACGGCTGACCCGTATTCCGCCTTCCATTCCGCAGTCGCATCGCTGCGCGCCGAAAGGTCGCGGAGCAGATCCGCTGCTGCATTCATCTGACGCAGCGCAAAATCCAGATCGCCTTGGACAAAGGCCGCATTGCCCAGCCCCTGAACGCTGTATGCGTGTTCGAGAACACGCTGCGGATTGTCAGGTTCAAATTCCAACTGGCGAGCCGACGCCTCCACCGACCGGCGATGCAGTTCCATCGATTTTTCGGTGTTGCCGCGGTCCTGCTCCAGATCGGCAAGCAGTTTGAGCACCCGCGAACGGCGACCCAGCGCATTTGCATCCATCGTGTAATTCGACTGGATTTCGTAATAGCGGTTGGCCCTGTCGGCGATGCCGCCCAGCACCTGCAATTGCACATTGGGCTGCAGGTTTTCGCGCAAGTCACTGATCATATATTCGACCAGTCCTTCTGCCTGATCGCGCTGGACCTGCGCCTCATTCCGCGCTTCAATCGCGAACCACGCCAGACCGCTCATGATGACCGCAAGCGACAGGGATGCCGTCACAATGATACGGCTGCGAATGGCGCGGCGTTTCTGATCCCGCCTGACCAGTTCATCAAGCTTCACGCCCAGCATCGCGGCGACCAGTTTCAGCTTCGCCGCCTGTTTGCCATCGCCGCTGCTGCGCGCATCAGCAGCAAGCGGAGTGTCTTCTTCGATATCGGTTATCGCCAGATTTTTATCAATTGCGTGGGTCAACGCGCGCGGAAAGCACTCTTCCGCCTCGCGTCCGGGTATCTTTGATGCGCCCGGCTCTCCACCGACAATCAGCGCAAGGATTTTTGATGGGTCACGGTGCGTTTTGAACCATGCAATTTCGAAATTTACCCATTCGGATCGCGCCGATGTCGGAGAACAAATTACAAGCAGGAATTCCGAGCCGGCCAGCGCGGCCTCGACAGCGGAACCGATGCTTGCGCCCGCTGCCTCTTCCTCCCGGTCCTTGAACAAAGGGCGCAGCGATTTCGGGATCGGGCCCAGCGCGCCGTCCTGTCCCACCAACGCTTTTGGCGTGCGGTAGGATTCGATGCTCTGGTGCGCCCACTTGCCCCATGCAGCGTCAGTCCAGCTGTAGCTGATGAAAGCCTTGTATTCGAATGGTTGCAAAGCCGGCCCTCCCCACTCGCCGACCATATCGTCAGCGGCGGGAAAAGCGAAATGCGCGATTTAGGGAAAGGACCGCAGGGTTTTGAAGCCTCGTAAAGCCGCGCCTTTCATCAGAACCAGAATTTCACGCCAGCCAGAAAAACAGAGCGGTCGGGATCACCGCCATCCGCCCTTGTAAAGTCGCGCGTTTCGCCGAGGTCGGTTTGATATTCCACCCCGATATAGGGCGCAAATTCGGGTACGATTTCGTATCGCAATCGCAGGCCTGCATCGACGCTGGAGAGGCCAGCGCCAATGCCGAGTTCGGGAATATCCTGCGCCGCAAAGTTCAATTCCGCGCGAGGTTGCAAGATCAGCTGCTGCGTGATGCGAAGATCATATTCCGCCTCCACGCGGGCGGTAAGATCGCCTTCATCCGACAGAAACCCGGCGACATCAATTTCAAAAAGATACGGGGCAAGTCCCTGCATTCCCAGCACAATATGGGACGTGTCAGGCTCCGACGGGCGGTAATCGTAACGCACCCCTGCCTGAAAATCGAACCACGGCCCGATCGCGCGGCTCCACAGCGCCTGGACTTCGGCATCGTCCAGCGAACCTTTAACTTCGCCCTCACCCTCGGTCTTGATCCACAGCTTATCGATGTCGCCGCCGATCCAGGCATTCGCTTCCCAAGCATAGGCATCCGGACCCTCGCCAGATTGCAGTTCCAGCCGGTCAACGTTGAAGAGTGAATTAACCGCCCCGCCCTGCTCCTTGCGAAGCTGTTCGCGGGCGGCCGCCATTTCGGCAGCGGAGAAAAGCGCGTCGGCTGCATGTTCAGGTCCGGAAAACGCCTCTGCTGGCGGGTTGGAGGTGGGGAGCGCCATATCGCCGTTCTCCATCCCCATCATATCATGTCCAGCATGGGGATCGGGTTTGTGGGCATCGCTCTCCTGCATCGCGCTCATGTCGTGACCGGCGTGAGGATCGGCAGGGGTATCCTGCTCGCCCTGCTGCGACATGTCATGACCAGAATGGTCCATCTGCTGTGCGGCGACGGGGAACGGCAGGGCGCAGGCTGCGGCTAATAGCGCGGCCCTCACGCTGCATCGTCTTTCATCGGGCGTACTTTGACCACGTTGAACATGCCTGCGTGCATGTGCATCAGCAGGTGGCAGTGGAATGCCCAGTCACCGGGCGCATCGGCGGTGAAATCGAATTTCACATATCCGCCGGGCAGAACACTGACGGTGTGCTTGCGCGGTTGATGCCCGTCCGCCCCGTTCACGATCTCGAATAGTGCCCGTGAAGGTGGATCGGGTGCGTCATCATGGTGTTGTTCACCAGTTTGACCCGCACACGCTCATCGCGTGCAAAACGGAACGGTTCGACCACTTCGGCAAATCGTTTCCCGTCAAACGACCACATATAGCGTTCCATATTGCCGGTCAGATGAATTACCAGTTCGCGGCTAGGGCTTCGGAGATCGGGATTAGGCTCCAGCGATCGCAGCTGTGTGTAGGTGAGGACGCGGTGGGGCACGTCCTCCAGGCCCAGCCCGCGATCGCCCGTCCTGTCGGCAGGATCAGGCGCAATCATATCGACGCCCGGGTTCATTTCGACACCGGGCGCGTTGGCCGGATCGCGCATGCTCATGTCGCCGTGATCCATAGGAGCCGAGCTGGAGCCAGCCATATCGCCGTGGCCCATCGCCGCGTGATCCACAGCGTCATCGCTGATGGTTGCGGCGCCCATGCCGGCCATGCCGCCCATTCCCATGTCGCGCATCGTCAGGGTCGGGCGCTCACGCAATTCGGGAACGGGCGCTTCCATTCCTAATCGCGGCGCCAGAGTGGCGCGCGCCATGCCCGAACGGTCAATGCTTTCAGCGGCCAGAGTGTATGCCTGATCATCGCGCGGGGTAACGACCACATCGTAAGTCTCCGCGACCCCGATCTGGAACTCGTCCGTTTCAACCGGCTGCACATTTTCGCCATCGGCATTGACCACAATCATCGGCAGGCCCGGAATTCGGACATTGAAAATGCTCATTGCAGAGGCGTTGATGACGCGCAGGCGCACCCGCTCTCCGGGTGTGAACAGGCCGGTCCAGTTTTCGCCGTGGCCGTGTCCGTTGATAAGATAGGTATAGGCCGCTCCCGTCACATCGGCGATGTCTGACGGCATCATGCGCATTCCCGCCCATTCCAGGCGCTGCTTGGCGGTCTGCCCTTCCCCTGAAAGCAGCCCGGCCAGCGTTTGCTGCTGGCGGTTGAAATAGTCTGGCGATTGCTTCAGCCGCCGCATGATTTCGTGCGGGTGCATAAAACTCCAGTCGGACAGCACAATAATATGCTCGCGGTCATACTCGACCGGATCAGCGCCAGCGGGATCGACCACGATCGGGCCATAATGCCCCATCGCCTCCTGCAAGCCGGAGTGGCTGTGATACCAGTATGTCCCGGACTGGATGATAGGAAATTCATACACGAACGTTTCGTGCGGTTTGATACCGGGGAAGCTGACGCCTGGCACACCGTCCATCTGAAATGGCAGCAGCAGGCCATGCCAGTGAATGGACGTGTCCTCTTCAAGGTGATTGGTCACGGCCAAACGGACATTTTGCCCCTCGCGGAGGCGAATGAGCGGTGCGGGGATCGATCCATTGACGGTCACGGCATGGCCGGTTTTCCCGCCGACAGAGAATGTCGAATTGCCAATGGAAAGGGCAATATCCTCACCAGTCAACGTCGCGCCCGTTTTCGTCGCCGGGCTGTGCGCCAGACCTGTGGGAGACGCCCAAGCAGGCATCATCGACTGGAGGCCGAATACCCCGCCGACAGCAAGGGAGCCTTTAAGCAGATTACGGCGGGTTGGATTGGTGTAAGAGTTCATGGCCATCGCGATTACCGGTTCACCTTCCCAAACAGCTCGACAAGGTCGGTAAACTTTTCACGCTGCGCCTCGGTGTCGCCGCTTTCTATCGCGTCCTGTACGCAGCAACCGGCATGGATGGAAAGCACCTTTTGCTTGGTCGCTTTCAAGGCCGCTTCCATCGCCTGCATCTGCTGAAGGATGTCAATGCAATACCGGTCCTCCTCCATCATCTTGGCGATACCGCGTGCCTGACCTTCGATGCGTTTCAGCCGGGCTATTTCTTTCTGGAACTTATCGCTCACAATTTCGTGTCCTGTAGGCAATGGTCAAAATACCCTCTAGGGGTATAGTATGAAGGAAAAGATAGATCGATTGAATATGACAACAAGGGTTGAACAGCAAAAAACTTCACCCGAACCGCGCATCGCTGTTTTCGGCGGCTTAGCCGCACTTGCAACGGAAATCTGGCAGATGCCGCTTTATCGAACCTGTCCGAAGTATACCCCTACTGGGTATCAGGCTAGCGCCAGCCTGGATTTGGCTCGCCATACTCTGCGCGCATTGGCTTTTATATGGCGCAGGACACCTAGAATCAGACAATCGAATAGACAGCGTAAACTGCAGCCATCACGAATTGGAAGGAGTAAAGCCGAGCGGTGCTACGCAGCTGTCGGTTGAAGTGACTGTTGCGCAAATAATTTATAGCAATTCGGGCGGTGAACTCGCTCTCGGCCTTGACCATCTCAACTTGAATCCGAAAGGGGCGCTTTAATGAGTTACGGAAGATTTGCGGCCATGATCCTGGCCTCGACAGTCATCATGTATGGCCTGATGTATTTGAACAGCTACGAAATCGGTCACGTGTTCTTTAGCGAGACGCGGGCATAAATGGCGCTGTATATGGGCGCGATGATGGCCATCATCATGCTCGCCTTTATGCTTGGCATGTACAAAAAGACAGGCGTGAACATCGCGATTTTCGCAGGCTCTGCTGCTGTTTTTGCTGGCTCGCTTTATCTTGTACGCAGTCAGGACACGATTGCCGATGAAGCTTGGATGAGCGCGATGATCCCCCACCACTCCATCGCTATTCTGACCAGCGAACGCGCAAATATCGAAGACGAACGTGGCCGCGATCTGGCCGATGAAATCATCAAGGCGCAGCGCCGCGAAATCGACGAAATGAAATGGCTGCTGGATGACATAGAGGCGAATGGCCGCGCGACGACAGAGGCTGAGGCCAATGCTCGCCCCGTGCCGGAATTTAAGGGCGAACTTTAAAACGATACGGCGCCGTTAGCCGGCTCGAACAACGCCTCACTCGGAAAGCGACCGTTTCGTGGGCAGACAAGAATGAAGGGCGGCCAAAACTGGCCGCCCTTCCCAATTCTCGTAGTGGTGAAAGCGCCTTACTCGCCAGCCATCGGCGTGACCGTAACTTCTTCACCGGTGTCCGAAACCGCGGTGAACGAACCATCTTCAGCAGGCTCACTTTCTGTCCAGCAAGCGCCATCGACGCCCTCGGTGGACGGCGTGAAGCAGGTTTTGCCATCGACAACCGCCCATGTCCCTTCGGCCACAATTCCACCGTCGGCGTCCATGTCCTGGAAAGTGCCATCGGCATTTACCCGTGACATGCCTTGCGGACCATCAGCACCCATAACCTCGGCCATCATCGGAGTTACAGTGCCATTCGCAGTGGTAAGCACCGCTGTTTCGATTTCTTCAGTGACTTCGGTTTCTTCGATTTCAGCTTCTTCAGCACAGGCAATAAGCGCCAAAGGTGCCGCCAGAATAATCAACTTATGCATAATAAAATCCCCCGTCAGGTTAGCGAACCCTAACGCACAGTGGAGCAAAAGAGCGGGCAATGCACATCAATTGTCTTCTGGAAGGGATTTGGCAGGGGAGGAGAGAGCTGCGTTTCTATAATAAGCGGTTCTTATTGCGAACTTTTTCCCTCTTTAGTCCGCGCGATACTCCCACCTCTACCCTCATCTGCGCCGAACCGTTTTTAAATCTCTTTAAGCCGCTGAAAATTAGCAACATAGCTTGTGCAGTACGATCCTGCTTCCATGCCTGCCTCGCGCCACAAGGCCGGACGTTGCCATTCAACTTGAGAATGTCAGAAAGCCGAGGGCAGAAACGATGGTGAGCTTAAAATACCGTCGCGATGATCGAAATGATCACGAATACCCACGTCAAGAGATCCAGCTGTTTACCAAATTGCCGCCTCGGCGCCCAGACCGAAAGCAGGCTTACTGCAAAATTGCCCGGAAATTTCTGCCAGCCGCTGACCCCACTTGGTGATCTGCGCCACCGCATCGCCTTTGGAATCATCGCTAAACCTTGCGGTTCCCATCTTGGTCTGCTGTCCGCACCTTTGGGCCAGACAACGTCCGAGAAGCTAGAGGCTATTTAGAGCTTGGCTTTAAGTTTACCCAATGCCTGCGCCCGCAATTGATGGACGCGCGGCACGCTGACCTCCAGAATTTCAGAAATCTCGGTCAGATTCAATTCTTCGACGAAGAACAATTGCAGGACGAGTTGCGATCGCTTTGGCAATTCCCCCATCGCCAAAATTAGCCGCTCGCGGTCATCCATGGCGGATAGCACCGCAAACGGATCAGGTGCTTGATCGGCAAACGCAGCGTCGCTATCGTCATAAGAGTCGTCAATCGAGGTAAGCCGCGTTTGCGAAGCCTCTACCTCGCGTAGCTCTTCCTCGCTAAATCCAAGCTTTTGCGCCAATTCTTCGGGCAGCGGCATACGGCCCAATTCAGCCTGCAATGTATCGACGGCCAAATCGTATTTCTTGCGACGCTCCACAACCCGGCGACTGTCCGGCATTGTTTTGCGTACCAGATCAAACATCGCACCCCGAACGCGCATTTTCGCATAGGCAGCAAATCCATCCTCGGTCGGTCCGGCATGACGCCGGGCAGCCTGAGTAAGCGCAATCATCCCCGACTGGACCAGATCCTCAATCTCCAAACCATCGCGGCCCATTCCGAAAATATGCCACGCCGCGCGCTGAACCATGGGCACAAATGCACGCACGCGGGCGTCTACCTCAGCGGGATCGCTATAGGCTTCGGCAGCCGCAAAAGGGGTTTGATCGTGTTTCATGCCGCAACGCTTTCTTGCTCAAGGCCTGCTTCACCCGCCGACAGTGGGGGGATTTCAAGGGCAGAGCCTGTGTCCTCACCAATCACCGCAAGAACCTCTATCGGCTGCGTCGCAGGCAGCTCATTGATCGAAAGCACCATCGCCTGCGGCACACGGCTGCGCAGGAGCGCGGCCATAGACCGGCGAACCGGCGGCTGGACCACCAATGCGACGACGCTGCCGCTGTCCTGTGTGAGAGCAGCCATACGGCCTGCGATCATGCTACCGCAGTCCGGCTCTATCAAAGGTTGTCCGGTCGCCGGGTCCGTCATCCCGCCGAGGATCGCCCCTTCGAGTTTGGCATCCAGCGTAGCCACTTTCAGCGGTGTGTCCGGCGCGCAGACCTGCCCCACCATCCAGCCGCCCAGATCAGCACGGATGTGATCCACGAGCTCCGTGAAATTCTGCGTAGTCTGCAGGCCCAGCGCCAAGCTGGAGAAAATAGGCTGCGGATGCCCGAGGCCGATGCCGTCGGCGATGAGCGCGCGGAGCAAACGGGTAAGCGCCGCAAGCGACATGGGCTCGGGATGGATTGCTTCAACCAGACCAGGCGATTTGTCCCGCAAGGCATCCAGTAAGGTGCGGACCTCTTCGGGGCCAAGCAGCGCTTCGGCGCGGACCTGAAGCAGCTGGTTGAGATGGGTCGCAATGACAGTGCTGGGGTCAACGGTTAGATACCCTTCGGCAATGGCCAGTTCGCGCTGATGCGGTTCTATCCAGAGAGCGGAACAGCCGAAGCTTGGATCGGTGGTGGCAATGCCTGAAATGGTTTTCACCGGACTGACATCGCCAGTGTCGATAGCCATGACCTTGCCGGGCAGCACTTCGGACTGGGCCAGAACCACGCCGCCCAGCATCAGGCGATAGGCGTTTGCATCAAGCTCAATCGCGTCCCGCACGCGGAACTGCGGCAGGACAAAACCGAACTGGCGCGACAATTGTTTGCGGATTCCGGTTATGCGCGAGACCAACGGCGAGCCTTTTGCTTCATCGACAAAGTGGACGAGGCCAAAACCAAGCTCGACGGAAACCAGCGTTTGATCGGTGACTTCGTCGATCCCAAACTGGTCCGGCGATTTCGACTCCACAGCCAATTCCGGTGGGGTCGGTTCGCTGGCCTTGCGCCGCAGAAAATACCACAGCCCGCCCGCAATCGCGGCTGCGGGTAGGAAAAACAATTGCGGCATATCCGGTATCAAACCAATCGCGCCCAGCACAATGGCAACAGGCAGCCAGCCGCGCGCATCGGAAAACTGACTCCCGATCTGGCCGAACAAATCCTTGCTATCCGAAACACGGGTGACGATTGCCGCGGCTGCAATCGACAGCAGCAATGCAGGCACCTGCGCGACAAGAGCATCGCCAACCGCCAGTGTTACAAAACGCTCTCCGGATTCGGCGGCGGTCAAACCGTGGCTGAACATCCCGAGCGCAAATCCGGCGATCACATTGACGCCAAGGATCAAAAGCGCCGCAATCGCATCGCCTTTCACAAATTTGGAGGCACCGTCCATCGCGCCATAAAAATCGGCCTCAACCGCGACGTCCGTGCGGCGCTGGCGGGCTTCGTCTGCGGTCATCAGGCCAGCGGCGATATCGGCATCAATCGCCATTTGTTTGCCGGGCAACGCATCGAGTACAAAACGCGCAGAAACCTCGGAGACGCGACCTGCGCCTTTGGTAATCACGACCATATTTATGATCAGCAGGATCACGAAAACGAACAATCCGACGAGGAAATTGCCTCCGACCAGAAATGCGCCAAACGCGTTGATCACCTGACCCGCGGCAGCGCCGCCTTCGTGACCGTTGACCAGCACAATCCGGGTCGAGGCGACATTGAGCGAGAGGCGGAGCAAGGTCGCGAACAGCAGCACTGACGGGAACGACGAAAAATCGAGCGGGCGCGCGGAGTTAAGTGCGGTAGTTAGCACCGCCAGCGACAGCGCGAGATTGAGCACGAAAAACGTGTCGAGCAGCGCGGTAGGGATCGGCAGGACCATCAAAGTAATCAGCGCGAGAATGCCAGCTGGCAACGCAAAGGCACCTGGCACACCGCTCAGCGATTGGTTGAAACGCGCGATCACAGTCCAAACGCTTTCAGTTGGTCATAGGCTCGGCGTGCGTGATCACCCGCAGAACCGGATGACTGGCCAACCGAGAGATTGAAACTCGCGCTGAGAAGATCGCTGATCTTTGGCAGGTTCGGCAGAGGCGAAAGCCGGGGCGCTGGAGCGCGGGCCATGGGCTGGGATGCGAAATTCCCCGAGCCAAAATCGCGTTCCGCGTGCGCGAAAGCTGATTTCGCTGACGCAGACGATCCCGCTGCGAACGCGGCTGTTTTCTGATTAGCACCAAAGCCTGAATGCTCACCCGGCATGGCCTCTTCGATCTTTGCTCGCATCAGGTCCATCACGCCTTGCAAGCTGCGTGGCGCGCCGGATTGGGTGTAGAATATGGATCGATTAGCAGCGGCAGGTTTGGGGAACAGAGTCGCCGCCGGAGCGTCAGGGTTGCTCTGCAAGGCGGATAGAAATCGGCTTGCCCCACCGCTGCCGAGGAAATGAGCCAGATACAGCTCGCCTGCATCCGGATCTCGGCCCAGCACCCCTTGAAGAACCGCGCTGTTATCCCGCGCAAGGGCGCCCGCCATTAGAGATGCGGCCTGCGGATCGTTGCGTAAAGCAAGGATTTGTCCGCGAAGCAGCGGATCGGCGACGTGCGGCCCGCGCGGACCGCTGGAAATAGCAGAGGCCTCTGCGCTGTAACCGAGGGCCGCACCGTGGCGTTGAACTGTCGAAAGCCAAGTGGAATCGATAAACTGGAACAGACCGCTTGCGCTTGAAGTGCGCGCCTTCGCGTCGGCATCAAGGCTGGATTCAACTTGCGCCTGAGCCAGCAAATAACCGAAATCGACATCGAGTTCGTCCGAGGCGCGCGCGATCGCCTGCTGCACACTGCCCGGTTTTTGCGGGGCGGCGTGGGTTGTGGCCAAAATGGGAGTCGTATCGCTCAAGGGGTTTTCCTTGCTTCAAACCGGTAGTGGTTCTGCTGCAGCAAGGGGCGTGCCAAGTGGGACGCCATCGGAATGTGACGGTTAGAAATTCGAAGCCTTTGGCAGACGATATGCGGCAGACGCCCCGGACAAGGCATCTATCCGCGCTGCTACGTTCGTAGCCAGAAGATTGCGCACACGGCGGTTGACCTCGTTCATCTGGCGTGCGGTTTCCAGGAGGCTGCGGCATTCCTCGTCGACCTGGTCGGCCGGTTCGGCGTCAATCCCATCGCACAGGGCCATTTTGGAACGGCTGGTCACCATCAGACCATCCAGATCAAGCGCGGCAAGAGATTGCCGTTCTTCTTCCAGCACGGCAACCATTTGCCGCAACTGCACGCTCAATTCATCGCGATTGCTCATTCTGCATATCCCAGCATAAGGCGCGCTGCGATCAGCGCATCGGCAATCTCTGAAGGAACGATCGGGTAGCTGCCGTCTTTCAAAGCATCGCGAATTTCGGCGACACGGGTGCTATCAACGATCGGCGAACCTGCATCAGTTGTGCCGCGCACTTCTACACTCACACCTTGCTCGGGAGCGGGTGCCGGGCGCGCATTTGGCGCAGCGTGCGGTCCGGTTTCCGGTTTCCCGCCAGCCCCGATTGCCGAGGACGCGGTAATCGCTGAAAGTCGTTGAATATCGAGCGGTGACATGGGTCTTTCCTATCCTTTTCCAAAACCTAGAACGGCGCAGTCGGCGAAAGTTTAAGCGGGCACCGACATTTTTTGGCGGGACCGGCTAGTCAGCGCGGATTTCCACGAGGCCCGGGCGGACAATAAGCGCCTGCACCGCACTAGCTTTACGATCAGCCCGGACTTTGATCCATTCGCCGACCGCGCCCGCTTCCTGAGCTTCCCCTTTTTGTTGGATGCTAAAACCCCGTCCGCGCACCGCAATGGTGACGGTTTCACCGCGCGCGATGACTTTCGTTGCTTCTTGCGGTGCTGCCTCGCGCAGCAGATTGACGTAAATCCGCCAGCCATCCGCGCCGATACACTGCACCTCAACAACGCGGCCCGGCTGCCCGTACCAATCAAGCGCCAGCGCCTGATTGCACGCCCGGAGACGCAGCCTCGGGTCAACAGGCTCGCGAGCGCCGCCAGTGCTGCCAAGAGTGCGTCCGGTAAAGCTTTCGACCAGCCTGTCGATCTGGCTAGTGTCGACAAACCGTGCATCTCTGGCGTGGGCAGCGTGGGGAAGACTTGAGAGTGTAGCGGCGGTCAGAGCAGAAGCAATCATTCGGATCATATCGCGTATCCTTTGCGAAAGAGGTGTACGCAGCGCACAGCAATTCGCGTGCCAAGTGTCCGCAATATTCCGATTACCACGACACGGGGCCGACCAAAGTCAGCGCGGCAACTCCGCCCCCTGCTCCACCGCATCAAACGCCGCCGCCGCATGGATGGTGCTGCGGTCTGATAATTGCAGGATAATTCTCGCCTGCCACCCCGCTTGCTCCGCTTGCGAGGCAAACAGGCCTGCTCGCTCCCACACTTCCTCTCGATCTCCGGGTGCATAACTGGCAAATATTGTCAGCTGGCTGCGCGGGTCATGCCCTTGCAATTCCAGCCATTCGTCAAACGCTGCAATAGCGCCGGTCTCGCGAAACAGGGCCTGAGCCTGCGCAACAAATGGTTCGGCGGGCCGGTCCGCTTCCCGTTCGCGCAAAGCGATAAAACCTGCCAGCGATGTCAGAAACAGGATTAGCGCAAGATCAGCCAGAATAACCTGCCAGGATGATGGCAATCGAACTGTCATGCCGCGTCTCTTTGGACCGCATTTTTCGTCGGGCAGGCAGGCTTCAACTGATTGACGAGCCACATGGTCAGCTCTTCGCGTTGCTTCTCTTCGGACTTGGCACGCCGTTCAATCGCGCTGGCGAGCGGGTGCCAGACCAGATGGGCGAGTAGCAACCCGTAAAGGGTCGAGACGACAGCGCTGGACACCGATGCCATCACCGCGCCCTCGCCCGCCAGATCGGTGCCGGGCAGCTGGCTAAGCGCCAGCAGGGTTCCGGCAAGCCCGAGGACCGGGCTAAGCTCGCCCGCGCGTTCGAGAGCCTGAACCGCTGTTTCGAGCGAGGCATGCCGGAGCGCACGGTGACGCTGATGCTCTGCGACCATGGCATCGGTCGACCGATGGTGGATTAACGCGGCTGTTGCATCGGCAAATTCGGGATCGGACACGGCGCCCACACTGCCTCTGAACACACCGTTTTGGCGCATTTGCTCAACGCGGCTGGCAAGCTCTGCCCGCTGCCGCGCCAGATTGAACGGACGGCGGGTGAGCCGTGCAAGATGTCGCACGGTTTCCATACTGCTGCTTCGCCCGGTCCGAACAAAAGTGACGGTCAAGGTGCCCAGCAGCACAAAGCCCGCAACGCCCACATCAATCAATTGCTGAAGATCCACTGCCCATCCTTTCTTGACCTCATCAAGAACGGCGGGCGCGTGCTGGGATTAAGGGTGGCGCTGCTTTGCCGGTTATGCGGCAAGGGATTGCCGCCGGCGCATCAGAAGACCCCTCAACCATATATTTTTCAATACTTTAGGCAAACTTGGCATGGTCATTGCTCTACGCTGTGACAAGAAACTTCTGCCGAAAGGAAGGACGATGAGCGAACGACTGTTTGGCATTCACGGTGCAGCGTTAGAACTGCGTTCGCAGCGCATGGGATTGCTGACTAGCAATATCGCCAACGCTGCAACGCCAGGATACAAAGCGCGTGATATCGACTTCGCATCGGCTCTCGCCGCGCGCACGAATGGCGCCGCCACCGATCAGGCCTTGGCCGCCAACACCCTTTATCGCATCCCAACAATGGACGCCGCCGATGGCAACACGGTGGAACTCGCAAACGAACAGCTCGCCTTTGCTGAAAACGCCGTCGCCTATTCGGCCACTCTGTCTTTTGTGCAGAGCAAGGTCGATTCGGTGAAACGCGCGCTGAAGGGCGAATGAACATGCCGCAAAGCAATTCCGGCCAGATGAACATCTTCACTCTCGCGCAGCGCGGAATGTCAGCGCAGATGGTGCGCATGAACGCGGCGGCATCCAACCTTGCCAATGCCGGTTCTGTCGCTGGCAGTGCGGAAGACGCATACCGCCCGCTACGCCCGACATTCGAGGCGGAGCTGGACCGCGCCTCCGGCCTCACCGGCGTGCGCGTTACCAGCGTCACCCCGTCAGACATCGAAGCCATTCGCCGGCACGATCCGGACCACCCGCTCGCCGATGAAAATGGCGATGTGTGGGAGGCCCCGGTCGATGAAACGGGCGAGATGATCGAAATTATGGAAAGCGCACGGCAATATCAAAACCTTGTCGAGGCGCTCCAGACAGCCAAGCAATTGATGCTTGAAACCATGCGGAGCAAATGACCATGAGCGATAGTTTTTCCCCTCTCACCCCTGGCGCGGCGAACGCGCTGAATGCACTCAACGCCCCCGGCAACGCGCCCGCCAGCAATGGTGAAAATGCGCTGGGTCAAAGCGATTTCCTGCGCCTGCTGACCGTTCAATTGCAGCAGCAGGACCCGCTTGAGCCGGTCGATAACAAAGAGATGCTGGCACAAATGGCGCAGTTCTCAGGCCTCGCCGCGACCACCGAAACCAACGCATCTCTGGGAGAGATTTCAGCAAAACTCGACGCGCTGATCGAAGCGCAACGTCAGGCCATTATCCCGGCCCAGCCATCCACCTAACCTCAAGAGGACATGAATTATGAGCAACTTTTACACATCGCTTAATGGGCTCAAAAATGCCGAGACAGACCTCGGCGTTATCGCCCACAACATTGCTAACGCGGAAACCACCGGGTTCAAGAAATCGAGCACGCAATTTGCCGATATCATGACCAATGGCTCTGCTGCCGATCCGCGCCTTTCAATAGGTATCGGTGCGACTGTCAGTTCGATCGACCAGAATTTCTCGCTCGGATCGCTGGAACAGACCGGGCGCAGCCTTGATCTGGCGCTGGACGGCGATGGCTTCTTCGCCACGCGGAACGCGGAAAGCAATGAGACAACCTTCACCCGCAACGGCAATATTCAGATCAATTCGGCCGGCAATCTGACCGATGCGTCAGGCAACCGTCTACAGGTGTTCGAAACGGACACTGCGGGCAATGTGATTAGCACCGCCGCAACCATCGACGGTGTGGTGCCGATCACCAACGCTGCCGGAGCCGATCTGGCAGGCGTAACAGTCCAGAAAAACGGCGTTGTCTTTGCATCCTATGCCGATGGCACCAGCGATGCGATTGGCCGCGTGGCCGTGGCCAATTTCACGTCGCCAAACGGACTAAAGTCAATCGGGCAGACCAAATGGGAAGCAACCGGACTATCGGGTGCGCCAAACTTTAACTTGCCAGGCATCGGCAATGCCGGACAATTGTTCTCCGGCGCGCTGGAACGCTCAAATGTCGATCTCGCGGAGGAAATGGTTTCGCTCATCACGGCGCAGCGCAATTTCCAGGCCAACGCCAAAGCGATCGACACCGCCACCCAAATTTCGCAGACCATCATTAACCTGCGAACCTGATCGCTATGGACCGCCTGATATACACCGCCCTTTCGGGAATGGATGCGGCCATGAACCGGCAGCGCGCAGTGGCGAACAATCTCGCCAATGTCAGCACGCCCGGTTTCCGCGCCGAAGAATTCTCGGTCGAACCCGTGACCATCAAGGGCGAGGCGATGCAAACGCGCAGCCTCGCCCAGGGGCTGGTTCGTGGGGCCAATATGGAAGGCGGCACAGTGACCCAAACGGGCCAGCCGCTCGATATCGCAGTGGCGGGCAACGCCTTGCTCGCGCTGCAGGCTGGCGACGGGTCCGAAGTGTATTCACGCCGCGGCGACCTGAACGTATCCGCCACCGGCGTGTTGCAAAATGGCGATGGTTTGCCGGTCATCGGCGAAGCAGGGCCAATCACTCTGCCTACCGGATCGCAAATCAGTATCAGCGATGATGGCGGCATATTCCTGCGTGATCCCGCCACGCCAGAGGCCCCGCCCGAACAGATTGCCCGCATCAAACTCGCCAATCCCGATGGCAGCGCAATTGTGAAGGATATTGACGGGTTTCTGCGCGTGCCGGGCGGAGGCATCCTCCCCGCCGATCCGACAGCGCGCGTAATGACCGGCGCAATCGAAGGGTCAAACGTCGATACCGCGACCACACTGGTGCAAATGATCGAGGCCCAACGCAGCTTTGAACAGCGTACCAAAATCATCTCCACCGCAGAAGACATCGATCAGGCAGGTGCCCGGTTGATGAGCTTGCGCTGAGCCATTCTTAAGGGAGCCAAACTATGTCCACATCCGCCCTACACGTCGCCCGCACCGGGCTTGAGGCGCAAGATACGCGTATGCGTGTCATCGCCAACAATCTCGCCAATATCGGCACAACCGGCTTCAAACGCGACCGTGCCGATTTCGAAACGCTGGCCTATCAGGATACGCGGGTCGCAGGACAGCGATCCACCAATGAAACCGCCTATGCCGTCGGACTCAATCTCGGCAACGGTGTGGCGGTGCAAGGCACCAGCCGGATCGAAACGCAGGGCACGCTGAACACCACGGGAAATGCCTTCGACCTCGCATTGAACGGTCCCGGCCTGTTTCAGGTTGAACTGCCGGGCGGCCGCCTCGCCTTTACCCGGGCAGGCAATTTCACACTCAGCGCAGAAGGCCAGCTGGTCACGGCGCAAGGATACGCCGTCCAGCCCGCAATCCAGATACCGCAAGGGGCGCAATCCGTCACCGTCGCACCCGACGGCACCGTCTCTGCCACGCTTGCAGGGGATGCCGCGCCGGCTGAACTGGGTCAAATCACCATTGCAAGTTTCCCCAACCCCGCCGGACTGCAAGCCATCGGCGACAACTTTCTGGTCGAAACCGCAGGCAGCGGCGCAGCCGAAATCGGCGCAGGCGGCATCGAAGGGCGAGGTTCGATCCGGCAAGGCGCACTAGAGGCGAGCAACGTCAATGTCGTCGAAGAGCTTGTCGAGATGATCGAGGCGCAGCGCGCTTACGAGATTAATTCCAAAATGATCAGCAGCGTCGATGAGATGCTGCGCAACGCCAACCAGACGCTGTGAGAAATTTTATGATGGCCCGAAACACTTTTATTCTGCGCGGCCTATCCGCACTCGGATGTCTTACCGCTCTGGCCGCTTGCGGGTCCGACGGCGTTCGCCCGCTCGAAGGGTTTGGCCCGCCTCCAGTGGCCGCAGCGGCGCAATCTTTCGAACCGGAACCGGCCGCTTTCAGCGACGGCGCAATCTACCGCGCCAGCGCAGGCTATGCCGCACTTCACGAAGGGCTTCGTGCCCGCAATGTCGGCGATATCGTCACCATCGTGCTGGTCGAAAACATCCTCAGCAACAAGAGCACATCATCGCAAACTGCGCGCGGCGGATCGGCGTCTTTGACCCCGCCCACCTCCGGCCCGCTGTCCTTTCTGAACCCCAATGCCCTTAAAGCTGCGGCGGACTCGTCGTTCAAAGGAACGGGCAATGCCGCCCAGCGCAGCACTTTGAACGGGGCCATCGCGGTCACCATTACGGAAGTGCGTCCCAACGGGACCGCGCGCGTTATTGGAGAAAAGCACATGGCGCTTAGCCAGGGAAAAGAATTCGTGCAGTTCGCCGGTATGGTGCGCCTCGCCGACATCGACGGCGATAACCGCCTGCTGTCCACTCAGGTTGCCGATGCACAGATCCTATACTCCGGCAAAGGCGCAATCCAGCGGGCGAGTAAGCCCGGCTGGCTGTCCAGCTTCTTCGCCAAAATTTCACCGTTTTGAGGGGACAAGCCATGCACAAACTTCTCTTCATCATCATCGCAAGCTTTGCCCTGCTGGCACCGCAAGGTGCACATGCGGAACGTATTCGCGACCTTGGATCATTTCAGGGTCTGCGGGCCAACCAGCTTACCGGATACGGCGTGGTCGTTGGACTGCAAGGAACAGGTGACGATAATTTTGAATATCTCACCGAGGCGATGCGCGGCATTTCGGGCCGTCTGGGTTTGCAATTGCCGCCTGGCGTTTCACCCGGTCTCAGAAACGCAGCGGCTGTGATCGTCACCGCTGAACTACCGCCATTTGCGAAACCGGGCCAACGGATCGACATCACGGTATCCACCCTTGGGCGGGCGAAAAGCCTGCGCGGCGGCGCACTTATCCTCACTTCACTGGTCGGTGCAGACGGGCAGGTTTACGCCATGGCTCAAGGCAATGTTGCAGTGGGCGGTCTGGGCGTATCGGGCCGCGATGGATCGCAGCTGACCGTGAACGTTCCGACAGTGGGCCGGATCGCAGACGGAGCCAGCGTGGAACGCGCGGTCGCCACCGGTTTCGACCGCGAAGGTCGTCTGCGTTACAACCTGCATCAGGCCGATTTTCTCACCGCCAGCCGTGTACGCGATGCCGTGAACCGAAGCTTCCCCGGCTCGGCAACTATCGTGGACGGGGTGACGCTCGAGTTTGTGCTGCCGTTTGGCAACAATGAACGATCCGCCATGCTGGCCCAGATCGAAATGATTGACATTGTTCCGGCACCTCAGGCTGCGCGCGTTATTGTGAACAGCCGCACGGGCACCGTCGTCATCAATCAGGCTGTGCGGCTCCAACCTGCCGCGATCAGTCATGGCAAACTGACAATCCGCATTGATGAAGCCCCTCAAGTCGTGCAGCCAGCACCGCTTTCTGACGGGGTCACTGCGGTTGAAGAATCTAGTGTAATCTCGGTTGAGGACCAGTCCAGCAATGTCATCGCAATGCCGGGCGCTGCCTCGCTTTCGGAAATTGTCGATGCGCTGAACCTGCTCGGAGTTGGCGCATCCGATCTGGTTGTGATCCTTGAAGCGTTAAAACAAGCCGGCGCATTGCAAGCCGAAATGGTGATCCTGTGACCGGTCCGGCGGTCTCTTTCCCCGTTTCCGGCGACGCCGCGAAACCTGCGCTATCGCCCGAGCGACTTGAACTGCGCGAGGCTGCACAGGCTTTTGAGGCTATCTTTGTGCGCCGCCTGCTCGCCTCTGCCCGCGCCAGCTCAATTGCCGACCAGACGCCATTCACCGGGCCAGGTCTGCAGCAATTTGAAACCATGCGTGACGAACAGGTGGCGAAAATCGCCGCAGATACCGGAGCTTTCGGGCTTGCCGACCAGATCGAGCGGCAGCTTGCATCAATGGTCGATCAGAGACGGGTGAGCGGCGATGGCGTCTGACCTCATACAGATTGGAAAAAGCGGCACTCTAGCCGCGCGTTCGGCGCTAGATCTTACCGCGCAGAACATCGCCAATGCCAACAACGAAGACTATTCGCGCCGGACAGTTGGCCTTGCCGAAGTAACTGCAACCGGCAGTATCGCATTTTATTCGAACAGCGCGCTTTCCGGCGTGCGGGTGGATCAGGTGCGCCGCAGCGACTCCCTGTTCCTGCAAAATCAGGCGCGCAGCACCAGCAGCGATTTGGCGCGGGCCAATGCCGAACTTTCGGGTCTGCGCAATGCCGAAGCCTCAATTGAGCAATCCTCGCTGTACCCCGCCATCGTGGAATTTGAAGCCTCGCTTTCCGCACTGCGTTCTGACCCTCTGGATGGGTCACTGCGCGCCGCTGTGCTCGAAAACGGGCGTACGCTCGCGCAGACACTCCAGATCGCTGACGGCGCTCTCGATCTGGCAGGCGAACAGATCCGTTTTGAGGCTGGCACTAACGTAGATTCCGCCAATCTTGCCGCAGCCGAGTTGGTGCGTATCAACACAGCGATCGTCCGTACGCAGCCCGGCACTTCCAGTCATGCGACATTGCTTGACCAGCGCGATGCGCAACTGCGCGATCTTGCGAGCCTGGTCGGCATTTCTGTCAGCTATGAACCCAGCGGCGCGGCCAATGTTCAATTAGGCGATGCTTCCGGCCCCGCTCTCGTTCAGGGAACGCAGGCCGGAACGCTGGCGCTTACAAGCCTAGCCGATGGCACAATCGGCCTCGCGTTGAACGGTGCAGCCGTCAGCCCGGCCAGCGGTGCTCTGGCAGGGCAGGTCCAGGCATTGGTAGCGCAGCGCGATATCGGCATTGAACTGGACGGGTTGGCCGCGCAATTGATCAGCGAGGTTAACAATGCGCAGGCAAATGGGGCCGCGCTTGATGGTTCTACAGGACAGCCGTTTTTCAGCGGGAGCGATGCGAGCGACATCGCCGTCGCCATTACCACCGGCAATGCTCTGGCGACAGCGCCTGCCGGATCGCCAGCAAACAGCCGCGATGCCGCCAATCTTGATGCATTGCGAAGCGCGCTCGCCAATGGCGGGCCGGCATCTGAGGCGGACCGCATCCTGTTCGAACTGGCCAATGCCGTATCCAGCCGCAGCACCACGCGCGATGCACTTGGCTCCATTGCAGAAACAGCTCAACTGGCCCTCTCGCGGGAAACCGCCGTCGATCTTGATGCCGAGGCGGCCAACTTGATCCGGTTCCAGCAAGCGTTTCAGGCCTCGGGCCGCGTGATCCAAGTCGCCAGCGACATCTTCGACACCATTCTGGGGATCCGTTGAGCCATGCCGTTTGATCCCGTCACCAATTCTACCGCGGCTTTCTTCCGCCGGTCGCAAGTGCAGATGGATGCGCTGCGAGCAGAGGCAGAGTCGCTTCAGCTTCAGGTTTCGACCGGCCAGCGGTTGGAACGGTCATCCGACGATCCGGTCGCCTCCTCGCGGCTGCGCGGATTGGCGCGGGCGGACCGGCTGGCCGAAGTTGAGGCGGGTAATTCATCTCGCGCGAAAGAGGAAATCATCGGGGCTTCCAACCGCATGGAAGACATCAGCAACGCTTTGATTCGCGCCCGCGAATTGACCGTGCAAGCTGCCAGTGATTCCACTTCGCAGGAGAGCCGGATCGCCATTGCGAACGAGCTTGAGGCATTGCGCGAAACAGTTTTTACTAGCTTGAACGCGGTCGGCAGCACTGGACGTTACCTATTTGGCGGTGACAGCACATCGGCGGCTTACACTCTCGATGCAGCTGACAATGCAATCTACACAGGCGGCAGCGAAAGCGGGGCATTGGCGATTGCAGACGGCGTGAATGTCGAACGCGGCATCACCGGCCCCGCCATCACTGAATTCACGTTTGATGGCGCACCTGCGGACACGCTGGCATTCCTGCGCACCGTGGCGGAGGGCGTGCGCGGCGGCGCGGCCGATCCGGCGCAGTTTGCGCGCGAAGCAATGGCTGGACTGGATTCGGCCCTCGACACTCTCAATCGCGGGCAAACGGTTCTCGGCGTGCGTCTTGCTTGGATCGATACCGTCGACCAATCCCAGCAATTGCGAGCCGAAGCCCGCGCACAGGAAGGCGGCGAGATTGGCGGGACCGACTTGGCCAGCGCGATAACCCAATTGCAGCAGACCTTGACAGTACTCGAAGCGAGCCAGGCCAGCTTTGTGCGCCTCGCCTCGCTCAGCCTGTTTGATCAGATTTAGCGCCTTCGGGCCGAAAGGACACGAGCAATGTTTGCAGCAGCCGGGATAGTCATCCTGCTTATCATGGTGTTCGGCGGGTTTGTGCTCGCGGGCGGTTCGCTCGGGCCGATCCTAGTCGCGCTACCGTTCGAGATTATGATCATTGGCGGCGCAGCCATCGGCGCAATGGTGATCGGTAATTCCCTGCACGAACTGAAACTGATCGGCGGCGGCTTTGCAAAAGTGTTCAAAGGGCCGAAATATTCCAACGAAGATCACATCGATGCCATCGCGCTGTCGAGCAAGCTGATGAAAGTGCTGCGCTCCGATGGAGCGGTGGCGTTAGAAAGCCATGTGACCGAGCCGGAAAATTCCGCGATCTTTTCCGAATACCCCAACCTTCAATCCGACCCGGTTGTGGTCAACCTCATCTGCGACGCATTGACCCTGATGGTCGTCTCCAGCGGCACATTGGAAACCCACGCGGTCGAGGATGTCATGGACAGCGCTATCAAAGCGCAGTTGCATGAAATGGATGAGCCTGCCCATGCGCTTCAGACCTTGTCTGATGGCCTGCCCGCACTTGGGATCGTGGCCGCCGTCTTGGGAGTGATCAAGACGATGGGTTCGATCAATGAACCGCCCGAAGTGCTGGGCAAGATGATCGGCGCAGCGCTGGTGGGCACGTTTTTGGGCGTGCTGCTGGCCTATGGTTTGGTCGGCCCGATGGCGGGGCGGCTGAAACAGGTCAATGCGCACGACGCGCAGATTTTCCACTCAATCAAACAGGTCATCATCGCGAGCCTCCACGGCTATCCCCAGCCGCTCGTGCTGGAGGCTGCGCGCAGCGGATTGCCGCCTGCGCACCGGCCCAAGCTGACCGAAATGCTCGATATGATGCGGGGCAAATAAGATGGCGACCGCGCCTGTACCCACCGCCGATCAAGACGCCCCGCCCGCCGCCTTGGCACCGATTATCGTGAAGAAAATTACCATACAGGAAGCCGGCCACCATGGCGGAGCTTGGAAGGTCGCCTATGCCGATTTCGTCACCGCGATGATGGCGTTCTTCCTGCTCTTGTGGCTGCTTGGCGCGACTACAGAGGACCAGCGCAAAGGCCTCGCCGATTACTTCACGCCGACCCTCGTCAAATTGAAAGAACAAAGCGCCGGGTCGGACGGAATGCTGGGCGGGTCGTCCATCGTGGATGCGGACAATTACCCCAACGCCGCCGGACAAACCGGAAATCAGGCCATCACCATCCCGCGCTCCGCCACCGGAGGCGCGCATAAAGACGGCGCGCCGTCCGCTGCGGAAAAGGCCGCTCAGGCCGAAGCGCGCAGGCGGGCGATGAAGGAAATGATCGAGCGGAAACTGCAAGAGAAAGAGCGGCTGCGCAAACTCATCCGGCAGGTCCGCGTGATGCGCACGCCGGAGGGTGTCAGGATTGATCTGGTCGATGATGCCGATTTTTCGATGTTCGCGCTGGGCACAACCGTACTCGTCCCCGAGGCGCGTGAGCTGATCGGAGTTATCGCCGAGACGCTGGGATCGGGTGGCCCCACAAACGGCGCCGCGCTAATCGTGCGCGGGCATACCGATGCGCTGAAATGGAAACCGGGCGTGAAGGCAAACAACTGGTCGCTAAGCGCAGGCCGCGCCGAAGCCACCCGCCAGGAGCTGATGCGCCAAGGCCTACCCGAGCTACGCTTTGCCCGCATCGAGGGCGTAGCGGACAGGGAATTGCTGGTAAAAGACAACCCGGCCGATCCCAGGAACCGGCGCATTTCGGTGTTGATTTTGGATTAGGGGATTGGGGGATTTAGGATATCGGAAAAAAGGTCCCCCTCGCTGGTTCATTCCCCTGATTGTCGACTGTCAGCAGGCGACCCAATTGCGGTCGCTCGCAGTATGGTCGCAAACGTGCCGCATTGGTTGTACTTGACCCCTAATTGCGGCAACGTAAATCCCAAGAAAAGGGTAAGAGATCGATGAAAGCTCTGGTCATTGGTGGAACTCGCTTCATCGGTGCCCATGTGGTTCGGGCACTTAATGAAGCTGGAGCCGAAGTCACAGTCTTTCATCGCGGCAAAACCGCAAATCCATTATTGCCGGATGTAACACACTTCACCGATCCTCTTGCAGCGTATCCCATCACGAAATTTCCCGCTTCGCTCCAGACCGATTGGGACGTAGTGGTGCATATGGTCGCGATGGGTGAGGCTGACGGGAGGGCTGCAGCCGCGCACTTTGCCGGTCGGGCGGGCAGACTTGTGATGGTCTCGAGTGCCGACGTATATCTTGCCTATGGTCGTCTGACCAAACGAGAGCCGGGCCCCGTTGAACCGATGCCACTGACCGAAGCATCGGCGCTTAGGACGATCATGTTTCCCTACCGGGGATACGAGGAGATGCTGGGCGCGTGGGCGCACAATTACGAAAAGATTTTGGCAGAACAAGCCATTCGGGCAGCGACTGATCTCGATTGGACTATCTTGCGCTTACCGAAGGTCTATGGCCCGGAAGACAACAGCGATCTTTCGACTGTTTATGGCTTTAGAGCCAACCCAGAATGGCGGTGGACGCACGGTCATGTGGAGAATGTTGCAGCAGCGATCACATTGGCCGCACGACATCCCGGCGCGCGTTGCTCCATCTTCAATGTTGGCGAGGCAAATACGCCAACAATGGGTGAACGGCTTTCATGGTTACCCAAGAGACAGCCGGGCGAGGCAATTCCACCACCTTTCGAATACCAACAGCAATACGCGGTGAAAACATCGAAGATCAGGGAGGAACTTGGCTACGCCGACGTAGTCGATGAGAAGCTATCGATGATCCAGCTCGCCTCTTCAGTTGCGGGCTGAGCTACGATCGCGCCATAGCCGACCTTCTGGAATCCACCCCAATTGCGGTCTTCCCGTTGGTAAGGGCCAATTTCCGATTGAAGTCATTCCAATTACAGCGTTCTGACACGGCCTAGGGAGCGTTGAAGCTGTCCTACGAGCCCGTACCGCCGGCGGCCACGATCAGGCACTTGATGGCTGAAACGAGGCCATGTCGTGTCTCGGCCAAGCAGTCGGCACGCGCCGCCGCTGCTGACGCTTCCCGGGCGGCTCCACCAAATACAAGCAGACATGGAAGCTTCGCCTAAACCACAAAACCCGGCATCCCTTTTCAGGGATACCGGGCCTCGGAGGTCTCCAGTTAAGGAGAATTGCGTTTTAACGCAGCAGTGAGAGTACGTTCTGGCTGCTCTGGTTGGCCTGTGCCAGCATCGCGGTGGATGCCTGGCTCAGGATCTGGGACTTGGCGAGAGCGGTAGTCTCGGCCGAGTAGTCCGTGTCCATAATGCGCGACCGAGCGTCAGACAGGTTGGTCGAATTCGTGGTCAGGTTGCTGATCGCGGATTCGAGGCGGTTCTGACCGGCACCGAGCGAGGCGCGGGTTGCGCTCACTTCATCCAGCGCGCTGTCGACGTTCGTAATGGTGGTCGTTGCAAGCGCCGCCGTGTTCACATCGAGCGCAGTCGCGCTGATATTTGTGCCATCAATGGCAGAGCTGGTGAGCGTGACGGTTTCGGTCGCGCTGGTAGCGATGTCGACTGTAACGTCGGTGCCAGCCGTGGTGCTGAACAGAGTGACGCCATTAAATTCGGTGTTCGCGAGAATATCGCCAATCTGCGCCTGCAGCTCGTCAACTTCCGCATCCATATATCCGCGGTCGGTCGCATCATAAGTGCCGGTGCGTGATTGCACCGCCAGTTCACGCACGCGCTGCAGCATGTTGGTAACCTCGTCCAAAGCGCCCTCTGCTGTCTGCGCAAGAGCGATGCCATCATTCGAGTTGCGAATGCCTTGGTTCATCGCGCGGATGTCGCTTGTCATGGTGGTCGCAATGGCGAGGCCTGCCGCGTCGTCTTTTGCGCCGTTGATGCGCTGACCAGTGGAAAGGCGCTCCATCGCGACGCCCATCATACGGTTGGCTTCACCCGATGCGTTCGCTGCTTTGAGGGCGCTGATATTGGTGTTGATTACAGTCATGTGTGGTCTCCTGAATTGTTACCGCAGCCCGTTTCGAGTTGCGGCTGCCACAAACCAGAACGGGGGCTCGCCAAAATGTTTAAGCGGCAATCGGGGCCGAAGCCGGATCAGGGGTTAGGTATTCATACGAAGGCTTAAATTACCGCAGCTTTAGACGTTGAAGGCCGATCTCGCTCCCCACGACTTGTGGTTAACAGGGGGCACTGATGAGCCAGCATTTTACAACTCAGAATGCGCAAAAAAAACATGCACTGCTTTTCAATAGGGTCGCGCCTGTCATGGCGAACCCGGCGAAAACAGGCGGATTGCACTGGATCGATGCAGACGAAGGCGATGTGCCGCACCGCCGCGATGACCGCGTTGTGATTGCTGCGCAGGCCGACACACCTGCTTTGACACGGATGGGCCCAGCCAAGGTGCATCTCACATACAATCTCGATGATCTCGCGTCAGCGAGCGCAGCTTTGCTGGCTAGCTCTGCCGCAGCCGGAATGCCGATTGCCGGCGATAACGAAACACTCGCGCTGCTCGCGCTGGCAGAGCAAGTTGCAGCCAGCACGATCCCGGTTCTGGTTGAGGGGCCGACGGGCACTGGCAAAGAAGTTCTCGCACGCTACCTGCACAACACCAGCCCGCGCTGCAGCGGACCGTTTATCGCTGTCAATTGCGCAGCCATGCCCGAAGCCATGCTGGAGGCCCTGTTATTCGGCCACCGCAAAGGCGCGTTCACCGGAGCGAGCGAAGCGCATGAGGGGTTCTTCCGTGCAGCCGACGGGGGCACGCTGCTGCTCGACGAGATCGGTGAAATGCCAATCGCGCTCCAATCGAAATTGCTACGCGCCCTGCAGGAAGGCGAAGTGGTGCCTCTGGGCGCGACCAAACCTGTTCCGGTTGATGTGCGCATTATCGCCTGCACCAACCGCGAACTGCCGCACGAAGTTGAACAGGGCCGTTTCCGCGAAGATTTGTATTACAGGCTGAATGTCTTCCCACTGACGCTGCGGGCTTTGCGGGAGCGGCCCGGAGATATTGCGCCGCTGGCGTTTGGCATGTTGCTGCGCCACAGCGAGGCGGATCGGGGTCCACGCTGGATCGCATCCGATGCTCTTGCTCAGCTGAAGCGCCATCCGTGGCCCGGCAATGTGCGCGAGCTGGAAAATGTCATGCGCCGCGCCATCCTGCTCGCCGGTGATGCGCCTTCGATTGAGGCGGAGCATATCCGGTTTGATCGGCCTGCGCGGATGGTTGAGCACGCGGAAACGCTGATCGCAGACGACAAAAGCCTGTCAGATATTGCTTTTCGCAGCGAAGCGAATGCGATCCTGCGCACCCTGGATGAATGCGGCGGCAAGCGCGGCGCGACCGCGCGCAAGCTGGGCATTTCGGAACGCACATTGCGCTATCGCCTCGCTGATATGCGCGATGCCGGTCTGGCCGTTGCTGGGGCCGCATCATGAACCCCGTAGGATCAGGTGCAGGCGTGCAGGACATCATTGCACTGCGTCAGCAGATACTGGATCGCAGCGACACGCTCAAATCGCTTCGCACGCCGGACGGCGGCGCAGCAGCCAAACCGGCGCAGGCCGGACAGCCGGACTTTGCCGGGACGCTCAAATCCGCCGTTCAAGAGGTGAACGCCGCGCAGTCCCGTTCAAGCGAACTCGCCGCCGCTTATGAACGCGGTGAAGTGACCGATATCGCTCAGGTGATGCTCGCGCGTCAGGAATCAGGCGTCGCGTTCGAGGCAACCTTGCAAGTCCGCAACAAGCTGCTGTCAGCCTACCAAGACATCATGCGGATGGGGGCCTGATAAATGGCCGAAGCCCAAACTTCTGATTTGCCCATAAAATCCGGACCCACGCTGGAGCGTCTGACCGATGGCGGTCTGGGCGGCAAATTTGGTGCATTTATAGATCAACCCGCGCTGCGCAAAAGCTTGCCCGCGCTGGCGGGGCTTGGCGCGATTGGTCTGGCGGGCGCGCTTTATCTTGGCCTATCATCCGGACCTCAGCGAGTTTTGTATTCATCGCTTTCCGACGGCGAGCGCGCGCAAGTGGTCGAAACTCTCGAAACGGGCGGTGTGTCATTCGACATTGACGGCGCGACCGGCACCTTGATGGTGGCGGAAGATGATCTTTACCGCGCCCGCATGCTGGTCGCGAGCAATGGCGCGTTGGCCGTTCCTGAAACCGGCAGCGATATGCTGAACAATATTCCGCTCGGCGCAAGCCGCACCTTGGAAGGGGAGCGTATGCGTCTCGCGCGCGAACGCGAACTGACCACGACGATTGCCGAAATTGATGGAATAGAAGCTGTGCGCGTGCATCTGGCCACGCCAGAACGCAGCGTGTTTGTGCGCGAAAATTCGGCGCCGAGTGCATCGGTCATGCTGCGGCTCGCGCGGGGTCACAATCTCGACAAAAGTCAGGTTGATGCCATCGTGAACCTGGTGGCGGGGTCTGTGCCCGACTTGTCATCTGCGGATGTCCGCGTGGTCGACCAAAACGGGCAATTGCTTTCGGAAACCGGCAAAGATGACGGTAGCGGGCTGACATTGCAGCGCGAGTTTGAAGGCAAATTCCGGGATCAATTAAGTAAGCTGCTTATCCCGATGCTGGGCGCGGGCAATTTCTCGACCGAAGTTCAGGTTGCACTCGATATGCAGGAAAGCACTTCGGCGCGGGAAAGCTACGACAAAGAAGGAGCACTGCGTAACGAGGCGGAAACGCTTTCGGTGCGCGGGGCCGGTCAGCAGGTTGGCGGCGTTCCAGGTGTGCTCGCCAACACTCCCCCGGAGCCTGCCGAGCTTGTCAACGAGGCGCCAGCGGGTGGAGAGGCTGAGCAAGCCAACGAAGCCAGCGACACAGAAAGCAGCGCGCAGCGTAGTTACGCGCTGGGCCGCGAAGTCGCCGTTACCAGCACACGGCCCGGCGGCATTGCGCGGCTATCTGTCGCAGTTGCCGTCAGCGAAGAAGCTTTGCAAAAAATCGCGCCCGCCGATGAAGCGAAGCTACAGCAATTGATTGAAACCGCCGTCGGCGCGGATCCTGATCGCGGTGACACTGTCACTGTTTTGGTTGGCGCTTTCCCGCCTGCGGTAATCGCGGATCTACCGTTCTACGAAACGCGCTGGTTTTCGATGGCGCTTCGATATGGCGGCGGTCTGATCGCCTTGCTGCTGGTCTTGCTGTTGGGCGTAAGACCGCTGCTTGCGATCCTGCGCGGCGATAAGAAGGGCGCTTCAGAAGGTGCAGCTGACGAAGCGGAGCAAGACCTCGATCCTGAAACAGGCGAAATCATCGCAGCGCCGGTGGCTGGATCACAGGCCCAGCTGGCCGCGCCGGAGAATCTGAGAGAACAGGTCGCGCTCGCCCGCCGATTGGCGACAGAACAGCCTGACCGCGCCGTTTCTGCGCTTCAACGTATGCTAATCAGCCCCCAAAACGGCGGCGCGCGATGACCAGCTATTCCCCGCTCACTACGGCAGAATGCGCCGCCGTTTTCCTGATGCTGCTCGAAGATCAGGAAGCCGCGGGCTTACTTGGGCAGTTGCAGCCGGACGAACTGCAGCTGGTGGGAACAACGATGTGCGCGCTTGGCGAGATTGCTCCGGGCAAGGTCGCCGATGCGATCGCCGGCTTTGTCGCGGAGGCAGAAATCGAAGGTCTGCCTTTGGATGATCGGCAGCAAAGGGTCAGCGCGCTGATTTCGCAAGCGGTTGGCCCTGTGAAAGGCGAAAGCCTGATGCAGCGCATCGCGCCCGATGCCATGCCGCGCAGTATCGAAATCGCCCGCTGGTTGTCTCCCGCCATCCTGTTCAGCCTGATTGAGGAAGAACAACCTCAGGTAATCGCCATCCTGCTGTTGATGCTGGAGGCTGAAACCGCCGCGCAAATTCTCGCAAGCCTTGGCGAGGAAGTCCGTCCACGCGTGGTTGAACGGATCGCGCGCATGGGCCAAATCTCTAGCGATACTGTCAGTATGCTCGACCAACTGCTCGCCGAACGTATTGCCAACCGGTTTGGTACCGCCGCGCTTACTCTGGGAGGCGCGCGCGAGGCCGCCAATCTTATTAATCTCGCCGCCCCCGATGTGGGTCAGCAAGTCCTGCCCGCAATTGAGAAACGCGATGCGGACCTTGCGCGCGCTATCGAAGCGGAAATGTTCACGTTTGAAATGCTGCTCGAACTGGATGCCAAGGACATGGCCCGCCTACTTCGAGACGTCGATAACCAGCATCTCGTCACCGCGCTTAAAGGACTGGATGAGGAAGGGCAGGAACCCTTCTTTGCCGCCATGTCGAGCCGCGCCGCCGATGGTGTCCGCGACGAGATCGAACTTCTGCCGAAACTGCGCCGCAGCGATGTAACGGACGCCCAAAAAACAATCATCGATCTCGCCCGCAAGCTAGCGGATGATGGCGAAATTTCAATCGGGGCGAGCGATGGCGAATTTGTCTGACCTCTCCGCCGAAACCGCACCCCCGCCAATCCCCGATTGGATTGGCAACCTTGAGGCAAGCCAGGGTTTCATCCCCCACTCCGGCTTGCCTCATTTCCCTTCCACGCAGCAAACCGTGCCAAACCCCGCAGAAACACAAGCGGATGCGATTGCAGACGCATTCTCGCGGGGCGAAGCGGCTGGCCGCGTTGCAGCAAACGAAGAACAGCAACAGCAAAACCGCGATAGGCAGGTGCTTTCGTTGGCCTTCACGCAGTTAGATGAAGCCGCGCAAGATGTGTTGCGGCAGCAGCTGGCCGAAATGGTCGTGCGCCTTTGCACGCAGGTAATCGAACCGCATTTGATTGAGCGCGCCGCGCTGGAACAAAGATGCGCTGAGGCCGTCGCAATGCTCGCAGAAGCACCAGCAAAATGCCGTCTTCACCTGAACCCTGATGACATTGATTTACTAGACGAAACATTTGCAGCCCAATGGGCAATTGAGCCTGATGCCGATCTGAAACGCGGGGCATTACGATTGGAAGGGCCGGATGGATTGGTCCGCGACGGCCCCGATACATGGCGCAGCGCCATTATTCAGGCCCTCCGACCATGATGGGACTGCTCGAACACGAGTTGCGCAAAATGGAAAACGCGCGGATCAACATTGATCCTGTGCGATTTGGCCGCGTCATTTCATGCGACGGCGGCCTGATCGAAGTGTCCGGATTGCCCGCGCCGATTGGCACCCTGTGCCGGATCGAAGCCGATAGTGGAGAAGCTGGCGAAGACGCCGAATGCACCGCCGAAATTATCGGTTTTCGCGCCGGGCGCAGCATTATGATGCTGCTCGGCGATACAGTCCTGCTCCATCCGGGCGCAAAGGTGCGCGCAACGGGTGAACCGGGCATGGTACATCTGGGAGACGCTCTGCTGGGGCGCGCTCTGGATGGCAGCGGGCGTCCGATTGACGGCAAAGCGAGGCCGCGTTGCAATACATTCTGGCCGCTTGGCGGACGGCGGGAGCTCGCGCTTGAGCGTAGCTCTGTCGCTGAACCATTTGATTGCGGTGTGCGGGCAATGAACGCGCTGACCACGATGGGTATCGGGCAGAGGCTCGGTATTCTCGCCGGTTCTGGCGTCGGTAAATCCGTGCTGATTGATATGATCGCAGGCGGATCGCAGGCCGATGTCAAAGTCATCGCCCTGATCGGAGAGCGCGCCCGCGAGGTTTCCGATTTCGTGCGCCGCCATATGCACGGGCCAGATGCGGAGCGCACTGTCCTGATTGCGGTTCCTGCCGACAATGCGCCCAATTTGCGGCTACGCGGTGCGCAGTTCGCCTGCGCAATCGCAGAATATTTCCGCAACCGGGGGCGGCGTGTGCTGCTCATCATGGACAGCTTGACACGTGTTGCCCATGCGGCCCGAGAGATTGGCTTTTTGTTGGGTGAGCCCGGCGCAGCGCGCGGTTATCCCCCGTCCGCGCTCGCCGCGATCACGCGGCTGGTTGAGCGCGCAGGCAATTCGGCCACCAGCGGCGGCGCTATCACCGGGCTCTACACTGTGCTGGCCGATGGTGATGATCAGGATGATCCGGTCGTCGATACCGCGCGTGCAATTCTAGACGGGCATATCGTGCTGTCCCGCGATCTCGCGCAGCAGGGGCACTTTCCCGCGATTGACGTTCCCGCCTCGCTCAGCCGCGTCATGGACCCGTTGATCGCGCCGGAACACCGGACAGCGGCGCGCGCACTGCGCTCGCTTATCTCGAACTATCAGGCCAATCGCGATCTGGTGCTGATGGGAGCCTACCGCGAGGGTGCCGATCCCCAGCTCGATACCGCAATGGCGCTCAAGCCGCATCTTGATGCATTTTTGCGGCAAGACGCCGATGACGTGATCGGGCTTGGACCCTCTATTGCATCGCTTTTGGAGCTGATGGGCGATCATGGTTGATCAGGCGAAGCTTGCCATGTTTGGCCGGTTGAAGCGTCTTCGCACGGTCCAGCGCCGTCTGGCGTTGGCGGCCCTTGCTGGCGCGCAGAGTGAAGATCGCAGGCTAACCAATCTTGCGAAGCGCAGCGAAACGATGGCTTCCGATTATTCGGCGCTGAACCATCAGATGACCGCCGATGATCTGGCCGCCCGCGCCCACTTCGGCAGCCAGATTGCGGCGCTTGCGCGCTCTGCAGAGGCAATGGGCGATCAAGCCCGCGCAGCCACCGAAGCGGCAACCGACAATTTTGCTCAGGCCAATCGCAGCCTTGAGACCGCCAGCCAACGATATCGCGAAGCACGAGTGCTTGCCATTTCCAAAGCGGAGCAACGCATAGCCTCCACAGCCACTAGTTTGGCACGAAGGTTGCAGAACGAAGAAGACACCGCAACTGGCCAAACCGGGGAATAACCTTGAACATTTTTGCACTTGATGGAGCGCGCGGCCCGATACCTCCCAATTCCGGAGAGGCTGCATCAATTTTACCCCAAGATATCGATACAAAATCGTTTTTCTCAATGCTTTTAAGCGATGCGGAGGGTGAAGAACCAAGCGGCGAAGCACAGCCTGATCCGCTTGGCTCGCCCGTTCCCGTTGGACCAGACGGCAGTCTTTTGCCGGATCGTGCCGCACTCATTGAGCTAAGCGGCAAATCCTTGCCGCCCGCGTTGATGGACGGATTGCCGGTATTTCAGGATGCCCGCCAAGCGCCTGAAACCACGGTTACGATACCGAGCGAGCAATCGCCTGATCCAGCCAAACCGGACCTCCAGTTCAATGCGCGTCCCGGACCCGAAAATCGCCATCCTGACGCTCACAAACCTGCAAGAAACTTTCCGCAAAAATTTGCAAGCGGGGCTGCATCTACCGAAGCGGCTGCCGTGCTCAAAACCGCCGCGCCGCAAAGTAACGAGATTGCCGTACCCTCACCCCTGAATGCCGCAGAGCCTTCCGAAGCGCAAAACAGCACGAACGCCGCCGCGACCCCAAGGTTCGTCATGCCAAGCGATCAATCAACGCAGCAGCGAGCCATGCCGGAAGCGGCAAAGCAGCTGGCGCAAGCGAACGCAGCAGCAAGCTCACGTGCAGCAGAACCGGCCCCAATTGCCCCTGCCCGCGCCGAAAGCGCGCCTCATCATTCCGTGGAAATCGCGCTGACAGCTTCAACGCCGGCACCCAACTCCCCTTCCCCAGCATCCCCCACCTCCGCGTTGATCGACACGGCGCGGCCATTGGAAACCCTGATCGACAATCTTGTGCAGGCACGTGAAAACGGCCGGGCTGCGCGCGGCGATATGATCCTGAGGCATGCAGAATTCGGTGCTGTTGCGCTGCATATCGACCGATCGGATGCGGACGTGAAGGCGGTGGTGAGCAGCCGCGATCCCGGCTTTGCACCCGCCGCGCAAGCCGCCCTCGCCGAGCGGGCGCAAGCAGTACAGCACGTGCAGAATGCATCGCAAACTGAACAATCCCAAACCTCTGGGCATGGGCGCGACGGACCATGGTCGCATAATGGCGAACACGGCGAACACGGCGGACGTGGAGAACGCGGTGAGCAAGAACAACAGTCCGATCCGCGCCGCAGCCAGGACGGGATGATCGATCAACCACATCACGAACAACATCCCCAGTCTCCAAGTGAGCGCGGCACGTTCGCCTGACTTGGCATAGAAACAAAACGGACTTTTGAAACATGGCAAAATCGAAACCAGAAGAAACCGAAGATGCAAAACCCAAAGGCGGGAAGGTCAAGATTTTGATCGCCGCTGTCGTGCTACTCGGCCTGGGGTCAGGGGGCACCTATGGCGCATTTGCGGCGGGCCTGATCGGATCGGCTGAGGAAAAAGCAGATCCAGATCTGCCGAAACTCGTCGCAAAGGGAGAGGATGATCCTTACGCGCCTCCATCCGACGACAAAGGCTCCGGCGCTGGCATAGTGCACGGCGAAGGCGGAAGCGATTACCGCACACTCTATTACAATTTTGAGCAGAGCTTCACATCCAACCTCAAGGATTCGTCGGGCCTGATCCAGTTAAGCCTCGCCGCCTCGACCCGCCATGACGGTCGCGTCATCCAATGGCTCGAAGCGCATGAACTTGCGGTGCGATCGGCGATACTTGTGGTTCTCGCTTCAACGCCGGAAGACGATGTCTACACCGTCGAGGGCAAGAAACGGCTGAAGGACAATCTGGCTAAAGCCATCAATGAAGTGCTGACCGAGCAAGAAGGCTTCGGCGGCGTCGATGCTGTCCACTTCCAGACATTTCTGATCCAATGAAAAGCGATCAGGAATTTACGGCCGAACGGCCCGCTGCGCAGCATTGCGCCGAACTGTTGGCCTTTGCGCAAAAGCAAGGCGACGATGGCGAAGAGGCGCAAGATTTCATCGCCGCAGTTTGCCGGGCGCTACCGGATCGCATGCAATCGTTGTTGATTGGCAAACGGCTGCGCATTTCATCCGAACCCGGCAAACCTCTTACGGGGAAAACCGTATTGCAGGCAGTCAATACGAACCATGCGAATTATATCATTACCTCCGATACCGGGCTGCCGGGCGCGCTGTTGTCGATTGACCTGCCCACCAGCGTTTCTCTGACAGACCGGCTGTTTGGCGGCGACGGTGATCTGGAAGGTAGCGTTCCGGAAAGCCTGCCCATGTCAGCTGCGATTGCACTGAAGCGAGTGGCTGATGCGGCAGGTCAGGCGCTGTGTGCAGCGGCAGAGATGCAAAACGCCGCCATTTCTGTCGAACATAACGTCGATCTCAGACGCCATCCGCCATTCGCACACACAGACAGCTGTGTCTCATGGACAATCAAAGCCGAACAGGAAGGCACAGAGCCTTGGAGCATGCGGCTGGCTTTGGTGGATAGCGATCTCAAACTCCTTTGTGCAGGTGCGATCTGTGCGGGAAGCCCCGCCCCTAAAGCAGAGCCGGAAGTTACTTCAGGCAGCGCCCCTTTCTGCGATATTCCGCTGCCGCTCCATGCGGTGCTGGCAGAGATGCAAATGCCCCTTTCTCGTCTTACCAATCTGTCTCCGGGCGACGTTCTGCCCATCGCCCCTGCACGGAAAATACCGCTGCGGCTGGGCGACGAGACCATCGCGCACGGGGCCATTGGCACGATCGATGAACGGATCGCGCTGCGCCTCTCAGACATTTCATGATCGAAGGTAACCGGATAATGACTACGCAACCCAACACCTTTCAGATACTCGGCAATGTAACGGTCTGTGTGAGCGTCGAACTTGGCCGCACACAAATGCTCTTGCGCGATGTTCTGGCTCTTGGCGAAGACAGCGTCGTACCGCTCGACCGGCTAACGGATGAGCTGCTCGATGTGATGGTCAATGGACGCCAAATCGCCAAGGCCGAGGTCACGACGCAGGGCAACAAGTTCGCTTTGCGCATTGTGGAGCTGTTGTCCGACGCTGACAGCGCAGGAGCCATCGCGTGGCCAGCGCAGGAAAGCGCAGAGGCTTCATCCCCAAAAGCATCTAAAGCGGCTCCCGCAACGGCTGCCGAACCCGGCGCGAAGGCAACCTGATGATTTGGTATCTTGCCAAAATGGCTTTGCTGTTGCCGATCCTTGGTCTGCTGATCTGGGGTAGCTTAAAACTGACAAAGATGATGCAGCAGCGCCTTTCCAGAGGCGAAAGCAATCAGCGGTCCATCCGGCTGGTGGAAACGTGTTTCCTCGGCCCCGGCATGCGGGTCGCTGTGATTGAATTTCGCGGCCGGGAAATCCTGCTCGGATGCACAAAACAGGGCCTCACCCGCCTGGGCGAAGTCGCCGCGCCGATGCCAAAACCTGCGCCTATTGAGCTGGAGAACAGACCATGATCCGGCGCCCGTTTCTGGTCGCGGCAATCGCCGCTCTGACCGCCGTAGCGATGCTCTTACCCGATACTGCACAGGCGCAGCCGGGTCTGGGCGATGCGGTAGAGCGTGCCTTTAGCGATGCGGCGGGCGGCGAAGACCAGCCGCTATCGCTGTCTTTGCAAATCTTGCTGCTCATGGGCTTGCTGACGATGCTGCCCGCGCTGGTTCTGATGATGACCAGTTTCACCCGAATTTTGATTGTGCTGTCGATTCTACGTCAGGCGCTCGGCCTGCAACAAAGCCCGCCCAATCAGGTTCTAGTCGGCCTATCGTTGTTTCTGTCCTTCTTTATCATGGCGCCCACTTTGGCCGATGTGAACACCGCCGCCATCATCCCCTACGCCGCAGGGACTATTGGCGCAGAGCAAGGCATCACGATTGCTGGCGATCAATTTCACAGTTTCATGCTGCGCCAGACGCGCGAGGCCAATCTTGCGATGTTTGCCGATATTGCCGGGGTCAGCGCGTTCAATTCCCCTCAGGATATTCCGCTCTCGATCCTGCTGCCGTCATTCGTCACCAGCGAACTGCAAACGGCGTTCCAAATCGGATTTATGCTGTTCCTGCCGTTCCTTGTGATCGACCTTGTGGTGGCCAGCATCCTGATGTCACTTGGCATGATGATGCTCAGCCCGACGATCGTGTCGTTGCCGTTCAAATTGCTGCTGTTCGTGCTGGTCGATGGCTGGGCCCTGCTGATGGGCTCCCTCGCGCTTAGCTTTGCCTGACTCGAGGGAAATTTCATGAACGATGACGCATCCCTGCTCGCCCTGACCGACCGAATGCTCTGGACAACCGCACTGGTCGCTGGCCCAATCCTGCTGGCCGCGCTTGCCGTAGGTCTGGTGGTCGGAATTATCCAAGCTGCGACTTCGGTAAATGAGCAGACCCTCACATTTGTGCCAAAACTGGCCGTAATCGCGGTTGTGCTCGTGTTCATGGGCGGTCCGATGATGATGATCCTCAGCGATTTCCTTGGCGAGATCTTCGAGCAGATCGGCATGATCGCGCGGTGAATTTCGCAATCCTCGGATTTGGCGCGGTAGAGCAGGAGCTGTGGACGCTGCTGTTCCTGTCCGTCCGCTGCGGCGCGGCGATGATGGCTGCTCCGCTATTCGGCGCGATGGGTGTGCCAGCACAATTGCGCGCGTTTCTGGGCGTGGCGATTGCGTTCTTCATCCACACATGGGTGCCGCTGCCGCCCATGCCTGACCTGCTTTCGGTAGGCGGGATTATTGCTCTCTTACAGGAAGCCGTGATCGGTTTTGCGCTTGGATTTGTGTTGCAGATCAGCTTTGCCGTGCCTCTGATCGCGGCGGAGCAGATCGCGGGCACGATGGGCCTCGCCATTGCCACCGCGATTGATCCCAATAGCGGCGCACAATCCGGCGTGGTCGGATCGTATTTCAGTATGATGCTGACCTTTATCTTCCTCGCACTCGGCGCGCATTTGCTTTGGCTGGAGCTGGTTATCGAAAGCTACCGGGCGCTTCCGCCTGGCGATGCTTTGTTCTCGGCTACCTCGGCCAAGTCGATTGTAGATTTCGGCGGATTAGCGTTTTTGACAGCGGCAGTGATTGCACTACCGGTGATCCTGGTTTTGCTGCTGGTTCAGCTTGCCACCGGCGTTCTCAGCCGTTCTGCTCCGTCGCTAAACCTGTTCGCGCTGGGCCTGCCAGCAGGCGTCATGGCAGGCCTCGCCGCTCTGATCGCCGCACTGCCGATTTTGACGGAACAATTCGCTGAACTGTCTGAAATGGCCATTCTCCAAACCGCCGAGTTGATCAGCCGATGAGCGAGCAGGGCGCAGGCGAAAAGACTTACGAACCTACCGAAAAGCGCAAGCGCGATGCCTCCAAAAAAGGCGACGTTCTGCGCTCTAAAGAACTTGGTACGGCGGTCGCCATTTTCGTCGGCGGCGCGTGGCTCGTATTTGGCGGCCCGTGGTTGCTGGAGGCTATCAAATCGGTCGCGCGCCAGAGTTTTCGCTTTGATCGCGGTGCGTTGGAAAATTTCACACCCGAAGCGGTATTTCTGACGGCCATGCATACTATTCTTCCGCCCATTCTGATTTTCGGCACAGTCATCCTGGTTGCAACCGCCATATCGCAATTGCTGATCGGGGACGGCCGTTTCGAAACCGACAATCTCAAACCCAAAGGATCGCGGATAAATCCTGGCTCGGGTTTGAAACGCATGTTCGGCACGCAGGGCCTGATCGAGCTTGGCAAAGGCTTGCTCAAAGTCGCGCTGCTTGGCGGCATTGCATGGTGGTGGGGCAGCCGCAATCTGGCAGGCCTGCTTGGTCTCGGGCGGGGCGAATTGCTGGTTCAGCTCGCGTCGGCATGGGATGCGGCGGTGTCGCTTGTTTTGTTGCTCGCGCTCGGCCTTGCGATTATCGCCATGATCGATTGGCCGATCCAGTTTGTGCGCCGGACCAACCGACTGAAGATGACGCATCAGGAAATGCGAGACGAAAATAAGCAATCGGAAGGCTCGCCTGAAAACCGCGCCGCCCAGCGCCAACGTCAGCGCGAGATTGCCCGCGGCGGTGTGAAGAGAGCGATGGACGAAGCGCAGTTCCTGCTGACCAACCCGAGCCATTTTGCAGTCGCCATGACCTACGATCCCGCCCTCGCCCCCGCCCCGGTCGTGCTGGCCAAGGGACGCGATGAAAAGGCGTTGGCCATGCGTGAACTTGCGATGGAACGCGGCCTGCCCGTGCTCGAATATCCCGCGCTAGCCCGCTCGATTTACTTCACGACACGCGATCATCAAGTCGTGCGGGAGGAGCTGTATATCGCCATCGCGGCGCTGATAGCGTTCGTGCACTCCATCAAACGCGGAGAGCATCCACCACGCCCAAATGTCGAGGTGCCTGTCGCGCTGCGTTTTGACGCAAAAGGGAAAACCTCCGTGCCTTAAAACCTCGCGCACGGTGCCGTTCTAAAAAGCATGGATAGTTCAGTTTCTTCAGTTGTCAGCCGATTGGGCGCAGGTAGCGGGCTGGATATGGTCCAACTCGCCAATGATCTGGCCGAGGTTCGCTATGCCTCGCAAATCCAGCGGCTTGAAACCCGTAACGAGCGGCTGGAGGCGCAGATTTCCTCGGCATCGGTACTGCGTAACCAATTGACCCAGTTGGCGGGAGCTTTGGGTGACAGGATACGCAACGGCGACCTCGCACCTGCCCCCATTATTGGTGCCCCGTCGGTCGCAACTCCATCGGTTGTCCCGGGCACCAGCCCCAGTGGCAGCTACGATCTGGAAGTGACACAGCTCGCCGCCAGCCAGACGCTGGCGCTCAATGCCTATTCAAGCGGTTCCGATCTCGTCGGCGAGGGAACACTGACGCTGCGTTTTGGCGCGGTAAATGGTGCGACCTTCTCAGAGGAAACGGCGCAGCCTGCGGTGGAGATCGCCGTGGCTGCCGATGACACCCTCGAAACGCTGGCTGGTAAGATCAACGCGGCAGACAGAGGAGTGACAGCCTATGTTGCCAATGGCACAAACGGCGCGCAATTGGTGCTGAAAGGCGCAGATGGCGAACAAAATGGTTTTGTCATCGAAGCAGAGAGCACCGCGCCCCTACCTTCTGCAACAACGGGTGATTTGTCGTATCTGGCATGGGACCCGTCCAGCGACAGCGGCCAGTTACGGCAGGGCGCCCAAGATGCGCTGTTCAGCCTCGACACGATAGCGATGAGAAGCGCCAGCAACCGTATTACTGATTTACCCGAAGGGCTGACGCTGGATTTGACGGGCACCAATCCCGGCGCGCCGACGACAATCTCATTTGCTGATCGTTCAGGCCAGATCAGCGGCGTTATGAACGACTTTGTGGCCGCATTGAACGACATCACAGGCGAACTTCAGGCAAGTGCGGCCGCGCTGGGCGGTGAGCTGGGCAATGATCCGGGTGCCCGCGCACTGAAACGTGCACTTTCGGGTCTTAGCAGCGTGGTTGTGATGCCCAACGCGGGTGTTGGCGAGCCGAGCACGCTGGGTGATCTTGGTCTTTCGGTGAACCGCAACGGCAGCTTTGCGCTCAATGATGAACGTTTGAACGAGACGCTTTCAGCCAATCCCGATGGTGCGGCTGCGATGTTCACAACCGGGCTTTTCGGAGTGTTTGCGACCATCGACGGTCTGGCCCGCAGCATGTCGGTTGCGGGTGATCCGGGATCGCTGGCCGGATCGGTTGCGCGATACACTGATCAGATTGAAAGGAACGATGAAAAGCTGGCAAAAATCTCCGATCAACAAGAAGTCCTGCGTGAACGCATGGTCAAACAGTTTGCCGCTGCCGACCGCAACATTTCGCAGTCCAATTCAACACTAAGTTTCATCCGGTCGCAAATCGCGATCTGGAAGCAGCCGGACAATTAACATGATCGCGCGTTTCTCAGACCCATCCGAAACATACCGGCGGATCGAATTGGACGCCCGGGTCGAGGGCGCCGACGGAGCCGGACTGACCCGTGTTTGTCTAGAAAAAGCAATCGGCGAATTGAGCCGCGCGGGCCCTGCTAACCGCACGGGCAATCGCGCGGTCCGAAACGAGGCTTTAACCAAAGCCTCTGCCGCCATCGCCGCGTTGATCAAAGGTGTCGATCAAGCCAACCCTTTGCGCGAACCCTTGCTGCATCTCTACGAATCAGCGATTCACGCAGTTCGCGGAGCTTTGAGCGATTATCGGCAGGACGTTATCGACAGAGTAGGAACCGATTTGGATGACATTCTTAAAATTCTATAAGCGTTCGTAATCAGACCATTTTGGGGGGATTGTTTTGCAACTTATCGGAGCATCTTCCTTTTCTGTCTTTGATCTCGGACGACTGGTTCGTGATGATAGGAACATTGCGGGCCAAGATCCGCCTGTTCAAAGAGAAACGTCCTGATTTCCAGCGCGGTTCGCAGCAGGTCGCTTGTCTATTTTTCCGTATTCTGCAATGAATCTATCCATCCATCCACGGCCGCCGCGGCCACTGCAGCGCCTTCCGAGCTGAAGTGCGCATCAGGCGCATATAGCGATGTCGGATCGCTCGACTGTTCAAACACGTCGGTCAGGTCAATTACATCAATCTGCTGCCGCGACGCCGCATTCAGCACATCAGAACGAAGCCCGTCATAAACGAAAGACTTATCGAATAACCCGCGAAAGCGCGCGTCCATCGGAATATAAACGAGAGCCAAACGCCCTCCCCAGCCTTCCGTAACTTGCTTTGTCCGCGCCAGCACATCTTCGTAAACTGGCTGATCGCGCGTGACACGTGGGTAATCCAGACCAAGAAGTCCCCAAACCTCGTTCAAGGCGAAGATATTTCTTATGAATGACGATTTTGAAAAGACGGTTCCAGCCGAAACGTCGTCCTGCCACCATTCGCTAAGGATGGCTTCAGATCGCCGAATTTGCTCCTCCGAAAGGTTCGGATCACCAAAATCAACGTCCGGGTTTAGCCCTTGTTTCAGCCACGGCATTTCCGCTTCACGCGCAAGGTTCTGCCAATCATTGCCTTCAAAAAAAGCCATCACGACATAATCCGGCTCAAAAGCTGCACCGTATCGGCCAATAAGAGCAAGTTCGAGCAGCGGCCCGCCGGAGCGCATTCCAATGCTGGCAGTCTGCGGTTGAAGCGCGCGCAATCGGCCGCCGAAAGTGTCCGGGTTCGGCTGGCAATGCCCTTCAACAAAAGAGTCGCCTACCAGCATCACGTCCAGCGGTTGCGCGTAAACCGCGTCGTCATTGTTAAAGCCATACCGGTCGGCCGTGTAGTACAACGGCTTTCCATCGTACGAGCAGAGCAAGACTTCTTTGCCGGGAAGCCCGCCAAGAACGGCCTGGTCCAACTGTTCTGCGCCAAGTTCGCTGCTTAACCGCTTGGTCGAATACATCGGCGGGATGCTGTCACGCCCCCGAGCGGCCTCACTCCCGTCAGCCGTGCTCCCGCTGAGCATCCCAACCATACTGAACATCGCCATCACCAGCCGAGCGTTCAGAAACACCTCTACCAGCAGCAATGTAAAGAGGATCGCGGATGAGGCGAGACCCAAATTCGCGCTCTTGCGTGCGGGCAAATAGACACCCGCTGCAACCAAAGCCAAAGCGATCGCCCCCGGTGCTGCGATGTAGCGCAAAAATCGCGGAACATCAGCGCCGTAAGACGAAAAATTTATGAGGCCATAGGCAGCTATCGCGGTAAAGTAGAGAGCCGGCAAAATGCACAGCAGCGCGGCAAGAGAACGGCTGGGCGACGCCGGTGTTTCCCCGGAGGCTGCTGGGCTCGACGCCTGTTTGCTGGTGGTCATAGCGGTCATCAGTCCAGCTTGAACTGGTTCTTATAATCTTGCGCTAGGGCCGGGTCCTGCTGATCTTTGGTCAACACGCAGTTGCCGACCGCTAAATAATCAAGCCCTGTCCCCATAAAGCAACGAAAAGCATCTTCTGGAGTGCACACGATAGGTTCCCCGCGCACATTGAAGCTTGTGTTGATCACAACCGGACAATCGGTGCGTTTCTCAAACGCGTCCAGCAAATCCCAATAGCGCGGGTTAGTCTCGTGATGGACAGTCTGGATACGCGCGGAATAATCGACATGAGTGATTGCAGGAATACTGGACCGGGCAACATTCAGCTTGTCGATCCCGAACAGGCTTTGCTCTTCATCGGTCATTTCCAGCCGGCGATCTTCGGCCACATCGCCGACGATCAGCATATAAGGGCTGTCGCTATCGTGATCGAACCAGTCCGAGACGTTTTCGCGCTTCACAGAAGGCGCAAACGGGCGGAAACTTTCCCGGTATTTTACCTTCAAATTGAGAGTTCGCTGCATATTGGGTGAGCGTGGATCACCCAATATGGATCGTCCACCCAGCGCGCGCGGTCCGAATTCCATCCGCCCCTGCATCCAGCCGACCGCATGCCCATCTGCCAGCGCGTCAGCTGTCCGTTCAATCATATCTGGCTCAGCAATTACGTCGAATTTCGCGCCAATAGCTTGCAGACGGCTTTCAATATCAGTCTGCTCAAACGACGGGCCCAGATAAGAGCCTGCCATCGTGTCTCCGCCATCCTCGCGCACGGTGCGAGGTTTACCGTGGAACTGGTGCCATGCTGACAGAGCCGCGCCCAGCGCCCCGCCCGCGTCGCCAGCCGCAGGTTGAATCCAAATGTTGTCGAATATCCCTTCGCGCAGGAGTTTGCCGTTCGCCACGCAATTGAGCGCGACGCCGCCTGCAAGGCACAAATTGCGCTCGCCCGTGTCGGCCTGAATTGACTTTGCCAGGCGCAAAACGATCATCTCAGTGACCTTTTGCACAGAGGCCGCCAAATCCATTTCACGCTGCGTCAATTCATCTTCGGGTTTGCGCGGCGGGCCGCCGAACAGCCGATCAAAGGCCTTGGACGTCATCGTTAAACCACTGGTGTAATTGAAGTATTTCTGATCCATATGAAACGTGCCGTCTTCGTTTACGTGGATCAGATTATCGAGGATTTTTTGGACATACCGGGGGGTTCCATACGGCGCGAGCCCCATGACTTTGTATTCGCCAGAATTAACCCGAAAACCGGTGTAATAAGTGAATGCGGAATACAGCAGTCCCAGAGAATGCGGGAAATGCAGCTCTTTTCGGATTTCAAAATTGTTGCCTGACCCATGACCAAGCGAGGTTGTGCACCATTCGCCAACACCGTCCATCGTCAGGACAGCGGCGCTTTTGAAGGGTGATGGATAAAATGCGCTGGCAGCATGTGACTGGTGATGCTCGGTAAACAAAAGCGATGCGTTCCAGGCGTCCCCGCCCGACAGTTTTTGCAATTCATCTTGCAGCATCTTCTTCTGAAAAAGCTTGTCCTTGATCCACAAAGGGATCGCCAACCGGAATGAGCTGAAACCGCGCGGGGCCGTTGCAAAATAGGATTCAAGCAGGCGCTCAAATTTCAGGAACGGTTTTTCATAAAAGACGACATGGTCGATCCCGGCGAGCGTGCAGCCCGCTTCCGATAGGCAATATTCGACCGCTGAGCTGGGAAAGCGTGGATCGTGTTTGCGGCGGCTGAACCGCTCCTCCTGAGCCGCAGCGACGATCACTCCATCTTCGATTAGCGCAGCAGCGCTGTCGTGATAAAACGCGGACAAGCCGAGGATACGCATGAAGCGGCAGTCCTTAGAAAATTGTGTAGATGAAAGGTGTGATTGCCGTGCCTTGCGTTAGCACGATAAGCAGCCCGAACAGGAACATGATGGCCACGATTGGCGCCATCCATATCTTTTTTCTGGCTTTCAAAAATGCCCAAAGTTCTTTGACGAGATCCATATCCTGCCCTTCAAAATTGATTTTTCATGGTTTCGGGAGGCGGCCCCGCAGGATCACGTTCGATCCAGTGCGTGGAAGCATCGCTTGGACGTTTCATTCGGAGAGCATCGCGGCCAAACAGCTTCATGCCGAGCCCGATGGGCACGAACAAAAGAAGATACATCAGCCCCATGACAATGGGGTTTACGATGCTCGCCAACAACAAACCCAATTTCATCCAGAACTTGTTGAGCGGGGCGAGAAGAATTGGCCGCAGCACTGCAAAGACGACTAAAAGTGCGCCGGGAAGCATGAACGCAATCGTGCTTGTCAGACCGGCTTCAAAAAAGGCCCATCTGACCAATCCAATGGCGATTAGAATGCCGCCAACCGTTAGCCCAAAACCACGGTCTGAAGAGCCTTCGATTTCTTGATGATCTTCGAATCTATCATGTGCAAATTTTGCCACAGCTGCCACCTCATGCCCTTTGAGCATTCTCTTGTTCGAGCCTGGTGGCAGGATTGTAATCCTTGCCAATGGACTGGATGGAAGCTGCCGCTTTTCTGGACATCAGCCCAAAACTCCAGCAGCCATTCCAAATCAACGGTTTCACCAAGGCGACCAGTGAACCGAATTAATCATAGGCTCGCACGATACTCCACCGACAGACTATAGAAGTACTCTCGCAAGGACACAGGAATTCAGTATCGCATCAAATCCAAGTGGAGTTAACTCTTTGGAGTTACGATGAATCAGGCTGGCAAGCTAATCAACGCATCCCAAACTGCAGGTTCTGACCCAGCGCGCGATAGCGGGCTGGACCGTGCCCGAGATAGCGACAATCACAGGCCATCCCTTCAAGGATGTCAGTTCGATCCTCGATAGCACGTATCATCAAAGGGGTAGCGCGCTGGGGTAAGCCGCCATTAGGAAGCTCTAAAGGAGAACGGACTTTCCCGACCGCCTTGGACGTTTAGAGCGACGATCTGGAGAAAATCGCGTTATATCAATCGTTGAAATGGTAGCGGAGGAGGGACACGCATTTCCTATATAAGTAATTGTTATTAAGAATTTTTCCCCTATCTAGCCTGGGCGATACCCCCAACTGTACCCCCACCTGCGACGAACCGTTTCTAAATCTCGCCAAGCCGCTTGAGATTGGCAGCATAGCTTATGAGAAATATCATCCCACTCCTATGTCAGCTTCGCGCCCCAGTCTAAGACATAGCCAGTCGAGATCTTAGTCACCG